>DATKEP010000170.1:0-73140 GCA_035512055.1 Rhizomicrobium sp.
AAAAAAGCGTCAGCGAAACTTCCGGGGTGCGCGTTGGCGATGCCGTGCGGGTCGTTCAGATACAGCATCGAAAAGAAAAGATTGACGACGATGAAGGCCGCCAGCAATTCCAGGAAGAATAGCGGCCAGGAGGCGGTCAGCACGCCATGATAGATGTCGGTGAAGCGGCCATAGTCCTGGCCCTTAACGATGGCGACACGCTTGCCGCGGGCGCTGCGCACCAGGCTGACCGGCCGCGGCCGCGAGGGCCCTTCAGGCTCGCTCACCGTCCTGCCGCGGCGAGATAGGTTGCCCAGATCTCCCTTTCGTCCGTCCCCAGCTTGTGAAGATAGTCCCAACTGTACAGCCCGCTGTCGTGACCGTCATCGAAAGCGATGCGCAGGGCATAATTGCCCACCGGCTCAAGGCCGGCGATTTTCACCTGTTCCTTGCCCATGACAATGGTCTTGGGGCCGCCATGATTGCGCACCTCGGCGCTGGGCGATTCGACGCGCAGATATTCGGCGCGCAGGCCATAACGGTCGCCATTGTCGAACGCAACGGTCAGCCTGTCGCGTTCCGGATTGAGCCGGATCTCGCTCGGCCAGGGCTTGGGAAACGGCTCAGCGGAGGGCATCGCGTTCTTCTTCGGTCAATTCCCGCGCCTCGCCCGGCAGCATCACCGGCACGCCGTTGCGAATAGGATAGGCAAGGCCGGCGGCGCGGCTGACCAGTTCCTGCCGCTCACGGTCATAGCGCAGGACGCTTTTGGTCAGGGGACAGACCAGGATCTCGAGCAGCTTGGGATCGGTTTCCATTACAGCCTCATGGTATCAGGCGATTGGCTCAATTGAGTGTCGTTGGGCCAGCCTCGCTGCCCATTTCCAAGAGCGCCAGCAGGGTGGAGGCACGCTCGTCGAAACTCGCGGCTTCCAGCAGCGCCTGCTTCTCCGTCGGCGCGAAGGGGCACATCATGGCCAGCGCGTTGACCAGCGCCTCGGCGGGGGCGGTCAGCACGCTGTTCCAATCCGCCTGCATGTCGCGGTTGCTCAGATAGGTCTTCAGCGCGTCCAGCAGCCGCTGGCGCGGCAGGTCGGCGTCCTGGATTTCCGCCAGGTCGCCGGCAAAGGCGGCAAAATCGCAAAAGCCGGCGCGCCAGACAGTGGCACTTTCCATCTCGCCGGTCAGGCGGAAGCGGCAGACGCCCCGGAGCGTTATCAGGTAGCGGTTGTCCCCGGTTTCCTGGAACGCGACGATCTTGCCGGCACAACCTACCTGCGACAGGCGTGGCCTGAGCGTGGTTTCCTCGTTCTCGACAGGCTGGATCATGCCGATCAGCCGGTCGCCCTGCAGGGCGTAGTCCACCATCTCCAGGTAGCGGGGCTCGAATACATTGAGCGGTAGATGCCCGCGCGGCAGAAGCATCGCGCCGGTCAGCGGAAAGAGCGGCAGCGAGTGTGGCAGGTCGGAATATGCGTGGTAACGCCGTCCCATCAGGCGAACAAAAGCCCCGAAAGTTTGCGCCGGGCCTCTATGGTGCGTGGATCGGCCGGGCCCATGGCCTCGAACAGGGTGACAAGCTGCTTTCTGGCTGCATCCTCATTCCATTGGCGGTCGCGGCGCACCAGTTCCAGCAATTCAGCCACCGCGCCGTCGCGGTCCCCGCTCGCGTCCAGCGCCATCGCCAGGTCATAACGGGCCTGGTGGTCTTTTGGATCGGCCGCGAGCCTGGCGCGCAGGGCCGCACTTTCTCCCTCGTCGGGGGGCGGCGCCGCTTTGAGCTTCAATTCGGCTTCCACGGCGCGGATGGCCTCGTCCTGTTCGCCGCCCGGCCTCACCATCTTGAGCGTGTTTTTGGCGCGCTCCACATCGCCGCCCTTCAGATAGGCCCGCGCCAGGCCCGCCACCGCTTCCGGATGACCAGGCTCGTCCTGCAGCACATGGCCGTAAGCCTGCGCGGCCATGGCGATGTCGCCCGCCTCCATCGCTTCCGCAGCCACCGCCAGCACCTCGGCTGTGTGTTCGGGACCGTCATGGCTGTGGCCGCCCTCGCCGCCCGCCAGCGCTGCGACAAAGGCCTTCACCTGGCTGTCGGGTATGGCGCCCATGAAACCGTCCACTGGTTGTCCGTTGCGGAAGGCATAGACGGTGGGAATGGACTGGATCCGCAGCTGCTGGGCGATCTCGGGATTTTCGTCGATATTGACCTTGACCAGCTTGACCGCGCCGCCGGCCGCGTCCACTGCAGCTTCCAGCGACGGCCCAAGGGTCTTGCAAGGCCCGCACCAGGGCGCCCAGAAATCGACGATCACCGGAACTTCCCGGCTCTGTTCCAGCACGTCGGCGGCGAATGTGGCGAGGCCGGAATCCTTGATATGCGGGCTTGAGCCGCTGGCCGCGTTCTGTGCTGGTTCGGAGGTGACGGGACGCCCGCCGGGACCGATCAATGCCATGTCAGTGCTTTTCCGGGTGTTGCTACCCCGAAAGATGGTCATTCAGGGTGCAAAAGGGAAGAGACCCGCCGCTGCCACAGCCAAAGGGCCGGCGTGACGCCCAATTCCATGACCAGGGGCAATAGAACGGACAGGCTCCAGGCACCCAGCCGCGCCGCTGCCAACGCCCTGGCCAGCCCGCCCAGCACCACCATCCCAGTGAGCAGGCCAAAGAGGCGGCCCTGGCTCTCGATGGTGGGGATCAGCGACCAGAAGGCCAGACCAAGCCCCAGCAGCAATCCGCTGAGATAGGCGCCATGGGTGAGGGCCTGCGCCTGCCCGCCGATCAGCAGCTCGGGACGCAGCACGCCGAGCGCGCCCGCCGTTACCGGCACCAGGCCGGCTACCGCCACGGCAGTCTGCAGCAAAAATCTCATCAGCATGCTTGCCTAGCTACGCAACCGCGCTGCGGCCGGATCAGGGCACCAGCTTCTTGATCCATTGCGGCAATGCGAACGCCGCGGCGTGGACGCCCGGATTGTAGAAATCCGTCTTGAGCTTGGCCTTCTTATAGGCCCGCTCCGCCTTGCGAATGCCTTTGGCGGTGCCCAGCGGCTTGCCGCCCTTGCTCGCCCATGACAGCGCCATATAGCCGCCGATATAGGTCGGTACGACTGTGAGATAGAGGCCCGATCTGGGGAAAAACGCCGCCAGTTCCTGCAGCGCCTCGGTGATCTCCCAGGGCTGATAGAAGGGCACGCCGGTCTGGAAGGTGGCGTAGCCGCCCTTGCGCAGTGCGCCTTTCACCCGGTCATAGAAGGTCTCGCCGAACAGCGCCTTGCCGGGGCCCACCGGATCGGGGCGGTCGGCGATGATCAGGTCGAAACGGTTCTTGCTGGATTTGCGCCCCAGATATTCGAAGGCGTCCGTCACTTCCAGCTTCAGGCGGCGGTCGCGGAAGGCCTTGGCATTGATCTCGCCGAACAGCTTCTTGCAGAGCTGGATCACCCTGCCGTCGATATCGACAAGCACCACCTCCTTGACGTGTCTGTGCTTGAGCGCTTCGTCGGCGATCGACAGGTCGCCGCCGCCCACAATCATCACCCGCTCGACCTTGCCATGCTCCAGCATGGGCAGGTGGGTGAGCATGTCGGCATAGGCGCTCTCGTCCCGGCTGGTGATCTGGACGATGTCGTCGAGCGTCATCACCCGGCCATTGGCGACGGTGTCGAAGATGCGGATATGCTGGTAATGGCTGCGCTCGTCCGCGAGCACTTTGGTGACCTGCATGGACTGGGCGTAACCCTTGTGGAGGCGTTCCTTAACCTCGGGGAGCTTGGCCATAACGATTCCTTAAGTCTTGTGGCAACGGTTTCTGGAGAGCCGCGTATAGGGCGCGGGCACGGCGCTGTCTACCGCGCGTTTAATGCCTATTTCATCGCACTATTCTGCGCGCCGCGCGTTGTCTCCGAACGCTTTCTTAAGCCCTTTGGAGTGATGCTCGTGGGTAGGCATGGACAAAAAAATTGGCCCGAAGAGAAAATTCTTCTTGCATCGGCGGGGAGTTAGCCCTATTTGCAAATTGACCCGGCGAGAAAAAAAGCCGGACGAAGCGGCGTAGGGCTGACCCCCTCCGTCGCTTTTCTCATTAAGGCGCGTCCGGAAGTCCGTAAGGCCAAGGCGCAGGTGTCAACTCTAAGACGGGTAGGTGCTTGAATGGCTCGACTCAATCTGGTTGCGGCAAATCCGCAAAAGGAAATCAAACAACGCGCGCCCAAGGCGCCGCGTCCGGTTGTTGTGACGCCTTCGAACGACGACCAGAAGGATCATTTCATCACCAAGAATGGTCTGTCCTATGCGGGCAGCCATGTGATCATCGACCTTTGGGAAGCCAAGGGGCTGGATGACCGCGAGCGTATCGAAACCGCGCTGATCGACGCCGTGAATGAGGCAGGCGCCACGCTGCTGCACATTCACCTGCACAAGTTCGAGGATGGCGGCGGCATTTCCGGCGTGGCGGTGCTGGCGGAAAGCCATATCAGCGTCCACACCTGGCCGGAAAAGGGCTTCGCGGCCTTCGACGTGTTCATGTGCGGCAATGCGGAGCCCAGGAAGGCGCTGGAAGTCTTCAAGCGCGCCTTCGAGCCGGGCCGCGTCGTGGTCGGCGAGCACAAGCGCGGCGTCATCTAGCTTTTGCGTCCAAGAACAAGAATCAAGAATAAAGGGCCGGAACGCTGCTCCGGCCCTTTTCTTGTTACTGCATGCCGGAGCGGATTTCGGTCCAGGCGGAAACGATCTTCTCCTTGTCCTTGAGACGGCGCTGGAAGATGCCGCCTTTCAGGAACGTCTCCAGGTCGCGCTGGATGCCCAGATTCTGGAACACCGAATCCGGCACTCTGGCCATCGCCTCCATATTGGCGGGCTCATCGCCGATATGCTCGATGGTGTAGACCGCAGCGTCATCGGATAGGGCCGAGTCGATCAGCGCCAGGGCCTTTGCCTCGTTGGATGGGTCCTTGTGCATGACCAGGCCGCAGACATAGGTGAAGATTCCGCCGGGAGGGGTCAGGTACGCCACCGGCTTGTGCTCGCGATTCAGCGCCGAAAATGTGGTGCGCCAGCTCATCGCCGCCACCAGCTCGCCCGAGGCCAGTCCCTGCGCCAGCGCGGTGTCGTCCGAGGAGACGAAGCGCAATTGCGGCACCAGCTCGCGCAGCTTCGCCTGGATCCTCCTCCAGCCGGTCTCCGACATGTCATAGGCGTCGACCCCGGCCATCCGGCCAATGAAGGGCACGGTGTCGTCCACGCCGTCCATGACTGACACGCGGCCCTTGTATTTGGGGTCGAACAGGATGTTCCAGCTCTGCGACTTGGCATATTCCGGCGCCAGGTCGGTGCGGACGGTCAGCGAGGTGTTGCCCCAATAATGGGGCACGAACCACACCTTGCCCGGACCCGCCGAGATGCCCGGCAGGTTGCGCAAGGTGGGCGAGAGCTTGTTCCAGTTCTTGAGCCGGGTGACGTCGACCGGCGCAAGCAGCCCTGCTTCCTGCCAGCGCGGGAATTCGTAATAGCAAGGGCCCATCACGTCGGGCCTGAAGCCAGCCCGCATCTTGGAAAAGGCCTCGTCCTCGTCGGCGAAGATGGTAATGGCGGGTTTTTCTCCGGTGGCCTTTTCGTAGCCGGCCAGGAAGGGCTGCTCCATGTAATCCTGCCACTGGAACAGGGTGACAGGGCCGCTGCCTGCGGGTGGGCGCAGCAGGAACCAGCTCCCCGCCAGCAGAAGCGCGGTCAGGGCTGCGCCCAGGAGCCAGCCTTTGATCATCGAAAATCCCTGCGAGACTGGCCGAAAGGTTAGACGCCCCTGCGCCAAGTCACAAATTCAGCGGCCAACCGCGGTTGGCCTTACAGCCTGGGCAATCTCAATTCCATGGAGGCGCCGTGGCCGCTTTCGGCTGCCAGCCGCATCGCCCCACCCATGCGCCGGGCCAGCTCCATGGCGATGGCCAGCCCAAGGCCAGCGCCAGTGACCGTCCCGGCCCGGTCGAACCGCTCGAAGGGCCTGCCCAGACGCTTGGTCTCGCATGGCGAGAAGCCCGCGCCACTGTCGCTCAGGGTCACAACGCCTGCGCCTTCCTCGAAGCGGACGTCCGCGCGCACGATGCCACCCTCGGCCGTGTAGGTGAGAGCGTTGGTCAGGAGGTTGGACAGGATCCGGCGCAAGGCCCGCGGATCGGCGCGCACCTGGCCCGGCTCGCCACAAGCCAGTGACAGGGAGATGCGGCGCGAGAATGCACGGCCCAGATGTTCCTCGATCGAGGCGCCCACGGCCTGTGCCAACTCGACAGCTTCCTCTGTGAGGGAAAAGCGCCCGGCTTCGATATTGGCGAATTCCAGTATGTCGTCGATCTTGGCGTGCAGGTTCTTGCCGGCTTCGGCGATGTCGCGGGCATATTCGCCATATTTGGGATGGCCTGCCGGTCCGAACAGACCGCTCGCAATAACTTCCGCAAAGCCGATGACCGCGTTCAGCGGCGTGCGCAGTTCATGGCTCATATGAGCGATGAATTCCGATTTCGAGCGTGCCGCTTCCACGGCACCGCGTTCGGCATTGGCCAGCCGCACCATCAGCCGCGCCTCGATCGGGCGGGTGGATTTCAACGCCCGGATGGCACGCGCCGCTTTCGCCTGGCGCTCGAAACTTCCGACCAGAAGCGCGGCTAGCCAGCCGCCTGTGAGCGCTGGACCCAGGATGACAAAGAGATAGAGCGGCAGCGAACCAGCCCAGTCCTTCAAAGTGGCCTTTTCGTCGAATTGTGTTTCGATGGCCGCCGGCCAGCCGGGGATTGGGGCGTTCAGACCAGATGTCTGGCCGGCCCGAACCAGTGTAGCGCCCGCTGATCCGGTTATCAGGCTTGTGGCGTCAAACAGGACCGTAATGGTGCGGCTGCCGTCGCGGAAGGCTAGGCCCCCTGGGAAAATGGCGCGCGCTTGGGTCATCGCGGGCCGGACGAGCAGGCCGCCCGCGATTGCGCCCAGCCGGGCCTGTTGGACGCCGGCAGCATCCCACACCGCGATGTCGCGGATCGCGGGCTCGGCGCGTCCCAGATCGGCGCTGCGATATTGCTCGGGACTTGCGGCAAATACCGCGCCCATCCGCGCATAGCGATCAAGCACGGCGCCCGTGGCCGTGGCCAGGTCGCGCACGCGCGCCTGTTCGAAGCGGGCGGCCTGACTCAGCGCGCGGCTCTTTTCCATCCGCATCTCGAGCAGTGCCGTCGCCGCGAAGCTGCCGCAGATCAGCGCAATGCAAATCGGGACCGTAAAACGGATGTCACGCCCGAAACGGCGGACGAAGGGAATGCGGATGGCAGCGGCAATCACGCCATCCAGCCAAACCCAAGGGCGTCCGGTCGCCTCTGCCATGATCCCTCACCGCGCCGCTGATTCGCGCATGACAAGTATGGAAGTGAGGGAGGAGATCACAAATCATTCTGTGGGGCGTTTGACCCCGCGAATGAAAAAATGCAAATGGCTAGAGTTATAGGTTCACTAACCGAATCAGTGGATAAATCCAGGTCCTCAGGAAAGCATCTTTGCCGTCACCTCGAAGAGGTTCGGTGAAATGCCGGACAGGCCCTGGATGGCAGCGAGTTCGCTGCGCATCAATTCCTGACGGGCCGGGTCATAGCGGCGCCAGCTTTCGAATGCGCCGGCCATGCGGGCCGCGACCTGTGGGTTCATCGGATCGAGTGTGCGGATCACTTCTCCAACCAGCCGGTAGCCGGAGCCATCCCCATTGTGGAAGCGCAAGTGATTGACGCTGAAGGCGCCAACCAGGGCGCGCACGCGGTTGGGATTCTTTATGTCAAAGGCCGGGTGCTTCATCAGGCCGCGCACGGCCGTCATGGTTTCCGGCAGCGGCGAGCCGGCCTGCAGGCTCATCCATTTGTCCAGCACCAGCGGGTCATTGCGGAAGCGGTCATAGAAGTGGGTGAAGGCGGCGTCGCGCAGCGGCGATTCCATACGGGTCAGCGCTGCCAGCCCGGCAATCATGTCGGTCATGTTGGAAGCCGTGCGGTAATGGGCGTCAGCCAGGCCTGCGGCGGCTTCGTCGTCTGCCGCGGTCAGATAGCGCAAACAGGCATTGCGCAAGGCGCGGCGGCCCGCGTCTTTCGCATCCGGGCTGAAGTCACCGGCATCGCGCATATGTTCGTAGAGCCGGGCCAGCCTGTCGCGATGGGCGAGCGCGATGGCGCGCACCAACGTGACGCGAGCGGTGTGGATGCCGACCGGGTCCACCGGCGTCTTGCGGGCGGCCAATTCGCTCTCGGTGGGCGGCATCAGCATCTGGGCGGCAAAGGCCGGGTCTTGCTCGGCACGAGCCAGCACGTCGCCGATGGCGGCGACGTAGTCGTCACTGGTGTCGCCGCGGGCCTCGCCGGCCACTTCCAGCATGATCTCGGCGGCCAGTGTCTGCCCCGATTCCCATCGATTGAAGGCGTCGCTGTCCCTGCCCATCAGGGTGGCGCGGTCGTGCCGGGTCAGCGGCGTGCGGAATATGGCGGGCGCCGAAAAATCGCGGCCTAGCGACAGAAGCGGCTCTTCGGGGACATCCACGAAGGTGAACCGATGAAAGGTCTCGGTCAGCTCCAGCACGCGGGTCGCGGGTCCGGCATGGTTCTCGCCGTTGAGCATCAAGGGCAGGGCGGTACCTGCCTCGCCCATCAGGCCGATGCGCACGGGAACATGCATGGGCTTTTTCTCCGGCTGGCCAGGTGTTGGCGCAAGGGACTGCGTCAGGTCCAGCGTGTAGGTCTTGGCGCTCGCGTCATAGGCACCGCGCGCCTCGATCACAGGCGTGCCCGATTGGCGATACCAGAGGCGGAACTGGCTGAGGTCACGGCCGCAGGCGTCCTCGAAACATTTGACCCAGTCTTCCACCGTGGCGGCTTGACCGTCATGGCGTTCGAAATAAAGGTCGGTCGCCTTGCGATAGCCCTCCTCGCCGACGAGCGTCTTGAGCATGCCGATCACCTGCGCGCCCTTGTCGTAGATGGTGGCGGTATAGAAATTGTTGATCTCGATATAGCTTTGCGGCTGGACCGGATGGGCCAAAGGTCCCGCATCTTCCACGAATTGCCGGGCCCTGAGTGCGCGCACATCCTGGATGCGCTGCACGCCTCTGCTGCGCATGTCGCCGGAGAATTGCTGGTCGCGGAACACTGTCAGCCCTTCCTTCAGCGAAAGCTGGAACCAGTCTCGGCAGGTGACGCGGTCGCCGGTCCAGTTGTGGAAATATTCATGCGCCACCACGCCCTCGATGCGGGCATAGTCGTCATCGGTGGCGGTTTCGGGCGAGGCCAGCAACACCTTGTCATTGAAGATGTTGAGGCCCTTGTTCTCCATCGCGCCCATGTTGAAGGCCGAGACCGCAACGATCATGAAGATGTCGAGGTCATATTCGCGGCCATAGGTCTCTTCGTCCCATTTCATCGCCCGCTTGAGCGAATCCATCGCGTAATGCGCGCGCGGTTCGTTGCCATGCTCGACATAGATGGCAAGCTGCACCATGCGGCCGCTCATGGTGAGGAAGCTGTCGCGAATGACGCCGAGATCGCCCGCCACCAGCGCGAAGAGATAGGACGGCTTGGGGAAGGGGTCATGCCACACGGCATAGTGGCGCCCGCCGGCAAGCTCGCCGCCCTCGATGCGGTTTCCGTTGGAAAGCAGCACCGGATACTGCTCCCTGTCGGCCTCGATCCGCACGGTGAAGACGGAAAGATTGTCGGGCCGGTCCAGGAAATAGGTGATGCGGCGAAAGCCTTCCGGTTCGCATTGGGTGCAGAACATGCCATTGGAAAGAAAAAGGCCCTCCAGCGCGGTATTGCCGGATGGATCGATTTCGCTGGCGATTTCCAGGGTCAGCGCGGCCGGTGGGTCGGGTAAAGTCAGGCTCTTGTCGTCCAGCAGATAATCGCCCGGTGCAAGCCGGCGGCCATCAAGACTGACCGTGAGAAGCTTCTGGCCTTCACCCGCCAGCACCAACGGACCATTACCTGACTGCCGTGCGATCTCCAGCCGGGCCGTTACCCGCGTTGCCGCCGGCGAAAGCAGGAAATCCAGATACACTGTCCGTATACGGAATCCCGGCGCGCGATAGTCGGCAAGATGGATGGCGCGCGGCTCGTCTGTACGCATGAAAGGCTTTCGGGCTGGATTTCGAGGCCGCTGTTATAGCCTGCCTCTTTCCTCCCGAACAATCATACAAGCAACTGAAGACCCGTCTGCCTCAGCCGGTCCGCTTGACGTCGGTCAGAATGTCCTGGGCGCGGTGCGCCAGTTCCGCCAGTTCGTTGGGCATTTCTTCGCCCGACTTACGTGCCCAATCCACCAGGGCATTGGCGAAGCCGGCAAGCTGCGGCGCGTTGGCGATCAGCCGCGCCTGTTCCTCGACCTTGGCGGGGTCAAGGTCATATTCCGCGCCCGGCACGCGCCAGCCGCCCCATTCCGCTTCGCCGGTGATCACCACCGGATAGGTGCCCGGCACCGGGTGGCGGGCGCAATCTTCGGTCGGCTGCCACTTGTTGCGGGCCCTGACCACACGCCAGTGGTGATCGTCATCCGGCGAACGGTCCGGCAACGGCTCTTCGCTCAAGAGCTCCTCGGCGGCAAATTCCCGGCCCAGGCCCACGTCATAATGGATGCGGATGGGCTCATCGATCCCCTTGGCCCAATGGGGCACGACGCGCTCGATCAGCGCCCAGGTACCGACGGGTTTCACATACACACGCTGGTTCTTGTGGAACTGCGCTTTGGCCATGGCGGAATATTCCGAAACTGCACGTCCAAGCCTAGGGGAGCGCTGTTAAGTCCCGGTTAAGACAGTGGTAAGCCTTCGAGCAAAAGAGGCTAAATTTGGCGGCCATGGAGACCCCTTGCGTCAAATTCTGTACCCTTGATCCGGGTAGCGGCCTGTGCCTGGGTTGCGGGCGCGCGCTGGCGGAGATCGGGGACTGGTATTGCATGAGCGATGCGGAGCGCCGCGCGGTTATGGAGGAACTGCCCGCGCGCCTCAGCGCGTTGAAGCCAGCCAGCTGAGTTCTTCCGCCAGCCTGACATTTTCGCCGATCACGATGACCGCCAGTGCCGGAGCATTCTCGGCGGCAGCCGCGAGATCTGCAAGAGTTGTCACAATCACCTGCTGGTCGGGCCTTGCCGCATTGGCGACGATGGCCGCCGGCTCATCCGGCGCCCGTCCGGCAGCCAGGAGTTCCTGCGCAATCTCGGCGGCAAATTTGCGCGCCATGTAAAGCACCAGTGTCGGCGCGCCGCGCGAGACCGCTGCCCAGTCGAGCTGGGTGAGCTTGCCGTCTGCGCCATGGCCGGTGATGAATGTGACCGCGTGATTGGTGTCGCGATGGGTTACTGGAATGCCGGCATAAGCCAGACCACCAATTCCTGCCGTGATCCCTGGCACAATACGAAACGGCACGCCCGCGCGGGCCAGCGCCTGGGCCTCCTCGCCGCCGCGCCCGAACACAAATGGGTCGCCGCCTTTCAGCCTGAGCACGCGCCCGCCTTCCCGGGCGAGTTTCACCAAAAGATCGGAAATCTCGTCCTGCTTGCAGCTTTTGACGCCGGCGCGCTTGCCGGCATAGATTTTTTCACCGGGCGCCAGAGCAAGCAGCGCGCGGTCCACCAGCGCATCATAAAGCACATGGTCGGCGTCAGAGAGCGCGCTCAAGCCCAGCACCGTAATCAGGCCGGGATCGCCGGGCCCCGCGCCTACCAGCCACACCCAGCCAGGCGCCAGGCGGGGCAGCTGCAGCCTTGTCAAAAGATCGCCATCCATTGCTCGTGCTTATACCATCGGGGAACTATCGCAATACAGATCGCGTGCAGGACCCCAGGCCCGAACCGGCCGGGTTGAGCAAGGCCTTCAGTACGACTACAACAACTGGCGATCAAAACAATCTCGCGCTTCCAGCCCCAGCGGACACCATGATCAAGCCACGTTCCGACCTTGTACCCAACACGGCCGACTACGAAAATCAGCCGCTCGTCACCGCCAACGGCTTTCGCGAATATGACGCGCGCTGGCTGTTCGGCAAGGAGATCAATCTGTTGGGCATTCAGGCGCTGGGCCTGGGGCTAGGCACCTATCTCCACGACATCGGCGTGAAGCCAAAGGTGGTCACCGGTCACGATTTCCGCAGCTACAGCCTCTCCATCAAGCAGGCCTTGACCATCGGACTGATGCGGGCTGGCTGCGAAGTGCATGACATCGGCCTGGCCTTGTCGCCTATCGCCTATTTCGCCCAATTCGCGCTGGACTGCCCCGCAGTGGCCATGGTCACCGCCAGTCACAATGAGAATGGCTGGACCGGCGTGAAGATGGGCGCCAAACGGCCGCTGACCTTCGGACCGGACGAGATCGGCGTCATCAAGGACATCGTCCTGAACGGCAAGAGCAAGGAGCGCACTGGCGGTGCTTACGTCGCCGTACCCGATATGCGTGAGACTTATCTTCAGGCCGTCACAAAGGGCCACAAGCTTTCGCGTCCCATCAAGGTGATCGCAGCCTGCGGCAATGGCACGGCGGGCGCATTCGCGCCGGAAGCGCTGCGGCGCATTGGCGCCGAGGTGATCGGCATGGATACCGACCTCGATTTCACCTTCCCCAAATACAATCCCAACCCAGAAGACCTGGAAATGCTGCATGCCATGAGCCACGCGGTAAAGGAGCAGGGCGCCGATCTCTGCCTGGGTTTTGACGGCGACGGTGACCGCTGCGGCGTGGTCGATGATCTGGGGCGGGAAATCTTCGCCGACAAGATCGGCGTGATGCTGGCGCGAAATCTGTCCGCCGGGCACAAGAATGCAACCTTCGTGGTGGATGTGAAATCGACCGGCCTTTACCTCACCGATCCGGTGCTCAAGGCCAATGGCGTGAAGACCGACTATTGGAAGACCGGCCACAGCTATATCAAGCGCCGCACTTCGGAGCTTGGCGCGCTGGCGGGATTTGAGAAATCCGGCCACTTCTTTTTCAACCCGCCTATCGGCCATGGCTATGACGATGGCATTGTCGCCGGCATCCAGGTTTTGGAAATGCTAGACAAGGCCCGGGGCAAGAAGCTGTCGGCGCTCTATGACGGCCTGCCGCAAAGCTGGGGTTCGCCGACCATGGCGCCCTACTGTCCCGACGACCGCAAATACGCTGTGGTCGAGGCGATGGTGCGCGAATACAGCGCTATGCACGAAAAGGGCGAGAGTTTGCTAGGCCAGAAGATCGTCTCTGTCGTCACGGTCAACGGTGTGCGTGTGACCCTGGAGGACGGCACCTGGGGCCTGGTGCGGGCGTCCTCCAACAAGCCGTCGCTGGTGGTGGTGGTGGAGAGCCCGGCCTCGGAAGCCAATATGCGGGCCATGTTCAAGGACATCGACACACGGCTGTCCAAACACCCTGACGTGGGCGAATACGACCAAAAGATTTAGCCTTGTCTTGAACCCGGACCCGCGCAAGCATCTCCCAAAACATGGGGAGGCGTTCATGGATCGGCGGGAAATGCTGGGCCTTATGGGTGCACTGGTACCTGGCGCAGCCAGCGCGCAGACCGAGCCCGGCTATCTGCCGGGCGATTCCCAGGAATTCATCGCCCTGTGGCCAGGCACGCCGCCCGGCGGCGAAGGCATCAAGCTGGAGCTGAAGGTCGCGGATGCGGTCCAGCCCGACGGCTTTCATGTCCGTGCCATCAGTCAGATCCAGACACCCGGCTTCTTCGTCTATCGTCCGGCCAAGCCTACCGGACTGGCCCTGTTGATCATTCCTGGCGGCGGCTATGCCGCGGAAGGTGGCGACCGAGGCGGGCGCGAGATCGCCCAGCATTTTGCGAGCCTCGGCATCATATGTTTTGTGCTGCGTTATCGCCTTCCCGGCGAAGGCTGGAAGAACCGCGCCACCGTGCCGCTCGAGGATGCCCAGCGCGCCATGCGCCTGATCCGCGCCGGCGAATACGGCGCAAGCCGGCTGGGCGTGATCGGTTTTTCCGCGGGCGGTCATCTGTCGGCGACGCTGGCCACGCGTTACGCCATGCCGACCTATACGGCGGTCAGTCCCGCCGACCAGCAGGACACAAAGCCAATCATCGCCGCGCATATATATCCCGTGATCACCATGGGCGAGGGCGCACATGCGGGATCGCGCGACAAGCTGCTCGGCGAAAATCCCTCTGCCGATGCGATTGCCAACTGGTCATTAGAGCGGCACGTCTCGGCGGACACCGTGCCGTCTTTCGTCTGCCTGGCGGCCGATGACGATGTCGTGCCGCCATTTCCCAACGGCATCACATTTTTCGGCAAGCTGCGCGACGCCAAGGTCGCGTCAGAACTGCACGTGTTCGAGCAGGGCGGTCACGGTTTCAGCCTGCACTGGGCACAAGGAAAGCCTTGCGGCGGCTGGCCGGAACTATTCCTGGCCTGGGCCGCCACACACGGCTTTAAGGCTTGAGTGCTGCCAGCAACGCGGTATGAAATGCCGCCGGGTCCTGGATCTGCGGCGAATGGCCGAGGTCGGGGAATTCGATCAGCTTTCCCTGTTTCATCCGTGCCACCGCTGCTCTGGCAAGCTCGCGATAATGGCCCAATTGCGCCCGCAATTCCGGCGGCGCCAGCTGCTTGCCTGGCGCGGTGGTATCCTTGTCGCCGATCATCAGCAGCACCGGCATGGAAAGCTTCTCGAATTCGTAGAACACCGGTTGGGTCAAAATCATGTCGTAGGTCAGCGCCGAATTCCAAGCCACAGCGCGCTTGCCGGGACCGCGATACATGCCGGCCAGCATCTGCACCCAGGGTTCATATTCCGGCTTCCAAGTACCCGCGTAATACGTCGCGCGCTCATAATCGCGGATGCTGTCGGCGGATGTTTTCAGCTGCGTCTCGAATTGCGCGTCCAGGCTTTGCCACGGAACGCCCTTGGCGCGCCAGTCCTCCAGGCCCAGAGGGTTCACCAGAACGAGCCGTTCAGTGCCCGCTGGGAACAGCAAGCCATAGCGGATTGCCAGCATGCCGCCGGTGGAATGGCCCATAACGATTGCGCGTGCGACGCCCAGGGATTCCAGCAGCGCATGGGTGTTCGCAGCCAGTTGCTCGAAGGTGTATTGATAATGCTCGGGCTTGGTGGATTTGCACCAGCCGATCTGGTCCGGCGCGATCACGCGATAGCCCGCCGCGCTCAACGTCTTGATGCTGCCTTCCCAGGTGGCGGCGCAGAAATTCTTGCCATGCAGCAGCACGACAACATGGCCGTTGGGCGTCGCCGGTCGCATATCCATATAGGCCATGTCCATCGCCATGCCTTGGCTTTCAAAGCGATAGTGCTGAACAGGAAAGGGATAGGCATAGCCTTCCAGCATTGGGCCAAAGGCTGGCCCATCGTCAGCCAAGGTGTCATCGACCATTGCCGCAGATGCCAGAAACAGTAACGCAAAAACGGAAACAAGCTTCATCGCCGCAGAATACGCCTTGCCCGCAAAAGTAAAAGAGTGTGATGCTCGAACAAGAGAGACGGGAGGAGCGCATGGATCGCCGCACTGTGATCGGAGCCGGGCTTGCGGTTGCGGCTTTATCCAAGCAGGCCTTGGCCGACACGCTCATGCAGGGTGACGGCGTGCTGCTCACCGATCCCAAGGATGTCATCACGCTATGGCCTGGAACGCCTCCGGGCGGCGAAAGCCTGCATCTGCCGCCGATACGGGTCACCAATCACGAGCCGCCCTATATCACGCCCAGCGACCGCGCCATCGACCAGGTCGGCATCCCGATCATGAATGTGTTCAGGCCCGACCGCCCCGACGGCTCGGCGATGATCCTGGCGCCCGGCGGCGGCTATCTGCGCGAGATGCTGGATTTCGAGGGCATGGATGTGGCGCGCCATCTCAATGGCGCGGGCGTGACCTGCTTTGTGCTGCGCTATCGCCTGCCGGGCGAAGGCTGGGCCAACCGAAGCGACGTGCCGCTTCAGGATGCGCAGCGCGCCATGCGGCTGGTGCGCGCCAATGCGGGCAAATATGGCATCGATACATCGCGTGTCGGATTCATGGGTTTTTCCGCCGGTGGCCATGTCGCCTGCTCCATCGCCACGCGCTTTACCGCGCGCGTCTATGCGCCGGTCGACGCCGCCGACAGCATGGATGCGCGACCCAGCTTTTCCGCACCCATGTATCCGGTCGTTACCATGGGCGAAGGCTGTCACAAGGGGTCGCGCGACAATCTGTTGGGTCCCGATCCCTCGTCCGAAAAGATCGTCGCCTATTCCTGTGAGAAGAATATCCCGGCCGATGCGCCGCCGACCTGGATCTGCCTAGCCGCAGACGACACCACCGTTCCGCCGATCCAAAACGGCGTGGCCTATTTCAGCGCCTTGCGCGCCGCCAATATTCCCGCGGCGATTCATGTCTTCGATTCCGGCGGCCATGGCTTCGGCATTGCGCGGACCACGGGCAAGCCGGACGCGGTGTGGCCCGACCTGTTGCTGCGCTGGGGCGCGAGCCACGATTTCTTCAAGACCTCCGCTTAAGCCGCGCGGCGCTCGCGCACAAAGCTCAGCGCGTCGCGCAACACCGCAATGCCGGCGCCGTCACGCACCGCATTTTCGCTCAAATGGCGACGGAATTGCCGCGCGCCGGGGCGGCCGCTGTAAAGGCCCAGCATCGGCTTGATCAGCGTGTGCAGCCGCGCTCCAGCCGCAATCTTGCGCGCGACGTGATCGGCATAGGCATCGACCGCCGTATCAATATCCACCGGCAAGCCACCGAAGAAGCGCGCATCCACCTCCGCCAGCAGGACGGGATTCTGGTAGGCGGCACGGCCCAGCATCACGCCATCGACGTGGCGCAGATACTCTTCGGCCTGTTCCAGATTTTCGATGCCGCCATTGACCAGGATAGTGAGGTCGGGGCGCTCGTGCTTCACTCGATAGACCAGTTCATAATCCAAAGGCGGGATGTCGCGGTTTTCCTTGGGCGAGAGCCCTTCCAGCCAGGCCATGCGGGCATGGACCGCGAAAACAGTGGCGCCCGCTGATACGCAAGCATCGATCAACGCGCGCAGAGAATGCTCGGGGTCCTGATCGTCCACGCCGATGCGGCACTTGACGGTGACGGGAATGGAACCCGCCGCCCGCATGGCCGCCACGCATTCTGCGACCAGCCCGGGTTCGCGCATCAGGCAGGCGCCGAAGCGACCGGACTGGACTCGGTCGGATGGGCAACCGACGTTCAAATTCACTTCGTCATAACCGAAATCACCGGCAATCTTCGTGGCCTGGGCCAGCTTGGCCGGGTCGGAGCCGCCCAACTGAAGCGCCAGCGGATGCTCGAATGCGTCAAAGCCCAGAAGCCGTATCCGGTCGCCATGGACCACGGCGTCCGCCGTGACCATCTCGGTATAGAGCAGGGCGTTCTTCGTCAAACAGCGATGCAGCACCCGGCAGGGACTGTCAGTCCAGTCCATCATAGGGGCAACGGCGAAGATAGGTCGTTGTTTTTGCTGCATTATTTCGATATGTTCCAATGGCCTAGACGCCAACATGAGCATGCTTTTGTATCCGAAAATTCGATCATTTTCGCCACGTTTCGACGTCTGACTGCGCTGGATTTGTGCACGAAAAGATACACTCTTTGGATTCTATCAGACAGCTGCACTCGGGGCATTAGCGGGCCCAGGTCCGCCGCGAGGGTAAATCCGCCAGCCAAAAAATCCCGATGGCGCGCATTATCCAGTTCGCCATAGCGACTGCGACGCGACAGGAAGAAATTTTTCGCGCCACTTGGTCTGATCTCAACAAGCGGACGATCCGCAGGTACGGCCTTCATCCGTGCATGCCAGGCCCTAACGATCGAAGACTTGCACTTCCACGACTTGCGCCACGAAGGCACAAGCCCTCTCTTCGAAGCGGGCTTCGCAATTCACCAAGTGGCGCTTGTGACAAGTCACAAGGATTGGAAGATGGTGCGACTGTGCCGGCCAATGTAAGAGAATCCACTTGGAAAGTAGTTGGTCACGAATCTCTGGCGCCGGTTGCGCCTGCAAGCTGCACGGCGTTTATCGGCAACACAGCTAGTCGTGTGGCAGGCCAAGCCTCAGCGAGCGCCCTGGAACATTAGGCGGATATGCCCCTGATTGGTGATGGCCCAGCCATCGCGGCCATTCTCCACCAGGCCGAGTTTTTGCAGCCGCCGGCACAGAGGCAGCGCAATAGTTCCTCCCTGGGCGATATCGCGAAGAGCTATCTTTTCCTGGTCGGAAAGCTCGGCTTGCTTGAAACGAGTGGGCGTGATTCTCATCGAGGGCCTTTCTGGCGACTATTTGCCGTGCGGCTTGGCGCGCACGAGGCTAGGGCTGAGCACAGCAATTCAATCGGGCAATGGGCCGCCGCTGTGCTGAAGGCGTAGTTGCCCGGCCTGCGTCAGGTTCCATTTGCCCAACTTCTGCTCGATCAAACCAAAGCTTGCGAGGATGCGATACATCGGCGGTAAGACCTTTCGCTGGTACGCGATATCGCGAAGCGCCTCCATCTGCGGACGATTAGGGACGAGCGGGAGCGGAATGGGTTGACGTGCCATCTAGCGGCTGGGCTTGCCATGCCCGTCCACCAATTCGGCAAACACAAGGCATGCGCCGATGAGACAGATCACGGTCAACATCTGCCCACCCTACGCTGGCCAAGCCCCGCCGCCAATGGCAAACAGCAAATAACGTCAATATCGCGGTTTTCAACCGCGGTCCGGGCCGAAGCGGTCCAGCCGCATCATCTTGGCGGCAATAGGGAAAGCCTATCCGATTATCATGAGATGGCAGGGGATGCCGCGCGGAGGCTAGATGAAAAAGTGAAAGCCGATCAAGGAAAGATCCTGACGATGAATGAGATCACAGCGCGAGATACGGCTCTGCGGTGGGCGATGGGCGGGAACTGGCGCCGCCGGGAAGCGGGCCGGCGCCGCGGCCAGCCGAGGTCTTATGTTTTGCGTCGGACGACCGATTGCCAGCAGAGTTCGGTTGATGCTAGAGCGGGTGACCGGAACAGTGAATAGAACATGATCGATCCTCATTTCGCACTTCGCCTTTTGTCGCGCTATCGCGGACCGAATGAGTTTCGGGCCGTGTTCGAACTGGGGGGCACGACTTTCGCACTTATATTCTCATGGGTACTGATGTGGTTGTCGCTGGACGTGGGCTATTGGTTGACGCTTCTGCTTGCCATACCCGCGGCAGGATTTCTGGTACGTCTGTTTATGATCCAGCATGATTGCGGGCATGGCGCGTTTTTTCGCCGACGTGCCATAAATGACTGGGTTGGCCGTGTGTTGGGTGTCGTAACCCTAACCCCTTATGATTACTGGAAGCGCAATCACGCGGTCCATCATGCGACCTCGGGCAATCTGGACCGCAGGGGTGTTGGCGACATTGAAACCTTGACGGTAACGGAATATCGCGCGCGGTCTCTCCTAGGGCGCGTCTGCTACCGCATCTACCGCAACGCCATCGTCATGTTCGGGATTGGACCCGCCTACTTATTTTTACTGCAGCACCGGCTGCCGTTTCTGCAAATGCGCGCGGGTTGGCGGCCCTGGGCGAGCACCATGGCGACAAATGTCGCGATTGCCCTCGCTGTTGCAGCGATGATTCAGTTCGTGGGTGCCGGTCCGTTTCTGCTCGTGCATGTACCGATCGTGCTGCTCGCAGCCTCTATTGGGGTCTGGCTGTTCTACGTGCAGCACCAGTTCGAAGACGTGATGTGGGTGCGCGATGCCTGCTGGTCGCAGCGGGCCGCGGCCCTGTCAAGCAGTTCCTATTACGATCTGCCGGTTGTGCTCCGCTGGTTCACGGCCAATATCGGCATCCATCACGTCCATCATCTCGATAGCCGAATACCGTTTTATCGCCTGCAGCAGGTCCTGCGCGATAATCCCGCACTTGGTACGGTCGGAAGAGTAACCATTCTGCAGAGCTTGCGCAGCATCCGTCTCACCTTGTGGTGCGAAAGCCGTAACAAGCTGGTCTCCTTCGCAGACATGCCGACGCCGGACCGCTAAACGGAATAGGCTCCACGGGACCGCAGGCTCCATTTGCAAGCCTCCGGCCACACTTTAGCTCGCCGCCGATTTGCAGGACAAAGGATTGAATGATCTTCGCGGCAAGGAATGAGGAACCAATTTGCACGCAAAAGTTGTTCGTTTACTTGTGATGCTGCAGGCGCGTGTTGATCAGCTGGAAGAAGACGGGGACGAAGAAGATCGCCAGCACGGTCGCGGTGATCATGCCGCCGACCACACCGGTACCGATGGCATTCTGGCTGCCCGCGCCTGCGCCATGCGCTAGCGCCAGCGGCGTCACGCCAGCAATGAAGGCGATGGACGTCATCAGGATGGGACGAAGGCGCAGGCGCGCGGCTTCCATGGCGGCATCGAAAGCCGAGGCGCCGCGTCTTTCTGCTTCCACCGCGAACTCCACGATCAGAATGGCATTCTTGGCCGACAGACCGATGGTGGTGAGCAGGCCGACCTGGAAATAGATGTCATTAAACAGTCCCCGCGCGCTTGTCAGCGCCAGCGCACCTACCACGCCCAGCGGAATCACCAGCATCACCGAGAGCGGAATGGCCCAGCTTTCGTACAGCGCGGCCAGGCAGAGATAGATCACCAGGATCGAGAGCGCATAGAGCGCCGGCGCCTGGGCGCCGCTGGCTTCCTCCTGATAGGACAGGCCGGTGGGCTCGATGCCGAATTCCTTGGGCAGCTTCTGGGCCAGCTTGTACATCTCCTGGGTCGCGGTGCCGGTGGAGACGCCGGGTGCGCCCTGACCCTGGAGTTCGATGGCGGGCAGCCCGTTATAGCGGGTCAGGGATGCCGGGCCGATGGTCCAGCGTGACGTGGTAAAAGAGGAGAAGGGCGCCATGGAGCCCGTAGCGCTCTTCACATACCACCGGTCCAGGTCCTGGGGCGTCATGCGATAGGCGGCATCGCCCTGCATATAGACATGCTTGACCCGGCCACGGTCGATGAAATCGTTGATGTAGGTCGATCCCCAGGCGGCGCTGAGAGTGGAATTGATGTCGGCCAGGGACAGGCCCAGTGCGCTGGCCTTGGCCTGGTCGATATCGACATGCAGTTGGGGCGTGTCGTCCAGGCTGTTGGGACGGACCTGATTCAACAATGGATCCCGGTTGGCCATGCCCAGAAGCTGGTTGCGGACGCTCATCAGGGCCTGGTGCCCGGCATTGGCATGGTCTTCCAGCTCCAGATCAAAGCCCGATGCATTGCCCAGTTCCTGTATCGATGGCGGCACGATGGGAAAGACCATCGCGTCCCTCAGCCCGTAAAAGGCGCGTCCGGCGCGCTGGGCGATCTGGATGGAACTGTTGTAAGCGCCCTTTCGCTGGCTCCAATCCTTCAGATGCGCAAAGGCCATGCCCGTATTCTGTCCCGATCCAGCGAAGGAAAAGCCGGCCACCGCAAAGACAAACTCGACATTTTTCGTCTCTGTGTCCCGGTAATATTGGGCCACGCGCTGGGCGACCTTCAGCGTCTCGGGCTGGGTGGTGCCGGCCGGAAGCGTTATCAGGTTGAGGATAGAACCCTGGTCCTCGTCCGGCAGAAAGCCGGTTGGCAGGCGGACAAACAGAACCGCGAGGATCGCGACGATGCCGGCATAGGCCAGCACGGTGAACCAGGTGCGGTTGAGGAACCAGGACGTGTACCTTTGATACCAGTTGCGGAAATGCTCGAAATTGCGGTTGAACCAGCTGAAGAATAAGCCGTGCCTTAGGTGGTCGCCGCTATTGACGGGTTTGAGCAAGGTCGCGCAAAGCGACGGTGACAGGATCAGCGCCACCATGATGGACAGCGACATGGCCGAGACGATGGTGATCGAGAACTGGCGATAGATGACGCCGGTCGAGCCGCCGAAGAAGGCCATGGGCAAGAATACCGCGGTCAGCACGAGGCCGATGCCGATCAGGGCGCCGGTGATCTCCTGCATGCTTTTTAGCGTGGCGTCGCGGGGGGCCAGCCGCTCCTCATGCATGATGCGCTCGACATTCTCCACCACCACGATGGCGTCGTCGACCAGAAGGCCGATCACCAGCACCAGCGCGAAAAGGGTCAGCGTATTGATCGAATAACCCGCCGCCGCAAGCACGCCGAATGTGCCGAGCAGCACGACCGGTACGGCGATGGCTGGAATCAGCGTGGCGCGCCAGTTCTGCAGGAAGATGTACATCACCAGCACGACCAGCGCGATGGCTTCCAGCAACGTCACCACCACGTCGTGGATGGAAAGGCGGATGAAGAGCGTGTTGTCGAGCGGATAAAACAATTTCATGCCGGGCGGCAGCTCGGCCTTGAGTCCCTCAGCCCTGGCCTTGACCGCATCGACGGTCTTGAGCGCATTGGCGCCCGGGGCCAGCATGATGGGAATACCGGCGGCGGGATAACTCCCGTACAGGCTGGTGACCGCATAGGTTTCAGCACCAAGCTCCACGCGCGCCACATCGCCCAGCCTGACGGTGGCGCCAGAGGGCGAAGTCTTGAGGATGATATTGCGGAACTGTTCCGGCGTCTGCAGCCGCGACTGGGCGGTGACGGTGGCATTGATGGCCGCGCCCTTCACAGTCGGCTGCTGGCCGATCTGGCCGGCAGAAACCTGGACATTCTGCGCCCGCACCGCGTTTGCGATATCGTTCGGCTCCAGGGCGAAATTCTGCAGCCTGAACGGATCTAGCCAGATGCGCATGGCATACTGCGCGCCGAACACGATCGTGTTGCCGACTCCGGGCACACGCGACAGTGGATCGCGCATCTTGGATGCGATGAAGTCCGAAATATCCACATTGGTGTAGCGGCCGGTGTCATCGTAAAGACCGATCACCACTATGAAGTTGGGCGTGTTCTTGGCCACCACCACGCCCAGCTGTTGCACGGCGGCGGGGAGAAGCGGCACGGACGCCTGCACCTTGTTCTGCACTTGCACCTGGGCGATGTCGGGATTGGTGCCCGGCGCGAAGGTAGCGGTGATCTGCACGCTGCCGTCGGCGTTGGATTGCGACGAGAAATAGAGCAGGTTATCCAGCCCTGTCAGCTGCTGCTCGATCACCTGGGTGACGGAATTTTGCAGGGATTCGGCGTCCGCCCCCGGATAAATGGCGTTTATCACTACCGATGGAGGGGCGACATTGGGGTACTGCTCGATCGGCAGATTGAGCGCGGCAATGCCGCCCGCCAGCATGATGACGACGGCTATGACCCAGGCAAAGACCGGGCGGTCGATGAAGAAGCGTGACAATCCCATCAGTGCACCGGTGCAGTGGATTGCGTCTGGGCAACAGGCTTCGGATCGACCGGAATGTCGGGCATCACCTTGGCGAGGCCTTCTGTGATCAGCCGGTCGCCGGGCTTGAGACCTTCCAGCACCTGCCAGTCGGTGCCGACGGCACGGCCGGTCTTCAGCACACGCAGCCGGGCGAAATTCTTCGCGTCGAGGACCAGCGCGGTGGGTTGACCTTTCTGGTCATGGCCGACGGCGCTTTGCGGCGCGAGGATCCCGTGCGGGTCCAGGCCCTGGTTGATGGTGGCGCGCACATAAAGGCCTGGCAGCAGGATATTATCGGGATTGGGGAAGAGGCAGCGCAGCCGCACCGCGCCGGTGGCAGGGTCGACCGTGACGTCGGTGAATTGCAGCTTGCCCTTCAGCGGATATGTGCTGCCGTCGTCCAGTTTCAGCGATACTTCGGCGGTCAGCGGCGTGCCGGAACTGACATTGCCGGCCTGGATGGCGCGCTTGAGCGCCAGCAGTTCGGCGCTAGACTGGTCCACGTCCACGTAAATGGGATCAAGTGTCGACACCGTGTCAAGCGCGGTCGCCTGCTGTGATACGACCAGCGCCCCCTCCGTCACTGTCGAAGCGCCGATGCGGCCGGTGATGGGCGAGGTGATCCGCGTATAACCCAGATTGATGCGCGCGGAATCCGCATTGGCCTTGGCCTGGAGATAGGCGGCCCTGGCATCGTCGGCGTCCTGGGGCGCGATCGCATTCTCCGACAGCAAGCGCTGATAACGCTCCGATTTGACCCTGGTGGAGGCCAGCGTCGCCAGCGCGCTGTCATAGGCGGCTTGATAGGGCGCGGGATCGATCTGGTAGAGCGCCTGACCCGCCTTCACCGTCGAGCCTTCCACGAACAGCCGTCTCTGCACGATGCCGTTGATCTGCGGGCGGATCTCCGACACCGCGAAGGGGCTGGTGCGCCCCGGCAGCTCGACGGTCAGCGCCACAGGCTGTTCCGTGATGTTGACGAAGCCAACCTCCGGCGGCGGCATCTTGTGCTGCTGCGGCTGGCCACAGCCCGTGAGGGCAAGGCTCAGACCGAAGGTCAACAAAACGTGACGCAACATCCGTAACCCCCAAGATATCACTGAACAGGATGACAAACGGAAGGGACCGCTTCAGACATCCCTGACAACATGTGTGGCTTGCGGCAGACCTTCCGCGCGCCCTCTACATATGTGCAGGTGCAAGAATTGGAAGGGTGGAATTGGACCAAAGTGCGGCCAGAGCAGATTCTACGCCGCTCGCATTGTCAATTTGACACATGCGGGCCTTGGCTGCGCGCCGCAGGGCCGGATCGGCAGGACTCAATGCCTGTTCGACGTACCAACCCAAATGTTTGCGGAATATTTTCAGCCCCAGGGCATCACCATAGAAGCGGAGCGTGTCTGTGAAATGTTGAAGCGCGATGCCCAAACGTGAGGCAAGATCCGGTTCGGCAATTTCCGTATTGGAACAGAGGGCATTGTCCAGCGCACTGGCGACCCACGGGCGTCCATAGGCGCCGCGCCCGATCATCACCGCATCGGCACCCGACTGTACCAATGCATCACGCGCGCTGACTGTATCGGTGATGTCGCCGTTGACGATCACCGGTACGCTCACCACTTTCTTGACCTCTGCCACGGCATGCCAGTCGGCACTGCCGCCATAGAATTGCTGGCGCGTGCGGCCATGCACGGTAATGGCCTTCACGCCCAGCCGCTCGGCCAGGACGGCGATCTCAGGCGCATTGCGATTGCGCTCGTCCCATCCCAGCCGCATCTTCAGGGTGACGGGGCGGGAGGTGCCGTTGACCGCGGCTTCGATCAGGCGCGCGGCGAGTTCGGGCTCGCGCATCAGGGCCGAACCGGACAGGGCGCCGGTCACTTCCTTGGCGGGACATCCCATATTGAAGTCGATGATGTCGGCGCCAGCTTCCTCGGCCAGCTTGGCACCCTTGGCGACCCATTCGGGTGTGCGGCCCACAAGCTGGATCACCATCAGCGGCAGGCCATCACCGACGGCCGCGCGCCGCACGACATCGGGTCGTCCACGGGCAAAGCTGTCACAGGCCACCATCTCGGTGGCGACGTAAGCGGCGCCGCACGCCGATGCAATGCGCCGGAACGGTAGGTCGGACACGCCCGTCATGGGCGCGGTGAGCACGCGTCCTGGAATTTCGACGTCGCCGATTTGGAGGCCGGAAGGCATGAGGCGGGACATAGTCCCGCCCGCTGCCTTTGTCGAGGTCACTCAGGAAGCGGCCCGGTGAATCTGTCCGGAGCCGCCGATATGAGTTTCCAGTTCCTTGGGGTTGCTGTGCAGGGTGACGTCGCCGGATCCGCCGATATGGATATTTGCGACCTGAGTCGGCGCAATGTCCACATCGCCATGACCGCCGATACGCACTTCAGCCTTGCTCGAGGTTACCGCGCCAAAATCAGCCCGGCCTGAACCACCGATTCCAATTCTCAAGTCATCAATGCTGCCCTTTGCGCGAATTGTGCCCGATCCACCGATATCCGCCTTGCCGTCGCGTGCTGTGATCTGGTCCAGATCGATATTCCCCGATCCGCCGATGGCAAGCCTGATGGACTCAACTTTCCCGTTGGCCCTGACCCTGCCCGCGCCACCGATGCCGATCGACAGATCTGCCTGATTGAGATTGTTGAGCGTGAGATTTCCGCCGCCATTGAGGCCAAATTTGTGGAACTCGCGGCCGGGAAGGGTAAGGGTTATGTCCCCGGTGCGGTTGCGCCAACCGCGGCAATCCATCTCGATGTTTCCGTCGCGGATGCGCAGATGCGCCAGAACCTGCGGGTCGCCGGTGGCGTGAAGCTTGTCGCCGGTGCCGGGCGCATATGTCGCCTGCCCGAGTATGCTCAGTCCCACGCGGTCGCTGCCGTCCCAATCCAGGTCGCGGACGGTGGCGGTGGCGCCTGCAACCGTTTCACAGCTTGGCCGGCCGTCGAACAGCGAAATGCCGTCGAATCCATTGGCGAAGTCCTTGCCACCGATGGCGGCGGCGGCGCCGAAAAAGGCGGCAGAACCGGTAATGCCCATCAGGGCAACCATTGCGAGTCTGTGCATGACGTTTCTCCTTCTAGAGCGATGCGTTGGCGGAATCGAACAGGCGGAAGTGCAGACGTGCATAGCGGATCAAGAGCTTTGCGAGCGCCTCCATGATCAGGAGCAGGAGCGCCCCGCCGCCGATCGCGCCACTGATGAGGCCCAGCGCGATCAGAAGCTGCATGCCGGCATTGCCCATCACGCCGTGCCAGCCGAAGGGCAGCAGGTTGAACAGCAGGAACGTGCCGCCCACCACGCATGCCAGGCAGGCCACCGAAAGGCCGAAAAAGATCGCGGCCAGTCCGCACAGGAGCGGCAAAAGAAAAATGAAGTCGATGGTGGCAAGGCCCAGAAGCGCCAGCACCACGCCCAGGAAGTTGCCGGCGCTGCGGTTCTCTTCCCAGCGGCGGAAGCCGACCTCGGCACGAAGCTCCCGCGCCAGCCTGGTCGGATCGCCCAGCGCGGCTGCGACTTCGTCCTCAGTGCGTCCGTCGGCGGCACCATCGGCGAAATGGCTCTCGTAATCGCGCAGGATGTCGTCGATATCGGAATGATGCAGGCCGGAAAGGCCGTCGCGCAGCTGCGCCATGAAATGTGCGCGGTTCATGTGGCATCTCCCAGGATTTTGCGCACGGCTCCCTCGAAGGTGAGCCATTCGGCAACCTGCGTTTTCAACGTCAGGGTGCCGCTTTTGGTGATCTTGTAATATTTGCGCGGCGGGCCGCTGCCGGATTCCTGCAGATAGGTCGTGACCAGGCCGTCATTCTGCATCCGCCGCATCAGCGGATAGATTGTACCTTCGCCCATGCCCACGGCCTCGGCCATGCGGCTGGCAATGTCATAGGCGTAGTTGTCGCCTTTGGAGAGCAGCGCCAGGACGCACATCTCCAGCACGCCTTTCTTCAACTGGATCTGCAAGCTTTCGGTCATAGCTATTGTCTATCACACGGTACCTTGCCTTGCAAGATACCATTTTGCGTTACCACGCCTTTAAGCCTTGGGTGGGTAAAAAGATGGCCATGAGCCTGACAAGCCTGGCAAAAACCAAGCTCACCAGCCTGGCGGCGCGCAATTTCAAGGCCCGGCCGGCGCGGTTTCGCGGCCTGAAGCCGGTGGCCAGCATCAGCTTTGACGACTTTCCAAAGAATGCCTGGACCGAAGGCGGAACCGTACTGGCCCGGCATGGCGCACGCGGCACTTATTATACCGCCGGCGGCTTTTGCGGCCGCACGGTGGAGGGAACCGTCTTTTATGATGGAGGCGACCTGAAGGCATTGGCGGCGGCCGGCCATGAGATCGCCTGTCACGGCTTCGGTCACTGGCCTGGACCGGACCTGACCTTGGAGGAATTGGCTGCGGACACCGGAAAGAACCGCGAATTTCTCAGGCCATTCCTGAACGGCAAGGCACCTCTCAGTTATGCCTACCCGTTTGGGCGGGTCTCGCCCCGCACCAAAAGTTTCCTTGCTCCGCGTTTTGCGAGCGTGCGCGGCGTGCATCCAGGCATCAATTCGGGCCGTGTGGATCTGGCGCAGCTCAACGCCATCTCGCTGGAGACGCGCTGCTGGGACGAAAAGAAAATTGAAGCCGCCATCGAGCGCGTGCTGCACGATCATGGCTGGCTGATCTTCTACACCCATGACGTCTCCGCGACGCCGGGCAACTTTGGCTCGACGCCTGCGATGCTGGAATGGGCGCTGGCGCGGTTGGGCGAGGCACGCATTCCGGTCTTGCCGGTGCGCGAAGCGCTGCCGGTCGCGCTAGGCGCCTAGCGCTCTCTTGCGAATACCCGACAGTGTGGCCGTGGGCGTGATGCCTTCGGCATCGAATTTCACGTGAATGACGGAAGGAAGACCAGAGGCTTCGGCCGCCAGGAAGGCAGGAGCAAAGTCCGCGGTCTTTTCCACCGTCGCGCCGAAGCCGCCAAAGCTTCTTGCCATGGAGGCGAAGTCCGGATTGACCAAATCGGTCCCGCTGACCCGGCCGGGATATTCGCGCTCCTGATGCATCCGGATGGTGCCGAGTGTGGAATTGTCCAGCACCAGCGCGATGATCGGAAGTCCGTATTGCGCGGCGGTGGCCAGTTCCTGGCCGTTCATCAGGAAATCGCCATCGCCATTGATGGCGACGACGCAGCGTTGCGGGTGCAGCGCCTTCATCGATACGGCGGCCGGCACGCCATAGCCCATGAAGCCGCAGATCGTGCCCATCTGAGTATTGAAGCGGCGGAAGCGATAGAAGCGGTGGATCCAGCTGGAATAGTTGCCCGCGCCGTTGCAGACGATTGCGTCGTCGGCGAGATGACCGCGCAGCCAGACCATGATTTCCGACAGATTGACCTGGCCGGGCTGGGGCAGCGGCATTTCCGACCAGTCGAGATAGTCCTGATGCGCGCGGCTTATATCCTGCGCGCGGCGGCGCGGCTTGAGGCGGGCCAGCGCTGCGGCAAACGATTTTGGCGTGGCATGAATGGCCAAGTGCGGATGATAGACACGGCCCAATTCTTCCGCATCCGGATAGCCATGGACCAGTTTCATCTGCGGATCGGGAATGTCGAACAAGGTATAGCCCTGGGACGTCAACTCGTTCAGGCGGGCGCCCGCGGCAATCACCAGGTCGCTGGCTTTGACCCGCGCCACAAGCCTGGGATTGGCGGCAAGGCCCAGATCGCCGGCGTAATTGGGATGAGAGGGGTGAAAATGATGGGCGCGGCGGAATGACGTGCAGACCGGAACGCCGAAGCTTTGCGCGAATTGCGCGACCTCGCCCAGTGCGGTCTCGTTCCAGCGCCCGCCGCCCAGGATCAGCATCGGACGCTGGCTTTCCGCGAGCAGCCCTTCCAATGCCGCCATTTCCGGGGCGCCGGGCGCGGTTTCGACTGCCTCGATAAAGGGCGCATCTTCGGATTGCGACGGCAGGGGCAGCACGTCATGGGGCAGGGACAGGACGACCGGGCCCTGGCGTCCGGCCAGTGCGGTTGAGAAAGCACGGCCCACCATCTCCCCCATGCGCTCGGGCTCGTTCACGTCCGCCACCCACTTGGCCAGACCGCCGAAAAAGGCGCCTGTGTCCAATTCCTGGAAGGCTTCGCGGCCGCGATTCTCCCGCTCCACCTGGCCCACGAACAGGATCATGGGCGTGGAATCCTGCTGCGCGATATGGATGCCTCCTGATGCATTGGTCGCGCCGGGTCCGCGGGTGACAAAGCAGATGCCCGGCCGTCCGGTCTGCTTGCCATAAGCCTCCGCCATCATCGACGCGCCGCCCTCATTGCGGCAGGTGATGATCTTGATGCCGCTGTCATGCAGCGCATCCAGCACCGGCAGATAGGATTCGCCGGGCACGCAGAAGACGTGGCTTGTGCCCTGGATGCGCAGCTGCTCGACCAGCACCATGGCGGCGGTGCGGGTTGCGACGTCAGCGTGCATGGTCATCCGAACAGGACTTTCTCGGTATAGGCGAGGTCGCCCAGCATGGGCCGGTAGGGTCCCTTGAAATAGCGCGGTTCCTTGCCTTCGACATAATGTGACAAGTGACCTCCCATGTCACCATCAATCAAAAAGCCCACGGAACCGTGGCCCAGGAAATATTTGGCCAGCGCCGATGCGCAGCGGCGGAAATCATCGGGCGAACGCGTGAACATCACGTCCATCATCGGCAGGGGCGGTCTGTGCAGGATGCGCGGCTTGAACACAAAGGGAGAGACGATGCCGTTTTTTTCCACCACGACACTGACCCAGCCCAGCTTGCGGTGATCGCGCAGCAGCTGGGTCTCGGGCAGATCGTCCGGAATGTCTTCCGAGATATGACCGCGGCCGGGGAGGGGGAAGACGGCGCTGCGGCCGAAATTGTATGGCGCAAAGCCCTGGGCCTGCAGCGTGCGCCAGGTATGCGGCGCAGGCGAGGCGTTGAGATAGGTGACGTGCCTGAGCTTGGTCGCCAGCCCGATCAACATGGTCGAGTGCGTGCGCCAAGCCGGTTCCACATACCAGCTCGACAGATTGGCGATGACCTGGTTGCCACGCAGAGATGAGATCAGCAGGATCACGCCCACGGGACCCATGCCGCCATCCAGCATATAGCCATAGCGGGGCATGCCTTCGATCGGGGGAAGATGCTGCCAGCGGGCAAAGCCGTTGGTCCAGAAGCCGCGGCGGGTCGAGGGGAAGCCACGGGACAAAAGATCGGCCAGCGCGTTCAAGTCACTGTCGGCGATCGGGCGACAGCGCACGCGGCTGATCTGCTGCGGCTCAACAGTCACGCGTAAAAGCCCCATTTCCCACTCTTTATGCAGCATTTGCCATTAGCGGATCGTTAAAGCCGGAACGATTAGATTAAGCTTGGATTTCCAAAGGGCTGGGCATGAGTATCGAAATCATTGTCCGTGCCGAGTTCGAACAAGTGGCGCGCGAGCACGACAAGGTCCTCGGGCGGCTGACCAACGAGATGGCGCTGCTGGAATCGGGTCTGGACTCGCTATGCTTCGCCATCATCGTGGCAAGGCTCGAAGACCGTCTGGGCCTGGACCCTTTCACCGCCGCCGAGGACGTTTATTTCCCACGGACGCTGGGCGACTTCATTCAATTCTACAAAGATGCCGGCGCGGCCTGATACTTTGCGAGCCGCCTTGGGCCCCCGCGCGCCAATGCTGCTCGCGCGGCAGCAAAGTGTGGTACTGGCGGGGATGGGCCGGGTGCTGGACGCCGATCTCAGCGGCGCCCAGGTCCTGTTGCGGACCAGTGACCAGCTGTTTGCCGCGCTGGCGCTGATCGAGCTGGACGGTGTTGCCGCGCGGATCGTGATCGCGCCGCCGGATGTGAAGCCCGAGCATCTGTCTGCAGCGATCGTCCGCGCGGCGGTCGACGTGGTGGTGGGTGACGATCCGGTGGTTGCTTGCGAAGGTGTTCGCTTTGAAAAGGTTCATTTGCCTGCCGAGGGCCCGGCTATCGCAACCTCGCGGAAAAGCGAGTGGGTCTTGTTTACTTCTGGGACCACCGGCGCCCCCAAGATGGTGGCGCACAGCCTGGATGGCCTCGGCGGCGCAATTCAGCCGGGCGCTGCCCGCGACACTGTCTGGGGTACATTCTATGACGTCCGCCGCTATGGCGGATTGCAGGTCCTGTTGCGGGCACTGTTGGGCCAGGCCTCGCTGATCCTGTCGGATGCCGGGGAAAGTGTGGCCGATTTCCTGTCGCGGTTGGGCCGCCACGGCGTGACGCATCTGACGGGGACGCCGTCGCACTGGCGCCGCGCCCTGATGAGCCCTTCCAACGCGGCTATTGCGCCGCGCTATGTCCGCCTGTCGGGCGAGATCGCGGATCAGGCCATTCTCGACAGCCTGAAGGCGCGCTTCCCCGATGCGGCCATCGGCCATGCCTATGCGTCCACTGAGGCGGGCGTGGGCTTTGAAGTCACCGATGGCCTGGAAGGCTTTCCGGCATCGTTCATCGGTCAATCTGGACCCGTCGAAATGAAAATCGTCGATGGCGTCATGCATGTCCGCTCGCCGCGCGCCGCCAGCGAATATGTTGGTGGGGGTGAACTGAAAGAGGATGGCTGGATCAATACCGGCGACATGGTCGAATTGCGCGGCAACCGTTTCCATTTCACCGGCCGCGTAGGCGGCATCATCAATGTCGGCGGCCTGAAGATAAATCCCGAGGAAGTGGAAGCCGTGATCAACGGCCACCCCGGCGTCGCACTATCCCGTGTCTTCGGCCGCAAGAGCCCCATCACCGGCGCCATCGTGATAGCGGATGTGGTGTTGACGGATGCCGCCAACGACAATGCCACGTTCAGGCAGGCCATTCTGGACGCCTGCCGCGAAAGATTGCCTGCCTTCAAGGTGCCTGCCATGCTCCGCTTTGTGCCTGCGCTGGAATTGACGGCGGGCGGAAAGCTGGCGCGCGCAAGGGATAGAGGCCATGCGTAACGTCCTGGTCAGCGGCGGCACGCGCGGACTTGGCCTTGCGGTCGCCCGCAGGCTGGCGAAGGACGGCTTTGCCGTCTACGCAATCGGCCGCAAGGAGAGTCCGGCGCTGGAGGCTGCGATCGCGAAAGAGCCAGCGGGCCGGCTCAATTTCGTCCCCTTCGATCTTCTCAATATCGACGTGATCCCCGGCCTGATCCGCGAGCTGAAGGCCGAGCATGGTTCCTTCCATGGGCTGGTCAACAATGCCGCGCTGGGCACCGGCGGGCTTTTGTCCAGCATGCACGATTCCGAGATCGAAAAGCTTGTCAGGCTGAACACGCTCTCGCCCATCATTTTGACCAAATATGTGATTCGGGCGATGATGGCGGCGGGCGGAAGCCGCATCGTCAATATCAGTTCCGTCGCCGGATTGACCGGCTATACCGGCCTGTCGGCTTATAGCGCGACCAAGGCTTCCATGCTTGGCTTTACGCGCGCCCTGGCACGGGAAGCAGGTCCGCTGGGCATCACGGTCAATGCCGTGGCGCCGGGCTTCATGGAAACCGGCATGACCGAGGAAATGGACGAGGCCGGCCGCGAAAAGATTGCGGGCCGCTCCGCTCTCAAGCGTCTGGCGGATGTGGAAGATGTCGCGAACGCGGTATCGTTCCTGATGAGCGACGCCGCGCGCAATATTACCGGGACGGTGATTACCGTCGATGCGGGCAATACCGCTTAAAGCGCCAGTGCCTCACGCACATTGGCCGGCCAGATACCGATTTTGGCGCCATGGATGACAAACAACGCAACCGCCAGCCGGTCCATGCCGAAGGCGACGCAGCCCGTATGCGGCACTCCGCCGATCCGGTTGCGCAGGCCCCAGGCTTCGCCGAAATGCTCCTTGTGATAATTGAAGCTCATGCAAGCCGTCGGCGAATGTCTGGAATGTAGCGGCACCAGCAATTCGAATTTCAGCGTGTCCGCGCGCTGCTGGCCCGCCATCATGGTCCCGACCCGACCAAAGAAGGGATCGTTGGCCACATCAACGGTACAGGGCAAGTGAAGGGCATCGGCGATGCCCTTGGCGCGCTCGATCCAGAGATCGCGAAAGTCGCGGATCTGCTGCGGCGTGCCGATGCGGACATATTCGCGCATGCGAAAGCTCTGGAAGCGGTCCACCCGGCGTGAAGGCTCGTGGCGAAAGCATTCGGCGGCGACGTCGAAGATATAACCGTCATCGGGCACGATGCCGCGCTCTGCGGCGATTGCGTAGACCGGAAAACAAGCCGCCGGTGCCAGCACCAGGTCGGAGGGTTTCAAGTCTTCGGTCCAGTCGCCGCCTTGCTCATGCTTGCTGGCCGAAAGGATGATCTGACGCTCGGTGCCGGTCAGGGTCGATACTGCCCCGACCAGGTTGGGAAAGCTCTTGAGATATCCCTGCTTTTCAAGGGACGCGCGCGGCATGACCGGTGGAAAGCGGAATACCTCCGCCTGTTCGGGGCGGTGGCGCGAGATCATCGCGGCCAGCGCCTCGGTTACGCTTTCATAGACGCCGGTGCGGCCATGGACGCCATCTACGCCTGACGGCGCGAAAAGCTGCGCGACGATGGCATCGAGATCTTCCGGCTCGAAAGCGTGCCCGCAGGCGCCGTGCGTGACCGGGGTGGCGATGTTCATCGAATCATTCCCGGACGGAGGAGGGAACATCGGACAGGATGGCCGAATTCGCCACGTTGGAAAGGATGCGGTCATTGTTGATCATGATCGGCGCCGACAGGATATCGCGCATCGCTCTGCAAAGGCTGAACTCGCCATCATTGCGATAGCCGGCAAGGCCGGTGGCGCGCATCGCATGCATCACCGTCTCGACCGCAAGGTCCGATGCCTCCACTTTCAAAAGATTCATGGCGGTTTGGAAGTCGGTCGCCGACAACGCCCTGGGATCCTGCGCAATCGACTCGTAACGGCCGAGGTTGGCGGCGATCAGGGCTCGCAGGGAACGCAAACGTGCCAGCGCGTGCGTGAAGCGCGGCAGGCCGGGCGGCTGCGTGCCGGCGCGTTGTGCTTTGCGCAGGAATTTCCTGGCGCGTTCCACCGCGCCCGCGGCAATGCCGGCCCAATTCGCCGACCACATCAGATGCGCCACCGGCACCATGGTCTGCGAGTGAATCTCGCTATAGGGAACAGGCAGAATCTGGTCGGGGACGCCGACGGCCTTGAGGCTGAAGCCTGCGCTGCAAGTGCCGCGCATGCCCAGCGCGTCCCAGCTGCCGCTTTTTTCCAGGGCACAATTCTTCTTTTCAAAGACGACCAGAACCTGGTCGGTGTCGCGGGAGGATGTGTCGCACCGGGCAGTGGTCACCACCGCATCGGCCTCGGCGCCATAGGAAATGACGCTGGCATCGCGCACCAGGACAATCCGTCCACCTGTGTGCTCCACCGGTGCTTCGGACGTGCGTACATTGCCGCCGTTCCTGCCCTCGGTCGTGGACGAGGCGAGGAGCAACTGGTCCGTCACCATGCGGCCCAAGAAGTCTCGGTGCCATTGGCTGTCCATGCCGTGACGAAAGATGCAGGCCGCCTTCACCTGATGCATGGCGTAGATCATGCCGGTGGAGGAACAGGCGCGGCCCAGCATGTAGCAGACGTCCGCGACCTCGGCGATGCCAGCCCCTTCGCCGCCCAATGCGGCGGGCACCATAATGCCCAGCAGTTTTTCGGCTTTGAGCGCCTCCAGCGCTTCCCGGGGGAAGCGGCTTTCGGCGTCGACGGCATCGGCATGGAGGGCCGCCACCTGGGCAGCACGCTCGGTACGGATTTTCAGGCTTTCGGCCGCAAGCAGCGGCGAGACGGTCGGTGCAGTCTTCGGCATGGCATGCTCTGGCCAACTGTGCCGGCAGGATAGGGATCAAAGTTGAAGCAAGCATGAAGCCGGGCCAACAGGGTAAGCGATCCATTAACGCAGCATGATGCGAAACCAATGCTTTACCCCCCGCCTCTAGATTCGTTGCCTTCAGGAGTTCGCTTGATGTCATCCGTCATATTGTCGCCGACCAGAGACCGCATCACCGCCATAGCCTGCCGCATGCTCGCCAGGCGCGGCGTGGCGGCCATTCCGAGGTCCGGAGACAATCTGCGCGAGGCGGGGTTGACCTCGCTCGACATGGTCACTCTGGTGCTGGCCATCGAGGCGGAGTTCGATATCGAGATTCCGCAAAGCGCGATGACACCCGATAATTTCGACACAGTCGCGGCCATCGCTGCCCTGGTCTCGGTCGCGCAGAAAGCGGCCTGATGCCGCTGGACCGACACACCCGCCGCTTTTTGGAGATGCTGGCTGCCGCAGGCGAAGCCCGCGGGCGCTATGACGATGCGCAAGAACGTCGCGCTGCCCTGATCAACCTGGCTGTTCTGGTGGACCCGCCGGGCACCGTGGAAATCGGCGGGGCGCGCGATCATCTGATGGCGGTCCAGGAGCCTGACGGCGGTACCGGGCACATTACGTTGCGGATCTATTCGCCGATGGGCGAGCCCTCTCGTCTTCTGCCGGGCATTCTGTTTTTCCATGGCGGCGGCTGGGTCGCCGGCAGCCTTGAAACCCATGATGGACTATGCCGCAGACTCAGCAATGAGACCGGCTGCCGGGTAATCGCGGTGGATTACCGGCTGGCGCCCGAACATCCCTTTCCAGTGGGCCTGACCGATGCGGTTGCGGCCTTGCGCCATGTGTGCGGCAATTCCAAGCTGTTCGGCATCGATCCAGCGCGACTGGGCGTGGCGGGCGACAGCGCCGGCGGCGCGTTGGCCGCTGCTCTTTGCCGGATCGCGCGCGATGCGGACGTTCCCGGGATTGCCTTTCAACTTCTGATTTGCCCGATCCTGGATGTGCTTGGGCAATCCGGCGCCCGACGCGAGCTGGCAGAAGGCTATTTCCTCGATGGTGAAACGCTCCGGCGCGATCTGGAGCTCTATGTGCCGCCCAGTGTCGAATTGTCCGATGTGAGGCTATCGCCGCTTCGCGCCGAAGAGTTCGCCGGTCTTCCGCCGGCCTTCATCCATACCGCGCAGTATGATCCCTTCAGCGACGAGGGCGAAGAATATGCCCAGCGCCTTGGCGGATTTGGCGTCGCCGTTCATGGCCGCGCCCATCCGGGCATGATTCACTACTTCTATTGCATGCCTCGCATGATCCCTTACGCTTCCGAATTCATTCAGATCGTCGGTCGTGAAATCCGCTATGCCGTGAGGCTTCCGCCGCTGGAACGGCGCAATCACAGGCGGATCAGGCCGGTATTGATCCGGGCATAGAGGTCCGCATTCAGGGTCACATAACCTTGGCCGCAATCGGCGAAAAGCGGATCGGAAATTGCGACCGGATCGAATCCTTCTTCTGCCAGAAGCTGCTTCTTCGGCTTGAAGGTTTCGGTGGTTGCGAGTGATGGAACTATGCGCAGAAAAACGGGACGGGCGTAACCAGGCAGGCGTTCCGCCATGTGGGTGCGGAAGGCGCCGACGTCAAAGTCTTCGGTCACTTCCAGGGCCGCCATTCCGCAGCGGCCGTCATGGCGCTTGACGGCAACGCCATAGACAGCGGCTCCCCTGACCCCCGGCGCGGTGCCTGCGATCGTGGCGACTTCCGCTGTGGCGACATTTTCGCCCTTCCAGCGGTACGTGTCGCCGATCCGGTCCACGAAATAGAAAAAAGCCTGTGAATCCTGGCGCATCAGATCGCCCGAACGAAGCCAGGCATCGCCGGGCTCGAACGCATTGCGCAGGATTTTCGCTTCCGTGGCATCCGCATCCGTATAGCCTTCGAAATCCGCCAAGCCATGCGCAATCTTGCCGATGGCTTCGCCGGCTTGGCCGCGCGCGACGGAAATGCACAGTCCGTCCGCCCCGCGTACCGGCTCGCCGGTCGCGGCGTCGAATTTCACCAGCGCGACGGGCAAACGATGCGCCAGGAAAGGCGGAATGCGGCCGATAGAGCCGACCTTGCCCTCGGCATTGAAAAGCGAAAAATTGCCTTCGGTCGCGGCATAGAATTCCAATATTTGCGGAATGGCGAAACGGTCCAGGAAGGGCTGCCAGATGTCACCGGAAAGGCCATTGCCCACCGCCAGCCGCAAGCCGTGTGCCGGAACATTGCCGCCCGCAGCCAGGAGATAGCGGCAAAGCTCGCCGATATAGGGGAAGATCGTGGCGCCGGATTGCGCCACATCGAACCAAAAGGCGGCAGCGGAGAATTTTTCCCGCAAGATCACCGCGCCGCCGCCGACCAGCACCGCGCCTGGCGCCACCACCCCACCAATGCTGTGATACATGGGCAGGCAGTTATAGAGTCGGTCGCCAGCGCAAGCTTTCGTCATGCCGGCAAACCAATGGGTCCAGCTCATCACCCGGCGATGACTGACATGGGCGGCCTTGGGCAATCCGGTTGTGCCGGACGTGTAGATCAAGAGGGCGCGGTCATTCAGCGTGACTTCGCGCCGCTCCGATGGGGCCAGGGGCGCGCCGGAGAAATGTTCCAGCAGCCGGCGGAGATCCGGATCATGACGCCAGACTTTCGCTCCGCTGCCGATCCGACCCGCAAGACTGCTGGCGGCGATGACGTGTTTTGGTGCCGCCAGCCGGATGCAGTGCGCGAGCGCGTCATTATTCAAGTTGGTATTGAGGAGCGCCACAATCCCGCCGATGCGGGTGATGCCAAGCCAGAGCGCCAGATAATCCGGACTGTTGGGCATCAACAGGCCGACGGTGTCGCCCTTCTCCATGCCTTGTGCCAGTGCCCAGCGGGCAATCTGGTTGGCGCGCGCGGCAAGCCCAGCATGGCTCAGGCATTCGTGAACGCCGATCAACGCTGGCGCGTTACCCAAACATGTACCCAGTTCCTCAACCACGACGGGAAATGTGCGGGAGCTTGCATCTTCAATGCGCGCCGTGCGTTCCAGCGCGCGCAGCCACGCATGCAATGCCGGACTGTCTTTTCTGGCGACGGGTTGATTCATGCCTGTCTCGAATTGAAACGATTCGTCCGTCTTGAGGACAAAGAGGATATCCCGCCCCCGGTACAAGCGGCGTTAATGGAAATGGCCCGCCACTCAACTATTGCGCCGAGATTTTGTTAATCCCCGCGGACCTAGAATGTCGGGATCGATTCTCCAGGTTTGACATGCGCGACGAAACGCTTGCATTGCATGCTGGCTTCGACGCCGACCCCGCGACCAAAGCGGTGGCGGTGCCGATCTACCAGACCGCGGCCTATCAGTTTGAGTCCGCAGACCAGGGCGCGGCGCTCTTCAATCTGGAAGAAGAGGGCTATCGCTACAGCCGCATCGCCAACCCGACCGTCAAGGTGCTGGAAGACCGCGTCGCGGCACTGGAAGGGGCCGCCGGCGCGCTGGCCACGGCCTCCGGCCAGGCGGCGCTCTATTACGCTTTCGCCAATGTGGCCCGCGCCGGGCAGAATATCGTCTCGGTGCCGCAGCTTTATGGCACAACCCATAGCCTGTTGCACGACGTCCTGCCGGCGCAGGGCATCGAAGGCCGTTTCGCCGCGAGCGACAACGCCGAAGCGCTGGCCGCCTCCATGGATGAGAACACCACCGCGGTATTCTGCGAAAGTGTGGGCAATCCGGCCGGCAATATCTGTGACATCGGATCAATTGCGCGCATGGCCCATTCCAAGGGCGTACCGCTGATCGTCGACAATACGGTGGCCACCCCAGTCTTGCTGAAACCCGCCCGGCACGGCGCCGACATCATCGTGCATTCGCTGACGAAATTCATGGGCGGCCATGGCAGCGCCATGGGCGGCATGCTGGTGGATACTGGCACGTTCGACTGGATGGCGCACAAGTCCCGCTACCCGCAATTCACCACCCCGGATCACGCCTATCATGGCTTGGTCTATGCCGAACGCTTCGGCAATTGCGCCTTCGTGGCTCGCGCTCGTGGCGTGTATCAGCGCACCACCGGCGCGATCTTGTCGCCGATGAGCGCCTTCCTGCTGCTTCAGGGGATCGAGACGCTCGGCCTTCGTATCGAACGTCATGTCGAGAACGGCAAGGCAGTGGCAGAATTTCTCGCCGGCGACGCTCGTGTGGCCTGGGTGAATTACGCCGGTTTTCCGGAAAACCCCAATTACGGACGCGCACAGGAATTTCTGGGCGGCCGGGTGCCGTCGTTGCTGACGTTTGGCGTCAAGGGCGGGTTCGAGGGCGGCAGGTCGTTCTATGACGCGCTGGGCCTGGTCAAGCGCCTGGTCAATATCGGTGACGCCAAGTCGCTGGCTTGCCATCCCGCCTCCACCACCCATCGCCAGATGCCGGAAGCCGAACAACGCAAGGCGGGCGTCACACCGGAAACCATCCGCCTGTCGGTGGGCATCGAGCACAAGGACGACATCATTGCCGATCTCGACCAAGCGCTCGCCGCCGCCATGCGCAGCCGCTTGAGGATAGCGCCATGAGCCGCGTCGAACAATTCCTGCTCGGCAGCGGTCATAACCGCGCCTGCATCCAGGTTGGGTTGGTCAACAACATGCCGGACGCGGCGATGCGGGCCACCGAGTTGCAGTTCGCCCGTCTGCTGAAGGAAGCGGCCGGGGCGCTGGATGTGCGCTTGCGGCTTTTTTCCATGCGTTCTATCCCGCGCAGCGAGCAGACCCGTTCGCGCATGGCGGGGTTCTACGACGATGCGGCGTTCCTGCAGGCAGCAAATCTGGATGCCCTGATCATCACGGGGGCTCAGCCCGAGGCGGCCGATCTGCGCGATGAGCCCTATTGGCAGGAACTGGCGCAGATAATCGACTGGGCTGAAACTGGCACGATTTCCGCGATGTTCTCATGCCTGGCCGCCCACGCCGTCTTGCTGCAGTTGGAGGGCATTGGCCGCCGGACGCTGCCTGCCAAATTGTGCGGTATCTATGAGAGCATGCGGGTCGACGACGACCCGCTTTTCTTCAGCACCAATGTGAATGTGCCGGTACCGCATTCCCGGAAAAACGACATTGCGGAGAGTGATCTTATCGCCAAGGGTTATCGCGTGCTGTCACGGCTCGGCAATGGCCAGGTGGACATCTTCACCCGCGAACCGCCCGGCCAAAGCCGCTTTGTGCTGTTCCAGGGTCATCCCGAATACGATCCGGGGACGCTGGGCCGGGAATATCTGCGCGACATGGGCCATTTCCTGCGCAGCGAGAACGATGAACGTCCCGGGATGCCGGAAAATTATTTCGATCCTGCCACCGAAAGCCAGTTGCAGGAGCTTGTGGACGGGAAGGAAGCAGATCTGGCGCGCTATAGCGAGATTGTGACCAATGCATTGCCGCTCAAGGCCTGGCGTGCCAACAGCGTGCGGTTTTTCGGCAACTGGCTGACGCTGATTGCAGCAGCCAAGGCGCGCAAGGCCGCCGTCCGCTCGGTTCATACCCGCCGCCGGGCGTCTTAAGCGTCAGGTTTTCGGCACAACATCAAAGGGTGAGGAGCGGCGCGCCGAAAGCGACGAACGCCGCGAGCTTGGCCGAGCGGCAGTCCAGCCTCAGGGCTTCGGAACGGCATCAAAAGCAATCGTCGTCCGTGCCTGGGCGTCATGGAACGGTATCGTACCGTGCCACATATAGGACGGAAACAACACCAACCGTCCGGGCCGTGGCTTGATGGCGCGGCGGATGGGTTCCTTCAGCTTCAGGTCGAAGCTGGGCTCGCCGAACTTGATCCAACCCTGGCGTTCCTCTTCATTTTCGACAGCTTTCGGCACGGACACATAGTAGCAGGAGCTGATCCAGCCCAGGGGATGGACGTGATTCACATGGAAGCCGCAATCACGCAGGCGTGATGACCAAGAACCGGAATAACGAAAGCCGGCCGCGCGCCGCGACAGAAAGGGGTGTTCGTCATCCTCTTTCAGGGCCGCGATATAGCGCTCCACCGCCTGGTCGATGCGGACGCGGACCTTCTCCACCAGCGCGTGGCCGCGGCCGAAAATCTCGTCCGCCGTTTGCGTGCCGCCCCGCAGGCTCTGATTGAGATATTCGCGGGTCCTGGGATGCAGGCTGTCCAGCCGGGCGCTCAGCTCGACGTTGAAATCCTCCATGCTGGAAAAGCCCTCTGGCGGCTCCAGCTCAATGACCTGGATCAGCGTGTCATAGCCGTTCAACTGTTCTTCGCGCTCATCGCCCATCAGCCGCCAGGCAGTGCCCATGGTGGAAAGCGCGATCTGGTCATGCGGATTGATGGATAGCGCGCCTTCGCACAGTGTCACTGCTTTGGCCGGGTCTCCGCCCTGAAGTGCGGCCTCCGCGGCGCAGCCATAAAGTTCGCCGTCCTCGCTGTTTTTGGCGAGCAGCCTGTCGAACGCAGCCAGCGCCTCATCATAGCGGCCCAATTTTGTCAGAGCGCTTGCCACGCCCGCGGCCGCCAGCCGGTCTTCGGGAGCAAGTGTTGCGGCCTCCTGATAGGCCTGAAGCGCCTCCTCGCCGCGTTTTTCGTAACTGAGGAAATATGCCTTGGACAGCAACAGCGGAGCGGTCTTTGGCGCGCTGTCATAGGATTTGAGATATTCGTCGCGCCGGTCCAGGCGAAAGAGAATCTCGTTGTGGAACTTGTGCCATTCCGGGTTGGCGGGATCCTCCGCGATCAACCTGCGCGAAACGGCTATGGCCTCGTCATAGCGCTTTAGCTGCTGCAGGACCTCGGCGCGGATTAAATCATTGTTCGGAATATCCGGCTTCAGAGTCTTTGCCCTGATAAAATGTTCCAGCGCTTCCTCGTTACGCTGCTGGCGACTGAGTGCCAGGCCATAATTGTGGTGGAGCGTGCCCTTGAGCTCGTTCGAGGCTGGCTGCTGCAGGGCGCCTGCGAATATGGTTTCGGCCTCTTGCGGCCGGCCCTGATCCAGCATCACCCCGCCCAGTTCCAGCCGCGCCAGGGCATGGCCAGGCATGGCACGCGTCCAGTCGCGGAACAGGACTTCTGCCTCGTCGAGCCGGCCCAGGCGCTTCAGCACATTGCCAGCTTCGAAATAGGCTTCCGCATAGTCCAGCTGGAGGCGGATGGCGTCCTTCAGAGCGGCAAGGGCCTCTTCCGGCTGCTCCATCCATTGCAGTGCGGTGGCGTGGCTGAAGGCCAGTTTTGCCGCGCGCGGGTCGGCGGCGCGCGCCCGGGCAAAAAAGCCGGCGGCATCTGCAAACCGCTGTTGATGCATCCGGACCAGCCCGGCCATGTGCAGCAGCCCGGGATTGGCGGTCGACGGGCCGATGTGGGGCTGAATCACCCGGTCCGCGGCCCCGACATCGCCCGCCTGAAGGGCAGAACTGGCGGCGGCAAGCGCCCGCCCAACCTCCTGCCTTTCCTGGGTTGTGACCATGGCTCACCCTATAGGAGGCGCGCGGCGGCTGTCAGGTGCGCCGAAATGTTGCAGAAATGACAGATTATCACAGCTAAATTATGTGGTTTCATGGGCTTGGTATATCTGGTGACAATTATCCAATTGTCGCAAAATGTCACCGATCCCCCCTTCCCCCCTCGGATGCCGGCATTTAATAAGTGTCTGGCGGTGGGGCATCCCGAACGTGACCATGCATTTGGTATTGGCAGATATTGGCTGGATCTTTGCGACCATCGCGGTCGGGGGAGCCGGCTATACGTTTTTGGCTTCCATTCTGGTTGGCCGCTTTATGCGTGGCCAACGCAGCACAGCCGGCCACAGCCCCAACGTCACCATCCTGAAGCCGCTGCACCAAGGCGAGCCGGACCTGTCGCGCAACCTCGAGACCTTCTTTGCGCAACGATATAATGGCGACGTGCAGATCATATTCGGCGTGCATGATGAGTCCGATCCGGCAGTGGCCGTGGTGCGCGCGCTACAGACCAAATATCCGCATCTCGATACGGCAATCGTTGCAGACACTGCGCTCTATGGTGCCAATGCCAAGGTCTCGAACCTGATCAACATGCTGCCTGCGGCGCGTCACAACACGCTGGTTCTTTCGGATAGCGACATCGCGGTGACGCCCGATTGGCTGTCTCAGGTGACCGAAGCCCTCGCCCGGCCGGGTGTTGGCATCGTCACCTGTTTCTATACCGGCGAGCCTGCCAATGATGGCCACCGCCTTTGGTCGGCGCTGGCGGCAATGGGAACCTCCTATGCCTTCCTGCCCAATGCGGTTCTGGGCACTTCGCTGGGTCTGGCTGCACCATGCTTCGGGTCGACGATCGCGCTTCGCCGCGAAACCCTGGATGAGGTGGGCGGTTTCGCCGCCTTCGCCGATCACCTGGCCGATGATTATGAAATCGGCCGGGCCGTGCGGGCGCGGGGCTATACGCTTGCTATCCCTGCGATAGGGGTCGGCCACACCGCAGCGGAAAGCTCGGCAATTGATCTGTTGCGCCACGAACTGCGTTGGACGCGCACCATCCGCCTGGTCAATCCCGCGGGGTATCTGGGCAGCTTCGTCACGCACGGATTCGCCTTCGCCCTGATGGCGGCAGTGTTTCTGGATTTTAACGCTGTCAGCCTAGCCGTACTGGCGCTGACGCTGGCGGCGCGGCTGATACTAAAGTACCGGATTGATGGGCTTTTCGGCACTTATGCCGGTCCCTATGGCCTGTTGCCGTTGCGCGACCTGTTAAGTTTTGCGGTCTTTGTGGTTTCGCTGTTCGGCGAAACCGTGCATTGGCGCGGAACGCACTTTGCGGTAGAGCCCTCGGGCGCAATGTCCCAGGTCTGAAAGCCTTTAAAGTTCCCACTGTTCCCGAGCCTGTCCCCGGGCCATGAGGTATGACGATGATGAAGTCCCTATTCCTGCAGGCGCCGTCTTTCGACGGCTATGACGGCGGCGCCGGGGCGCGCTACCAGATGAAGCGGGAAGTAAAGAGCTTCTGGTTTCCGACTTGGCTGGCCCAGGCGGCCGCGATGGTGCCGGGCTCGCGCCTGATCGATGCGCCGCCGCACAATCTATCTTTCAGGGATATCGAGGAGGACGTGAAGGCCCATGAACTGATCGTGATTCACACTTCCACGCCCAGCTTCAAATCGGACTGCAGGACTGCCCGCCTGGTGCGCGCCGTCAATCCCACCGCCAAGATCGGCTTCATCGGGGCCAAGGTCGCGGTCGAATCCAAGGAGAGCATGGAAGCCTGCCCCGAGCTCGATTTCGTCTGCCGCAACGAATATGAATTCACGATCCAGGAGTTGGCCTGCGGCGACGACTGGTCCGGCATCAAGGGTCTCACCTGGCGCAACGCTGCTGGCGAGATCGTCTCAAATCCCGAGCGCGAAATCCTGATGGACATGGACCAGCTGCCCTCGGTCTTGCCTTCGTACAAGCAGCTCAATGTCGAGAAATATTTCGGCGGCTATCTAATGCACCCCTACATGTCCTGGTACACGGGGCGGGGTTGCAAGTCGCGCTGTACCTTCTGCCTGTGGCCGCAGACCATTGGCGGCCACAAATACCGCTTCAAGTCGATCGAGAAAGTGATCGAGGAAGTGAAATATGTGCAAGCGGAATTCCCGCAGGTGAAGGAAATCTTCTTCGACGACGATACGCTGACCGACAATCACGACCGCGTTGAAGCGCTGGCGAAGGAGCTGGGCAAGCTGGGCGTGGTCTGGTCGTGCAACGCCAAGGCCAACGTGCCACGCAAGACGCTGGAAGCGATGAAGGCAGGAGGCCTGCGCCTACTTCTGGTCGGTTATGAGTCCGGCAACCAGAAGATCCTGCACAACATCAAGAAAGGCCTGCTGGTCGAGGTCGCCAAGCGTTTCGCGCGCGACTGCCACGATTTGGGCATCGTCGTGCACGGCACCTTCATCCTGGGACTGCCGGGCGAAACCCGCGAGACCATCCAGGAAACGCTGGCCTTCGCCAAGGAAGTCAATCCGCACACGATCCAGGTGTCGCTGGCTGCGCCCTATCCCGGGACTTTCCTCTACAACCAGGCCAAGGAAAATGGCTGGTTTGCCTCCGATGTGGATCTTCTGACGGAAGACGGTACCCAGATCGCGCCGCTCAACTATCCGCATCTGGGCCACACCGAAATCTTCGAATCGGTCGAGGACTTCTACAAGAAGTTCTACTTCCGCCCCTCCAAGATCGCCGAGATCGTGAAGGAGATGCTCACCTCGCGCGACATGCTGGTGCGCCGCCTCAGGGAAGGCGTGGAGTTCTTCCAGTTCCTCCGGAACCGCGAAGACATGATCGTCTCGTGATTTGCGCAAGCTGATCGTCACGGCGGACGATTTCGGCGGCGCCGTCGAAGTCAACCGGGCGGTGGAGCGTGCCCATCGCGACGGCATTCTTTCTGCCGCCAGCCTGATGGTGGCGGGACCGGCGGCAAACGATGCCGTGCAAACTGCCAAGGCCATGCCCGGACTGCGCGTGGGCCTGCATCTGGTGCTGGTGGAAGGAAAGCCGGTTCTGCCCATGAAGGCGGTGCCGGACCTCGTCGGCAAGGACGGCAACTTTCGAAACGACATGGCGCGCGCCGGTGCGGCGATGTTCTTCCTGCCCCGTGTGCGCACCCAGCTTGCAGCCGAAATCGAGGCTCAATTTGCGGCGTTTGAGGCGACTGGATTGAAACTGGATCACGTCAACGCCCACAAGCATTTCCACCTCCATCCCACGATCGCCGCCTTGATCGTGAAGCTGGGTAAGGCGCATGGCGTCAGGGGCGCGCGCGTACCGCTTGAGCCGCAATCCGTGCTGGGCCGGATCGAAAAGCAACGCCGCGCCGGCACGGCGGCCCTGACCCGGCCCTTCGCGCGCCTCCTCAAGAGCCGCTTCCGCCGCGCCGGCATCGCCGCGCCCGACCACGTATTCGGCCTGGCCTGGTCCGGAGCGATGACGCCTGCGCGGCTGGCCGGCTTGATCGAAAATCTTCCCGAGGGCTTGAGCGAAATCTATATGCATCCGGCGACCGGTCCTTACCCTGGCTCGGCACCAGGTTACCTTTATGGCGAGGAACTGGCGGCATTGACCGAACCCCGACTGGCGGGCCTGATCAGCGCCAAGGGCATCCGGATGGGGGGGTATAGCGACTTCTCGGTCCAATGAAATCAATGGCTTAACGCGATAAATTTTGGTTCAATTGCCCCGGCCAAAAGGGTAATGCAATAGCGAAACAGGAGCGCCCGTAGCAGACATGAGCAGTCCGGCATTCGCCATACCGCCCGACCTGACGCGCGACACCGGCGTCTGGCCCGGTGACGGACCGATTCGGTTCGGCTCGGACGAACACAAGCGGCTGTTCTGCAAGACGCTGCTCGATACGCATGATCCCTACAAGCCCGCCGTGCTGGATTGGCCGAAGCTCGGTGAGGAGGCAAAGAAGCGCATCACCGCGCTGCCGATCTGGGATATTGCGGTCCAGACCGAGAACCGCGCCGGCCTCAATGTCTGCACCTATGCCGAAAGCGTGCGCGATCCGTTACTGCGCAAGGCGATCGAATTGAACGGTTTTGAAGAACGACGCCATCGCCATGTGCTGGCCAATCTGGTCGAGGCCTATGGCATCAAGCTGGCACCGGAGCCGGTCTATGAGAGGCCAAAGGATGCGGAATGGGCCTTCCTGGTCACCGGCTACAGCGAATGCATCGACAGCTTCTTTGCCTTCGGCCTGTTCAAGGCAGCCAAGGACACCGGCTATTTCCCACCCGAGCTGGTGGACACATTCGAGCCGGTGATCAAGGAGGAGGGCCGCCATATCCTGTTTTTCGTGAACTGGGTGGCCTGGCATCGCCGCAACATGCCCTGGTGGCGCCGGCCCTATTTCGAGCTCAAGGTGCTCGCCGTCTGGCTGTTCCTGATCTATGAGCGCATAGGCATCGCCTCCGATGTGACCCACGGCCAGCAGGACAACAATTTCACGGTCAGCGGTGCCAGCCAGCTGGGTGCCGACATCGATGCGGGCGAGCTGATGGCAATTTGCGTTTCCGAGAACGACATGCGGCTGGCGCCCTATGACGCCCGTCTCAAGCGCCCGCGCTTTGTGCCGTTCATGGCCAGGCTGGCGCTGAAGTCCATCGGCCCGAAGAAGAAAGCGGCCTGACCATGAAAATCGGCTCGACCGAACATCGTGACACCTTCTGCCGTCATTTCATGCAGACCTATACGGAGTTCGATCCGGAGAAGCTGCCCTGGCCGGAGCTGGACGAGGCCGCGTTGCAACGCCTCAAATCCGTGCCTTTCTGGGAAGAGGTTTTCTATACCGAGCGGCGCGCAGGCGCGATCGTGGCGGAGTTCGTAAAGACCGTCAAAGACCCGGTGATGAAGGAAGCTGTGGCGCTGCAGGGCTTCGAGGAAGCCAGGCACGCCAAGCTGATCCGCGTGATGATCGAAAAATACGGCATCGATGCCGCCGAACGCCCGCTGGAAGATGTGAGCGATAATGTGGAAACCCGGTTCAAGGATTTCGGCTTCGGCGAGTGCATGGACAGTTTCCTGGGCTTCGGTGTCTTCAAGATCGCCATGCAGTCGCAGTTCCTGCCCAAGGAGATGTTCAACATCTTCGAAACCCTGATGTACGAAGAGACGCGCCACATCGTCTTCTTCGTCAACTGGATGGCCTATAACCAGGCGCAGAAGGGCTTCCTCGCTAGGCTGGCCCTGCCCCTGACCGACTTCCGCTACTACATGCGCGCATTGGGCCGCATGATCGGCACCGCAAAGCGCGGCAAGGAATTGAACGACGGCAAGGAATTCACCGCCACCCAGGCCAGCGTGTTCCTGGACGGTTTTACCTTCCGCCACTTCCTGGAAGACTGCTATTCCGAAAACCGCCGCCGCATGGGCGTATTCGATAAGGAATTGCTGCGTCCAAGCTTCCTGCCCCAGCTGGCGGAGACCGCGCTGGGCGCCATGCGTCTGTGGAGCTTCCGCAGCCGTCCGCTGCCGGCCTGATGAAGTGGGCGCCCAAGATAGGCGTTGCCGCGGCACTGTTGGCCGGGCTGATCGCCGCGGTCTACCTGGTCTGGTCCATTGGCTTTGATTCGGTGTTCGCGGCCATAGCGCGTGCCGGCTTCGGCGGTCTGGCGTTGCTTTGTCTTTATGCGCTGACGGTGTTCGTCAGCCTGGGGCTGGCCTGGTATTTCCTGCTTCCGCCGGCCGAACGCCGCCCGTTGGGCGAATTTTACATCGCTCGCCTAGTCCGGGATTCGATCGCCGAAATTTCGCCCTTCTCGCCCGTTGGCGGCATGGTCGCGGCGGCAAGGCTGATGATCCTCAAGGGCATGCGCGGCCCGTACGCTGCTGCATCCGTCGCCGCCGACGCGACGACCGAAGCCATGGCGCAGGTGGTGTTCCTGGCGTTCGGTTTAGGTGTGGGCTTCACCCAGATTCGCCATCTCGAGGGCTCGGAACCGCTGACCGAAGGGATGCTCGCGCTATTGCTGCTGGCCGTGCCGGGCATCGCGTTGCTGATCTTTTTGCAGAAGAAGGGCGCAAGCTTCGCCGAGAGGATCGCGGCTCGTTTTTTTCCGAAAGCGCGCGAGGGCATCTCGTTTCACGCGGCGATCGAGGAAATGTATGTTTCACACTCCCGGCTGGCGGCATCTTCGGCGTTTCATCTGCTGGCCTGGGTCGGCGGTGGCGTGGGCACCTACATTTCCTTCCGCCTGGTCGGCGGCCATATCGCACTGTTGAATGCAGTGGCGCTGGAAGCCCTGCTTAGCACCTTGCGCAGTATTGCCGCGCCCGTACCGGCCGCCATCGGCGTGCAGGAATGGGGTTACGCCATGCTGGCGCCCCTGTTCGGTCTGCCGGTGGAGATGGGCGTAGCCGTGTCGCTGCTCAAGCGGGCGCGCGAGATTGTTCTGGGCGTGCCGGCGCTGATTTATTGGCAGTCGGTCGAAGGGCGAGCCGCCTTTGGCAGCGTCGAGGCAGGCAATGTCTGACATCGCCTTGGTGACGGGAGCGTCTGGCTTTGGTGGGCGAGCCACGGTGCGCGAAGCGCAAGAGCGGGTCCAGTGGACCCCCGAAAGCGGCGAGCGCCGCGAGCTTGGGCGAGCGGCCGGGACGAAATCACATGAGTGACATTGCCTTGGTGACGGGAGCTTCAGGTTTTGTGGGTTCCGCTGTAGCACGCGCCCTCATCGCGCGGGGGCTGCATGTGCGCGTGCTGATGCGTCCATCTGCCTCGCGGCTCAACATTGCCAAACTGCATTGCGAGGCGGTCCAGGGCGATATGCGCGACGAGGAATCGATGACCGCCGCACTGAAAGGCGCGCGTTATCTGTTCCATGTCGCGGCCGACTATCGTCTCTGGGCGCGGGATCCGGGCGAGATCGAACGCAATAATTTCAAGGGCGCACAGGCCACCATGGGTGCGGCGCTCAAGGCCGGCGTGGAGCGCGTCGTCTATACCTCGTCGGTCGCGGCGCTCAAGCCTGGCACCAGCGCGGTGGACGAAACCTCCCGTCACACGCCGCAGAGTGTGATCGGCAGCTATAAGCGCAGCAAGTTGGTGGCCGAACGTGAAGTCGAGCGGCTGGTGCGCGAAGAAGGCCTGCCAGCGGTAATCGTCGCACCTTCCACGCCCATCGGCCCGCGCGACATCAAGCCCACGCCCACCGGCCGGATCATCGTGGAAGCCGCGACGGGCCGCATGCCGGCATTTGTCGATACCGGCCTCAATCTCGTGCATGTGGATGACGTGGCACAGGGCCATCTCCTGGCGCTGGACAACGGCAGAATCGGCGAGAATTACATCCTGGGCGGCGCCGATGTGGCGTTGAAAGACATTCTGGGCGATATCGCCTTCCTGTCGGGGCGTCGCGCGCCGACGGTCAAGCTGCCGCGGGCACCGCTCTATCCGCTGGCCTGGGGCGCGGAAGTGGTCGCCCGCGTCACAGGCAAGGAACCGTTTCTCACGGTCGACGCTCTCAACATGTCGCGCTACCGGATGTTCTTCTCTTCCGAAAAGGCGAAGCGGGAACTGGGCTATGCGGCGCGGCCCTACAAGGAAGGCCTGAGAGACGCGCTGGCCTGGTTCCGCGAGAACGGGTACCTCAAATGATCGCGGGCATCCTGTTCGGTTTCGTGCCGCTGGCAATCTGGCTTTATTTGCTGCTGCTGCATCGTGGTTTCTGGCTGCTGCGCGAACGCGATACCGCGCCCGTCACCGAACTGGAAATGTGGCCGCCGGTGGTCGCTGTGGTGCCGGCCCGCAATGAGGCCGACGTCATCCAGCACAGTATCGGCAGTCTGTTGGCGCAAGATTATCCCGGTTCCTTCCATGTCGTGCTGGTCGACGATCTCAGCGATGACGGCACTGCCGATCTGGCGCGGGGCCTCTCCAGCGCCCGCCTGACAGTGGTGGGCGGAGGCCCGCGGCCATTGGGATGGACCGGCAAGCTCTGGGCGATGCAGCAGGGTTGCGGCGAGGCCGCGCGATTTGCGCCAGAGTTTCTGTGGTTCACCGATGCCGACATTGCCCACGGCCCCGATAATTTGCGCCGCTTGGTGGCGCGCGCCGAAAATGGCAGGCAGGTGCTGGTCTCCCTGATGGCCCGGCTTCACTGCCGCAGCGGCGCCGAACATTTCCTGATTCCGGCCTTTGTCTTCTTTTTCGACATGATGTTTCCGTTCGGTGCCGTGAATGATCCGCACTCCCGGGTCGCGGCGGCCGCCGGCGGCTGCATGCTGGCGCGCCGTGACGCACTGGAAAAAGCCGGCGGTATCGCCGCCATCCGCCATAACATCATTGACGACTGCGCGCTCGGCCGGGCGATGAAAGCACAGGGGTCCATCTGGCTGGGTCTGACCGACCGCGCGGTATCGCTCCGGCCCTATCCGCATATCTCCGACATCCGCCATATGGTGACGCGCACGGCCTATGCCCAGCTCGGCTATTCGCCCCTTGTGCTGACGGGTACCCTGCTTGGGCTTGCCATGGTTTATCTTGCGCCTGTGATGACCGCGTTGTTCGCCTGGGGGATCTCGCAGCTGGCCGGTTGGCTGGCCTGGATCGTCATGGCGATCATGTTTCAGCCCATGCTGCGATTCTATCGCCTGTCGCCTTTGTGGGGGCTGGCCTTGCCCTTGATTGGCGTCTTTTATGCGGCCTTCACGCTGGAATCGGCGTTCCTGCACCGGGCCGGCAAGGGCGGCATGTGGAAGGGCCGGCCCCAGGCAGATGCCGAGGGACAGGCATGACCGACTCCTTGGAGAGAGGTGTCGCCGAGCTTCAGTCCGGTAAGGGACACCATGACGAAAATTTCCCTGTTGCCTCGTTCCTGATCGCACCCAGGAACCGCGCGCCGGTGCTGGCCTTCTACAATTTCGTCCGCGCCGCCGACGATGTCGCGGACAACGAAGCCGCCGCCCCCGATGAAAAGCTCAGGCTGCTGGAGCAGATGCGCCAGAGCCTGGTTGGGGAGAGTGACATCGTTCCCGAAGGCGTAGGCTTGCGGAGGGTTCTGGCAGAGCGCGGTCTTTCTCCAGTCCATGCACTGGATCTGCTGGAAGCCTTCCGCCGCGACTGCACCAAGCTGCGCTACCGGGATTGGGGCGATCTGATCGATTATTGCCGCTATAGCGCCATGCCGGTTGGCCGCTTTGTGCTCGACGTGCATGGCGAAGACCGGAGCCTTTGGCCGGCAAATGACGCGCTATGCGCAGGCCTTCAGGTAATCAACCATTTGCAGGACTGCGCCAAGGATTATCGCCAGCTGAATCGGGTCTATATTCCCGAACCATTGTTGGCCGAGGCGGGAATTGGCGTCGAGGCTTTGGGCGAGGACAAGGCCAACCCAGGGCTGGCGGGCGTGATTTCGGGACTGGCGCGCCAGAATGCCGAATTGCTGGAGACCTCGCGTCCATTCGCCGCCGGTATCCGCGACGGACGGCTGGCGCTGGAGGTGGATTTGATCCAGACCTTGGCCGACGACCTGAATACCATGCTGATCGAGCGCGATCCGCTGTCCCAAAGTGTGCATCATTCCAAGATGGACGTGGCGGCGCTGTTCGTGAAACGTTTTCCCGCTTTTGCTTTGATGCGCCTCAGGCGCCCGAGACCGTCATGACCAACGCAGAGAATATCGGCGCGCCCGCCGCCCGGGCCGTGCAGAAGAAGGCCAGCAGCAGCTCCTTCTATATCGCGATGCGGCTGATGCCTGCGGAAGAGCGCGATGCCATGTTTGCCATCTACGCCTTCTGCCGCAAAGTGGATGACATCGCCGATGACGGCATCGGCACGCGGAGCCAACGGCATGAAAAGCTGGAAGGCTGGCGCCGCGACCTGCGCGCACTTTATGACGGGCCGGTCGCACCGCAAGTGCGTTTTCTCGCCCCCGCGGTCAAGCATTACGGGTTGAGGCTGGAAGATTTCCTGGCCGTGCTGGACGGCATGGACATGGACGTGGCCGAAGACATTGTCGCGCCCGACCTTGCGACGCTCGACCTCTACTGCGACCGGGTGGCGAGCGCGGTGGGCCGGCTTTCCATCAAGGTCTTCGGCATGGAGGAGGGGCCGGGATTCGACCTGGCGCGCCATTTGGGCCGCGCGTTGCAGCTTACGAATATCCTGCGCGACATTGACGAGGACGCTGCCATCGGCCGGCTCTATCTGCCGCGAGAATATCTGGAGGAGATGGATTGCTGCCGCCAGATGGACCCGACGGCAATCATCGGCAAGCCCGAAATTGACGCGGTCTGCCGCAAGGTCGCCGGCCTGGCCCACCGCCATTATGACGAAGCCGGCCGTATCCTGGCATCGCGGCCCAAGGGACGCATCAAGACGCCACGGCTGATGGGCGCGGTCTATTCGGAAATCCTGCGCCTCAGCGAAGCGCAAGGGTTCGCGCCGCCAAGGCATCGGGTGTCGCTGCCCAAGAGCAGGTTATTGTCGCTGGTGCTGCGCCAAGGGCTCTTCTCATGAGCCGGGTGGAATGAGCGGCAGAATCTACGTGATCGGCGCGGGTCTTTCCGGTCTCTCGGCCGCGACCATTCTGGCGCAGCGCGGCGCATCGGTAACCGTGCTGGAAGGTGCCGGCCAGGCTGGCGGGCGCTGCCGCTCCTATTTCGATGCCGCGATGGATTCGGTCATCGACAATGGCAATCACCTGGTGCTGTCCGGCAATCACGCCGTGAATGCCTACCTCGCCCGCATCGGCGCGAAGGCTTGTCTTGCGGGCCCGGCGCGCGCGGAATTCGCATTTGTCGATCTTGAGTACAACGAAAGCTGGTGGCTCAAGCCCGACGAAGGCGCTCTGCCTCTTTGGGTTGGACGCGCAGGCCGCCGGGTGCCGGGCACAAAGGCCGCCGATTATGCCCGCTATGCTCCGCTATTGTGGGCCGACAAAAATTCGCGCATCGGCGAGGTCGTGAAGGAACGCGGAGACCTGTGGCGCCGGCTAATGCATCCTTTCCTGCTGGCGGTGCTGAATACCCAGCCGGAAGAATCCTCCGCCGCACTGGCAGGTGCCGTGTTGCGCGAGACTTTGTTGAAAGGCGGCCGCTACTGCCGCCCGCGCATCGCCCATCCCAGCCTGGCGGCCGCGTTCGTCGATCCGGCGCTTAAATTTTTGGAAAGCAAGGACGCAGGCATCCGCCTGGGCGTCCGGGTACGGGGCCTTCCGCGCGACGAACTTTCGGTTCTGGCGGTCGAAACCGGCGAGGCAGTTTTGCCGGTGGGCTCGCGCGACGTGGTGATTTTGGCAGTCCCACCCTGGGCAGCAGCCGATTTGCTCCCCGGCCTTGCCGTGCCCGACCAGTTTTGCGCCATCGTCAACGCCCATTTCCGCTTCGATGCGCCCCAGGACACGCCTGCCATGCTTGGCGTGATCGGCGGCACGGCGGAATGGATATTCACATTTCCGGGCCGCGTCTCGGTCACGGTGTCAAGCGCCGACGCCATCGTGGAGAAGGACCGGGAGGAATTGGCCCGCATGATCTGGGCAGACGTCGCCCGAGCGCTTCGGATATCCGCGTCCTTGCCCCAGTGGCAGATCGTCAAGGAAAAGCGGGCCACGTTTGCCGCCACGCCGGAACAGGACGCAAAGCGCCCGCCGGCCCGGACCCAGTGGCGCAACCTGTTATTGGCCGGGGACTGGGTCCAGACCGGCCTGCCCGCAACCATCGAGGGCGCCCTGCGATCCGGTGAAAAAGCGGCGGTTTTGGCCTTGAAGCATCTGTCTTTATAGTGGCGCTACCCATGAACCAGATTGCCCCCGGAGAGTTTGTCGCCCCTTCCCTGCAGGGCGTGGAAGGTGCCATCCGCGCCGCGACCGATGCGGTCCTGCGCGACCAGAAGCCCGACGGGCACTGGGTCTATGAGCTTGAGGCCGACGCCACCATCCCGGCGGAATATGTCCTGCTGGTGCATTATTTGGGCGAAGTGCCGAACCTGGAACTGGAACGGAAGATCGGCGTCTATCTGCGCCGCATCCAGGGCAGCCATGGCGGCTGGCCGCTGTATAACGACGGCGCCTTCGATATCTCCGCGACGGTAAAAGCCTATTTCGCGCTCAAGATGATCGGCGACGATATCGAAGCGCCGCACATGGCGCGCGCGCGGGAAGAGATCAAGAAGCGCGGCGGTGCCATCAAGTCGAATGTATTCACCCGCATCCTGCTCGCGCTCTACGGCCAGACCAGTTGGTCCAATATTCCGACGGTGCCGCCGGAGCTCATTCTCCTGCCGCGCTGGTTTCCGGTGCATCTGTCCAAGATGAGTTATTGGGCGCGCACGGTGATCGTGCCGCTGCTGGTCCTGTGCGCCCGCCAACCGCTGGCGAAGAATCCGCGCCGGATTCACATTGGAGAGCTTTTCGTGCCGGGCGTGCCCGCGGCCAGCCCGCGCGCGCCGCATCAGAGCGCCGGCTGGTCGGCCTTCTTCGCGACGCTGGACCGCGTGCTGAAAGTCGTGCCCTGGCCGAAGGGCGCGCGAGAACGGGCAATCGAGAAATGCCGCCTTTGGACCACCGAGCGGCTCAATGGCGAAGACGGGCTGGGCGCGATCTATCCCGCCATGGCCAACAGCGTGATGATGTATGACCTGTTGGGCTATCCGCCCGAGCACCGCGACCGTGCCATCGCGCGGCTATCGGTCGAGAAACTGTTGATCGTCAAGGGCGAAGAAGCCTATTGCCAGCCTTGCGTTTCGCCGGTGTGGGACACGGCCCTTGTGGCGCATGCCCTGCTGGAGACTCGCGATGATGCGGCCTGTACCGCTGTGGCGCGCGGGCTGGAATGGCTGAAGCCGCTCCAGGTTCTGGACGTGAAGGGCGACTGGGCGGAGGAAAAGCCCGACGTGCGTCCGGGTGGCTGGGCCTTCCAGTATCGCAATGATTACTACCCAGACCTGGACGACACCGCCGTGGTGGTGATGGCGATGGACCGCGCCGCCCAACGCAATGAATTCAAGGATGCTATTACGCGCGGCGCGGAATGGGTGGAGGGCTTGCAATGCCGCGATGGCGGCTGGGCCGCCTTCGATGCCGACAACAGCTATTACTATCTGAACAATATTCCCTTCGCTGATCATGGCGCGCTGCTCGATCCGCCGACCGAGGACGTTTCGGGCCGCTGCGTCGGCATGTTGGCGCAGTTGGGGGCGAAGTCTGACGATCCCCGGCTGAAAGCGGGCGTGGATTATCTGATCCGCACCCAGCGCGCGGACGGCTCCTGGTGGGGCCGCTGGGGCGTCAATTACGTCTATGGCACCTGGTCGGCGCTGGCGGGGTTGAATGGCGCGGGTCTTAAGCCCGACCACCCCACCATGGCCAAGGGCGCCGATTGGCTGGTGGCGATCCAGAATCCGGACGGCGGCTGGGGCGAGAATTGCGATAGCTACAAGCTGAATTACAAGGGTTACGAGCCGGCACCTTCGACCGCGTCACAGACCGCCTGGGCGGTTTTGGGCCTGATGGCGGCGGGCCAGGTCGATCATCCGGCGGTGGCGCGCGGAATCAATTATCTCAAGGCGACCCAAGAAGCGGATGGGTTGTGGAGCCAGCCGCATTACACCGGCGGCGGGTTCCCGCGCGTGTTCTATCTCAACTATCACGGCTATCCGAAATTCTTCCCGCTCTGGGCCCTGGCGCGCTACCGCAATCTCAAGGCCAGCAATTCGCGCCGGGTGGAATTCGGGTTGTGACGGTTCTCGCCGTCACCGGTCTTGCCAGGGAGGCCGAAATCGTCGGCGTTGCCGATGTGGTGGCGGTGGCGGGCGGCGGCGATGCATCGCTGGCGAACAAGCTCAATGCGCTCCATGGCGATATCCGCGGCGTAATCTCCATCGGCCTGGCGGGCGCCCTGTCGCCCCATCTGAAGGTGGGCGATGTCGTGGTCGCCGATCAGATACTAACCGGCATGGAAACATGGGACTGCCATGAGACCTGGCGCGTCCGGTTGCTGTCGCTGCTTCCGCAAGCCCATCAGGGCCAGTTCTTCGGCAGCGACGTGGTCATTGAAAAGCCCGCGACCAAAGCTGGCCTGCACAACACCACCGGCGCGCTGGCCGTGGACATGGAAAGCCAGGTCGCCGCCCGCTTCGCCAAGGCCCGTAATCTGCCGCTGGCAGGCTTGCGCGTGATTTCCGACGACGCCTCGCATGTGCTGCCACCTGCGGCGCTGGTGGCGATGAAGCCGGATGGCGGGATCGCACTCGGACGCGTGCTGGGTTCGATCCTGAAAAAACCGGGCCAGCTGCCGGCGCTTGTCCGCACGGCGCGGGCGTCGAACCGGGCATTCGCGGAACTACTCCGCTGCCGCGATCTCCTGGGTGTCGGACTTGCCGGTTCGGATCTCTGACATCTTCTTCTCGACATGGCGGGAGAAGACAAATTCCGCCGGCCGCTGTTGTGAGAGATCGATATCCGGCGCCATGGGGCCGTCGGTCTTAACGCCGCGCACGAGCAGGGGCAGGTTCTTCCACGGATGCTTGATGGCATCGGTGGCGGCGGTGCCTTCGAAGCCGCAATGCACCATACAATTGGCGCACTTCTCATACTTGCCGACGCCATATTTCTCCCACTCGGTCCCTTCCATCAGCTCCTTGAAAGTCTTCACATAGCCTTCGCCGAGCAGGTAGCAGGGCTTCTGCCAGCCGAACACGGTGAGCAGCGGCATGGACCAGGGGGTGCACTCATACGTCTGGTTGCCGGCCAGAAAATCCATGAATAGGACCGAATTGGTGAAATCCCAGTTCTTGCCGCCATTGCCGCGCTTCAAGATCTCGCGGAACATCGTCTTGGTGCGCTCGCGGTTCAGGAAATGCTGCTGGTCGGGCGCCCGTTCATAGGCATAGCCGGGCGACACGGTGATGCCATCCACGCCCATCGCCATCATCTCATCGAAAAACTTGGCGGTGCGTTCCGGATCGGCGCCGTCAAACAGCGTGCAGTTGATCTGGGTGCGGAAGCCGCGCTCCTTGGCCAGCTTGATGGCAGCGACGGCTTTTTCATAGGTTCCGTCCTGGCACACCGACTTGTCGTGCATCACCTTGTCGCCATCCAGATGGATCGACCACGTAAAATTGGGATGCGGCTTGTACTGACCGATCTTCTTGGCCAGCAGAAGCGCGTTAGTGCACAGGATCACGAACTTGTCGCGCTCGATGAAGCCTTCGACGATCCTGGCCATGTCGCGATGGAGCAGGGGCTCACCGCCGGCGATGGAGACGGCCGGCGCCCCGCATTCGTCGATCGCGTCCATGCACTGCTGCACCGACAGGCGCTGGTTCAGGATCTCATCGGGATAGTCGATCTTGCCGCAGCCGGCGCAGGCCAGGTTGCAGCGGAATAGCGGCTCCAGCATCAGGACCAGCGGATATTTGCCGCCGGAGAGATGCTTCTTCACAACATAAGCGCCGATCTTGGCGGCCTGACGCAGTGGCAATCCCATGCTCTTAAGCCCTCAATTCGGCGGGAAGGCGAAACTCGATATGTTCCTTCTTGCCGTCCATTTGTTCCACTTCCACGTCCTCGATCGCGCCCAGCGCCGCGATCACATGCTTGACCAGTTCTTCCGGCGCAGAGGCGCCGGCGGTCAGGCCCACGACCTTCTTGCCGCGCACCCATTCGGGCCTTAGCTCGCTGCCATCATTGATCAGGTAGGAGGGAACGCCTTCCTCAAGCCCGATCTCGCGCAGCCGATTGGAATTGGAGCTGTTGGCCGCGCCCACGACAAGAATTACGTCCGCCAGCTTGGCAAGTTCTCGCACCGCCGTCTGGCGGTTCTGGGTGGCATAGCAGATGTCGCTGGTTTCCGGACCAACGATATCGCTGAAGCGCCTCTTCAGCGCCACGATGATCCCCTTGGTGTCGTCGATCGAAAGGGTTGTTTGGGTGATATAGGCGACCGGCGTCGAAGGCGGGATGTCCAGCTGGGCGACTTCGGCCTCGTTCTGCACCAGTGTCACCGGCGCACCGACCTGTCCCATCGTGCCTTCCACTTCCGGATGACCGGCATGGCCGATCAGGATCAGGGTGCGGCCATGCGCGACATAACGCTTGCCCTGATTGTGAACCTTCGAAACCAGCGGGCATGTGGCATCCAGAACCGGCAGGCCTCGCGCTTCCGCGGTCTTGACCACCGACTGCGGCACGCCATGGGCGCTGAAGACGGTGACGGCGCCTTCGGGCACTTCGTCCAGCTCCTCGACAAAGCGGGCACCTTTGTTCTTGAGCGTGTCAACCACATGCTTGTTGTGCACGATCTCGTGGCGCACATAGACGGGCTCGCCATACTTATCGAGCGCCTTCTCCACGATATCGATGGCACGCACGACGCCGGCGCAGAAGCCGCGTGGTTGGGCAAGAATGACTCGCATGTCGATCCCTAATGTGGCTCCAACGGGCTGGCCGCCCCCGGCCAGATACCCCGCCGGCGAATGGCGGGCAAAGCAAACTTGTGCGGCGCTGCAACATAGCCATTCTCCCCTTTAAGGATAGGGGGTGCAACCCCTTATCCGGCATGGGTAACAGGCCAAAACCCAGGGTCTATACGGGGGCTACAGAAATGTAACCCAGTCCTAGGGAAACGGGTGGCTACGGGCCCGATTTCAGGGCAAAAAGCTGGTCCCAGGGCGAGTTTGGGTCAGGGGAACAAACCGAGACAAATGAGTCGCGGGCCAGCAAAATAGAGCGTCATGTCCAATAAGCTTCACCTTACGGCCCTTGCCGGGCCTGAAATCAGCAACCTGCCCAAGGCCATTTCGGCTTCGGCAAAGCTTGTGGACGCGACCCTGGACGCGGTCCTGCCGCTTCCGGAAGGGCGCCAGGCCCGGGTCCAGGAGGCCATGCGCTACGCCATTACGGCCGGAGGCAAGCGCCTTCGTCCCTTCCTGGTGCTGCATTCCGCGCGCCTGTTCGGAGTGGACGATTCCCGCTCGCTGCGGGTGGGAGCGGCGATCGAGTCGCTGCACACCTACTCGCTGGTGCATGACGACCTGCCATGCATGGATGACGATGATCTACGCCGTGGCCGTCCCACCACCCATATCGCGTTTGACGAAATGACGGCGGTGCTGGCGGGCGACGCGCTGCTGACCATCGCCTTCGAGATCCTGGCTGACGCGCGTACCCATCCGTCGGCCGATGTTCGTTGCGCCCTCATCGCAAGGCTCGCGGAAGCATCGGGCCATACCGGCATGATTGGAGGCCAGATCATCGACATGCTGGCCGACCGCAGCTTCCAGGTGGAAGACGTGATTGACCTGCAGCGCCGCAAGACTGGCCAGCTGTTCGAATTCTCATGCGAGGCCGGACCGATATTGGGACAGGCGGCCGCGGATGATCGCGCCCGGCTGAAATCCTACGCCGAAGATATGGGCGTGGTTTTCCAGATCACCGACGATCTACTGGATGTGACGTCCACCGCCGAAAAAACCGGCAAGGCGGTGGGCAAGGATGCCGAAATGGGCAAGCAGACCTTGGTCAGCCTGCTCGGTGTGGAAGGCGCCCGCGCGGAAGCTGAAATGCGCGCCCATCGCGCGGTCGAGGCGCTGGGGCCTTACGCCGCCCAAGCTCTCGAGCTCAGCGCGCTGCCATTCTTTTTGCTGGATCGCGATAATTAGACCAAATTCGTTCCGTCTTAAGCAGGCCATATTCGGGCCTTATGCGTTACCGGGCCAAGGGAGATTTCCATGAACCGCGTTTTAAAAAACTTGTCTCTGGCTCTGGTGCTGGCCGGCGCGCCTGCGGCATTCCTGCTGCAAGCGGTGCCCGTGCGCGCCCAGGCCGCCGATCCGGCGGTGGAGCAGATCCAGGGTTTTTACGACACGCTGACCGCTTCGATGAGGTCCGGCGGCAGCACCAAGTCGCGCTTTGACAAGCTCAAGCCCGCGGTGGAGAAGGCATTCGATCTCCAGACGATGACCGCGACGGCAGTCGGCCCCAGCTGGGCCACGGCGTCAGACGCCGACAAGAAGGCGCTGGTTGATGCCTTCACCCGCATGACGGTGGCCAATTACGCCAAGAATTTCGATTCCTATAGCGGCGAGAAATTCACCGTTGAGCCGGCCTCGATCGTGCGCGGCACTGACCATTTCGTCAAAAGCGCGATGAAGACGTCCAGCGACACGATAGCCTTCAATTACCGCATGCATCAGGTTGGGTCCGATTGGAAAATCACCGACGTGCTGCTCGCAGGCAATATCAGCCAGATGGCGCAGAAGCGATCCGACTTCGCCTCCACGCTCGCCTCCGGCGGCCCGCAAGGCCTTGCCAAGCGGATGAACGCGCTGACGGATCAGATGCTTGGCTGAAGAACTGCCGCGCGGCGTAGCTGCTTGGCGTTCGGCCAGAAAATTCTTTACAAATTCCAGAGGCCTTCCTCCCCCTTCGCGCACAGCGCGGCAAGGGGGAGGTGGCAGTAGCATCGCTTGCGATGCGAATGCCGGAGGGGGTTGGGCTTAAACTTCCGGATCATTCAGCTGCATCGAATGCAGCGGCGGGCCCAGCAGCGCGGGCGACAGAAACAGCGTTGTCGCCAGCACCCAGCCCAGCGAAATCATCAGCAGTTCGCCCATGCTGGCGGTGCCGGGATGCACGCTGAGCCACAGCGTGCCAAAGCCCGAAGCGGTCGTGGCAGCCGAGAAGATCACGGCACGGGTAAGGCTCGAGGCCAGGAAACAGCGCTGGCCGTGGCGCCAGGCGACCACGAAATAGATGTTGAAGGCGACCCCGATGCCGAGCAGCAGCGGGAGCGCGATCACATTGGCGAAATTGAGTCTCAGGCCCAGAACCACGCAAGTCGCCAGCGTCAGCAGCCCCGACAGTACCAGCGGCGCCAGCGTCATCAGCACGTCATGCACGCTCCTGAGCACCGCGGCGAGCAGGATGATGATCACGACGAAGGACAGGAAACCCGCCTCCGCAAAGGCGCCCACAATGGTTTTGCCGGATTCGCGTATGGAGATGGGCGCGCCGGTGGCCTGGGGCGCAACAGTCAGCACCTGGTCGGAAAAGGCCGAAAGCACCTCGGGGTCGTTGCTGTTGTCCTTGGGGAAGACCTGGATGCGGGCCGTGCCGTCGGGCGCCACCCAGTCTGAGCGCAGGTCGGCCGGCATATTGTCAACGGTGACGGGCGCGGCTTTCAGGGACTGCGCAACCTGGCCCAGCATGGTTTTTAGGCCGGGCACCAGGGCCTCAGCTGCCCTGGCACGGGCCTGCAAACCTGCTTTCACCACCGCGTCCAGCGCATCGGCGAGGCGCCTTGCATCCTGGGCTGGCTTGTCCTGGGCGATCCCCGCGGTGGCGCGCAGTCTGGCGGCGGTATCCCGGAAGCTTTGCACCATGGCCAAGTCGCTGGGCGCAGGCGCCACATCCAGGGGATTAAGCGTGGGATCCAGCAAATTGGCCGCGTCCTGGATCAGCGCCAGCTTTTCTTTCTGCTGGTCGGGCACATAGCTGGACAAGGTCAGCGCTTCGCCCACCAGCGGTTCCTGGGCAATGCGGGCGGCGACGGAATCCGCATCGGTCAGCGACAGTGCCGGCACGTCAATCGTGTTTGGCGAGGTCAGCGGATTCTTCATCAGGTCGAACAGGGTCGCCACTGATTCCACCTTGGGGCTGCGCAGGTCCAGCGGATTGGAATCGAACCGCACGAAGGCCGTCAGCGCGAGCGACAGCGCGCCCGCGATGGCTGCGATCCGCACGACGTTGCGGCGGTGCCTGGTCATGAAATCGTCCAGCCGTCCCAGGCTCGTAAAGCCCACATCCTCGGTCTCGCCGGGTGGATTGAGCAGCATGATCAAGGACGGCAGCATGGTGATGGAGAGCAAGAACGCGACGATCATGCCGATGCCCGCGACCAGCCCCAGTTCTGCCACGCCGGTATAGGTGGTGGGCAGGAACGAGAAGAAACCTGCCGCCGTAGCCGCCGCCGCCAGCGCCAGGGGAATGCCCACGCCACGCCCGGTGAAGGCAAGTGCCTGCATCAAATCGTCTTCGCGGTGCCGCTCGCTGCGATAACGCACCGAGAATTGAATGCCGAAATCCACGCCCAGGCCCACGAACAGGGCGATGAAGGCGATGGAGATGATGTTGAATACTCCCACCGCTTTCAGGCCCACGCCCATGGTGATGGCAAGGCCCACGAAAAGGGTCACCAGGATGGCGAAGATGATTTTGAAGCTGCGAAGCGCCAGCCACAGGGTTAGCAATACGCCCCCCATCATCGCGCCCACCATCAATCCGGCGCGGTCAGTGAGGGTAGCGAATTCCTCGTCCGACAGCGGCACAGGGCCGGTCAGTCGCACGGTTACGCCATTTGCGGGCGTCAGGCCCAGCGCGCTCGCATCGGCGCGGATCGCGTCATTGGCTTCCTTGCCGGGCTCGAGCGCATTGAAGTCCAGCCGCGGCTTGACCTCGATGAAACGGCGCAATTCTTCTGGCTTGGCCCGGCTTCCCGTGATCAATGAGCGCCAGGAAAGATAATCGACCCTGCCTCGCGCCGCCGCCGTAAGGACATCGGCGAATCGCGCCATGGCAATGTCGAAATCCGCCAGCCTCGCCTGGCCCGCCTGGACGCCCAGAAGGTAGGTGGAAAGGTTCGACATGATCCCATGCAAAGACGGATCGGCCGCCAGTCCGCCCAGGAAGGGCTGCGCCTTGATCAATTGCTGAGTCGTGTCCTTCACATCCGGCAGCGACAGGAAAAGCATCCCATTCTGGTTGAAAAAGGGACCGCCATCCGGCCGCAGCACGTGAATGAAGAGCGTGGGGTTGGCGACGAGCTTTGCGGTCAGCCTTGTTGCCGCGGATTCGGCCAATTCGGGCGTTACGCCGTCCACCACCACGAGGGTCAGGTTGGACTGTTGCGGAAAGGCCGCGTCGAACCGGGCCTGGCGCATGCGCCAGCCAACCTTGGCGTCGATCAGCTGCGCGCTATCGGTATTTATGGCGAATTTGTGGGCGGTGTACCAGCTCGCCGAGCCGGCCATTAGCAGGCAGGCGGCGATCACGGCCCAGGGCCAACGGCAGCAAAATGCCACAATACGCTCAACGACCGTCATGGCCGGGTTAGAGCATTTTTGGCCTGTGGTTGAAAGCCGATTGGGTTCAAAAGTCCGGCAACCCCGCCGTGCGCACCGTGCGGTCTTCGACCAGGCGGGCACGGCGCTCCAGATAGAGCGTGCGCATCGTGGCGTAATAGTCCACGCTGGACCGCTCTATATCCTCATAGGTAACGATATTGGCCGAGCGATTGTCCATCGAGCTCAGGGTGGACTTCATCCAGCCGACATAATGGTTGCCGTCGTAACGCACGAAGTGCAGCGGCGTGGCATAACCGTCCAGGTAATTGCCCGCGAAGTCGCGAACGTCTGTCGAGCCGCGCAGGGGCAGCACCAGATAGGGGCCGGTCGGCACGCCATAGGTCCCTAGGGTCTCGCCAAAGTCGCGGTCGCGGGCGGGCATGCCCCAATCGGTGGCAACATCGAAGATACCCGCGACGCCGATGGTGGTGTTGACCAGGAAGCGTCCCGCAGCCATGCCGGCATTCTCGAATTGCGCCTCGAGAAGATCGTTGGCGACTGTCACCGGGCCGCCCAGATTTTGAAGCACGTTGTGCAAACCGCCGCGGACGGTCTGCGGCACATTCTCCCTGTAGGCGGTGGCGGCAGGCTTGCCGGCATCCCGGTCCAGCCGCTGATTGAGGTCGAAGAAGAAACGATTCATCCCTTCCAGCGGATCGCTGGCGGATGTCGCATCGGCATCCTGCGTGGCTTCGGTTCCGGCACATCCGCCGGCCAAGAGTGTCAAAACCAGTATGCCGATCGTTCGGATTCTGCGCATAGCCCCATCCCGGTGCCGCTATTTCGCGCGCCTGCCGGGTCCCCACCCCGTTACGGTGAAAGCTAATCACTTTGCGGGAGGGGCCTGGAAGGGGTTTTGCCGCCGGCGTTCACCTTGTTGGAAAATAAATCCCTACCCGTCCGTCCAAGGAACTTCGCTGGCGCGGGCCAACGCTTTCGCTTAAACAAGGCTTTGCCTGGAATTTGTGCAGAGCCGTACCATGACCGACCCCGAACTGTTGCGCCTGCGAAATAGCATCGACAATATCGATGCGGCGCTGATCCATCTGCTGGCCGAGCGGTTCAAATGCACCCAGGCGGTGGGTGAGTATAAGGCAACCCACAACCTGCCGCCGGCGGACCCGCAGCGCGAGGCTGATCAGATCGCGCGCCTGCGTGCCTTGGCCCAGGAGGCCAAGCTTGATCCGGACTTCGCGGAGAAGATTCTCAACTTCATCGTGAAAGAAGTAATCAGACACCATGAAGCGATAGCGAAGAACAAGGGTGCCTGAGGCGCCCTATAAAAACGCGAGCGCCGCATATCGCGGCGCGACCTTCAGCATCCTCCAGCCATCAAAACGCCAGCGGCTTTGCATGTTTCACCTGCGGCAGCTTGGCAACGGCCTCTGCCACGGCCGCCGGGACGGCACCATCGACTTCGATGAGCGCGATGGCGTCCTGGCCCGGTGCGCTGCGGCCCAGGGTGAAGTTGGCGATATTGACCTTTGCATCGCCCAACAGCGTGCCCAGCTTGCCGATGAAGCCCGGCTTGTCCTCGTTGACGATGTAGAGCATGTGCGGGGCGAAGCCTGAATCCAGGCTGATATCCTTGATCTGGATCAGCCGCGGACGGCCATCGGAAAATACAGTGCCTGCGACACGGCGGGTGGTGCCGTCGCTCATGGAAACCACCAGCTTGATATAGCCTTCATAGATTCCTTGCGCGTCCCGGCGGGTTTCGCTCACCTTGACGCCGCGCTCCTTGGCGATCACCGGCGCATTGACCATGTTGACTTCCTCGAGCATCGGCTTGAGCAGGCCGGTCAGCGCAGCCTGTGTCAGGGCGCGGGTATTGAGCCCGGAAGGCGTGCCTTCATAAACGATCTCGACGCCCGTGAGGCTGGTGCCGGTGAGTTGGCCCGCGAATGAGCCCAGCTTTTCGGCAAGCGAAATCCATGGTCGCACTTTCTGAGCTTCCGAGGCTGAGATGGAAGGCATGTTCAGCGCGTTCGTGATGGCACCGGTGAGCAGGTAGTCGGAAATCTGCTCGGCCACCTGCAGCGCCACATTTTCCTGCGCCTCGGTGGTGGAGGCGCCGAGATGCGGCGTCGCCACAACCTTGTCGCTGCCGAACAGGATATTGTCCTTGGCCGGCTCGGTCTCGAATACGTCCAGCGCCGCTCCGGCGACATGGCCATTGTCGATGGCGGCTTTCAGGGCAAGTTCGTCGATCAGCCCGCCGCGAGCGCAATTGATGATGCGCACGCCCTTCTTTGTCTTGGCAATGGCATCCGCCGACAGGATGTTCTTGGTTTCGGCGGTCAGCGGCACATGCAGGGTGATGAAATCGGCCCGTGCCAGCAGTTCGCTGAGCTCGACCTTCTCGATGCCCAGATCATTGGCGCGTTCCTCCGACAGATAGGGATCATAGGAGATCACGCGCATCTTCAGGCCCTTGGCGCGGTCCGCGACAATGGAGCCGATGTTGCCGGCGCCGATCAGGCCCAGCACCTTGCCGGTGATTTCCACGCCCATGAAGCGGTTCTTTTCCCATTTGCCCGCCTGGGTGGAGGCATTTGCGGCGGGCAGTTCGCGCGCCAGGGCCAGCATCAGCGAGATCGCATGCTCGGCAGTGGTGATGGAATTGCCAAAAGGCGTGTTCATCACGATCACGCCGGCGGCAGTGGCGGCGGGAATGTCGACATTGTCCACGCCAATGCCGGCGCGTCCGATCACTTTCAAGTTCTTGGCGGCCTTCAGCACGTCCGCGGTGAGCTTGGTGGCCGAGCGAATGGCGATACCGTCATACTGGTCGACGATCTTGATCAATTCTTCCTTGGAGAGACCGGTCTTCACGTCGGCCTCGACGCCGCGCTCCTGGAAGATCGCAACAGCGGCCGGCGAAAGTTTATCGGCGATAAGGACCTTGGGCATTGGCTTGGTTTCCTTGAAGGTTCAATTGATCGTGGGGCTGAATTTGCGGCGCTGGTAAAAGGGCGGGATTTGCAGAAAGGCATCGGTCAGGCTGTTGGGACGCGCCCGGTCGATGCGCTGAAGGTCGAACACCATGCCTGGAATATTGCGCTCCGCTGCGGCTTCGATGGCCTGCATCAGCGAGGGCCAGTCACCAGGTGTTTCGACGCCAACCAGCGGATGCGGCTCGTCGCGATCGGCAAAGGCGACCTTGATCATCCAGGCCGCTTCGATATCCGCGCGCGCCGCGAACACGGCCTTCAGCGTCTCGACCAGCGGAACGGGATAATCGGCTTCCCCGGTGATGGTTCGCGGCTGGCCGCGGTTGACCGGGGACTCCAACAGCTGTGCAACCTCCTGGGGTGTAAGCTCCTTGCCATATTCGGAAGCGGGATTGAGGGTCACCGGCGCGCCACGCGTCAAATCCAACAGGGCGCGGCCATTGATCCTGAGAAACTTCGTTTCCTGCTTCACATGTTCCTGCATGCGCGGGAGCGAGGAAAAGACCGGCAGGAAGGCGCCGCCATTCTTGACGCCCGTCACGAGATTGACCCTGCTACCGGGCGCAAGCGCGAATTCTTCGCTGGCACTTTCCCGGCCTTCGACAGTTCCCATCACCAGCAGGTCGGATTCCAGCAACAGGCGGTAGAAGTCCGGCGCCGAGGCAGGGGACTTGACCGCCTTGACAAGCGCCCTTTCCAGCTCGTTTTCGGAAATGAATGGCATGACTCTTCCTCTGGGGTTGGAACGTCAGCCCTTCACCTGGGCGAATGCCCAGTCCAGCCAGGGCGTCAGCGCTTCGATATCGGCCTTGTCCACAGTGGCGCCGCACCAGATGCGAAGGCCTGGCGGGGCGGCGCGGTAGCCGGCAATGTCCAGCGCGACACCTTCCTTTTCCAGCAGGGACGCCAGCTTCTTGGCGGCCTCGGCCTTGGCGTCGTCGCTGAGCGCGGTGAACCAGGGATGGATGATCTTGATACAAACGCTGGTGTTGGAGCGGATGGAGGCATCTTCCGCGAGAAAATCTGCCCAGCTGCTGCCGGCGATCCATGCTTCCAGCGCGTGAAGATTGTCATTGGAGCGCGTGATCAGGCCGTTCAGACCGCCGACGCTCTCAGCCCAGCTGAGCGCGTCGAGATAATCTTCCACCGCAACCATCGAAGGCGTGTTGATGGTTTCGCCTTCGAAGATGCCGTCGACGATCTTTCCCCCCTTGGTCATGCGGAAGATTTTGGGCAGGGGCCAGGACGGTGAGTGGGATTCAAGTCGCGTAACGGCACGGGGCGAGAGAATAAGCATGCCATGCGCGGCCTCGCCGCCCAGGACTTTCTGCCAGGAGAATGTGGCGACATCCAACTTGTCCCAGGGCAACTCCATCGCAAAAGCCGCCGAGGTGGCATCGCAAATGGTGATGCCTTCGCGGTCCGCGGGGATCCAGTCGCCATTTGGAACTTTCACGCCCGACGTTGTTCCATTCCATAAAAAGACGGTGTCGCGGTCCTTCGCAGCCTTCAACTCGGGCAACTGCCCGTAGAGCGCCTTGTGCACTTGCGCCTTCAATTTGAGCTGCTTGACGGTGTCGGTGACCCAGTCCTCGCCGAAACTCTCCCAGGCATATATGTCGATCTCGCGCGGGCCGAGCAGCGACCACATGGCCATTTCCATCGCCCCGGTATCCGAAGCCGGCACAATGCCGATACGATAATCGGCGGGAATGCCGAGAAGCCCGCGCGTGCGCTCGATGGCGTCTTTCAGCTTGCTTTTGCCGGGTTTGGAACGGTGGGAGCGGCCCACCAGCGCGCCCTTGAGGGCTTCAGGACTCCAGCCGGGGCGCTTGGCGCAAGGTCCGGACGAAAAAAAAGGCCGCGCGGGACGCACGGCCGGATGTTTGCCTTTGTTGGCAACTTCAGTCATCGCGGTTCATTCCTTCCAGAATGATAGCGCCTCGTTGGGGAGGCGTGGCCCGCCGCCGATATAGGCGGAGGCGCCTGTCCCGTCAACGCAAGAATTCGTGTGGCGCAATCGGGGAACATTGCGGTGCATGGATGCGTTTCACAAAAGTGATAAAAGGCAAGGAACCTCCATGGCTTCCGTCAACGTTCCTACTTCGGGCCGTCCCCACCGCAGCCGGGAGCCGGTGCTCAACCTGCCGCTGGACAAAGTCAGCTTCATCATCCTCAAGGCGCGGGAATTTGACGTGAAGGAAGGCGACAGCGATCCCGAACAAGACTTTGACGCGATCGATGACGGCCACGCCGATATCCTGACCGACAATGGCGAAGATCCCGCGCGCGAGGAATTGCTGGGTGCGATTCGCGCCTTAAATGAGGATGAACGCATCCGGCTTGTGGCTCTGGCTTGGCTGGGGCGGGGTACCTTCGAACTCGGCGAATGGAAGGAAGCACTCGCCACTGCGCGTTCCGAACATTCCCGCCGCACCGGGGAATACCTGCTCAGCATGCCGCTCCTGGGCGATTATCTGGAAGACGGGCTCGCCCTGTTCGACGAGGGCATTGTGGGCGACACCGATACGCGTGAGGGCCCGACTGCCGAAGTTGAACCCTTGGGCAACCTGAAAGACAAGCCGCAGCAGAAGTAACCCTTCCCGCGGTTCACGCGGGCGCGGGCAGGGCCGCGTGGTTTATTGCCGCCTTCATGCCGCGCTGGAGCTTCTCGAACGCCCGTACCTCGATCTGGCGCACGCGCTCGCGGGAGACGCCGTATTTCTGCGACAGTTCCTCAAGCGTGGCGGGTTCGTCGCGCAGCCGGCGCGCCTCGATAATGTCGCGCTCACGGTCCGTCAGGTCCTTCATGGCATTGACCAGCAGCTCGTGGCGGTCGCCCATTTCCTCGCGTTCGGCCAGGCGCGTTTCCTGGTCGGCGGTGTCGTCGGCCAGCCAATCCTGCCATTCGCTTTCCGATTCCGAGCGCAAGGGCGCATTGAGCGAGGAATCCGGACCAGAAAGGCGGCGGTTCATTTCCGTCACTTCCGTTTCCGTCACGCCCAGCTGATCGGCCAGCTTGACGGTATGCGCCGGCGTGAGATCGCCTTCCTCGATGGCGCCGATATTGGATTTGGCCTTGCGCAGATTGAAGAAAAGCTTCTTCTGCGCGGCGGTCGTGCCCATCTTCACCATTGACCAGGAGCGCAGCACATATTCCTGGATCGAGGCGCGGATCCACCACATCGCATAAGTGGCGAGACGAAAGCCCCTGTCGGGATCGAACCGCTTGACCGCCTGCATCAGGCCGACATTGCCTTCGGAAACGATTTCGGAAACCGGCAGGCCATAGCCGCGATAACCCATGGCAATCTTGGCGACCAGGCGCAAATGACTGGTGACCAGGCGGCGCGCGGCCTCCGGGTCCTCATGCTCCTTCCAGCGCTTGGCGAACATGTATTCTTCTTCAGGCGAGAGCAGGGGAAATTTGCGGATCTCGCTCAGATAGCGCGAAAGCCCTGCTTCGCCCGAAAGGGCGGGAAGTCCACGACTGCTCATCATTCCCCCTTATCCGGGCGTAAAACATAACGCCTGCACACCCCGATAGTTGAAGGGAAATAAGCAGGCTTAGGACTTATTCAATCCCCGCAGGGCCTCGACGAGTTCCGCAAAATCCGCAGGCCAGGGGACCTCGAAACGCAGGGTCTTGTGCAGGCTAGGATGCTGAAATCCCAGGACAAAAGCATGCAACGCCTGGCGGGGGAAATGGGCGGCTGCCGAAAATGCGTGCAGTTCGGTGTCCGTTTTGGCGCGTGGCGCGGCGCGGCCCCGGCCGTATTGGGGATCGCCGATCAGGGGGTGTCCCAAATGGGTGAGATGGACGCGGATCTGGTGGGTGCGTCCGGTTTCCAGCCGGCATTCGATCAGGGATGCGAAGGGCCGCCCCGACGCGACCAGATTCGGTGGTCCGAATTTTTCGATCACCTTGTAGCGGGTGCGGGCAAGCTTGCCTCCGCCGCGCAGGACCGTCATGCGCTTTCGGTCGAAGGGGCTGCGGCCGATCTGGCTTTCGATGGTGCCAGTGGAATCGCGAGGCGCGCCCCATACCACCGCATGATAGGCGCGCTCGATCGTGTGATTGGCGAACTGCTTGGCCAGCGATACCATGGCCCGCTCGGTCTTGGCGGCGACCAGAAGACCCGACGTGTCCTTGTCCAGCCGGTGCACGATGCCCGGCCGCGCTTCGCCGCCGATGGCAAGCGCATCCGGACCGCAATGGGCGATCAGGGCATTGACCAGCGTGCCATCGGGATTGCCGGCGGCTGGATGCACGACCAGGCCCGCGGGCTTGTTGATGACAATCAAGTCCTTGTCCTCGTGGATCACGTCCAGCGGAATAGCCTGCGCCTGGGGCGTCGCGGGTGCGGCCGGTGGCACTGTCACCAGATAGACCTCGCCTGGTTTGACCCGGTGATTGGCGTCTTTTATCGTCCGCGCGCCCAGGGACACCGCGCCGTCCTCCAGCAATTGCTGGAGCCTGGAGCGGGAGAAGTCGGGCAAGGCGACGGCCAGGAAACGGTCCAGCCGCCAGCCGGCATGGTCGTCACCGACGCGCGGCTCACGCCGATCCAGGGAGTCATTCTTGTCCGACATGCTGCCACTTCCAGAGAACCAGACACAAGCCTACAAGGCGACGAAGCTGGCCGTTATTATTCTGTCCATCCTGATTATCCTAGCGGTGATTGCGCTGGTGGTGGGAGGCATCACAAGGCTGGGCAAGAAGTCGTCTTATGGTGGAGCCACCTCGACCTTTCAGCTGCCGCCCGGCGCCCGCATCATCGACATGCAGAGCCAGCCCGGCCGGCTGATCCTCAGGGTGCGCGATACGGCGGGCGAGGAGATCGATCTGCTCGACACCCAGGACGGGCACCTGGTGGGTCAGGTCAAGGCGAGCTTGGCCAATGGTAAGGCTGAACGTTGAGCTGCCGGCCGCGCTGGCCGAACAGGTCCGGCATGAAGCGGCAATTGTAGCCCCGCGCGAATGCTGCGGGCTGGTCGAAGGCCTGCGCGACGGCGACACGTTCCGGGTGACGGCCTTTCATCCCGCCCGCAACTTGGCCAAGGAAGTGGACCGCTTCGACATAGACCCGCGCGATCATCTTGCCGCGGCCAAGATGGCGCGCGACCGTGGGCGTCGGATTATCGGTTGCTATCATTCACATCCCGGCGGCGAGGCGCGCCCCTCTCCGCGCGACGCTGCAGGCGCGGAGGAAGAGAATTTCCTCTGGCTGATCGTGGCGGGTGGGAAACTTGCGGCGTTTGTCTATTTGGGCGGCGATTTTGTTGGCGCCGACTGGACGATGACGTCGGCATAGGTGCGCAGGCCGCCGTCCTTCAACAGCACCTCACGCGAATTTATGACGTCCACGACATGGCCGGTTTCATCGGCGATCTCGATGCTGCAATGGTTCAGCGCCCCGCCATGGAGCAGCTTCTCGCTGATGATCTCGCGCACGGTATTGATTGCCTCCCGGCGGGCGGCTTCCGCGTTGGAAAGTTCCTGGCCCTCGGCATCACGGGCGATGTCGCGGCCTTCACGCATGTGGAAGAAGTAACGGGGCATGATGTTGATAGGACTGCGCCATTCAATCCCCAACACGCTGGCCGGGCTGTCGTTCCACACCCCTGCCGTGCCGTTTGCCGCAACTTGCGGGTTCCTGCCCGCTACCGCTATAAGCGCCTTTCGCCGCTTGCTCCCATCGTCTAGCGGTTAGGACGCGGCCCTCTCAAGGCTGAAACAGGGGTTCGATTCCCCTTGGGAGCGCCAATGATTTCAGTTCGTTAGTGTAAAAAGGCAAATGGCCACTTGTGATTAGCTACCACAGAGCTACCAAGAACTGGCTGCTGGCTTCCGCCGTCCTAATATTCTATCTGAACGTGGCAACGTAGTGCGAGGCGCACCGCACTCGAAATGCAGCACGTGCGATTGCTCCCAGTTTCGTCCAATAACATCGGTTGAAATCTATCAACGGCTTAGTGCGTTGCGCTATGGCTGCTAAAAATGGTCGTCTCCATCATCTGAGATGGGAGCGCGCGGTCCGCGTTACAGGCTCTTGTGTCTCTCCAGCGGGGCCAACGGCCCGACAAGAGGATGTTCTCCCTGTTGCCAAGGAAAATCTGGGCTAGATTGCACATTCGCGACCCAATGTTTGATGGCCTATTGTCTAGGCTCCCGGTGAGGTCGCTCCCTCCCCCTAGCCTCCCGTGGCATAGCCAACCCGGCAGTCCGTCTATCCCCTGCCGGGTTAGCTTCTTGCCATCCAGCCAAATAAGTTTTCAAACTGACCATACAACCGCATGTGTAATCTCTACGGCGTCACCAAGAGGCCAACGCCAGCATTACGCAGCCATGAGCATCAGATCGCTGGCTCGGCGGCCGAAAGTCAGGCGGTTCTTTGGAAGGGGTTGCGCAGCGACCGTAAGGGTGTCGCGGACCTGCTGCCGCTTCCAGG
>DATKEP010000171.1:0-2795 GCA_035512055.1 Rhizomicrobium sp.
ACGTACACTTCCACCGAAGAGCGAGTGCCGCGGAGCAAATCCGCCGAAGAAGAGATCCACCAGCATGCCTGGCCCGATCCGAAGAACGGTGTCATCTACGTCCGGAACATCACCGCTGCCTTGGCAAAAAACGATCCCGCCAATGCCGCCGAATATCGCGCGCGCGCGGACGCTTACGTCAAGGAATTGCAGGCTCTCGACGCTTGGGCCAAGGCCGAGATCGCCGCCTTGCCGGCAGCAAAGCGGCGAGTCCTGGCCTCGCACGATTCGTTGCAATATCTGGCAAAGGCCTACGGCATTACGCTGCTATCCATTAATGGTTGGACAAACAACAGCGAACCGTCCGCAGCCGAGTTGGCGCGTCTCACCCAACAGATCCGGCAGGAGGGCATACACGCACTGTTCCTCGACAGCATTACCGATCCTCGCGCGATGCAGCAGGTGGCCAAGGAAACCGATGCTTCCATCGGCGGCACCCTTTATGGCGACGCTCTTTCAAGGCCAGGCGGGGAAGCTGACACATATCTCAAGATGCTTCGTCATGACGTAGCAACGCTCAGAGCCGGTATGGTGAAGAATTGACGGAAACGGATGCCCCGCAACGGCTGCGTTTCGTCGGGCCATTGTTGACGAGCGCGCTTTTTCGCCTGACGGTGGCAGGTGCAGCCGTCTTTTGTCTCTGGCTTCTGGTGTTATGGGCCAGTCTGTCGGAACCCACTCGCAAGGCCGAGACGCCGTCAACTCCTCCGATGGCGCACACGCTGCGGCTCGTTGTTGCATCCGGACAGGCCGCTCCCGGTGGCGGTCGCTTCAACCGGTTTGATGTGAACTCGCAGCCGATCGTTGCGCCCGTCAATGGTCGCGGTCAGGTCGCGTTTTATGCAAGCGTCGCGCGGGCAAAGGCGGCCGAAGGTATTTTCCTAGCGACAGACTCGGGAATTTCGAAAGCAGCGGCGGTCGGCGATGCGGTGCCAGGAGGCGGCGTACTGTCGGAATTCGCGCGTCATCCACTTCCTGCGCTGAACGACGCAGGAAAGGTTGCATTTGGCGCCAGTGTTGCCGGAGCGCGCGCTACCGAGGGGATTTTTCTTGCCTCCGAGGGCCGCCTCAAAGCCATCGCACTGAGCGGGGCAGATGCGCCTGGGGTGCGCAACGGTACGTTTGTCGAGTTCGATGCGCCGGTGCTTAACAATCGCGATGAAATCGCCTTTGTGGGGACCGTCAGGCAAGGCCGGGAAACGCTGCAAGCGCTGTATCTCCATAGTGGCGGTGTGTTGCGCAAACTCGTGGCTGCTGGCGATCCGGCGCCGCGGGGCGGTACCTTCGACCGCTTCGGCCTTCCCGCCATCAACAACAAGGGCGTTGTGGTCTTCCCAGCGGTCATCGAGCACGGGGCCGTACTCGGCGGAATCTTTGCGCTGGGCACCAGCGAGTTGCGCCTTGTTGCCGCCGCCGGCCAAATGGGCCCGCGAGGGGAAATGCTGGTGCGCTTCTCGGAACGGGCTGCGGTCGATGACGAGGACAACGTGGGCTTTGTCGCTCACCTCAGTTCAGGCACAGCATCCGAGGCATTGCTGGTAGCCAACGCAAGCGGCTTGACGCAGTTGGCAGTCACGGGCGAGGCGGCGCCAGGCGGCGGCCGCTTTTCCGCTTTCGGACCTTGGCCCAATTTCGGTGACAGCGCCTCACTCGCCTTCGTGGCCGCAGTGGACGATGGGCCCGGCCCCCTCGGGATCTACATTGGAAGCACCGGAGCCATTCGCCGGGTCGCCATGGTTGGAGATCGTCTGAACAACGGCGGTGTCCTTCCCGCGCTCGCGCTCAACTCGGTGACCTCGGCCGGCTCAAATGGCGGCCTGACGTTTGCCACCATGACCAATCCAGAAAATGGCCAGAATGGAATCTATTATTACGGACCGCCGGGGAGCTGAGATCAGTTCATGTCATATGGCGGATATTCAACGAAGACATTTTTCGCGGAAATCAGGACGTGTTTGGTCAAAGTTTGAGACGGCACCTCTTCGCCCCGTAGCATCCGCAGCGCGATGGGCAGGATCTCGTAGCCGTAGCGGTCAAAATAATAAGCGACCGACCCAAGAACGATGCTGCCTCGATTGGCTGGATCGATCTCTTTCTTTTCGCTCGCACCGCCATGGACACTGCGGTCGACGCCCTGACTGACGATGACGCAATCGCTGATACGGCCTGCCGCTTCAATCGCCGATTTGGCTGCAAGGGCCGAGGCGTCGTCGAGCGCGGCCACAAGTACCTTGCGTGTGGTTTGGGTGGTAAGGTACTTGGAGAGTACGCCTCCGGCGCGAACTGAATGGCCGGCACTGTCCAGTTTCACCGGCGAAAGATCAGGCAGCTCCTGCCTTAACCCTTCCGTCACGCCTTGAATCCGGGCGGCTACAGACGGGCTTGGATCGGAAATATCGCCGAGAATGGTGGCGACCGTCGTCTGATCAGACCAGTTCTCTTTGGCGAATTTTCCCAAGGTCTGGCCGGCAATCCGGCCTGCTCCGATATTGTCGGCTGCATAGAGCGGCGCACCAAGAATGGCGTAATTCACAGCGAGCACGGGGATACCGGCCGCTTTCATGCGCTGGCCGATTTCGGCATTGGCCCGCGCATCGGAGTTATATTCGATCAGTAGGTCGACCCTGCTGGAGATCGCATCCTTCGCGTTGCTGAGGGCCTTCTCGGCGTCGCCGCCATTGTCGTAGTAGATCATATCAACGGGCAAGCTGCGGGAGGCGAGCTCGAAGCTGCGGCGGATGTCTGCACCGGTGAAA
>DATKEP010000172.1:0-8639 GCA_035512055.1 Rhizomicrobium sp.
CCATGAGCAGGGTGTGTCCAAGGCTGGCAACCCGCGGCTGCGAACCACGATGATCCAGCTCGCCTGGCTATGGCTGCGCAATCAGCCGGATTCGGCGCTAAGCCATTGGTTCCAAGACCGGGTCAAGCGCAACGGCGGGCGGTTGAGGAAGACAACCATCGTTGCGCTCGCGCGCAAGCTGCTCATCGCCCTTTGGAAATATGCATCCCATGGCGTCGTCATCGAAGGCGCAGTCATGAAGGCTTGAGCGCGAAGGAACCGACAATTTCGCAAATCCTCAGGACTTGATCAGTCCTGACGGATCCAGGCGGACGACCGAAATGTCCGATGGCTTGAAACGCCGCCCTAATAGAATGGTCTCGTCCCCCTGAGCCCTACCCGCCGCACGCGGGATCATGGTGCGGCCGCCCCGTGCGCCGACCGAATGTGAGTTGGATCTGGTGTGCAAAACACCTGGTCAGGAAATCGGGCTCGAACCTGGACACCGAACAAATTCGTGGAGGTGACCGATGAAATGTTGAATCTTGCCACTTGACACAAAAAACGCCCATGTGAGCGGACAATCCCAGTTGGCCACGTCACTGGTCCGATATGAGGATGAATAGGGAGCAATTCAGCCCGATCAATTTGGGCCGAAATGGGCCGCAAGGTAGTCCGCGATGCGCGTTGCCATTGCATCATCTATGACTGCGCCTCGCGCGCGCATTTCTCCGATCGTCGAATTCCAGCCATTGAGCGTCTGCATCGTCCCTGTGGCAGTGCTGATCGCATGACACTTGGTGCAGGTGATTGCGACATCGTCCCTGCCGGGGCCGGGCGGCAGGTCCTCCACTCGCACTGCAGCCTTAAATGTCGCCATACTCGAAGCCTGCTTGCCCGATGCAGGCGTCGGCATCGGCGCGGGGTGGATGTCAACCGGTTGGTCGCCAGGTCTGGGCAAAGCAAAGGCATCTATCTCGATATCAACATTGGACCGCCCGCCCGCAGTTGCGATCAGGTACTGCCGGCCACTTTTGCCGACAAAAGTCATCAAATTGCTTTTTGTGCCACCTGAAATTCGCGCACTCCAAACCTGGACTCCAGTGCGCATGTCATAAGCCCGAATCTCCGGATCGTCACTGCTGTCTCCCGCGTTGGTTGTTGTCCCTCCCACGAACACTAGTCCACCGGCAGTGGCCAAAGATCCAGCGTAATTGAGCATGCCCGTATGAGCGCCGGCGTCGCCGTAGATCTCGGCCTTGCCCAGTGGAGCGCGCCATACAATCTCGCCCGTGTTACCATTGACTGCCACCATCTCGCCCCAAGGAGGCTGGATGCAGGGCATGCCGTTCGGATCAAGCCACTTGCTGAAAGCTTCGTCTGTCCGGTAGCCGCCTGTCGACGAGCCTCTCGATTTGCTCCCTGCGGCCCCGTCGTCAGGGTGAATGGAGACGTAATTCGCGAAATTCGCGACATTGACGAAGATAGTATTGGTTCTCGGGTCAATAGAGACCCCGCCCCAAATGCCGCCCGCGCCGCCGGCGTTCGTCGGGCTATAGAGCAGCGGAGCTGTCAACGACGGTGGCGTGTATATGGGTGCATCCCTGAACCCCATACGGTTCCAACTGTCAGTGCAGTAACGCTGAACCTCGGGGGTGATTGTACTGATGTCCGCACGGCTCACTCCCAATTTCCCTAGAGGCGGCGGCTTGATCGGGAAGGGTTGAGTGGGTGAAGTATGTTCTCCAGGAATTGTGCTTTGGGGCACTGGGCGCTCTTCGACGCCAAACACCGGTTTGCCCGTGCGGCGATCGAGAATAAACATCAGGCCCATCTTGGTAACTTCTACCAGGGCAGGTACGCGCTTTCCCTTGACAGTGAGATCTATCAGGGCGGCCGGAGCGCTTGCGTCAAAATCCCATAGATCGTGATGGACCATCTGATAATACCAGCGATATTTGCCAGTGCCTGCGTCCAACGCCACGATCGAATCAGAGTAGAGATTGTTGCCCCGACGGTCAGTGCCCACATAGTTGTCGGTGGGTTGCCCCACGGGAATAAAAATCAAGCCGGTTTCATCATCCAAAGATATCATGCCCCACGTGGTGGGACCTGATCGGCCTTGCCATCCTTCCGGACCCCAGCTGCCGAAGTTTGGTTCACCAGGATGCGGGATTATGTGGAATCGCCACACAAGCCTACCGGTCACCGCATCATAGGCCCGCGGATCTCCGGGTGGCCCTTTCGAACCAAACTCCTGCGTTGATACCCCTGTAATAAGAAGATTCTTGTAAACCGTCGGCGGCACGCTCAAGCGGTACGACGGACCGGACTCGGCAAACCCGTCGCGAATATTGACGTAGCCCTGCCCGCCCCCAAATGCTTCGATCTGCACTCCGGTTGCAGCATCCAGCTCGTAGATGCGGTCTAGGATCGACATAATGATCCGCGGCTTGTGGCCGCTATCGCCAGGCCAGTAGGAAACCGCACGCATATTGCCGCGCAAGCCCGAGGCGAAGTGCCATTCTTCCTTTCCGGTTTCGGGGTCCAACGCAAAGGCTCTGCCTTCGAGATCGATTCCGTACAGCAGTCCACCGGCAACGATGGGCGTCATCTCCCAACGCCCGCGTTGATGTAATTCGTACTTCCAGACTGGCGCCAGCGTCGCAGCATTCGATTTGTCGATCTGGTCGGCTGCCGAATAATTATCGAACCGCAGGCCATTGCCCCAGTTCAGCCAGCTGTGTTCGTCGGGGATGGGCGCGGAAATGGCTGTCCCGGGCACTGTCAAGATCGCCAGCAGCAATCCATAGACATATGCGTAAACACGTTTCATTGGCTGCCCATTCGTTTGGGCAAGCTTGATGCAATCCAAATATTCGCCGTGGTGACGGCGGCCTCTATCGGGCATCGGACGTTTCAGTCAGGATCGCCATTCGCCACCCGCGCGGCGTTCCATTTCAGGCACTCCAGATGGACATCGACATAGCGCTTGAGGCCATCTGTACCGATCACCAGAGGGCTTTTGCCGCCTGCCGGATTGGTGAAACCGCCGAGTGGCCGCGTCATCACATGCTGATGTTCCGAAATGACGGCATCGGCACCATCCTTCAAGGCGATGGAGCTGAAACGTTCCAGCGAGTTGAGGTAGGCGGGAAGAAGCTCGTTATGAACCGAAGTACCGCCCCAATCGTAAACGAGATGTGGCGCACCATGATCGGTCACGGGAATCAGGACCGACACGGTACCCACGGTATGTCCCGGCGTGAGATACATGGTCAGCGTTTCGCCGCCCAAGGTCAGCTTCATGCCGTCGCGCGCAATCAAATCGCGGGCCGGCGGCGGCGCCTTTGCATTCGTGAGCTTGTCCATTGCGTCCCAGGCTTTGGCACTGGCGTAGATATGGGTGTGATAGGTGTCCTGGAGATATTTGGCGCCGCCGAAATGATCGCCATGCTCATGAGTTATGATCGCAAATTTGATCTGAGCGGGATCCAGTCCGAACTCTTTCATCGCCGGAATTATGACCGTCTTCACTTCGTTTTCATTGTTCAACGTATCGACCAGAATGATCCCGTCAGACGTCGTGACCGCAAAGGCCGACACATAGACGACCGGCAGGAAGTAGAGATTGTCAAAGACCTTCACAGGCTTCGGCGGGTCATTTTGCTCAAATTTGCGGTCTGCATCGAGATAGTCAGCTTTGGCCTTGCCCGCATTGCACTGACTTTGAAAGACGCCCAGCATCGACGAGTCCTTCGCCACGATAGCGCGCGCAGCGTTGTAGTGCGCGATAGCCTCAGGTGATTTTGTTTTGGGCCCGGCAATGGGAAAGTCGACGACGCCGCCGCTAACCGGCAGGTCGGCCGCCATTGCGGTCAGGCTCATTAGTGAAAGGGTCGAACCGAGCATTACCCGTTTCAAAGCACTCGATATAGCCATCAACGCAGCTCCTTTCGTCTTATCCCACGCGTCCCACCGCCTGAAGTAGTCCCCGGATGTAGCCATATTGAAAAGCATCGACCTGTTCGGGACCCCCGGGTGTCTGAGGCTCATGGTCAGGTACGACCATTCCGTCATAGCCAGTGTCCCGCAAAATCTGCATCACCCGCAGCAGGTCGATTTCGCCCTCGTCGGGAAACGTTTCGACGAAGTCCTGGCGGTTGCCACGAATGTTGCGGAAATCCACGAGATGAATCTTATTGTTGGCGCCGAACCATTGCACCACGTCATAGATATCCTTGCTTGGATTCTGGAGCATCTCCGAAAAAGTGCCGATGCAGAAAAGCAGACCGTGATATGGACTGTCCTGGATGGACACGAATTTCTTTGCCCCCTCCACCGTGTTGGTGACCAGATCGACGCCTTCGTAACCCAACGGTACCATCGCGTCTTCCATATGGGACGCGAGCTTGATCTTGTATTGGTTCGCTACTGGGACCACCCGATCCAGAAAATATGTGATCCGTTCCCAATACGTGTCTGCAGTGATCCGGCCCGCCGTGGTGATGGGCTTGTTGATCAGTCCACTATTGGGGCCCCCGCCCCGCCGGCGCTGCCCTCCTTCCGCTGCGGGCTGGTCCATCGCAGTCGGCACGGTACGATTGGCGCTTCGCGGCGGACCGCTATAGTCCGTCATCCGTGAACCGACATAGGTAGCATCGCCCCGCCCCGGTGCTGTGCGCGAGCGGGTGTTGCCGACGATGCTCAACGTATAGCGCATGCCCGAAATGCCCGCTTCCGTGCAGTTTTTGATCGTGTTCTGGAAGCCCTCGATATCGCGATCGCGCTGCGGGCTCTGGCCCAGCATAATGGCAGGATACTTTTCATCGTCGATATTGCTCATCGTCAGGTTGAGCGGCCGCAATATGTCGACATTGACACCGTTGCGTTGCGCGATGTCCTGCATTGTCTTCAACTCGTCGACCGTCGGATATAGGCGGTCCGGGTCGGCGATAGCGGCAAAGGCATAACAGTTCTTGATGCCCCAGCGCGCCACGGCCTTCATGGTCTTGTCATCGACCACATTGACATTGGCGCCAGCCTTCATCAGGACCGGCTTGCGGGTCGGCGTTGTAGGTGTGGACGCCTGGGCCAGAACCGAAGCCGGTGCTATGCTGCCGGCCACGGCGACCGTCCCTCCGACCGCGACGGCAGGCGTTGATCTCATGATCTGTCTGCGATTCAACATGATCCATGCTCTCTTGAGATGGTGAGTTGTCGAGAATGAACAAGCGATGCTAACCCGAACGACCTTTTTCGAGGCGACACGCTTGGTGCAGCGCTTGAGCAACAAGCAGCGCGCAGACTAACAAAGGCAGAGCCTCTGCGGTGTAAGGATTGTGTAAAGTCGAGCCAATTGTTGGATTGGAAGTAACAACAGCGGTATCGAATCCTGCGCCGCACCCATGGTGAGCTAACGACCCGTCACTGGAGCGGCAGGCAATGACATCATCGGTCGCGTTGCTTTCGGATTCGTCGCGGTGCTGGTCTGGATTGTCCTGGCTTTGATGGCGGTCACCGTCATGCGGCGCTGGCGGCGGTGAAGCTGTCCCGAATATTGCCGCCCCTGACGCATTGACCGGGCGAGCGTTTGTCGCGCGATTGCTTCATTACCTAGAACATTGAAATAGCGCAGCATTCCGCCTGAAATGGTGGGCTTGTTGCCAGTGCGGTGCCCGTCTGGCTCAATACTCTCAGATATTGGGTTGGGGAGCCCGATGGCGGGCGAAATCTTTATCAGCTATCGGCGTGCTGACGAAGCCTGGGCGAGGCTGTTGCATCGTGAGTTGAAAGCCGAAGGCGTCGAGGCTTGGTATGACGCGTTGATTGGTCCAGGCCAGGAGTGGCGCCTTGCCACCGCCAAGGCGCTGGAAGACAGCAAAATCTTCGTCCTGCTGTTTTCCGAAAATGCGGCGCAATCCAGTGAAATTGCCAAGGAACTGGCGGCGGCGACCCACGAGAAGAAATTGGTGGTTCCAGTCAGGTTGCAGAACATCGAACCCAAGGGCTCGTTTCTCTATGAACTGGCTTCGCGCAACTGGGTCAATGCGTATGAGGACACTGAGGCCAAGCTTGTCGAACTCGCCAAGGGCCTTGCCCAGTTGCTGCGGACTGGCGCCCGGGATGAAAGTGTCCTGCCGTTCGAGCGAATGCCCAGCGCATCGCCGCGGTCGCGGAAATCAATGCGCAGGCCGGTCATTATGGCCGGCGCGGCGATTGTCATGGCGGCGGCAGCGGTGGCGACCCTGTCCTGGATATATTCCAGACCGGCAGCCGTGGTTACCAACTCTCAGTCGCCGTCCAGACCCGCCGGAGTGTCGGTAGCGGTGTTGCCCTTCCTCAACCTCTCCTCGGACAAGGACCAAGAGTTCTTCTCCGACGGCATCACGGAGGAAATTACCTCTGCGCTGGCCAAGGTGCCGGGCCTGGCGGTGATTGGGCGCACCTCGGCGTTCCAATTCAAGGGCGAGAACAAGGATATGCGCGCCATCGGTGAAGCGCTCGGAGCGAAAAACCTTATCGAAGGCTCGGTGCGCAAGGCGGGCGACCAGGTACGCATCACTGTCCAACTTATCAAAGCCGCCGATGGCACCCATCTGTGGACCGAGAGCTATGATCGCAAACTAACGGACATCTTCGCTGTCCAGGAGGACATTGCGACCGCCATTGCCGGAGCGCTGCAGGTCCCTCTCGGTCTCAAGCCCGGACAAAGCCTTGTCTCCAACCGCACCGCCGATACCGGTTCCTATGAGGATTACCTCCGCGCCAAAGCGCTTTTCCGCGCCCGCAAGCTGGAAGACGTTATTGCGGTTCTGAAGTCCGTCGTCGCGCGCGATCCTGGCTATGCGCCAGCATGGGCATTGATGGCCGAGGCCTATATTTGGACAACTCAATTCAACGCTGTCGAAATCGCGGTTCGCGCCGGATCAACGGACGAAGCGCGGCGTCTTGTACGATCCCAATATGAACTTGCGGAAAAGGCGGCGCGGGAGGCCATTCGCCTCGATCCCAAAAACGCCGTCGCCTATGAAGCCCTTGGCAACCTCGAAGAGCATCGCGGCAACTTCACTGCCGCCGAGGACAATAATCGGCAGGCGCTGGCGCTGGACCCCAACGACCCGGAGATTCTGTACGACCGTGGCTATCTGTTGGGGACAACGGGCCGTATCAAAGAGGCCATGCTGGTCCAAAATCAAATACTGGCTCTGGAGCCTTTCGTGCCGGCTTATCGCCAGCGCGCCGCCGATTTGCTCTGGGCCATGGGACAGAATGATGCGGCGATTAAGATATGGGAGGCTATAGCTCCTGGAGACCTCGGCAAAATTGGCCTCGCCAAAGCCTATGCGACAGCGGGGCGCTATGCGCAAGCTGCCGATGCGCTTCAAGCCCTTACGCCCAAACCGCCTGACTCCCGCCAATCGCTGGAAGAGGCGGCGCGGTTGTTACGGATCGCCCCTGCAAAAATCGGCGTGCCGGATGCCGTTTCCCTGCTGCCCGCAGATTTGTCCTTTGTCTACCTCTTCATCGGCGCCGAGGATCTTTCCCTTGAAGTCGTCGAACGCGAAATCGCGGTCGGTTATTACGGCGGCCTATTCCGCAATCCCTGGGGTCCGCCAAGCGCGGCGCTGCGCAAGACGGAGCATTTCAAGGCATTCGTGCGCAAGGCCGGCCTGGTCGATTATTGGAAAGCTCGCGGCTGGCCCGACCTCTGCCATCCAGTAGGAGTAAACGATTTCGCCTGCAATTAGGAATTTCCGATTGGCCGATTCTATTGAAAAACCCCGCAGTAATGACGCGGTATTTGCGACCGGCGCAAACCCGTCGAGATTGTAGGAAATTAGCACATTGTCCGAAAAGCTGGTGAAAGATGGCTCTATCAGCGTCTGCTGTTCACGCTCGGACAGGTCTTTTGTGGTGATTTTGAAGTTTTTGTTCTCGGCGGCAAGCTCCTGCAACGCTTTGAGAATCATTTCCTGCTCGGCTTTGCCGCAATTCATGATTACGGACCGAAAGCCCAGAATATCGATGAAAGCGACGAGCCGTGGCGAGGGATGGAGATTTTCCTCCTTGCCTTTTTCTTCCTCGAGCTTGAGACAGATGGGAACTCTGCTGGCAACAAAGCCGCCGGCTTTAGGAATCGTCGAGGGGTTTCAGCGGGATGGGTTTGGGCCCAATCGCAATCGCGCCAGCGAACACGACAAAACTTCGCCAGCTGCGGGTTGACGCTTGAATGTCCGCTAATGGGATGGACCGGCTGCTCCCCGCGAATGGGCTAGCCTGGGCAGCCTAGCACCCACCAACAGGAGAAGCAGCATAATGGGTCAAAAGATCATTCGACGCCCATCCGCCCAAAGTCCGCTTTGCGCCGATTGTGTTGAAAAAGTCGGAGCACGTTTTTTGCGCGCAATTTCCGGTCGAGCTGAGCCTTGCTGATGCAGCAATGATTCAAGGCGCATACCGAAATCGAATCAATATTGCGCGGAAAGGGCCCCAAATTCAGGGCCGGGGACTTTTTCAACACAATCCGCCAATAGTGGACAGGGCCGGTTTGCGCAACGAACGGAACCAAGTTTATAGTATTTTCGCTCGCGGTGTTTGAAACAACTGCGACCGCAAACGAACATTCGGCAAGAACTTTTGAAGAGTTTCCTTCTCGC
>DATKEP010000173.1:0-24791 GCA_035512055.1 Rhizomicrobium sp.
AAATACGCCCCCAACTGGGGCCGGCTGCACCTGAAATGGGGCGAGGCGCTGGTCTATGCGGGCAAGAAGGATGAAGCGAAGGCCCAGTTCGTCCGCGCCGCTGCGCTTGATCTGACGCTTTCAGAAAAATCAGAACTTTCACGGATGAGCCATGCCTGAAGGCATTCTATCCGCCGAGTCCGGCGAGGAACGCGTTTTGGCAGCGCCCGAACCCATTGAGCCACAGGAATCGCAGATGGAGATCCACAAGCCCAAGTCTGTCCATTCCTGGCGCGAATTCCTCCTTGAACTTGGCACCATCACGCTGGGAGTCTGCATCGCCCTGGCCGCTGAGCAAACGGTCGAATGGTTCCATTGGCGGGAAAAGACCAATTACGCCACGGACCAGATTCAGAGCGAGCTGGCTGCCAGCATGTTCTATTCTTTGGAACGTATCATGGTGGAGGACTGCATCCAGCACCGGCTCGATGACCTGGAGCAGAGACTGCTGTCCAGCGGCGAAAAATGGACGCCGGTCGTACCTGCCGGGACGATCGGCATCCAAGCGGGCGATGCGGTGGCAGTACCGAGGCGTTTCTGGAGCGATATCGCCTGGACTGCCGCTGTCGCCGATACCAGCGTGACCCACTTCAACCGCGAACGACTGACCTCCTATTCCCGTATTTATGCAAACGTCAATTCGGCGCGCGACCAGAACCAGCGGGAATTCGAGAACGTGGCGCACCTGAATCTCTTGCTAAGGCCCGTGATGCTTTCCAATGATAAGAAAGTCGAGCTCATAGGGGTTATCGAAGGTGAGCGCATTCTCAACCACGAGCTTGCATTGAACGCTTCACGGCTACTCGGCGGGTGGAAGTTGATCGGCCTCGACCCGGAACAAGGCCGCGCACGGGTGGCCAGGAACTCGACCACCTTTGCCGCCTGCCGCGCCGCGCCGCGATGACGGCCCACGCCTCGTCACTAAAAACGCTGCACCCGCGCCGGAGGACCGACCGATAGGAATTCACAAACCCAAGGATGACGGCAACTGGAGGGCGGATGTCCGCAAAGACATTCACAGCGGTTGATTTGAGTGTACTTCAGATCCGTGTAGAGTGATGCGGCGGAGTCCCGGCGCCGATTCACGTAGCCCCAGGATCGCTAGCAATCCTATAACGGTTGCACCGCTCCAGTAGAAGGCGGGCGCTAAAGGGCTGCCGGTCACATTGATCAGCCATGTGATAAGAAACTGGGTCGAGCCACCAAAAATCGAAATGGCAAACGCATAGACCGTTGCCACTACACCGGATCGAATGTGCCGGGGCAACGATTCGGTCAAGGTTACCACGATCGGTGTCTGGGCCAGTGCCGCCAGCATGACCATCCAACCGCTGGCGGAATAAAAGACCCAGATATTGCGGTAGTGGCCGATGAGCCAGAAAGCGGTTATCCGCCCCCGGTCAAACCAATGTCTACTTTGCGCCAAAAGACATTCTGATCAAGCGTCAGGTTAGGGGACCCTGACGCTGATCGCCCGGAGGAAATATGATGGCTGCCTTGGGTTCGCTGTGCCCTTCCAGCCGGACAACAATCCGCTTGCTAAGCTTGAATTCACAGCCCCACTTCTTTGCGCTTGCGAAATTTCTGCTCCCATTGCCGCTATTTCATTGCGAAATCCCCGGAAAATGGCGGAAAATGCACGCCGCCCGGGGGGCTGCCGGCATTGAGTGGTTCCAATGAGAAACCCGGTTTCGCCATTCGCCCTCCTGGCCCTGATGGCCTTGTCCCTTCCTGCGTCGGCCGCGACTTCCGATGATCTTCTGCTCGTGGGCCGCCTGTCCTGGGGCGAGACAGCACAAGGAGACACGCTCAATGGACAGAGCGCCAGCGCCTGGCTCGATCAGCAGCTGCATCCCTCCGCCGATGATCGCCTGCCAACCCAGGTCCTGGCCGCAATCGATGCCATGGAGATCAGCCACAAGACGCCGTCGGAGCTGACCGACGAAGTGCGTGTCTTGCGTCAGGACGCCAACCGCGAAAGAGGCAGCGCCGAGGGTGACGCCGCGCGCAAGACCTATCAGCAAAAGCTCAACGGATTGATGCGTGAAGCCCAGTCCCGCTCGCTGTTGCGCGATCTTTATTCGAAGAACCAGCTCAAGGAGCAGCTCACCTGGTTCTGGTTCAACCATTTCAACGTCCATGCGCCAAAGGGCGAGATCCGCGCTCTGGTTGCCGACTATGAAGACCAGATCCGCAATCATGCGCTGGGCAAATTCCGTGACCTGCTGTTGGCCACTGTGGTGCATCCCGCCATGCTGCAATATCTGGACAATGCGCAGAATGCGGCCGGCCATCTCAACGAGAATTACGCCCGCGAGATCATGGAGCTGCATACCCTCGGCGTGGGCTCCGGTTACAGCCAGCAGGATGTGCAGGAGCTGGCGCGCATCCTGACCGGCCTGACCGTCAATCTTTCGGGCAAATTGCCGGGCGGCTGGTGGCGAGGGGATTTTCGCCTCGACTTTCCTGACGATAGCCGCCACATCCCGCTAACCGTGTTCAATCCGCAAAGGCACGATTTCGGCGAAAAGCGTTTCCTGGGAACGACCATCAAGGGCCGCGGGATCGGTGAGATCGCCACCGCAATCACTATCTTGTCGGTCGAGCCGCCCACTGCCCATTATGTCTCCAGGCAACTGGCCCAGTATTTCTGCTGTGACCAGCCATCGGAGGCGCTGGTCCACGCCATGACACTGACCTGGCGCAAAAGCGACGGCGACATTGCCGAAATACTGCGCACCCTGTTCGCGTCCGAGGAATTCGCCCAGTCGCTGGGCAAGAAGTTCAAGGACCCGATTCACTATGCTGTGTCGGCAGTGCGCGCCACCTATGGCAATCAGGTAATCGTCAATGCCCAGCCCATGCTCAATTGGCTCAACCGCATGGGCGAGCCGCTCTTTGGCCATGAAACACCGGACGGATATGCGTTGACCACGGCCGGCTGGTCGGGACCGGGCGAAATGGCGACGCGTTTTGAAATCGCGCAGATTATCGGGTCGGGCGCGCGGAATCTGTTTCGCTCCGATGACCCGGCGGCTCCGCTTCCACTACCCCAACCGCCTCCGATCCTGCAGCAGACGGCGTATTACACCGAACTGACGCCGGGCCTGTCGCCCGCCACTGCTGCTGCCATCGCCAAGGGCCAGAACCAGGTGGATCGCAACATGCTCTTTTTGTCTTCGCCCGAATTCATGAGGCGCTAGCCATGGATCGCAGACAAGTTCTCAAATCTGTGTTGTACACGGCACCTTTGTTCACAGCGGGCCGCCTGTATGGCGCACCGATGTCCGGCCCGCGCCTGCTGGTCGTGTTCCTGCGCGGCGCCTATGACGCTACCAACATCCTTGTGCCGGTCACAAGCGACTTTTATTATTCCGTGCGGCCCAACTTGGCGATCGCCAAGAGCACGACATTGCCGCTGGAACCCGACTGGGGCCTGCATCCGGCGCTGAAGGACTCGATCCTTCCGCTATGGCAGCAGAAAGAAATCGCCTTCATTCCCTTTGCCGGGACAGAAGACACGTCGCGCTCGCACTTCGAGACGCAGGACACGATCGAACTGGGCCAGCCGCTAGGTGGATCGCGCAATTACCAGTCAGGCTTCATGAGCCGCATCGCACAGGTGCTCTCAGGCTCCACGCCAATCTCCTTCACCAACCAGCTGCCGTTGACCTTCCGCGGCGGCGCGGCCGTCCCCAATATCGCGCTCAATTTCACCGGCAAGCCCGGGGTGAACGACCGCAACGCGGCCCTGATCCAGGCGATGTACCAAGGCCAGGATCTGGCGCCTGCCGTAGCCGAAGGCTTCCAGGTGCAGAGCGAAGTCTACAATGCCATCTCCGTCGAGATGATGGCTGCCAACCGCAATGCCGTCACGGCCAAGGGCTTTGAGCTGTCGGCTCAGCGCATCGGGCTTCTGATGCGGGACAAGTTCAACCTGGGCTTTGTCGATGTTGGCGGCTGGGACACGCATGTGAACCAGGGCGGCGCCGACGGATATCTGGCGAACCGCGTCACCGAATTGGGCAATGGGCTTGCCGCATTAAAGACCGCGCTGGGCGAGAAATGGAACGACACATTGGTGATCGTGGTCAGCGAGTTCGGCCGCACCTTCCGCGAGAATGGCGACCGCGGCACCGACCATGGCCATGGCAGCGTTTACTGGGTGCTGGGCGGCCAGGTGCGCGGCGGCCGCGTTGCAGGACCGCAAGTCGCTGTCACACGCGCCAACCTATTCGAGGATCGCGATTGGCCGGTGCTTACCGACTATCGCGCGCTGATCGGCGGAGTACTGCGCAAGAGTCACAGCCTTTCATCGGCGCGGATTGCCGACATTTTCCCCTCAGCCGAGCCTGCGGATTTGCAGCTCGTCTGAAGTCAGCCACGCAACCAATAACACGGTCAAGCCAGATTGGAATTGTCATGTCCGGCGGCCGTTCCTAGATTGGCCTCACAACATCGCCAATGGCCGCTTTGCGCCGATTGTGTTGAAAAAGTCGGAGCTCGTTTTTTGCGCGCAATTTCCGGTCGAGCTGAGCCTTGCTGATGCAGCAATGATTCAAGGCGCATATCGAAATCGAATCAATATTGCGCGGAAAGGGCCCCAAATTCAGGGCCGGGGACTTTTTCAACACAATCCGGCAAAAGCAGACATCCGACAATTAGCGAAAGCTACCTTCATAGCGGTGCCGTCTATCGATCGTTGATTGATTTTGTCCATTCGAGCTCTGCACCACGCTGGTAGGCATCGAGTGCATGAACGCCGACGCTCAATGGGTCCTTTGCTCGTTTTCTTTTCCGTCTAACGCGGCTCGCCAAGACATTTCTTCGGACAAAATTGTACGAAGCAACATCAAATCTGTCGCACTTTATACCAATTGTGCTATTACAGCGCAAACATTAGCGAAACCGGACGCAGTAGAGCCGGAGCGTGGGGGGCGGCAACTGTGGACGAAGCAGAACAAGCCGACTGGGCTAAACGGCTTCTACGCAAACATGGCGCGCGGGCGCCTGAGGTTGCGGAAGAATATGCTGTCGTTCACGGCAATGCCGGCCGGTTAGTGACGCGCGACGCTTGGCTGGCGGTGGCGGCGGCAATCAGAATTACCTTCACCGACAAGGCGGATGAAAAGCAAGCTTCTGCTGTTGGCGCTGATGCGTAACAAAAAACCGAACCCCAGGTGGCGGACCATATTGCGAACGGCTTTGGCAGTATTGCTGCTGGCGGGTTTGACGGCGTGCGGCAAGGGCGGCGGTGGCGGCGGTAATATGTTTGGCGGTTCCAGTTCTTCGAGTTCGTCCTCTTCTACGCCCGCCATTTCCAGTTCGGATGCAGCAAGGTTTCTGACTCAAGCCACTTTCGGTCCCACCGATTCCGACATCACGGCGCTAACTATCTCGTCATTCGCAACATGGCTGTCGACACAGACTAGCGCCCCAGTTTCCAGCCCAACGCACCAAGCTTGGGTCGATCAGCAGCTGACGCAACTGCAAGCCACAAATCCAAGCGCGACTCTGAGCGCGAATCAATTCTATGAATCCTTTTGGCAGCACGCTGTGCAGGCACCAGATGAGCTACGCCAGCGCGTGAAGTTTGCGCTGTCCCAAATCTTCGTGATTTCACTGGCTGATCCCAATGTCGACGTACGGGGCGCAGCTTCTTATTACGACATGCTCGGCGCCGACGCCTTCGGCAATTTCCGTCAACTTCTGACGGATGTCACCTATCATCCGATGATGGGCGTGTATCTCACTTACATGAGCAATCAAAAGGAAGATCCGAACGGAACGCGCACGCCAGACCAAAATTATGCCCGCGAGCTTATGCAGCTGATGACCATCGGGCTCTACAAGCTAAACCCTGACGGCACCAACCAGCTCGATGGCAGCGGCAATCCAATTCCTACGTATTCGCAAAATGACATTCTGGGACTGGCCAAGGTCTTTACCGGCCTGGCGTGGTATTCGCCAAATCCCACGACATCCACATTCAATGGTGGCAACAAAGACCCCAACGCGACCATTACACCTATGATTGCCTACCCTCAATTCCATAGCACATCGGAGAAGGACTTTTTGGGGGTAACAATTCTCGCAACGTCGACGCCCGATACGGTTGGCGATGTCAAAATCGCACTGGACACACTGTTCAACCATCCAAATGTCGGTCCGTTCATCTCTTTCCGCCTAATACAGCAACTTGTGACCTCCAATCCCAGCCCCGCTTATGTCCAGCGAGTCGCCAGCGTTTTCAATAACAATGGCAGCGGCGTTAGGGGCGACATGACGGCAGTAATCACCGCGATCTTAACCGACACCGAGGCCCGCACAGCGGCCAACGAAACCGCACCCGGCTTTGGCAAATTGCGCGAACCGGTCGTGCGACTTGCCAATTGGATGCGTGCGTTTTCCGTCACTTCCCAGTCGGGTAACTGGCTAATGACGTCAACTTCGGCCAGTACATCGTTGGGAGAGTCCCCTCTCACCTCGTCTAGCGTGTTCAATTTCTGGCGCCCTGGCTATGCGCCGCCAAACACCCAATTAGCAGCCAACAACCTTCTGGCCCCAGAATTCCAGAGCGTGAACGAAGTCACGAACGCGGGCTATCTCAACACAATGCAGGGTGCGATTGGCAATGGCATTGGCAGCGTGCCATCCGGGGGCTCCGGCGCCGACATCCAGTCACAGTACAGCGCCGAAACTGCGGTAGCCAATGACGCAAGCGCGCTGGCCGACCTGATGAACCGACTGCTGCTTTATGGCCAAATGTCCTCGACTCTGCATCAGCGACTGGTGGATGCAGTCAATGGCGTCGCCATTCCCGGCGGCTCTGCGACCCAGGCTCAAATCAATGCCGCGCTGCTCAACCGGGCCAAGATCGCAGTATTCCTGACCATGGCGTCCAACGAATACTTGGCTCAGCGGTAGGGGGCGGAAATGAGTTATGGTCCCGTCACGCGCCGGCTGTTTGCCAGATACATGGCCGGCCTAGCCGCGGCTACGGGCACCGCTGCGCCATTTGCCTTGCAGCTTGCGGCAATGAACGCAGCGTCGGCCCAGGGCGCATCAGGTTACAAGGCGTTGGTCTGCATTTTTCTGTTCGGTGGCAACGATGGCCACAACACCGTTCTGGCGACCGACGCAGACACATTTGGGCGCTATTTTGCAGCCCGCAACATTGGCGCCGATCCCATTGCACTGATGCCGGTGGGCACTTCGTCCGCCGCCATCGGCTCGATTTCCCAGTTCAACGGCCGCACCGTGACGCGCACCACGCCGGAGTTCTGGGGCGGAGTGCTGCCCATCGTGCCCTCCACGCCGCAAACAGTGCCTTCCGGCACAAATGCCACCAGCCGCACGTTTGCGCTGCACCCAATGCTGCAACCCTTGATCCCGCTGTTCCAGACGGGCCGGCTGGCAATCTTGGCCAATGTCGGCACGCTGATTCAGCCCACGACCAAGGCGCAGTATGTCGCTGGATCCGTGCCCTTGCCGTCCAAGCTCTTTTCCCACAACGACCAGCAGTCGGAATGGCAGTCGGGCCAGCCCGAAGGCGCGCGCTTCGGCTATGGCGGCCAGATAGCCGATTTGGTGCTGTCGCAGAATTCTAGCCCCATCTACACGGCGATTTCCACGGCCGGTAATGTCGTATATCTGTCCGGGCATAGTGCGATCGAGTACCAAATAACCACCAACAACCCGCCGGCCATTGTTATTTCCGGCATGAGCGGCTCACTGTTCGGATCATCAGCGGCAGCCAACGACTTCAAAGCGATCATCCAGGACAACACCTCCTCCAACAGCTATTTTGCCGTGGACTATGCCGCGGTCACGACGCGTTCCATCAACGCGGCGTCGATGATTAACACCGCCTATTCCAGCTCCATCGCCACAGCCGTTCCTGCGATTCCCACCTACACCAACCCTGCGACCAATGCGGTCCAGACCAACACGCTCGCACTGCAGTTGCAGACAGTAGCCAAGATCATCGCCGCCAATTCGGCGCTGGGCGCGACACGGCAAATTTTTTTCGTCAGCCTGGGCGGTTTCGACACTCACCAGTTCGAGAACACTACCCAACCCAACCTTCTAGCCCAGGTCGCTCAGGCGATTTCCTATTTTGACGGTGCTCTGTCCAACATCGGTGGGGTGGATATGCGACCAATGGTGACCACTTTCACGGCGAGCGATTTCAACCGGACTTTCACGTCCAATGGCAGCGGTACTGACCATGCTTGGGGCTCGCACCATTTCATCCATGGTGGGGCGGTCAAGGCGGGTACAATATATGGGCAGTATCCGACCCTGGGCGTTGATTCCGGTTCATTTCAAAATCCCAACATGTCGGGCAATGCACTTATCCCCACCGTCTCGGTAGACCAATATGGTGCGACGCTTGGAGCGTGGTTTGGCGTTTCCGCCTCCAATCTCGTCGCCATCTTCACCAATCTGCCCAACTTCTCGGTCCAAAACCTGGGGTTTGTGTAATTGAGGGATTACGGCCAATCGTCGATTTCACCAACCTGTTCCAATCAGGCCCTGCCAGCTAGGAGGCCGGATGTTCGTTTTGGGTCGATTGTGTTGAAAAACTCCTGCTTGAAGCGGTTGTGGTGTCCTGATTCACTTGTCCTGGTGAGGGGGGTGCGGGCGATGATGGGCGAACGGACTGTGATGCAGGAGGCGCTGTTTTACGGCTTTAGCCTGGAACGGCCTGTCCCGAGCGATCACGTGTTGGCGGTCTATTGACCGGTTCGTCGATCTGTCGGGCGTTCGGGCTCATCTTGGGCCGTACTACAGCGCGATGGGGCGACCTTCGATTGATCCCGAGTTGATGATCCGGATGGTGCTGGTGGGGTACTGCTTTGGTATCCGCTCTGAGCGGCGCCTATGCGAGGAAGTCCACCTCAACCTGGCCAGATTGGGCCGCACTTTTGTCCCCGTTCGAATGTCCACTTGCGCCACGTGTGGACATTTTCGCAATACCCGATATATAGACCCGCCGCTTACACCTTCTTGCCCGCGACCTGCCGTTGCAACCATTGCTGCACGCGTGCGTCCTCACAAGCGGTAACGTTGAAGCGCATCCAAGGCGAGCGCTCGAGGTGTGGACGGAATATGGCGCCAGGCGCCAGCATGATGCCTTCGCGCTGGGATGCCTCCGCCAGCCCGAGTGAATCCTCGATGTGAGGGTAGCGCGCCCAAACAAACATTCCGTCCGTCGGCTCGACGAACAGCTCCAACCCGACACGCTCGAAGGTGCGCACCACGTTGAGGCGCACCTGGCCGAGTCGCTCATGCAGGCGCGAAAGGTATTTGCGATAATGCCCGTCGACCAACATCAAATAGATCAGCCGCTCGGTGAATTGCGACGTCGTGATACTTGTCAGCATCTTGATGTCGGCAAGTTCTTCGGCGATGCCCTGGGTGCACGCGACAAATCCGACACGCAAGCTGCCGGATAACGTTTTGGAGAAGCTGCGTGCGTAGATCACGCGGTTGAGTTGGTCGAGCGTTGCAAGCCGGGGCGTGGGCTTGACCTGGAGATCGCAAAAGATATCATCCTCCACGACCATGAAGTTGTGGCGCTCCGCCGCCTGCAGCACCTTGAAAGCGACGTGCGGACTCATGTCAGTGCCGGTCGGGTTCTGCATAACCGATTGGGTAAAATAAATCTTCGGTCGACGTGCCGCGGCAAGCTTCTCGAGTTCGGTTATATCCGGGCCATCCCGATTACGCGGTACCGCCAGCATCTCGACACCATGCAGGCGCAGATTTCCAAACATATTGTAATAGCCGGGATCGTCGACTAGTGCTGTGTCGCCAGGCTTGAGCAAATAACGGATGACGAGTTCCAGCGCCTGGCTCGTTCCGTGTGTGAGCAGGATTTGCCCCGGATGGGCGGTGATTCCGTGCCCGGCGAGCATTAGTGCCAGATGCTCTCGAAGGGGCAGGTAGCCGAAGGGATGGCCGTATTCAAGCAGGTGGGCCCCGTTTTTGCGCGCCAACACATTGAGGCTCTGGCGGATACCGGCTTCGTCGAGCCAGGAATTGGGCAACCAGGGACCACCTGCCAATAATGTGTTCTCATCCGATTCAAGCAAGCGGCGGATGAGCCAGACCAGTTCCTCATTGTGCTTGTGGACGTCGGACGAAGCCGGCTGTCGTCCCGCGGGGTTGGCCGGCACGACTGCCGTGTAAAAGCCGGCACCTCGCCGTGACTGCGCGTACCCCATAGCAACCAGGCGATCGTAAGCCTCGATCACGGTGAACCGGCTGACGCCGTGGGTAACGGCGAAGCTTCGGATCGAGGGCAGTTTGGTACCCGGCCGCAAATGACGGTCGTCGACCTGGCGCTTGATCCCGGCGACGATCTGATCGGCGAGCGGCAGTCCGCTCTTGTGGCTGATAGTCAGCGAGAGCATGCCGGATTTCCCTGAACGTCACCGGCCGCAAGAGTGGCCCGGTTCTTGGGCCGATACAGTTATGGCCTTTGACGTTTGAACTGTATCTTACTGTTCGACCGAGTGTTCGGCACCATCGCGTCCGTGTCAACATCTAAGGAGGCAGCCAATGCCGCTCATTCAAGTCCGCGTCATCAAGGACGTGTTCAACAAGGAACAGAAGGGTCAAATCATCAGCAAACTGACCGACGCCATGGTCTCGATCGAAGGCGAAAACATGCGCGGCGTCACATGGTGCGTGGTCGAAGAAGTGGAAAGTGGGGATTGGGGAATCGGCGGCAACGCATTGACCACCGCCGATGTTCACGCGCTCGCGCGAGGCAAGGCCGCTTAACATACCCCGACCTATCGGCCGATGGCCGCTTTGGGTCAATCTGTCATTCGGCCCCGATAGGCCCAATGTCCTGCTTTGCGCCATCAATAGCGACATTGCTAGCACGGCATGAAGCGCTGGCCTGACGGTAGTTCGGCCTTCGCATCCGCGGACGCCCCACCTTCGGTCTGCAGCTGGGCTTCGTCTGGAAACCATGCGCGCCTCAGGGGGGTCTTGCCCGTGAATTTCCCTTGACCGTCAGCCGTGTCTCTTGGGGCTGCGTGGCTAACGAGTCCGATGGTCAGAAGCATTGTCGGCATGGGATAGTCTGGATATCGGAAGTATAGCGCCGACCGAGACCGAGGGATCTCTCGTCAGAAGTTCTTGGCGGTTCTTGAGTTAGCAGCCAGTAGTTGGCGTTGACGCGGGCACCAGCGGGGGCAGCAATAGTGCGACGGAAATTGCGGGTCTTCCGCCTTATGGCAACGATACAATTCCCGCTGGTATCCCTTCCGGCGTCGTTGAGCGTGGTGAAAGATTCCGACTATGGAGTCCGGTTAGCCAAAATGGGATCCGGCGTACAGAAGCCGGAAGTCATGCAGGTCTCGGGTCCGGGTTGTTTGCGCAGCGGAGTTGCAAATTGCGGCGGAATGTCCTTCTGCAAATGGTCTACAAGCCATGCGACAGTGGCCTCGTCGATATTCTTGCCGACATTGCCGTGCGTCCCCAGCGTATAGGAATAGAAATGGGCCTCGGCGCCCTTCTCCAGATACTTCAAGAACATCGCATAGCTATTGATGATCGGGTTGCCCATGTCGTCCCCGGCGACGGCCAACAGTGCCGGGGGGCTATTGCGAGTGATGTAATTTAGCGGGTTCATTGCCTCCATTTGCTCGACATATTTCCAATAGGGACTCTTGGTGTCATGCGCCTTGTAAGCGGCAAGGACCTTCTTAGAATCCTCTAGGCTAGTGCCGATATAATCCGGCATCATTTGCAGGATCTTGCCGTCGCTATTGAGAAACATGTCCGTAAGCGGATAGTAGATGACATTGGCCTGGACCATGGACGACTGATCCAGATTCCCACCCACATCGCCTTCCAACGCTTTGTTGTCGCCCGTCACCGCCAACATGGAGGCCAGGTTTCCTCCGCGAGAGTTGCCCCAGATCCCTATTCGCTTCGGATCTATGTTGTAGTCGGCGGCATGTGCGCGGATAAACCGTATATAGGCCTTGCAGTCGTACAGCATACCCGGCATGTCCGACTTGCGGAAATCTATGGTCGCGACGGCAATGCCATGGTCGACAAGATTCAATGCATAGGTCCTTGGCGTATTATAGTTACCGCCTTTGCCGTGAATCGAAAGCACAATCGGAGTGGGAGCTCCCTTCGGTGTCGACGGTAGATACACATTCATCTTCAGGTCGAAGGGCTGGCCGCGGAAATCGATGCGCGCGACCTGTGCGTCTGCATAGGTCGGCGCAGTTGGGAACGCGGTCGCGGGGGCAACAATTGCGACAAGTGCCAGCCACGCCAATACGACTAGCCTAGACATTTTCTCTCCTCTGTTGCCGCTTGCGGAGTTTAGCCCATATGGCTCATCCTGCAGAGTCGCCATGCTAACAGGCATTGTGACCCTAGGCAGGTACGAATTCCCTGCCGGCTGAAGCCGAGCGTGACGCCATTGGCATAAGCCCACTGCGGAGGGTGAGGTTTTCTCACCGATGACGGCCAAGAGATCGGGCATCGCTCGCTAATCCTGCCAAACGAAACTGATCTGCCCTTTTGTGCCAAGCGGATGGGCGCGCCGCATCGATAATGTCAGCGGTATCGCCGGAATGGGAGCCGGGCAGCGAAGCCTCAGATGTCGAACCGGACGCCGCCACGGAAGCTACGGCCGAGCGCGTCGTAAATCTGGCCGAGACCGCCTTGGCTACCGGTGCCTAATGCCGGCGGGGTATTGAGCGTGTTGTCGACCGCGAAATAGAGCTGGACTCTGTTCGTCCATTGATAGGATCCGCGCAGGTCGAGATAGGCAACCGGCGGAATCCAGTTATGGTCGATATCGACGCCCGTGACATAAGTGTTGCTGATGCGCGCGGAGCCGATGAAGCGGGATTGCACGGTGAATTCATAGGGATCCAGGTTATAGGTCGCGGAAATATTGAAACGCAGCTTCGGTGAAGTCAGTCCGGACAGCGGATTGACAAACCCGGAGCCGCCATAGATGCCCGCACCGTCAAATTTGATCCCGAGCACGGTATTTGTACGTTCGTCGGTGTAGTTGCCGACTAGGTGCCAGTTGAGCGGATTGCCCCACAGATCCATGTTATAGTCGGCTTGGAAGTCGAGCCCCGAGGTGGTCTCGGAGGCCGCGTTGATCGGGCTGATAAAGGCCAGATTGAAGCAGCCCTCGCAGTCGGCAGGAAAGGTGCCTACGCTTGCAAAGAAGCCTGTCGCCGGCTTGCCGTTGCCGTCGATCTCCTGCGCGACCGGAAGGTTGGTATTGCCCGGAAAGCCCTTTCCGAAGAACACATTCGAGCAAAAGGTCGGGTTCCCGATGGCGCATTGGTGAAGGATGTCGGCAAGGGCGTTGGCATAGATCGCCTTGTGTATGGAAATCGAGTACCAGTCGAGCGAGATGGAGAGGCCTTCGATCCAGTGCGGGGTGAGCACCACGCCGCCCGATACCGTGATTGCCTGTTCCGGCACCAGGTTCGGGTTGCCGGAATTTGCGACATGGGATTGGAAGAGCGGACCGTTTGGCGGGGGATAGCTGTTGGCGGTCACGGCGAACAGGGGTGCCGAGAACAGCTCGGAGACATCTGGCGCGCGGATGTCTGCGGACAGCGTGCTGCGCAGCCGGAAATCGTCGTTGACTTGGCTGGTGAGTCCGACCTTCCAAGTCTGTACCATACCGCTGGTCGAATAGTCGGTGATGCGGCCGGCAGCGTTGAAGTCGAGAGACTCGACCACATTGTTCTTGAGCAACGGGGCGTCGACCTCGAGGAAGCCCTCGTCCACATAGTAATGGCCCTGCCACGAGGCGAAATTGCCCGATGGATAGGCGCCGGTGGAACCGAGGTTGAGCGGATCGCGCCGGTTGGTCTGCTGCTCGAGGCGATGCTCGTAGCCGGTCGCGACCGCGAGACGCCCGGCCGGCAGTCCCCAAGGCAGCTGGCCCTGGGCGGAGATCGCGTAAACGAGCTGGTTCATGTACCAGAAGCCCGTGTCCTCATATGCGGGGTTGACGCGTCCCGGGGCTATATAGTTCTGCGCGTCTACTGACGCGACGCCCTCGCCGAATTGGTCGAGTGGCGCGCAATTGGGCGTGAGGCCGCCCGGCAGGACCGTCGTAAGGCCGGTGGCTGGGTCGGTCACCGTGCCCCAGGCGGTCGCAGTCAGCGAGGAGCGGCAAGCGATCTGGCCGACCTGCGGGACCGGGGTACCCGTCGCCTTGAGAGCGGCGGTCACCTGCGCCGCGAGCGCCGCATTGCCGCCGCCCAGTGAATCCGCGCCCGCCGCGGTCACGGTGATCGGATCGGTCGCATTGGAATAGTTCTGGGCGATGGTGTTGTAGGGCAACTTCTCCCGCTGGCGCACCGTGCTGTTCTGGATATAGCCCGTCCACGTCCAGTCCTGGTCGAGGAATTTGAACCGACCATCGAGCGAGAAGACCCCGCGCACCAGCTGGCGCTGGACCGTCACCAAAGACAGACCGGTTGCCTGACCTATGTCGTTCATCCTGATGGTGGAGAGGTTGAGGTTATTGGCGTTGCTGGTGCCCAGGGTGAAGCTGGTGATCCCGTTGGCGTTCATGATCGCCTGGACCGGGGCCGGGATGTAGGGATTGTCGTTATGGATGATAACGTTGCCGTTGCGTCCGGAGGAGGTGCTATTCGCGAAGCTTTGGCCGTAGTTCAGCTGGATCGACGCGGTGATGTTGTCGGTGAGCTTGTAGCTGTCATAGTTGAACAGCGCAAAATTATGATAGGGCACTGCCAACTGGCTTAAGGAGGTATTGTTGTAGGGCGTGCCGGAACAGTAGACGCAGTTGCTGCCGTTGACCGCACCGAAGTTGAATGGCACGGGCTGCGCGTTGGGACCGATGAACTGGGTGCCTGCCAGGATGTTGGCGCTGTTGGCGGTCGTACCCTTCGGATTGGCGGTGATGAGGCCGCCATTGGTTTGCCTCGCACTGCCCGATTGGCTTTGAGCATTATAGACACGGACCCAGGTGGGCAATCCGGTGACATTCATTCCGATGGCCTTCAGGCTGGCACTCGGAACGCTCTGAGGCTGGCCCCAAAACCAGCCCCGGTCGGTGATCTTCACCAGATCGGGACTCATGACGTAGTTGCCCGCGAACTCGACATGAGCGCGGCCGCCGAGGAAGTCGCTGCCGATGAAGATCTCCCCCTTATACTGGCGGTGATCGTCTAAATACGAGTCGCTGAAAGTGAGATTGCCTTTGATGCCGCTGAAGGACTTGTTGATGACAAGATTGACGACGCCCGCCACGGCGTCGGATCCCCAGGCGGCCGAGGCACCGCCCGTCACCACCTCGACGCGCTGGACCACAGTTTGGGGAATGGTGTTAAGATCGACGCCGCCGATCGCAAACGGAGGCGTACCGTTGTTCGGGTTGGACATGACCACCCGCTGGCCGTCGAAAAGGACCAAGGTGCGTATATTGCCGAGATCGCGCAGGTCGATGGCGTTGAGGTCAGCATCGCCCTGGGAGCCCTGGCCGCCATTGCTGCCAGTGTCCGGCGACCAAGACTGGCCGACGGCGGGCAGCTCGCGGATCGTAGCGCCAAGATCAATTTTGGCATCGCGAGTAATTGTGGCTGCATCGACAACCGTGACCGGCGTTGGGGCCGTATAGCCCGCAACAGAAATGCGCGAGGCGCTGACCTCCACCTGCTCGACTGCCGCCGGGTTCTGGGCCTGTGCCTGGGCGGCGGTACCGAAGGATACCGCGGCCGCGATCATTGCCACCGTTGAGCCGCTTAGCTTCAGTGTCTGAACAAGATTGCGCATTGGTTGCTCCCCCTTGTTACTTTGTTTCTTATGGCCCCGTGATTTGCTCCCACTCTTCCCGCGCCGGCGCATTCCACTCAATTGTGACAAGGTTTGCGCAAGTCACGGCGTCGCGATATGACTGTGGCTCAGAACCGCTTCCCCACTTGGCATGGTTGAGGAATGCCGTTCCGCGGTGTTGTTTGAAGTCAGGGGCACAGCCGCGACCAAGGCGGGCATCGACCCACTCGGCACAATCCGGTTCACCAGGATGTTCATCGCCGGTCCCCAATTGTGAAATTTATTACATGTTCTCAGTGTAATTGAAATCCGGCTGAGCAAATTCCTGCAAAAGGTGATCGAAGGCTCTCACTAAGTGAGAGCAGTTCGCCATGCCCCACATGGTGGCCGCAATTCTAGAGTGTGGCCTAGGAGTGCTAGTTTGTATTGTGAAGGCATTCCGGGGTGACCGGAGCGCCATGAATACGATCGGCAGGCTCGTTTTGATGGGCCTAAGAGCGAAGAAATAGAAAAACGCGCCGCGTTGCGCCGCAACCCAAGCATGGAATTGAGCCGGGCGGTCCGAGAGGATTACGTGGGAAGGATCAAATCGCAGATTGCAGATCGGCGGACCTTCCTAGGATCGGCCGCAGTGGCTATCGGCGCAGTGAGCCTTTGCGATCTGGTAGGGGCCAGTGCCCTTGTCGCCTCGGATTGGAGACCAGCCGATATCCGCTACGGCTACAGCGCGATCGGCTGGGGAACAAATGTGAAGGAAGCCATCAGCGAAACAGCGCGCATGGGGCTCCAGGGCTTGGAAGGCCATGGCCCGGATTGGGCCGCGTGGTTCGATCGGCCGCAGGAATTGAAAAAGCTGTTCGATGCGGCAGGTATCGCGATGGTTAGCTGCTCTCGCGACTTGGATTTCTTTGCTAGGGCCAGCCGCGGGGCAGCGGCAACGTTCGTCGAACAGGATCAGATCCCAAAAATGATCGATGACCATGTTGCCTTTGCCCGTGATTTCATTGAACCGTTCGGGTGCAATCATTTCAAGTTCACGCTCGGCGGCCGCCCGGAAAAAGGACCGAATGACGAGCAAATCAAGATTATTGCCGACGCTCTCAACGAGATCGGGAATCGAACGGCGGCATTCGGAGTGAAGTTGGCACCACACCCGCATATTGGTGCCACTGTGATTATGGAACACGAGATACGTTCGCTAATGGCTCAGACCGATCCGCGTTACGTCTGGCTCGTGACGGATACTGCGCATCTGGCATTGGCCGGCATGGATCCCCTGACCATCATTCGGGAATATTATCAGCGGATCGCGGAAGTCCACTACAAGGACGTTCCCGTTAGATTCCGCAATCAGGGCAATCCTGTGCCTACAGGTGATCGAGATCCGGTCACCGGAAGTAGCCTGTTCAAGCCCATGGGCACGGGCGGCGTGGACTTTGCGCGGATACATGCATTTCTACTCGACAGGAAGTACAAAGGTTGGATCCTTTTGGACTACCTTGCGCCCAGACCGGGAGACGGAACTGGGACTTTCGAACAATCTATCGCGCACAATAAGGATTATCTAATCAATGTCCTCAATGTGAGAACACTCCATCCCTCCGTGCTGGGGCAATCCTCTTGCGAATACGCCTGCATCGCAGGCGCTGCAGCGCCCTGAGTTTCGCTTTTCGGATTCCTCGCCGCCAACGCGTCCTTGTATGGGCGGTCGCGAAAAGGACAACCGCAAACAGTCGCTTGAGGAATTGTTGGAGCAGACCGGAAAATGGGGCCACAATAACGGCAAGGGTTAGAACGTGAAATGGATTCGCGCGTACAGATTTAAACGCGTAGTATTTAAGATGCTCAGGGACTTCTTCGTGATCATTATTGGCGGATTTGCTGGCGTTGCTGGTTTTGACTGGATAGCTGGTAAAGGCGCTTCGTATGCTTAAGCGCACTATGGTTCGCTTCCTTGCTTTTAGTAGCGCTTGCAGTCCTATCACTTCTGATCTGGCTTGGTATTCGAGCTGCGGAAAAGCGCGGGCATGAAAATTCAAATTACACTACCGACCCCCCATCAACTGTCCTCGACAGTTGCGAGCATAGACCCGCGATGCGATGGGCGTCTTAATTATAGTCGCCCGTATGCCTTTTGCGCTGCCTTTGATGCTTGAACGTTTGGTTTGGTCAGAACCCCTATCAAGCGTCAGTTTGATGGATGAGCTGCTGCCGGTTTTGCGTCAAGGAAGCGGCAAATGCCGATCGGGGAATATAAGCGATCGTAGATTTGAAGGCAGTCACCCTGCAGAGCGTGCGGCCCTTCGAACAGAATATAGTCAGGCGCGGCAATAGGCTGCGGTGCCGGCGGTGCGGAACCGGTGATATACCAGCCCCGGCCGTTCCATCCCTGGGCGTCCGGACTCGCGCCCGCATTGGCCGTGCCTGCAAGGACGCAGGCAAGCGTCAGCATGGCAGCCTGGAAGTGGATCCTTTTCATCAGCGCGGCCGGACAAGGTCTGGCAAATGTAAGGTGCCTACCACTCGCATTGATCGGCGCAGACCTATTGCGAGCGCTGACCCGGCGTTCAATTTCAGCGTGGCCACCTTGGCTTGGTCGTTGAAACGCGCGGCGGAGGCGGGACGACGATGGATCATGCTTTTCGCTGACATCGAAATCATCGGGACGCCCGAATGTTCGTTGAGGGGCCGACACGAGACGGACCTCGACCCGTCCAGGCGGGCCGTCTTTCGCGTTTCAGGAGCTTCGCGCTGTTGTCATGCAGGAAACGGGCAGCCCGCTCCTTCAACCCAGTGTGCGGTCCCGTGCACCTGGATGCAATCTCCCGGAACACGGTTTGCTTGAAACCGTGCGGCAGTTCACTCCAATGAGCGACGACGCTTTGTCCGAAACTGCGAAGAATGTCATCGGACGCATATTGGGAAAGGGCTTGCGGTACGGTGGCGCACGCACCCCCTTCATTTTCCCAATTCGAGAGAACATTCGAACTGCTGTACAGATCGTGGTCATGTGAAATCATGCTACTGGTTCTCTTCCTTCGCCCTGCTGCAGGACGGGCATTACCTTGGCCTGAAATTGCCTTAGGCGCCGGCCGCCATCCCCTCCAGCAATCCGCTGACCGGGATGGCGTGGCAATTGCCGGTCAGTCAAAGCGCCACTGGCCATCCGAGTTGCGGCAAGCGGTGCCGTTATGCGTGAGCTCGCGGTCACTGCGATAGGTGGTTTCGGTGAAGTCACGGCATTGCGTACCCGATCTCTGGTAGTCGCGGGTCGGCTGGAAAAAGCCGCGGGACTGACCGTGGTTCCACTCATAGCGGCGGCCAACATCGCCATTGAGGCCCTGGGAATATGTGCGAAACGCATAAGGCTGGTCGTCGCAATCAATGTCCTTGGAGACCGTGTTTCCGAGTAATCCGCCCAGCACAGCGCCGCCAACCACTGCACCACCATTACCATGGCTGACGGCCGAACCGATCACGCCACCTGCGGCAGCGCCGAAGATTGTGCCGGCAACGGCATTGCCGCGGCGGCAGCTTTGCTCATATTCGCCCTGGCGATAGTAGTTGGCGGACTGGTCGTAACGCGCCCCGGCGCCAAAACCCTGGCGTTCGTCCTGGCCTCTGCGCTGATCATATTGCGCGCGCATCTGGCGATACGTGCCATTTCGATCATAAAAGCCTCTCTGGTCCGACTGGCTGTAATAGCCATCCGGATCCTGTTGCGGGCCGTAATTCTGGGCCGCGGCGGGCAGCGCTGTCACCAACAGTGCCGCGGCAGCCGCCATGAGTGTGATTCTGTTTTTCATGAAATTCTCCATAAAGGGCTATAAAAAGGGCCATTGCGCCCGCAGCCGACGGCTGAAGGATGACGCACCGGAATCTGATTGAGGGAATGCGGCGGATTGGCAACGCGCTTGCGCCACGTAAGTATCCCCTCGTTGCCGAATAAATGCGAAAGTTGCGGCCGTCAGTCCGGGGGCCCTGCCACGGCAGGGGGCTGTACAATACCGCTGCCGTCAACGTGCAATTGACCAGGATCACCGCGCCGCCAGTCAGCAGAGGGGACAGTCTTCCAATCAGGAGGGGTTTGGGGGCAGCCCATGCAAAGCAATGCCAGGTCATAACCATAGACTGAAACCGGGCAAGATTGGTCAGTTCTCAGGAAGTTTCGCTCAGGCCGCTGATTGAAGCCTTGTTGGGAATTGCTCGATCCGGATGGAACTTTGTTTGTCCGAAAGCGTTGCAGCCATGCAAATAATCAGAAAACAAAAACCATGCCTCTAATTTATATCGTCGGATTGCTGATAGTTGTCGGAGTGCTTCTCTGGCTCGTAAACACCTATATTCCAATGGATGGCAAGATAAAGAGCATCCTGAACGCGGTCGTTGTGATTGCGGTGGTAATCTACCTGCTGCAGGCATTTGGACTTCTTGGCACGCTCGAAAGTATCAAGGTCGGCCATATCTCTGGCACATAAGCGAGGGTGACGATTGCCTGGCATCCAAGCAGACAGCGCTGTTTGGTAGGGCAGCGTTCATACAGTCCTGCAACCGTTTACATCCTCGTGGAACAGTATGAAGAACAAGTTGGCGTTGATCGCACTACTGATCGCGGCCCCCGTTTGGGCAGAGGAGGCACAGACCTCCACCTCTGACACGCCGACCTACACGCTGAACACTCCAGTGGAGACCATCGCAGCTACCCCCGCCGCAGCCGCTGTGTTGAACAGGGACTTGCCCGGTCTGCTGACCGATCCGAGCTACGCGATATTCAAGGCGATGAGCTTGAAGCAGATGCAGCAGGCGTCGGGTGGCGACCTTAGCATAGTGGACGTCAACAAGGCGTTGGAAGACCTTCAGGCGTTACCGCCTCGTTGAGTGGAAGCTGATGGCAATTCCGCATCTGACTTGGATATTGGTGATTGTTCTGCGCTTTGGCGGGTTGTTCGTCATGTGATGGGATATGCGGCAATTAATCCTTAATCCCATCAGGAATCAGTGCGAGCAACCTTGGTATGGAAAATGTGCGCCTGTCACCACATTTCCCTATCCGTGGCTCTCACCCGACTACTTGATGATGCGCCAGCGGATCGCGTGAGCTTGGCGTGGCTTGTCAGTCGGCTCGGAAAACGATCCTTCGGTCTTCTCATGCTTATTGTGGCCTTTTTGGGCTTGGCGCACGCTATGGCAATGCTCGCCATGTTGGTGCTGCCCTTTCCCGCGGTCCAAATGGTTCTGGGACATGAGCGACCCAGCCTTCCGCATTTTCTCGCAACGCGATCAATTCTGACTGGCCCAGCTTGGTGAATAAGGTGCCAAGCGCGCCGCCCTCATGGCCCGCGCCGATTGTGGCAATTTTTATCGAGGACAAGTCGGACGTTTGGGCAAACAGTGACGCGGGGGCGGCCGCCGAAGCCGTGACAGCGGTCAGGAGGTTTATAAAAGTCCGGCGGTTGGCGGAAAAACGGAATGCATTTGTTATCGCTCACTCCGTGGCAAGGTCAAAACAAAGCAAGTCCAGATTAGAGGATGTGCCTGGGCGCGTAACTCGATCGCGGCGCTTGGTGCGCGGATTCAACCGTCTTAACGCTTGTGCTTGCGAAAATCGTCGGCGTCCGACAGGACATCGCGCAAGCTCCCGGGTCCCGGTGTCCAGCGCTGGGCACGCTTGCTTGCATGATCAAGATCATCCACGCTGACCGCCTGACGGATTTCCTCGGCAATTCCCATCAGGTCATTGCGCTGCGCGATCGTGGCACGCTGATTTGCGAGCGCCAGAAAATAGGCCGCGCGGTCGGTGTCGCGCTCCAATATCTGGCCCTTATTATAGGCTTGCGCGATATTGCCCAGCGCAACCGCATTGCCCTGCTCTGCGGCCTTAACGGTCCATTGCAGCCCCTGATATCTGTCCTGGGCGACGCCGCGCCCCGAGAGATAAAGATAGCCCAGTTCCATTTGGGCTACAGGATCGGCAGTGGCGGCGGCCTGACTGAAAAGCACAAAAGCCTTGGCGTCATCCTGCGCGACACCAAAACCCGACATATAAGCGCGCCCCAACTGGTCTTCTGCAGGTACATTTCCGGTCGCTGCGGCTTTTGTCAGCCAGTCCACCGCTGCGGTTTTGTTCTGCAGGCCGGTGCAGTTTTGCATCAATAGCTGTCCCATCGCCCGTTCGGCGTCGGGGTCACCTTTCTCAGCCAGGGCAAGGAAGTTCGCCCGCGCCAGCGCAAAATCGCGATTGCGCGCAGCGGCATTGCCGGCCGCAATACTTGGGGTTGCGGGCGCCGCCACGTCGGCCGGTGCCGGCGGACTGGTACAGGCGGAATTGCTGATTGTGATCGTCGTCGTTTGAGCCGCCGCTGCAAGCGGTGCCAACATCAACAAGAAAACAGCAGCGGTGACGCGCATATCCAGCCCCGGCATTCCCCACCTATAGATACCGATTTGCGAGCTCTCTTTCCATTGGCCGCCAGTTTAACTGATAGATTGTCACGTTTGACGGCTGGGCCACTTACCGCTGAAATCCACACAGAGGGATGGAAAAAGGGGAAGGCCCATGCGGGTATGGACGGCGGCGATGCTGGTGCTTGTCCTCGGAGCGAGCGCGACAAAGGCAGAGGACTGTACGCTCAAACAATACACCTCAGTACCGATGGAAGTTTATCCGGACCATCTGCTGATTCCCGTCACGCTTGGCACCACGCAGGCGAAACTTCTCTTCCAAATGGCGGCTGCCGCCAATGGAATAAATTCCGACGTCGCCGAAAAGCTGGATTTGTACATCACATCCATCCCCCCAAACATTCACTTTAACCGCGACGGTGAGGACATCAGGCGCATTGCGCATGTTCCGGAATTGCACCTGGGCAGTCAAACGCTCAAAGGAATGGAATTTCTCATGTTGCGCCCAGGCCGTTATGGCGGCGGAGTAGTAGGCGATCTGGGCACCCATATGTTCGAGCATGTGGATTTTGAACTCGACATGGCGGGAGGGAAACTCAATCTCTTTTCGCCGGATCATTGCCCGGGCAAGGCAGTTTACTGGACAAAAAGCGGCTTCGCGCAGCTTCCGCTCAAGCCGTCCAAGGAACTCGGCTTTATCCGCGCCGAAATGACATTGGATGGTCATCCCGTCACGGTGGCGTTCACAACTACAGGCCGTTCGCGCATCGGCATGAATGCCATGCGCGCCTTCTTCAATATTGACGAAACGTCACCCGATCTGGTCGCCGTAAGCCAAGATCTGTTGGGCCACAAGCTTTACAAATACCCGTTCAAAACCTTGACGGCCGCCGGACTAACCGTAACCAATCCTGATATCCTGGTTTTTGACCAGCCGCCCGAGCCGGGCTGCAGCGACAAGGCGCACTTTACCTTCCCCGAACCGTCCGAATTGCACTCCACGGCCCAACCCCGGCTGACACGGTGTTTTGGCGGTGATGATGCGGTCCTGGGCCTGTCGGTTCTCAGCAAGCTGCACATCTATGTCTCCGGCCAGGAGAACATGCTCTATCTCACCGACGCCAAAGCCAACTGATTGCCGGCAGCGTGTGCGGCCCGCGATCATTCCGATGCGCCGCCGCATTGACTTTTCAACCGCTGGGCCACCGCCATCGCATGCCAGTCGAATTCGATCTGTGCCATGTGCTCGTCGCTGGCTTCGTCCTTCATTGCAGAACTGCCACCAGTCGAGGCGGCGTGCTGCATCCTCTTTTGTGAAACCGGCTGTTCGCAAACCGAGCTTGCATAGGCTGCCGCGCCCTCCACGTCTTTTGATCCTCGTCTGCGAATCTCCGGGCATAAGGTTTGGTAGAGGCAGTCTTCGCGCAGCCTGTAGTCGACGAAATCGGGCCCGGGAGAATAAGGGGACGTGGAGCGGGAGCAGTTTCCCAGGAGCAGGCAGACCAGAATCCCCGCAACAAGCGTCAATTTATTCGCCGACCCTCTGCAAGTCCTGTTTGGCCGGTATTTCATTACGGCTTCGGTGTGCCTTGCGCCGGGAATTCCAGCTGGCCGGTATATCCCATGTCCTTTATCTCCTTGGTCATCTTCTCCACCAGCGCCTGCTCGGGCCGGGGATCGCGGGTGTAAAGATTGACCTCGGTCAGGTCGGGACTTCCCATGATCGACCAGCCATCGGTGTGGTCCAGCACCCAATATTCGCGATGGATCGGGACAAATCCGAATATTGCGCGATAGGCTACGTCGACTTTGCTGTTCTGGCCGGGATTCAGAATCTTGAGGGGGCCACCGATGGTCTCTTCCCTGCCATCCGGTGTTTTATCATGACAGGCGTCCATCTCGTAAAGGCCACCATCCCGGCTCTGGAAATCCGTGGTGCCGGCGACGCAGTCCTTATTGAAGCTCTTGGGTGTGCGGCCGATCTCAAACCAGCGGCCGGCGTAGAAGCTTGCCGCGTCAACCGTCTTGAGAGGTTGTGGGGCCTTGGGCGCGTCCGCGGCAATGGCGACGCAAGTTGTCAGACCGAGCCCAATCGTCAACGCGATGGCTTTCATCACTTGTCTCCCGTGGGCGAAGGTTGAAATCTTGCGGTCGCCCGCGCCATTCCGCCAACCTACAACCGTCGGGCTGCGCATTTGAGTCCGGAGCCGATAGCAGCACCCAATTGTAAACCCACGTTCCATTTCTCGATTGTTGACAGCGTAAGCCACTGTTTTTCTTGGGTGATATTTTCGGCGCGATTATTGCTTAACGCTTAATGGACAGACTCAGTGGATGGGACCGATGGATCGGATATCGGTTGCGGCACTGGTTTTGGTGGGCACAGTGGGCCCTGCATTCGCAGCTGTGACGGTGCCAGAGCCGGCAACCGTGACTCTGTTCGGGGTTGGCGCCGGCGGCGCCTACTTGATCAAGCGTTTCATGGGCCGCAAATAGCCGCTTGCACCCGCAGGACAGTGGTCGCGGGCGAT
>DATKEP010000174.1:0-7919 GCA_035512055.1 Rhizomicrobium sp.
GCTATACCATCACGGCCAGCGGCACGCTGACCGTGACGCCCGCGACGCTGTTCTATAACGCGGCCAGCGTGTCGCGGACCTACGGTTCGGCAAATCCGGCCTTTGGCGGCACCGTCGCCGGATTCGTCAATGCCGACACCCAGGCCTCGGCGACCACGGGCACGCTGGCTTTCAACAGTTCTGCCACGAGTACAAGCCCGGCTGGCAGCTACGACATTAACGGTTCAGGCGTCAGCGCCGCCAATTACACTTTCGTACAGGCGCCGGGGAATGCCACGGCTCTGACGATCACTGCTCTTCTTACTGCACCGCCGCCTATCCAGCTTCAGAGCTTCACCAACTCGATCCAGCCGCCGCCGCCGCAGGATTCCGCCAGTACTCCGCTTGGCGCGACCCAGCTCAACCTGATCGCGCTGCCGGTGGTGCCGCCGCCTGCGCCGCCGCCGCTGCCGCCGCCCGGTCCGCCGCCGATCGAGAGCATGCTGGCCGATCTGTCAGAAACGCCCATCCCATCGGATCAGATCACCGACCTTCTCGCAGGCAGCCTGGATGGCGGCAACTCGTCGTCGGGCGGCACGTCGCCCAATAGTAACTCACCTCCCGGCAACACAGGCGGCGGGGTGATTATCAACGGGGTGCTGGTCAATTCGCCGCCCCAGCAGGCAAATGGCGGCCTCGAATTGTCGTCGTCCGGCAGCACTTCCGCCGACAACGCGTCGTCCGGCAGCGCGTCCTCCGGCGACGCAAACGGCGGTGTCGTGATCCCAAAGTTACTGGTCAATGCGCCACCGGGGCCGCCGCCCCTGCCGACCGACATCTCGGCGCTGTCCTCGTTCGGCAACAGTAGCCTTTGGCAGTGACGTGTTGATCGGGCGAGGCGCTCTTAGCCTCAAGCGGTTGCCAGCATGGACTGCTGTTGCATGCGCTTATCACGGTCCCCGGCGAAGCGCGAGATGGCCTGGAAAATAGATTCCGGATCGAGATGCGCTTCTGCGATCACGTCCTTTTCGAGTCCTCCGGTCAGCCATTGATTGTCCCAGTCCGAGGTCAGCGAATAGGCATCCGTCAGCGGGCCCAGATTGCGCACGGGCCAGACTCGCCTTGTTCCGGAACTCACCACCATCGTGTCGAGCAGCGCCTCTTCGGGAAGGACCGACCTGCGATATGAAGCCGGCTGCCGGTCGAACAATTCTTCGCTGATGGCGGAGATGACCTTCACATTCATGCCGGCCTGTTCGAGCCGGGGCAGGATCTTCACGAGATTGACGGTCGTGCTGGCGCCTTGAGCGATCACATAGCCATGACGCGGCCTTGCCGGTGAATAGTCGCGAATGACATAAAGCCCCTTGGCGGCGGCCTTGAGGTCGCTGTCGGCAAACTTGCTGCGATCGGCAACCGCCGTGTCGGGGCGCGCCACTTCGATAACGATGATGCCGACCTTGGGATCGCGGGCCGCGACGGCCGCGGCGGCAAAGTAAGCCGGCGCGACATCGTTATAGTCCCACAGATTCAGGTTTATGGTTTGCCCGCGAGGAAACAGCTTCCAGACTTGTGGCGCGAAAATGCCGAAATGCGTGCGCCCATCCGCGGCCGTTTCCGGTCCGGAATGGCCCACCAGGATGTGCAGGACTCCCATGCGGAAGCGTGAATCCTGGTTTTGCTGGCTCCAGACGCGAGCCGGCGTATACATCAGTGGCGTAAAGGCCCCGTAGGTGCCGCTAAGTGCCCACACGCCGGAGAATTTCGTGGGGTCGACGCTGGCGCTCTGGCTGACAAGCCCGATTGCCGAAGAGGCATTGCCTGCTTCCTGGATCGCGGCCTTGACGCGCGTGCCAAGCGGATTGGCGACGGGATCGTAGTGTCCCCACAGGGCGCCATGCTCTACATTGATCGACTCGGAAAGATCGGCCGAAAGCGTGACGAACCTGTTGTCCGTCACATAGTTCATCCACTTGATGATCTCCGATATGGCACGCCGGGCCCCCGCCGCCTTCCCGGGCGGCTGGAACAGCGTGATCGAGACCTTCTTCTCGTTTCCCGACAGGTGATTGCGCGCCGTCACTTCCATCGGCTCGACAGGCAGGCTTGAAACCTGCAGGCGTTCGTCGAGAAACGGATTTCCCTTGGAGGCGAAGGCGACCGGCTGGTCGTCCTTCACGCCGTCGCCAATGGCAACCAGCTTGTCCGCCAGCCAGTCGCCAAGCCCATTCTTGTCCAGCACCGACATGACGACGTCGATGTTGGTCTTGAACTGGACAAGGCGTTCGCGTTCATCCGTCACCGCTCCTTTGCGGATGCCCTCAAATATGACGCCATAGCGCTTCTCGAATGTGGAGGCCAAGGCAACGAAATAGTCCGAATTCATTTTCTGGCTGTAGGGATGGCTCTGATAGCTCACGATCTGCTTGACGCCATCGACGAGCATTCCGCCAGCCGCGGCGGGCCAGTAGCCTTTGGTGGTTTTGGCGATCAGGATCATCGGCCTGCGGTCGGCGGGATCGCCTTTTTCCATCCCATCCAGTGCCGCGACGATCTTGGAATAGTCTCCGCCATCATCCATGGCCAGGACATTCCAGCCATAGGACGCCCACTGGCCGGCCAGTTGATAGTCCGTGAACCTTTCGGCGATCACGCCGCCCAGCAGCCTGTCGTCAATGCCGGCATTGTTGTCGGAGAGGATGATCCGCAGGCGCTTGCCCACCTGAAGCGCAACGGCCTGGGTCTTGAGTTCCTGCGCATGGCCTTCGGTCATGGCGAACTCGCCTTCCAGCGCGACGACCTTTGGACCGCCGGCCGCGCCGGCCATGTCCCAGAAAGCCGCCTTGCCGGCCGCGGTCGCAACGCCCACGCCGGAGGGTCCGCCATTGACGTCATTGGTGACGTCGACGCTTTCGGCGTGACCGGAGAGTGCCTTGATGCCTCGCGCCTTTGCCTGGGCGAAGATCGGGTGGTCTGCCAGCGCGTTTTCCTGCAGCAATGTCTTCAAGGCGCCGGCGCCGCGGCGAAATCCCAGCGCGTCTATCGGCAGCATCGCGACATGGGGATCGACGTAATAGCGCTTGTCGCCGGTCAGTCCGAATTTGCGTTCGAGCGCCTGCCCCAGGACCATCCAAAGCGCATAACAGGTTGGCACGCTGTGGCCCGCGGCCATCATGAACTTGTCGCCAAAGGGATGCTTGGGGCGCCGGTAGTCATAGTGCAGGCCCCCGCGCTCGGGGCCGGCTAGGTGCAGTGCAACATTGAACGGCGTGTAAGCCAGCGGCCCGCCAAAGTGGCCCGTCTGGGCATAATTGCCCAGCAGGACGAGCGTCATGCAGGTCATGAAGCCGACGTCTTCAAACCGGCTGCGCTCTTCGTTTCCCAGCAAAACTGACGGCATGTCTCTCCCCGATGCTTTTTATCGTTTCTGGCAAGCTCTGCCCCCAAGCAGGCCACATGTTTAACCTCGGGTCTAGGCGGGTGTTTTTGGAGCGGCAATGGCGGACAGAGAGGCAAGCTCATCCAGGTAATCGGGCGTAAATGCCTGCAAATGGGTGATCAAGTTAAGCCAACAAATTCAGGTACTTGCGCACAAGTTTGTATATGGGCGCCAATTGACGCGAGCCCATAGCAAGCAGACATATGTGGAAGCGTCTTTGGAAAATTCGGTTGGGCGGACGCATTGGGACGACCCCTTGAAACCCTGACCGCTGCAGAGGTCAAAGCCGCGGCGCGCAAAAAGGATCAGGTTCGAATGATGGGCGATGGCGGTGGCCTGTGGTTGGTGGTCGGACAAAGCCGGCGCAAAAACCGCGACCCGAAAGGGGCCGGCCCCGCCAGCGTGCATAGACCATGCCGTCAAGGTGGCTGGCATAGACCATGTCGACATCGGCTCGGATTTCGACGGTATACCGAGCGTTCCGGAGGGCCTTGAAGACGTATCCAAAGTGCCCGCATTGTGGGCATCGCTCAAGCACTGTGGCTACTCGGAAAACCGATATTCATAAAATCATGGGCGGCAATTTCATGCGGGTAATCCGCGAGGCTGTGGGGGAATAACGCCTCCCACTTTTCGCAGGCGTCTTGTCCGGTGCAAATCGAAGCTGGAGGATGAATGAGAAATACCGCTGCCTCGTCTGCGATTGCTATTTTCATGGGGCTTCGAACATTGACGGCCGTGGCAGACTCTTCAGCGATGGGGTCCAAAGAGGATATCTATGTCGTGCGTTCGTTTCTGATCGCTCGGGATACTCCAACGGCTTTCTGTTTCCGGGTTAACCCTGGCATTGGAAAGCTCCAGAGCGAAAATCACTATTTGTTCAAGTCGATCGCTGTCCAGACCACGGATGGGCGAGTTGCAAACACCAATGTGAGGACTGTAGGCACGTTTCATGCGTGTATTGGGGAAACGCGTGATGCGAAAGTGGCGAATGTCTTTGCCCAAGGGACTCTCGGGTCTGTTGCATTCACAGGCCGTGGAGAATGTTTGACTGACAGACAAGATTTCCCCGAACCAGGCATCGATTCTTCGCGGTGCTATCTCAATCTGCGAGATTTGCCAGACGGGTTCGTAGGCGGGAAACTGACCACGAATTCGATTGGGTCTCGACAGCTCATCGGAGGGAATTCCGATCCACCTGGCTATACCCAACCATCTATCGCAACGTTCAGGTTGTGGCGTGCGGCCCCAAAAGGCCACTGACAAGGTAGGTAATCATGATCGGACGCCGGCCACCCCATCGCCACGTCCGCTTTCCAATGTGGACGTTCGTCCAAGCCAAAACCACACGGGGAAAACGGTGACGGGTGTCGGCTAATTGCGCGGAATTCGGCGCAGGTCCAGCTGCAAACTGCCTTTAGATGGGCGTGGGCGGCAGGCAACACGGCCACGATGCCGCATTCCTTAGTGTGCTGGGATTCGGCCAAAGATAGACGTTCGCGCTCGATAGTCCGCGTCCTTGGCCGTCTCAGGCTTCTATTCGCAGCGTGACCAGTTCCCACGCAGGCACATCCAGACGTGTGCCAAGTCTTTCAAGTCGCTGTTCCCGCAAATCGCTGTGCCATATCTTGATCGGAGTGTTATCTACCCACCTTAGGCGGGCGGCGCGATTCTCTCCCGAAGCGCCAAAAAGGCGGACAATCCACGCGTTGCCGTCCGCGCTTCGTTTGCATTGCTGCACGAGCACGTCGTCGCGATCAATGTGAAGCTTTAGTCCCGTGAGCGACTGTTGCCCCTTGGCGGAGGACACAAGCGGCTGTGACATGCCGATCGCAAACCGGGTGGCGGCCGCGGGGTCATAACCATCATGCGGGCGGACCGCATAACGGAACTCGACCAACCCGTCCTGGTATGCGCGGTAATTCGTGCCCCAGTGATTGTTCATGACCCAGGAATAGAACCTCTGTGTGGGTCCGATATGCCTGCGCCAGGTCTCAGGATGGGTCTGCGAGCCAAGCATGGTGGCCGAAAGCGATCCGATTTCAATCAGGGGCGCATCAAGTACCGCACAGGTGACGCCATATTTTTCATTTGCGATATCGACCCACCGGCCCACGGATAACCAATTCCTGCAGGACCCGGGAAGCTGGTCGATATCCGGGCGCATGACCGCAAAAGGGACATCGATATGGATCAGGCCGTTCTCGATGGCGAACGGAAATGCGAATTGCACACTTTCCTTGGATTCGCGTTGGGCAAAGTCTCCCTGGGGACCCTCGACGCCTGGGCGTGGATTTAACGGGACACGCTTCTTGTTTACTGTGTTGGAAATTTCGATCCAGTCAGCGTGCGCCTTCAGTCGCACGCGGCGAACGAGGTCCACACAACCCGGCGCGGATGTCTCGATGCGAACCGTGGCAACGAGAGGGCCGGGATCCTCCACCGTGATGCGTGCGGGTCCGCTCGTAGCCACTTTCGCCACATCTTTGCCTTCAAGGTAAAGGTATTGATTCACTGCCTCGCCCAGGCTCGTGTCTACCAGGTTGCGCGCGTTCCGGCTCGACTTCAACTCGACGATATTGCCGTTTTCGCCATCGATTTTTGCGCGCACCAAGCCGTTGTCCAAAACGCCACCCGCAACCGTAACGGCCATTACCGGAATATCCGGCGCGGTTGATGAAAGAGAGAAACCCGCACTTCCCAGCGCGGGAACATTGGCGAGAACGGCCAATTCTCCCGTTGAAAGACGTTGCGATGGTACAGGACCACCGTGTTCATCCTTCACATGATCCTTGCCCTGTGACATCTCCTTCGAAATCATCACGACGTCTGTCCTGGGCCAGGAGCATGTGTTGTGCACTTCTAGGCGCGTAGGGTCGGCCTGGCCGGCATATTCGTCGAGTACTGTCTCGAGAAGCCGCCTCGATTCATTCGCCGCATCGACAGCGAATTGGCGCTTGACGTCCCACTGTTTGGTCACAAAGGGATTCTCGGAATCCGAGACGCTATTCCAGGCCCCCCATGTGTGCTCCGAGTACAACAGGACGTTCCTCCACGCCGCATTGAAATCGGCGGCGTTGTAGGCTTGGGGCGCGAGAATCGCGGAGAGTGTGGTGGCCTGGGTCAAGCGCTCGGCCGCCCCGCGGTTCATTCGCGTCTCCAGGGCTGACGACCCGGCCCCATCTTCCCAGTAAGGCGTCAAGTCGCCCTTGAACTCGGGTATTTCGTGGCCATGCAGCTTCTCGAATGCCGCGAAGGCATCGCTGGTCCTGGAAATGGTGAATCGAGGCCATTCATATTCTTCATTCCATTTCTTCACGAATTCACAAATGTCGGGGTCGGGCAGAGCATTGTCGCCATGGCCTGACCATCGGATATGAGAAATTCGATAGGGGAATGCGACATCATCCAGTCTTGTCTGATATTTGCCAACCCACGCTGCATCCAGCTTCATGATGTGCGACATCGCATAGCCGGTCCATGGCACCCAGAGGAGCACTCTTTCCCTGCCCGAGCGAGACACCCACCAGAACGGCTTGTCCTGCCACTCCGCCATGAAGGTTCCTATGCGGTCGAAGAAATTGGGAGCGGCGGAGAAGTAGCGGATGCCCGCATGGGCCATCGCGGAGACCGACCCCCAGGTGTAGCCGGGAACGTCGCTGATCATGGCGGAATCGACGGCAACTCCGCAGCGATTGCCCAATTCGATTCCGTAGCGAAACAATTGTAGAAGCTCTTCCGGCCTGCAAAGACCAGTGAGCTCGTTGGCATACATGCCATTCAGTCCGACCCAGCCCTTCTTCACGGCGCCGATCAATTCTTCGCGTTCCGCCTCGCTTTTAGTCCGCATGAATTGATCCGCGCCCCAGAGAACCTCGAGGTTCCAGACGAATTGGGCTCCCGGTGAATAGTTGGCCGTGCTTCGCGCCAGATCGATGCCTCTGGAGATATTCACAACTTGCTTTTCCAAGATGTTGCCCTGAAGGTCCGTATACCCAAGGTCATGGTGGGAATGCGGTAGGATGTAGATTTGCACCTTGCGCACCGGTTCCACGCGAACCTCCGCGAACTTCGTTGTGCCGGCCATTTCATATTCGACAAGCATGAACCGCGCTTTTTCTACGGGGTCGATATGGACGTTGAAAGTGTGTGTCCCTGCGCCCAGAACGCGGCTGTCGACTTGTTGGCGGTCAACGCGTGCAACCAGGATGGTGTCCGCACCGGCGTGCTCTATCGTCAGCTGGATCGGCTGGACAAGCCGGCCGTTCTTCCTCGCCAGGCCGCGAATAGGCTTGGCAAAGTCCGGCTTCTCCATCGAGCTCTCGCCTTGCGCAAGAGCTGACATCCGCGGCCGTGCGCAAATGACACCGGTGGTGGCCGCAATTCCCTTTATGACGTTACGTCGCTGCATGCCGGCAAGGTCTTCTTGCTGATGAACTGGAGCGCAATCGGCGCTCGCTCTCGTCTATCATTCTGCGGCGGCGCCAAAGCTCAAATAATG
>DATKEP010000175.1:0-10119 GCA_035512055.1 Rhizomicrobium sp.
AATCGCCGGAAAGGCTGCTGGACGAAACCGCCCTGTTCCTGCACCGCAATGTCACAGACCTGCCGCGGGACAAGCAACAGATGTTGGAAAAACTGACCAGTTCGGATGAAGACCTGGTCGGCAAGACGGTGCTTCTGGTGGATGACGATGCACGAAATATCTTTGCGCTCTCCAGCGCCCTGGAACGCCGCGGAATGCGCGTGCTCACAGCGACAACCGGCATGGAAGCCATCGGGCTTGTCCGTTCCACGCCGGAACTGGCAATCGTCCTGATGGATATCATGATGCCGGAAATGGACGGCTATCAGACTATTGCCCAAATCCGCGAAGAGCCCGAATACCGGCGACTTCCCATCATCGCTCTGACCGCCAAGGCCATGAAAGGCGATCGAGAGAAATGCCTTGAAGCTGGGGCATCTGATTACCTGGCTAAGCCGGTCAATACCGAACAGCTTCTGTCGGCGCTGCGCATGTGGTTACACCGTTGAGCGCAGCCATGGAAAAACGGGATCTGGTCAATGTGCTGCTGGTGGATGATCAGCCCGGTAAGCTTCTCAGCTATGAAGTCATGCTTGCGGAATTGGATGAGAATCTCATCGCGGTTTCTTCAGCCCGCGAGGCGCTGGCCTATCTGCTGAAGTCTGAGGTGGCCGTAATCCTGGTGGATGTTTGCATGCCCGAGCTCGATGGCTTCGAGCTTGCCCGGATGATCCGCGAACATCCCCGGTTCCAGAAGACCGCCATCATCTTTATCTCCGCCATCCATCTGGCGGAAAGCGATTATCTCAAGGGTTATGAGGCGGGCGCGGTTGACTATATCTCGGTCCCGGTCGTGCCCGAATTGCTGCGCGCCAAGGTCAGGGTGTTCGCCGAACTGTTTCGCAAGACCCGGGATCTTCAAAAGCTCAATGATGACCTCGAACATCGGGTGGCCGAGCGCACGGAGGCACTGGCGCTCTCCGCCGACCGGTTGCGTAAAAGCGAGCAGGCACGGGGACTTGCCCTTGTAGCGGGGAATATGGGGTCCTGGGATTATGATCTGACGTCGAAGACGTGGTTCTGGGATGAAGGCCAAAGCCGGATATTCGGCGTGGATCATGCGAGCTTTGTCCCCTCGGTCGAAAGTGTTTGCCAAGCCGTCCATCCCGAGGACATGGACAAATGCCGTGATGCCTTCATCAAGATGTCGGTACAGACGCCGACATGCGAGGTGGAGTTCCGCATCGTGCGGCCCGATGGAGAGGTGCGCTGGTGCACGATGGCAGCCGCTGCCTCATTCGAAGCGTCCGGGATATTGGTGCGGTACAGCGGCGTTACTACCGATATAACCGACCGCAAGGAAGCGGAAAGCCGGCAGGCGCTCCTCACGCGCGAGGTGGACCACCGGGCAAAGAACACGCTCGCAGTGGTCCAGGCGATCGTCCGCATGGCCAGGCGCGACAGCATCGAGGATTACGTCAAGGCAGTCGAGGGACGGATTGGAGCGCTTGCCCAGACCCACGAACTGCTTTCGCAGTCCAGATGGGAAGGCGCCGATATCCTACGGCTGATTCTGGATGAGATGGCACCTTATCATAGCGAGGGTCAGCAGCGGGTCACGGCCGTTGGACCGTCCCTGGTGCTTGTACCCGAACAAGCCCAGATGCTGGCCATGGCGGTGCACGAACTTGCCACCAATGCCGCAAAATACGGTTCGCTCTCGATAGATACGGGCCGCGTCGATGTGAGCTGGTCGACTTTTGAGGGAGTGCTTTCGCTGGTCTGGCGGGAGTCTCAGGGTCCAAAAGTCTCGCCGCCCCGCAAGGTCGGCTTCGGCACCAGGATTATTTCCAGTCTTGGAGCCGGACGAAGGGGGCGCACGGAATTCGACTGGCGGCCATCGGGACTTATTTTCACCCTGGAAATGCAATACCAAGGTAACGGCAGCGATGGCGTGGCAGTGCGGGATGCCGACGGCCATGCAGGTCCGCGCCTCCTTCTGGTCGAAGATGAACTTGTCGTCGGCATGTTCATGCAGGAAGTGCTGGAGACAATCGGGTACCGGCCGACCAACCCGATCGGGCACCTGGCGGAAGCGGTCGCGGCTGCAAAATCGGAACGCTTCCTCGGGGCCGTGCTGGACATGAATCTGCATGGCGAGATTGTCTATCCGCTGGCCGAACTGTTGTCGGCGCAGCGTGTGCCATTTCTCTTCGTGACGGGTTATGCGCCGCACACGATCGATCCGCGCTTCGCATCGATCCCGATATTGCAAAAACCGGTGTTGGAAGAGCAGTTATCGGTCGCGCTGCAGACGGTGCTTGGCCGGCGCGCGACCATGAACGAGGAGAGAATGGTGCTCGGTTAGAGCGGCCTCCCTGGACCAGCTGTTGCCAAGCGCGCAGACTTGTGTCTGTGTTTGCGCCTGGACCGCGGGAGAGGGGCATCTCATATGGCCAAATTATCCCATTTGTCTCTTGGACTTGGGCTGGGGCTTCTGGCGGTCATTCCGTCAAGCGCGGACCCACTCGCCACATCGACATGCAACTCCACTGCCGGAATGCGGCCCGCCTGCACGGCAGTGCGCGGAGACCGGTCCGAAGGCTGGCTTGCCCAAAGCCGCTCGGAAGTCATGGCGCGTCACGGCATGGTCAGCACCAGCGAGCCGCTGGCAGCGCAGACCGGTCTGGACATATTGCGGCGGGGCGGAAATGCGATTGACGCCGCGGTTGCCACCGCTGCGGTCCTCAACCTGATCGAGCCGATGAATGAGGGCATCGGCGGCGACATCTTTGCCATCATCTACACGGCCAAAGACCACAAGCTGCATGTTCTGAACGCCAGCGGAATGGCACCAAGCGGACAAACCGTGGCTTTCATGAATTCCAAGGGCTACCGCCAGGACCCTGAGAACTGGGGTCCCGGTTCCGGCATGCCCCATGCCGGTGTGCTGACAGCGACTGTTCCGGGCAGCGTTTGGGGCTGGCAGGAGGTGCTGGACAAGTTTGGCACGATGACGTTCAAGCAGGTGCTCGAACCCGCGGCCAGCTATGCAAGTGAAGGCGTGCCGGTTCCGGAGCGCTCAGCCTTCGATTGGCGGCTTCCCAATGCGGTCGGACCCAATCGCTCCGACGCCGCTGGCTGCTGCACAGCGCCTGACGAGGACTCCATCCATACCTGGTACATCAATGGAAGTTCGCCCAGAGCCGGGCAGATATTCCGCAATCCCGATCTGGCCAAGGCCTTTCGGCTGTTGGAGGCCCAAGGGCGTGACGCCTTCTACAAAGGCGACATTGCAAAAGCCATCGTCGCTAAGGAAAAGGCTCTTGGTGGCACCATGACCTTGCAGGATCTGGCGGCCTATAAGGGAGAATGGGTCGAGCCGGTTCTGTCGGACTATCACGGCTTCACACTGGCAGAGCTGCCGCCGCCCAGTCAGGGTTTTGCCGCGAACGAGATGCTCAACATTCTGTCGGCATGCGTGGGTAGTGTGTATCCGGGACAGACGCTGGCGTCGCTTGGACCTGCCGATCCGCGCTATTGGCACATGCTGGTGGAGGCCAAGAAGCTCGCCTATGCCGATCTTATTGCCGTCAACAGCGATCCGGATTTCAGCGCAGGCCTCGGAGCAAAAGTGAAGGCGCTCACATCGCCACAACATGCCGAGAGCCTCTGCCACAGGATAGATCCCGCCAAGGCCTCTTCGACCAAGCCGGGGCAGGGAAATGGCAATGGCGACACGATCGTGATCTCCACCGCCGACCGCTGGGGCAATATGGTTTCCTGGGTGAACAGCAACTTCTCCGGTTTCGGCTCGGGTATCACCATTCCGGGATATGGATTCCTGCTGCATAATCGGGGCGGGTTGTTCAGCCTCGACCCCAAAAGCCCGAACGCCATCGCTCCCCACAAGCGGCCGTTCAACACCTTGGCAGCCGGTTTTGTAATGCAAGCCGGCCGCACCGACGGCCAGCGCATGACCCTGGAGTTGATGGGCGGCGACATGCAGGCCCAAGGCCATGCGCAGATGGTGGTCAATCTCGTCGATCTCGGTGCCAATCTGCAGGCAGCAACCGACATGGCGCGGTTCCACCATGCCCAGATCGGCAACCGGCTGTACCTGGAGTCCGAACTGGCTCGGCGCGTCGGTCCGCAGCTCAAGGCCATGGGCCATGATGTTGTGCCCGCCAATGGCGAGTCGATGGGCGGCTATCAGGCCATTCTGTTCACACCCGATCCGAAGGAGCCCGCGCCCAATCCCGCTAGGACCTCGCAAGCGCCTGTCAACGGCGTTTATCGGGCCGGAACGGATCATCGAAAGGATGGCCTGGCCGCAGGCTGGTAACCAGAGCAAGTCAGGGTCCGGCATATGGCCCACAGGCGTTCGTTTCTTCAGGCGATGACGGCGGCGCCACTGATGCTGTCGCCATCCATTGCGGCTTCGGCAAATAGAGAAGCCGCGAAACTCACAATCTCCGACATGGAGTTGGTCCATGTCCGCGTCAACAGGCGCGGCGACTGGATCATTCCCCGGCTCAAGACCTCCAATGGCCTGAGCGGGCTCGGCGATGCGTCACAGAGCACCGATGACGGCCAGTGCATCCGGTTCCTCAAACAGTATCTGGACATGATGCGGGGCAGGAGCGCTTTCGACATCGCCTGGTTTTGCCGCGCTAGCGCCCCAATCCGTGCCCAGAAGGGCGACAATTTCGGCCGCACGCCGTCCAGTGTCGCGGCCAGCGCTTTCGAGCAGTGCCTGTGGGACCTGCAAGGCAAGGCGCTTGGTCTTCCGGCCTATCAACTGTTTGGCGGCCGAATCCAGGAGCGCATTCGGCTCTATGCAAACATCAACCGTTCCACCGATGACCGGACACCGGCCGGCTTTGCCGCAAATGCCAGGCGCGCCGTCGAGGCCGGCTTCGATGCCATCAAGCTTGCGCCCTTCGACAACATGCCCGCCGAAGTGACCGGCCGGGCACAGCTGGATCATTTCATGCAGTTGGGCATCGATTGCGCGCAAGCCGTGCGGGACTTGATCGGAGTCAAACGCGATCTTTTGATTGATGTGCACAGTCACTTCAATCGCGAGGACGGCCTGGAACTGGTCCGGCGGTTTGAGCCTCTCCACCTATATTGGATCGAAGAAGTCTGCCCGCCTGAGCCGGTGCAGAATCTGGCTGCCATCAACATGGCGGCCAAGATGCCTACCGCGGGTGGCGAGCAGATTCATGGCGTGAAGGGCTTCTATCCCTATATCAAGGCCGAAGCCGTAGATATCGTGATGCCCGACGTAAAGGTTGCGGGTGGCATGCTCGAACTGAAGAAGATTGCCGGCATGGCGGAAGGGGCCGGTCTGATGTGCTCGCCGCATGGTCCTGCGAGTCCAATTGGCAACGTGGCCGCGGCCCATGTCATGGCAACAGTGCCAAATTTCGAGATTTTCGAATACTCCTTCGGAGAAGTGCCATGGCGGGCCGAGTTGGTGGAACCGCCGGAGCGCATCGAGAACAGTTCCCTGATCCTGTCCGACCGACCCGGCCTGGGATACGAAATCAATGAGAAGGTCGCGGCCAAATACGCGCTTTGACATCCGGCCATGACGATGGAGGACGGCCATGACAAAAAACACGATCGACAGCAACCGCCGGGCCTTTCTCGCCGGCGCCGGCGTGGCGACTTTGGCAGCCATGGCGGATCATGCCGATGCAGCGCCGACAACAGGGGAGATGCGCGGCATCTACCCCATCGCGCAGACACCTTGTACCGAAGACAACAAGCTGGACCTGATACGCCTTGCGGCACAGGTGCGATTCTGCAGCAAGGCCCGCGTGCCCGGTCTGGTCTGGCCCCAGCTGGCCAGCGGTTGGATCACCCTGAGCAATGAGGAACGCTTCGCTGGCGCCGAAGCGATGCTGGCGGCGGCAAAAGGCACGCAGACCCAGGTGGTGATCGGAGTGCAGGCCAGGGGCGGCGATGTTCGGCAGTCGGCGCAATTCGCCAAACATGCCGAGGCACATGGCGCCAGCGCGGTAATCGCGCTGGTCTCGTTGCCGCCTGAAAAGGTCAACGACGCTGCGGTGATCGCGTATTACAAGGCCATTGGTGCGGCGACGTCACTTCCGCTCGTGATGCAAACCACCGGCAATCAAAGTGTCGATATGGTTGTAGAGGTTTGTCGCCAGGTGCCGACGCTCGCCTGCATCAAGGACGAGGCCGGCGAGCCGCTTGGCCGGATCGCCGAATTGCGCGCGAAGACGAATGGCAAAGTGGCGATATTCGCGGGAAAGGCGGCCCACACCTTCCTGAGCGAGCTAGAGGAAGGATTCGACGGCAACTGTCCCGCATTCACGCTTTGCGATTTTTTGCAGCGCAGCTTTGAACTTTGGCATGCGGGCAAGCAGCGGGAGGCCTTCGAGATGTATGGACGTTATGCCGCTTTCATGACCATTCCTAATGTAGATCCTTACGGCATGATTGCGCGGGGGTTCTTTCCCGAAGGAACCAGGATTCGCATAATGCCGGATGGCAAGGATACGATGGCGGCCCTCAGCAATGCCGATAAGAGCTTGATCAAGCGCGCCTATGCCGAGTTTCTGAGGCCTTATGCCAGCGCTTGATGGTCGCCCGACATCCCATCAGGTGGGGTCGGAAGCTCTCTTACATATTGAATGGCGATGCCATGGCGGTGGTGGCGGACCACCTTGCCCAGCGAACGGCCTAACGCCACAACCTCGCCGATCGCAGGCCGGCCATCGGTTTTCAGCGATGCGCCATCCAATGAGATGTCGAGAATATCGCAGGCCAGCCGATCACCGTTTTCCCGTACGATTTCTCCGCTCGAGGAGGTAGGGATGCGCACATATCGGCGCAGTTCGGTGACCCCCGGCAGGCCACGCGAAACAAACTGGTGAAGCATTTCCGTAAGACGTTTGCGCTTGAGGTCGCCAATCGTGAAGTGCAAGGCAAGGGTGCCGTTGCTGTGGACCACGACAGTGCCCTCGTAACGTCCGAAACCCTCGATGTACACAACCAGGTGCTTTCCCGCGGGCAGCTCGGAATCGGTCTTGAGCGCCGCGCCGCCGGCGGAAAGATTGACGAGCTCGCAGGTGATCTCTGACTCATCCCCAGGATCGAACAACTGCCCCTTCAGGGACAGCGAGATGCGTTCGTATTTACGCTTTTCCTGGGTCGAGTTTTGGGCAGAGTCGGACATATCTTCACTGCTCGATGCTGTTGACGAAGCTAACGCAAACAAATTAGAGCCAGCTTTTCAAACTCGCTCAAAATTGCTGCAAGTTCCCACCTGGATCCTCACGGCCGGTCCGGCCAGAAACCATTCTGGCAACAATTAGATTGCATTTTACATCAATTTCGCGGGTACCGGTTACGTGGCTCTAGCGATGGCTGGGCCAGGATGGGGCGGTCGAACCCTATCCGTCCTTTTCATGGCGCACCGAGCAATCGCCTCTATGGGGCAAAAAGAGACCGAGACCGCGGCTTTCGCGAGCCTGACGGCAGCCGACGTCATTCGGGCGCCTGTCGTGCAGCGCATGCTGCCGCTCGATTTTCGCCCATTGCTGAAACCCTTCAAGAGAGCCGGCAGGCTTTGCCTGAGAATTGAACGTTTGCCGCAGGGCGCCAAACTGTCGGCCGGACGGCGCAATACCGACAATTCCTGGTCATTGGCATCGGACGAGCTGGAAGATCTCAATTATTTAATACCGTCCAATATCTCCCGGGACCACGAGCTTACCATCCGGGTGATGACCTTCGAAGATGGCGCGGCATCAACCCTGAAAGTCTCGCAGTTTGCGATCACTGCAAGCGATACGGTGCCGGTACCGGAGGGCCGTGAACCACACGGCAACGAGCCGGTCATTCGCAGCCAGCTGAGTGAGATGCACTCGCTCTTCGCGGTCCGCGAATCGGAGCTTAGGGAGCTCAGGGCAGCACTTGAACGCGCGGTCGGCGAGAAGGAAGCTGAACTCATCAAGGCCCGCATTGACTGGGAGAGGGCGCTCGACCGCAAGGTAGCGGAGGCCGTGAGTCAATGCCGCCTCCAGGACAAGCTGGAGAATGAAGGCAAGGAGGCTGACCACAAAAGCAAGGCAGCGCAGGAGGAGCGAAAGACCGAGCAAAGGATCGCGGCAGAGCGCGATCGCCTGCGGAAAGAGTTCGAGAGCCGGTCGGAAGCCGAGCGCCGGAAATGGCAGATCGATTCCGAGCAACGGATCGCGGCGCTTCGGAAGGAGTGGCAGGCCGATGCCGATCGAAGCTTGGATGATGCGCGCAAGGCGTGGCAGGCCAAGACCGACGACTGCCTGAGAACCGAGATTGAGAAGCTTAGGACCCATAACGAAAAACGCATCGATACCGAGCGCCAGAATTGGCAAGCACAAGCAGACGAGCAGGCTGCCAAAGAACGGGAGCGCTGGAAGGTCGAGGCCGACCAAGTCTTAGAAACCGCGCGGCTTGCTTGGCAGGCGGAAACCGAAGAACGGATACGGACGGAGCGCGAAGGCTGGGTAGCGGAAAGTGAAAAGCGCATCGAAGGCGAGCGCCAGAAATGGCAGTCGCAGAGCGAGACCCAGGCTGCGACTGAGCGGGAGCGCTGGAGGAGCGACGCGGACCAGCATCTCGAAGCTGAGCGCCAGAAATGGCAGCTGCAGAGCGAGAATCAGGCGGCGGCAGAGCGTGAGCGCTGGAAGAGCGACGCGAACCAGCAGCTCGAAGCCGCACGACAAACATGGCAGCTGGAGGCCGATGAACGTAGAAAGTCGGACCGCGAGAGCTGGAAGGCCGATACGGAAAAGCGTGTCGAAGACGAGCGGCAGAGGTGGCTGGCCAAGGCCAGCGAGGAAGACAGGACGGAGTTCGAACGCGCGGCAGCCGAGATTGAATCCCGCATTCAAGCCGAAAGGCAGACCTGGCAAATCGAGGCAGACGAACGGGCAAGCAAGGATCGCACCGCCTGGGAGGCCGAGACGGAACAGCGCATAGAAGCGGCACGGCAAACGTGCCGGACGGATGCCGACGCTCAACTTGCCGCCGAGCGCGACCGCCTCAGGGCCGAGGCTGAACAGTCCATTCAAGCCGAACGGCAACGGCATGAAAGCGAATTGCGCGCGGCCGCAATGGCGGCGGCGGAGCGTGGGGCCGATGCGGATGGAGCATCACCTGTGACGGTGGATGACCAGGTTGTTCGTGAATCTTATCTGGCACTCGAGGAGGAAAGATTCAGAAGCACGCAATTGAACGCAGCCCTGGTGGCGGAGGCCGAAAAGGCCAGAGAAATGGAAATGGCATTGGCGGCGATGACCGAGCGCTGCGAAACCGCCGAGCGCGCCGCTGTGTCCGGCGAAAAGCCCGCGCCAATCGAACCCGATGACGGCTATATCAAGGGCCTGCGTGCCGAAATTGCCACGCTGCGCAAGTCGCTGACAAACCAAGCTGCCGAACTGGCGCGCGCGCGCGCGTCGCTGGAACAATCCCGGCCCATGCATATTCAGCGAGGGCTCGAAAACAAGCCGCTCGGAAATCTTCGCGATGTTTTCGCGGAAGACGAGGACGAGGGCGGAGAGGACAAGAAAAAGGGTCTCATTCGCGACTGTATCCTGGTCGCGGCCGTGGTCATCCCCATCATATTGTTCTATCCCTGGGTTGCTGTTTATCTGCCGGACCCGGTCAGGGACGGCATTGCCACCGCGACCGGAGGCCTGTTGAGCGTCGAGATAGAGAAGCCGGTCGTGAAGCATGTTGCGCCCAAGAAACCTGTACCCGTTCCGCAAGTCAGCCGTCCGACCGGCATCGCCAGTCGCGTGCTGAATGTGCGCGAGACACCCGCAACGACGGCAACAGTCCTGGTTTCCCTGCAGAAGGGCGCATCGGTCCAGCTTCTGGAAAAGCAGGGAAACTGGACTCGCATTGAAGTCCCAGCCGATGGGCCCACCCAAGCCCGGCAGGGTTGGGTCTGGAGTGCCTATCTCCAGGACAAGGAGAACTAGTCCGGACGCATCAGGATCGTCACGCGGCCAAGATCCGGCTCGACGACCAGTTCGTTTCCGGTTCTCACCAGCGTCGTGATATCGCCTTCAAAACGATCGAGCAGCGGGAGGCCGGCAAAGGTCGCTCCCTGCGCAA
>DATKEP010000176.1:0-5810 GCA_035512055.1 Rhizomicrobium sp.
CCCGGCCCCGACGCCAATCGGGGCCGTTCTGTTTTCAGCGGTTCGCTGCTATAAGTCCTCCATGAATGACAAACTCGCGCCTGAGTTGCTCCACGTTCAACTGAACGCCGCCTTTGCCGCCCGTGCCGAGGCTGCATCCAAGTACGGCGAGAAATCGAAGGAATTTGCGGCGGCGGATGCCAAACTAACCGAAATAGCGAGCCACCTGCCTACGGCGACGGACCCCGAGCCACGGTGGAAATGAATCTATGCCAGCCAAGAACCCGTCCAAGGAACCGAGGCACACCGATTCTGGGCAGCATAAGCGTTTTGTCGAAACCGCTGAAAAACTTGGGACCGACAAGGACGCCAGAGCTTTGGACTGGGCAATCTTGCCAGTGCCTACAACCACTGATGGGTTTTGACAAATTGCCAGTCTTCGGTGCGACAAGATTTCTCGGAACAAATGCGCGCTTTTGGTGTTATCCGCCCCAATTAAACAGGGGTATTGGCGTGACTTATTGCTATGAAGACTACATTGCTCACGCTGAAGAAGCGGAAGGCATGGCCGAACGGGTCAAGGACGAGACTGCCAAGGCAAGCTGGCTAAGGATTGCCACCGGCTATCACGAGCTTGCCATGATGACCCAACACAAACATCGCGAGGCCGACTGGCACGGCTGGGCTTCCTAGAGGCGCTTCCTTTTCCGCTTGAGGCCAATAATAGCCTTGGCAGCCTTGCGTCCCGAACTGAGGCGCGCCCTAGTCCTAGCGGCTGCAATTCTCAGCCGAATCGGCTTTGATCTGGGTCGGGGGGTACCTAATGGCGGCGAACCACGCGTGGAAAGGGCGCTTGCGGCGGCCAATCGCCAGCATCCTCGTGGGCGCGATCGGTGTTGGAGTCTGGGCGATTGGCGAGATTGCCCTTGCTTGTGACGCCTCGCCTCGACAGACGAACATAACATCCCGCGATCTTGGCTGCGCTGCTGTTCCCGACATTCGCGGACGCATAATTTGCCGGCGGTTGCAGCGGGAGATGCAATGGACCTGGACCGGTCACGCAATCATTTCGCCGGGCTGGCGCGTCACATTCCAAAGCGTCATTCGTACCTATTGTGGGGAGAAGATGGGGAGCAAGGACGTTAAATCACTAGAGGCCTTGCGCCACTCATCGGAGGATTGGCGCACTGAAAGTGGCGCGGACTTCTTGCTTCGCCTTGTTCGGAGCGTGGACGGCAGCGCACATGAGGACGAGGGCAGCATATTCAATACCCACAATCCCTCTTACATTCTAAAGGGCGGCTGCCCGCTGGGACGCTGATGGCAAGAGTGTGAGGTGGGCGACCTCAGAAACTAGGCAAGGAAGATCAAACGCGATAAAGCGCACCGCGAGTTAATTGCGCGGCGATACCCCGGCGCGCCGCCGCTCCCCGGATGGCACCGTTATAGGATGACCGGTCATGGCTCAGGAAGATAAAGTCTTCACTAAATGCGCCTGGCGGCTGATTCCATTCATGGGGCTGCTGTATCTGGTGAGCTTCATCGACCGGACGAATGTCGGTTTAGCGGCCCTCACCATGAACAAGGACTTGAGCTTTTCGCCCACGGTGTTCGGGTTCGGTGGGAGCATCTTCTTCATGGGCTACGCACTGTTTCAAGTGCCCGCCAATGTGATCCTCGAGCGGATCGGGGCGCGGCGCTGGGTTTTCTGCATCATGGTCGTATGGGGTTTGCTGTCCGCCTCAAATGCACTGGTACAAACTCCGATCAGTTTCTACGTGGTGCGATTTCTTCTGGGCCTGGCGGAGGCCGGGTTTATCCCCGGCATGTTTCTCTATCTGACCTATTGGTTTCCGAGGGGCTATCTTGCGCGCGTCACCGCCTATTTCATGATCGCCAATCCTTTATCGTTCGTTGTTGGCGGCCCAATCTCGAGTCTCATTCTGAGAATGGACGGCGTGGCCGGTCTACACGGCTGGCAATGGCTGTTCCTGATGGAAGGTTTGCCCGCATTCCTCCTGTCTTTCGCGGTTCTTAGATTTCTCCCGGATCGTCCGGCGCGTGCGGCATGGCTAACGCGTGAAGAGATGGACACGGTCGCAACGCGCCTTGCAACCGAGGAGCCAAGCGGCAGGCCGGACCTGTGGTCTGCCTTGCGCGATCCGCGCGTACTTGCGCTTGGGATTTCCTATCTCGCCTTCAATGCTGCCAGTTACGGCATCTACCTGTGGCTGCCGCAGATCGTGAAGGCGATGGGCTTCTCCAATACCGCCACCGGCTTGGTCGTCGCATTGTGTTTTGTCGCCGGTATCCCCGCGTTGATCTTCTGTGGGCGTTCGAGTTCCAAAAGGGGCGAACGCATCTGGCATGTGGCGCTGCCTTGGCTGCTCGCCGCTTCGTGCCTCGCTGCTGCCAGTCTCACGCAATCGAATGCAATCATACTCGCCGCGCTCGCTATTGGGTTGGCTGCGCAATACGCTCCTTTTGGGGCTTTTTTCAGTTTGCCTTCATCATTTCTACGCGGCACGGCGGCGGCGGGCGGCATCGGTCTCTTTGGCACCTTTGGCAATATCGGTGCATTTTTGGGGCCGATCCTCATCGGCGTGCTGGTGCAAGGAAGCAACAATTACAGGACCGGGTTCGCGGCGGATGGTATTGGATATGGGCTGGCCGCGCTCATCGTCATAGGCGTCGGAGTTGCGTTGGCACCACGTCCTAAAATAGTCCAGCCCGCAATTTGATAGTCAGGATCACATGACAAACCGCTATCAGGACGAAGGCCGCGCGCAGTATCAGGGAGCATCAACGCTGGGCCTCACAGCCGCTGACAAGGCTGAACTTGCGCAATTGATACACGGTTAGGCGGGGGCCTCTTCCAGAAAACGCCGCTAACGCCCGATCTAGATCGGATAGCGGCCAAGCACTAGTCTCAAACCCGCTAGTAAAAAATGTCCGTCAGGCCACTGGACATCGCCCATATCCGACTAGGTCAAATCCTTGGTCACTTGATCGCTTGCAATCCCCCAAAGCTCTTGCATCTTGGCATGTATCAACAGGTCGGGTTGGCCGAGCTTTTTGGCAAGGAAATCATCCCGTATTTTCTGGAATACACGATCTTGGTTCTTTCCGGTCAAACCCACCTTAACTATCGCCGCAGTGTATTCGCCTGCATCGTGGCCCGATAGTCCAAGCTCGCCCGCTGCCCAAAGCCCTAGCAGCGTGTTTCGCCTAACCATGACTTTGAATTTCATTTCCTCATCATGTGCAAACTTGGCTTCGTAACCCCTGTCGCGGTCGTCAAATATTCCGGGCATGATCAATCTCCCTACCAAGTTAATGCCGACCCCAAGAACCATAACTGGCTTTCCGCATAAAAATCCATCCTGCGGAGTAATCGCGCCGCTCGCCGGTATAGCTGGCGATGATTTATGGCTGGGCCTCAAATCAGAAATCAGCTAGTATTCCACAGTCACGCGTAGGCATAAGCCTGTCTTACAAATCGCGTCGCGTTTTCTCATTTTCAACCAGCATTATTGAGCCCCGCAAACACGCTGCCGCATTGCGTGCAGCAAAAAGGAGAATTTGCATGATCAATGTTCCAAAAAGAACACTGTATTGCGTCTCAGCAGTGGCGTTCGCACTGGCAGTGTCCAGCGCGGCGTTCGCACAAAGCGTGGCGACGGATAAGCCGATGGCGGCGGTTCCACAAAAAATGGCTGGTCGACCCACGACAAAGATCATTGCTGAAAACGAAAAATTGCAGGTCATTGATGCCGTTGACCGACCGGGCGACACCGCGCCGATCGCATCGTGACTTGGGCATGTTGTATTCTGGGTGAATGGTGGTTCGTTAGAGCTCACCTATGCTGATGGCTCGAAAGAAGTCGTGACCCATAAGGCTGGGGAAGCGATTCTTGTCACGGAAAGACGCTCCTATTCTGTGAAGAACATTAGCAAAACTCCAGTTCATCTGATCGAGGTCTGGCTGAAATAGGTGCCGCAGCGTCACCGACAACATCCACACACAGCGCGGACGGCGGCCGCCGTTTTCGCATTCAGTAGGAGCGCGCATGCCGATGGATTTTATCAGCCCGATATAGGCCACTTAAGGCAAGAATTCAACGTGCGCGCGTCTTGGACTTTTGCATCCCCGCGGGGTCTTGAAGCTGCAGGCAGCTATTCCCCTGTCATCCGCTTGATCGTGCACTTGCGAAGCCTTAAGGTCCCCGCGCGTCGGTAGAACCTTCAGGCCTATGCCAGTCGTATTTCCAATATTCAACTTCGGGGGAACCAGATGCGCATGATGATCTTAGCATTGGCCGCAGCTTTGGCGGCAACATCGGCTGTTGCATCCGATAAGACCGATGTGATGGCAGTTGTGAAGCAGGCGGTCGACGATTCCAATAAGGGTGACATGAAGGCAATGGCCGCGCTTTGTGCCGCTAACACATCTATTATTGATGAATTTCCGCCGCATGCGTGGCAAGGTCCGACTGCGTGTTCGGATTGGTCGAATGACTTTGATGCGTATAACAAGAAAAATGGCATCACTGACGGCGTTGTGACGCTAGGCAAAGCAAGGCACATCGACGTGTCCGGCGACCGTGCGTATGTCGTAATTCCGGCAAAATTCGCATACAAACAGAATGGAAAACCGGTTGTTGAGTCCGGTTCGATCTTCACGGTGGCTTTGCAAAAAGTTGCGGCTGGCTGGCGTGTAACGGGCTTTGCGTGGGCGGAACACTGAATATCGGACCTGCGCCGGCGCAAGAAGCAGACGGTCTAACGACAATGGTCCACAGCGAACCTGAGACGGCAGCCACCGTGCCGCCGTTTGCGTTTGGGTTTGACCAGCATGGACGACAAGGCTTAATTGCCGAAGGAGATACTGGGTAAGCTTCTGACACCTATATCTGAATCGACATGCGCATCCCAGCAACTCAAACATTATCAGGGAGGTGCAGGGTAATGATTAGGTCGCCAGTCGGAAGTCTGCTAACGTTCCTCCATCACGCGTTGTCATAAGATCGCCTTACAGACAGATCGCGTCGCCTAGCCCCATTTCTAGCCTCGACAACCAAACCAACAACAATGCTGCTCGCATTGCGCGCAGCAAAAAGGGAGAATTTGCATGAATAATATGCAGCGCATCATGAGGACGATGGCAGTCGCCATCGCGCTTTTCGCAGTTGGCTTCGCCGCGCCCGCCTTCGCACAGGATGCTCACATAGGCACCTGGAAGGGAGATATCGCAAAATCGACATTCAGCCCCGCTCCCACCGGTCCAGCGCCGAGCAGTGCCACGCGCACCTATGAGATGTTTGGCAATGGCCTGAAGAACACGCTAACCACTGTCAGCGCTGATGGAAAAAGTACCACGACAGCCTACAGCGCTCACTTTGATGGAAAGGACTACCCCTACACAGGAAGCCAGAACTTCGACACCATCGCGTTGAAACGGATTGATGCATCCACCTTCACTTCCGAAATCAAGAAGGCAGGTAAGGTCGTCTCGACGGTCAGGAACACGGTGTCCCCAGATGGCAAGACAATGACTATCGCCATCAAGGGAACGAACGCTCAAGGCCAGCCCACCAGTTCGGTGACGGTCTTCGAGAAGCAGTAGCGTGTTCGCTTGAGACAAGGCTGACGCCTCGTCTAGCAATCGAGACGCTCCCATCGATCATGGAGACGGCGGCCATCGTGCCGCCGTTTTCGTTGTGTGCCAGGCATGACGTCGATCTTGGAGGTGAAAGTCCTCTTCGGGCCGATTGGCCGGAACCGATAGCGGAAGGCAACTGCGTCGTCGCGAGGCGGGGTGGAGAGGAAGC
>DATKEP010000177.1:0-29768 GCA_035512055.1 Rhizomicrobium sp.
CTCCGACAATCCACCCATGGTGCCGCCGGCGGCTGCGGGGGTGTTTTCCGTCCAGACCAAGGGCAACCGGCTGCATTTGACCGTCACCGGTCATAAATTCACCACCCGCGCCGAGATCGAAAAATATCTCGCCTATCGCGCGGCCGAACTGACCCTGGCGCAGAAGGGCAGCTGGTTCACCTTTGTCGAGGCCCGCGCCAAGGCGGACACCGTTCCGGTACCCAAGCGCGATCCAAGCGGCCCGCGTTACAGTTTCCGGATGGAATATTGGCGCCCAGTTTGGCGCTACAAGACGGCGGGAAATACGGCCTGGATGAATTGGAGTCCTTTCTCGGGTGCCGCCTTCTTTGCCGATGGCAAGGACCTCAAGACCATATCGGACTTTGAAGCCAGCGCCGACATCGTGGTTCACAAAGGGCAGATGGACGATACCCAGCCATTGGCATTCGAGGCGGGTGCCGTTTCCGACCTCCTGATAAACCAAGTCTCACCGCCGCAGCCATAGGGACAGAAAATGATCCTTCATCGCCGTTCATTTGCAAAATTTCTTGGATTGTTGGGCCTGACGGCTGCGGCTCCCGCGCTGGCACAGGGCAAGACTGTCGATGTGTCCATGAAGAACAGTCCCAAAGGCGTGTTCGTGCCGGCTACCGTCAGTGTCTCCGTCGGAGATACGGTGACATGGACCAATCCGGGGGCAATCACCCATACCGTGACCTTCGATCCATCCAAGGCAATGACGCCGGCCGAAGTTGTCCTGCCGGCCGGCGCGACGCCTTTTGATTCCGGTGACATGGAGGAAGACGCAACCTTCAGCCACACCTTCACCATGAAAGGCACTTACAAATACGTCTGCAAGTATCACGAGATGATGGGCATGGTCGGAACGGTTGTCGTTTCCTGAGGCGGCAACCACGGGAGGAACATATGGTCCTGAAAAAGCGTCTTATGCTTTGTGCAATGGCCCTGGGCGTGGCCGACGGCATGACGGCGCCGGCGGTGGCGGATCCCTGGGTGCGGGGCTTTGTCGTCGGGACCTATGAATATGCCTTCCGCTATGGTGGGCGGCCCGATTACAGCCGTGGTTCGGAGATCGAACCGGGAGTGGACTGCCCGCACGGCAGTTCCATCCATTTCGCCAATGACACCCAGACGCGGATCGCGGTGGCGCGCCAAGCCTGGCGTTCGCAGCAGGAAATTGACTGGATCTCCAAGCCGCCGGGACTGGATGAGGTCAAGGCGCCGGTGCTCACCAGGTTCCACATCTGGAACCGGGCCATCGCCTATCGCGGTTACAAGCGGGGGATCGAAACTTACGTCAATCCGTTCGCGGCCGACGATCCGGGGGAGCCGGAAGTGACCAGCCTCATCGGCGACGGCTTCAATCTGGATGGCAAGATCAAGCCCGCCGATTTTGTCAGTCCGGACGGCGAAAAAGGCATCGACAACAACCTCTACCGGGCGTGGGGCTGCGATGCGCCCTGGCGCGGCAATGGCAATGCCACTCTCGACCTGCGTGCCAATGATAAAATGCAGGATGGGCTTTACACGATGGTGATTAGGGTCGCCGGCAATCAAGACCCCATGAATGACAGTAATGCGACGGTTGAGATCGGTTATTCGCCGGACAAGATCGTTAAGGATGCCAAGGGAAATATTGCGGTGGACTACTCCTACCGCATCCTGCAGTCGGCCCAGTACACAAAGCTGAAGGCCACGATCAGAAACGGCGTGGTGGAGAGCGAGCAGGTTCTCGAACTGCATTCGCCACGTATCGCCTGGTTCTATGACCAGACGGGTGACGCCGATTTCCATCAGGGCCGCCTGCGTGTGAAAATGAATGTCGACGGCACCGGCACGGGCCTGGTGGGCGGGTACCGGAATTGGCGTGATCTCTATGCCGAAAACACCTTTGCCCAGGATGGCGGCCAGCAGGGCATCCGCGAGCATGAGGATCATGTCGCGCTTTATTACGCCCTCAAGCGCAATGCGGACGGCATGCCCGATCCCAAGACCGGCCAGAATCAGGGCATATCCACGGCCTATCGGCTGGCGTTGGCCTCCGCTTATGTGGTGGATCCGGAAAAGCCGATGGCTATCCCGATCCTGGTTGGCGACCAGAAGCGCAAGCTCGCATTCGAAGCCATCAAGGCGGCCATGATAAAGGGCACGACCACGCTCGTTCCACAGCCGGTTCCGCCCGGCACCTCGGAAGCTGCGGTCCCCGCCATGGAACGGGACATCGTTGACCTTCCCAGCAAGGAGTTCTTCCTCAAGACCCTGGACCGTCCGCACTATGCCGGCGGCGACCGGGATGAACGAGGACGGCCTGTCGACTCCCAGGGCAAGCCCGTCAACACGCCGCAGCCGCAACGGCAAGTCCGCAATGACGAACCAGCTGCCGTCACTTCGGCACAAAAGCAGTGACCGCGGCACTGGGAAGGATACGAGCCCCGGCGGCCGCAGCACTTTTCGTCATCTGCGGTATCGTTCCGGTGTGTGCCTTTGACGCCAATCTGCCTTATCCGGCAGAAGTGGCTCTGTCCGAGGAGGGGGATCACGGCTTCATATTTCGGCGTTTTCCGGGCAGCCAGCGGCTTTACATTTACGACCTGGACCATGCCGACCGCTCCTATTGCAACGGCGGCTGCGCCAGCGCCAGGCCTCCGGTCGTGGCGCCAGCCTCGGCGCATGCAATGGGAGAGTGGAGCCTGATCCACCGCGATGACGGCCAGCTGCAATGGGCATATCGCGGTCATCCTGTCTATTCCATGTTCCATGATGCTCCCAGGGATCCGGCTGGAGACGGCGAAGGCGGCGTATGGCATCTGCTCCCTTACGAGAAATAGAGCGGGGCAGGCCGCAAATCATGCCCAAGGTCCTTCTGATCGACGACGATACGGCGCTCACCAGGATGTTGACCAAGTTCCTCGAGGGAGAAGGGTTCGAAACGGTCGCGGCCTTCAACGGCACGGAGGGTGCCGTGGCCGCTCTTGATCCGAGCCTGGATGCCGTGATCCTGGATGTGATGATGCCCGACATCAGCGGTATCGAGACATTGCAGCGGATCAGGGCGACAAGCTCGGTACCGGTGATCATGCTGACCGCGAGAGGGTCCGAAGATGACCGCGCCGCCGGGCTCGAGATCGGGGCCGATGATTACATCGCAAAACCCTATTACGCCCGCGAACTGCTGGCGCGCCTCAATGCAATGCTGCGGCGCCAGCACGCCATTTCGCAATCCCATTCGCAGCACCTGGTGGCTGGCAGGCTTCGCGTGATACCGGCCAAGCGGGAAGTCACGTTCGACGCCAAGCCGGTCGAAGTCACCACGACCCAATTCGACCTTCTGGAAGCGCTGATGCGGAGCGGCTCGATGGTGGCGACCCGGGACGACCTGTCCCTCACCGTGCTAGGCCGCAAGCGCGAACCCTACGACCGCAGCATAGACGTCCATGTCAGCAATTTGCGCAAGAAGCTCTATGTCATCTCGAAAATGACGATCGAGATCGAAACCATCCGCGCCGTTGGCTACCGACTGAGGATGAAAGCATGAGATGGCCGTTATTCGCCAAGATATTCTTTAGCGTTTGCCTGAGCTTCATCGCCGCCACGCAGGTGGTGTGGGTGATTGATTCCATGCTGCAGGCAAATCCCAGCCGAACGGCGGAGAGGACGGCTCGACTGGCCTTGTCCAGTCTCAGCACCGCACTGCGGTTGGGTGGAGAGCCCGAGATGCGGCGCGAACTTGCCACCTGGCCCGCGCTCGAGCGCCAGCATCTGACCTTCCAGCGCGCCGAAAACGGCCTGATCCCGGCGCAGGACCCCCTTCATGGCGTGTTTTCTATTGTGGCCGCGGATAACGCCGGACTCCGCTATGGCATTACCTATGTCGTGCGCCGTTTTGATGGTTTCGTATCGCCGCCCCTTGCCTTCGACATGGGGCCGCATGTCTTCTTTGGTTCCTTTGTCGTGATCCTGACATTCAGCGCCTTGCTGACCCTTTTTCTGACCAGTCCGATAAACCGGATTAGAAAGGTGTTTCGCCGCCTGGCGGATGGCGACCTCAAAGTCAGGTTGGGGAAGGACTTTCTGGGGCGGCGCGACGAAATCTCGGACATGGCCATCGATTTCAACAAGATGGCGGCGCGCCTGGAGGACTTGGTGCGTTCCCGCGACCGGCTGCTGGCCGATATCTCGCACGAGCTGCGTTCGCCGCTGGCCCGGCTTCAGCTGGCTATCGCCCTTGCACGCCAATCGCCAGACACGACGGTCCAATCGCTCGAGCGGATCGGCCTGGAGGCCGACAGGCTGGAAGCGATGGTGGGTGAGCTTTTGGCGCTTTCAAAGTTCGAGAGCGGATGCACGACCTGCGACGAATATTTTTATGTTTCCGAGATCGTAAGCCTGATCATCGAAGATGCCCGATTCGAGGCGCTGGGCATGGGCATCGGAATTGTATTCCCCGCCGATCCTGCGCGCGCCGGAAACGAGGCGCTGGTGACGGGAAGCGGAAAGCTCATCAGCCGTGCCATAGAAAATGTCGTTCGCAATGCCGTCCGCTTCTCCCACAGGGGCGATGCCATCACGATCGAGCTGCAATCCGACGCAAAGGGAACAAGTCTCCATATCAGGGATCAAGGGCCCGGCGTGAACGCCGATCAGCTGGCGACGCTGTTCGATCCCTTTGTCCAGGCCGGTACCGCCAATGGCCAAGGTTACGGTCTTGGCCTGGCGATTGCCAAGCGCGCGATCCTCGCGCATGGGGGGACGATCAAGGCGACAAATGGAGACGTCTCGGGTTTGATTGTGTCGATCTGGCTGCCGGCAGCTCCGGACAATCCGGATACCAGTGAGGATCATCGCTCCGTCTGGGATCAGGCCGTCACCGCGCCCGCCTGAAAATGGGCGCGACAGCAGGCCCTCGACGCTTGCGGGGATGGTCAAAACGCGAACTGTTGCGCTGCAAAATGACGCGCCAGAGGCCGGCAAGGTCTTTGCCGAATGGCTTTGTTGATACAGACTGCCATTCCCCATCAGAAGGGGCTTCATCGAAAGCGGGGCGGAAAAAATGAGATACACCTCGGCATTTCTCGTCATTCTGGCATTGGCGGCGACTTCCTTGACGACATCCGCGAGTGCCGCGGGCGAGGCCCGTCCGGTCTTCAAGGTCGATCCCAATTGGGTGAAGGAACTGCCCCACGGCTATTTCTTCGGCCAGATTGCCGGGTTGACCTTCGACCGCCACGGCAATCTGTGGGTGATCTCCAGGCCGCGCTCCGTCATCCCGCAACTGGACGAGCCGCCGCAGGAAGCGTCGGGTGTGCCTGCGCCATCAGTTGTGGAGCTTGATCCGAAGGGTCATTTTATGCGCGGCTGGGGTGGGCCCTTCATGATGAGCGATGCCGAGCGGTCCCAGTTCGACTGGCCTGTCCAGGAACATGGCATCGCCGTGGACGGCAAGGACAATGTCTGGATTTGCGGCAATGGCCGCGACGCCAAGAATGGCAAGAACGACAATCAGTGCCTGAAGTTCACCACCGACGGCAAATTCATAATGCAGATCGGCAAATCAGGACAGAGCAAGGGCAGTTTGGACACCGACAATTTCAATCATGCCGCTTGGCCGGTATATTGGGCGCCTACGAACGAAATCTTTGTCGCCGATGGTTATGTCAATCGCCGGGTGATCGTGCTCGATGCCGACACCGGCAAGTTCAAGCGCATGTGGGGCGCTTATGGCAAGGCGCCGGACGACAGTGTGCCCCGGACGCGGAGCTACGATCCCGTACCTCCTCAGTTCAACCTGGTGCATGGGCTGGTCATCTCCCGCGATGGCATCGTCTACGTCGCCGACCGAAACAACAACCGTGTCCAGGTCTTCACGCTGGATGGAAAATTCCTGAAGGAAGCTTTCGTGGCCAAGGAAATCCCCATGGTGGGTTTTGGCACCGTAAACAGCGTGGCACTGTCAGGCGACAAGGATCAACGGTTCCTCTACATCTGCGAAGGCCATCAGCAGCGGGTACGCGTGCTTGATCGTCAGACGCTGCAGGAGGTTCCTGGCTCGATGTTCGGCCATGTCGGTCCCTATCCGGGCCAGTTCCTAGGTCTGCATATCATCACCTCCGATGCCAAGGGAAATGTTTATACCGGTGATGGCAGGGACGGGCGCATCCAGAAGTTCGTTTTCACGGGACTGGCACAGTGAGATATCAGCGCCGCACGATGTCGAATGCGCAAGTGAGCCTTTTTTCGGCTGAGGAAAAAGGAACCGTGCCGTGCCACATATAGGAGGGGAACAGCACCAGCATTCCCGGTTCCGGTTTGACAACATGATCCTCGCGCAAGGCGGGTGACGTTGGCGGGCCAGGTTCGCCAAACTTCAGTGCGCCTGCGAGCCCCTCCAGGTCCTTGGGCGTGCGAACATAGAAGGCCGATGAGATCCAGCCTTCGGGATGGACGTGATTGATGTGGAAACCGCCGCTATTCAGGCAAACCGACCACGCGCTGGCGACGGCATATCTCTGTCCTGCCGCCCCGATTGTGGCGATATGCCGGCAGAGCGGCTGATCAATCGCTTCAAACAGCGCGCGGATCGCCCGGTCTGGATATTCCGACAAGTTGCGCGTGGTTTGGCTTCCATGACGCAGCGATTGGTCCACCGGATGGGTCAAAGCGCCATGAATCCGGTCAAGCGCCTGGGCCAGGTCGCCAAGATATTCGTCCAGGCTGTTCCAGCCTTCGGGCGGCTCGATGCGATAGGTTTTCACCAGCCGGTCATAGTCATACAGCGCGCGATACCGCGCATCGCCGGCGAGCCGCCAACCGGTCGCAAGAAGTGCCGTGGCGTGTTGGTCGGCCGGGCGGGCGGCGTGCAGGGCTTGCGCACGTCGGATGGCCTGCTCGACACGTCCCAGCGCCAGATCGACCTCGATCTCAGCCTTGGCACGGGCAAGCGGTGTCGTGCCCGGCGGGGTCGATGCCAGATGACGGTCGGCCGCGTTGGGATCGATGCTCAAGCATGCACGCGCGGCCAGAATGTTCAGGCTAGGATCGGCTTTTGCGCGCGCCGCTGCCAGCGCATAGGCGGCCTCGTTCTCACCAGCGGCCTGCAATAGCCGTACCGTGACGGCGACGATTTCATGGATCTGCGGCGCGATATCCAGTTCGGCACGGGCCTTTGCCAGGTCGCCCGTCTGCATCCACACCAGTTCGGCCAGTTCTCGCTGGGCTTGCGGCGATGCCGGATCCTTGCGCACCGCTTTGCGCCAGGCCGCCTCGGCCTCGCCGAACCGGCCCTGCCTGCCGAAGATGCGGCCCAGGAGCATATGCGAATGGGTATCATCCATGCCCTTGGCAATCGCGCGACGGGCGGCGGCTTCGGCCTCGGCCTCCTTACCCAGCCGCCAGGCAACGGATGCAAGCGCAAATTCCGCAGCGCCATCGTTTGGAGCAAGCCGCACAGCCCGGCGTAGTTCCCGTTCGCAGCCGGTCAAATCTCCCAGCTGATGCAGGATCAATCCCAGTAGGCTGTGGGCGGCCGCGTTATCCAACCCGCCCGCTATGGCCGTAGCCAATACATCGCGCGCTTCTCCCGTGCGGCCGCGATCCAGCAGCAGCCTCGCATCAGTTAGCGGATTGGCCATAGCGTGAGCGCTCGATTCGGGACAGGCGCGGCCCGCGCCTGCTCTCATTTCTAGAGCCGGGGCGGTCCCGGTGGCCGCAGGGCGAAGTTCACCGCGTCCATGTTCGGGCCGCTCTTGGGCGCAGGCTTCGACCAACGGATCGTGCCTTTGAGATCGCCCGGATTCGCGGGCGCCTGCGACAGGCTTACTGTGAAGGATTGCGCCTCCTTGGGAGCAAGGCTCGCTACCTGCCATTCCGCCACAGTGGCTTTCGCCTGCGCGTCCATATGGGTCCCCTTGTAGCCGTTCCCGGTCGTTCCGGTCACTGTCGCGCCAGGGGGAATGGCAATGTCTATGGTCAGTCCCCGTGCCGTCAGACCTTTGCCCACTTCGCCGTTGTTGGCGACATTCAGCGCATAGATCGTGGCGCCCGACGGCGCCAGTTGCGCCTGCAATGCGGGGCGGAAGCCGATCTCGTCATGGGCCCAGTCGAAGATTTCCTTGAGCTGACCTTCGGACAGGCGCAGGGGGTCGAAATTCCCCATGCGCAAACGTTGACCAGGCCTCAGTTGCTCGATCTTCGGCATGGCTGTCGTGTGCGTGTAGACCAGGTCTTTCATCTGCGCCAAATCGCCATTGCGTCCGCCAAAGGCCGCGCGCGGCTGATCGAACGTGGCCCCGTGGCATTGGGCGCAGCCTGCCGCCATATAGACCTGCTGGCCATGGGGCACGTCTGTCGCCAAGGGAACGCGCCAGGGACCGGGTTGGGCGGCTTTTTGCAGGCTCGCGAAATACGCGGCGAGATTGGCGATCTCGGCGTCGCTCAGCTGATCGTCGGTGAAGGTGGGCATGACGCCCCAGGGTTTGCGCACTGCTTGCCGGAACTCTGATGCGGAAAGGCCCCGGCCGGCCAGGTCGGGACCGAAAGCCCCTTCGCCATCCTTGCCGTGACAGTTTTTGCAAAAGAGGTCGTTGCTTTCCCAGAGCTTCTTTCCGCCGGCTGGATCAGGCGCCGCACTTTGCGCCAAAGCCGGCGCAGCCGGAAGCAACAGGAGAATGACCGCAAGTGTTTTCATGGCAAAGTCTCCCCGCGAGCTCTTTATTGTCCCATCTTATCCGGGGCTGCCGCTTCCGCAACCGGCTGGGCCCGCCAGACGTGCTGCCGCAGTGCGGCAAGTAAAGGTGCCGCGCGATGGCCAGTGTAAAAAATGTGTAAAATGAGGCGCCTGCACCAGCAGCCGGCACTACCCATTTCACGCCAATGGGACGGCGAGGGCCTTCACGCTGACGGTGAACCGATCCTTTCGCAGGCGCTGGACGATGTGCGTGACCGATGCGGCCCGTTCACATTTGCTCCTGGCCATTCTCCGATGATAGCGTTTCCAAAAACAAGCCGAGCCGCGCGCGCCAATCGTCGGCAATGCGCGATTTGCGGAATTCGGCAATTAGGGAGGTGGCAATATGGACAAGAGACATTTCCTGGCAGCCGGGATCGGCATCGGCGCGGGGCTGGCGGCGCAACCGTTATTCGCCCAGGCGAAAAAGGGCACCGATGAACTGGGACGCGGGCCGGAGGCGCCGCCGGCGCGCAAAATCGCCACGCGCAAGGCCAAGACCACCCCCTTGTTTCTGACGCCAGCCGGCTGGCCCAATGGCATTGCGGTCGACCCAGCCAATGGTTTCTGGGTACAGGAACAGCGCCATGACGGCGAGCGCGAAAAGGCATGGTTGCTGGAGTTCAAGACCGGCAAGGTGCTCAAGACGGTGATCACCAACAGCCAGAACACCAGCGGCATGACCTTCGGCGACGGTTGCGTGTGGAGCGGGGCCAATGGCGTGTCCGTTCGCAATCACCCAGAGCCGCCGGTAAATGGCGTCTTCCAGACCGATATGAGCGGTAAGCAGGTCACTCACCGCCAGATTCCCTTTGGCCCGGCCGATGATGGCGGCGCCTGTCATGGGCTGGCATGGCAAAATGGCAAGCTCTGGATCAGTTCCAACCGCCTGGAATCGTTAGTCAGGATCGATCCAAAAAGCTGGCAGGTGGAATGGATGTTCCCGCACACCATGCTGCCGGATCTCAAGGACCGTATCCACGGAATCGAGTTTGACAATGCCACCGGTGCCCTGTGGCAGGTGACGGGCACGCAAAAGCCCGACGTGGCCAATTATGAAGGCTATACGCCAAAGCTGATCCGCTATGACATCAAGAGCGGCGAAGTGATGGAAATCGTTGAGCTTGTGCCGGGTTCGTGCGATCCGCATGACATCGCCATCCACGATGGCGTCTTCTATGGCGTCGATGCGGGCGAGCATCCGCGCTGGGCCATCGACAATCCCGCCTATCAGCGTCCCGGCTGGCCCCCGCTCAACAGCCCCTATGGCGGCTACGTCTTCCGCATCGATTTTAATTGAAAACGCGCCGCCGGCATTGATGGCCGGCGGCGGCCCATTTCAATTCCAGTCGCGATTGACGTTGTAGAAGGAATAGGTCCTCTCACGGATTGTGCCGATGCTGCCGTCATGCCTGGTAAGTTCCCCGAGGTCGCAGGATGGCGCACTTTCGAGCCGGTCCTTGCTGAGAGGCACGATATAGCCGCCCTTGTCCTTGTCATAGTTCAGTAATGACCAGGGAACCGGATAGTATTTCTCGCCCATGCCCAGCAGGCCGCCAAAGCCCAGTGCCGCGAACATGATCTGGTTGGATTCTTTGTCGAGAACGATGTCTTCAACGGTACCGATCTTCTCTCCGGTGTCGTTGTAGACGGCAGTACCTTTGACCTTGGATGCCAGGATGGCAGTAGTGTGACCGCTGCTGGTTGTCATGCTTTCCTCCGGGTTGCGTGTCCAACATAACGCCGTTCTGCCTCGCCCGTTGCGGATGGACATGGGCATGGAAAGATTTGTCATGTGGGGTTGATCTGAGAACTACCAGCTCCGGTAGGTCCAGACATGTGCCGGCGGGAAATTCGACCATACCGTCCTTTTGGCAATGGAAACGCCGGAAGTGGGCGGAACAGGAGGCCGCCAGCCATAGGACAGCTGGATGAACAATCCCCCGGCACCCTGGCAGGCAAGAGACCGGCTCACCAACTGTCGTCTGGCCTCCGGTGCCAAGTGCAGGATAGGCAAGCCGGATACCACAGCCGCAACCGAGGCGGACGGCTTCAAATAGCCTTCCAGTTGCAATGCGTCGCCACAGCGCACTTCCAGCGAAGGATAGAGGCGGCGCAGTATAAGTACGAATTCGGACTCGCGTTCGACAAGCAGCAGGCGCTCGGATGCGATGCCGCGTGCCAGAAGCGCACTGGTGACCGCGCCGGTACCCGGTCCCAGTTCGACAACCAGACCTTCGCGGCTCACATCCACCTCGCCGGCAATGGCGCGTGCGAGGCTGGGGCTTGACGGGGTAAGGGCGGAAACGCCCTTCGGGTTTCTGAATGCGCCAAGGAGAAAATCGGCGTAGGCGGCTGTCTCGTAGGATTTCATGGAAATCATCGCGTCCAAAAATACAATGCCGCCCTGCAGGCTCGGGTTCCCCGGGCGGGTCCCCCACTTGGACTAAGTGCGAATGGCGCTAGTGGCCTTTGGCGGCCCTTGCCACCTCCATCATCATCAGCCGCTGGGCGTGGATCTCGGCGTCTTCCACGCGAAAGAATATGCGGCTAACGAATTTGCCAGGTTCTCCCGGTTCTTGTCGGACCACCGCCCAGCCGGGAGTAAAGCCCACCGGGCTGGCTTCATCAATTCGTGCCACGGAAAAGCGAATGGCCATCATGGACCTTGCCTCCCCCAGCTCCGACTATCACTGAACCTATAGCACGAATTTGGCCGATGTGAGTTCGCATCCCGATACCAGTGGACAAGGCCCCGGAGCATCGGCGCGATGTATCAGCGTGTGAAATTCCCTTCGCGTCCGGCCAAAAGTGAGCCGCCTGGAGCCATGGAACTGGGGGAACTGGCGCCGATAATTGCATGCATCTCCATCCGGTTTCGTTCATTTCCCCCGGTAGGCAAATTGCTCTCCCATCCCTTAGGGCGCGATCGGACCATTGCGGATGCCACGAAAAACTGTTCAAACTGCAACGACTTAGCGAGGCGCGCAAGTTTACTTGTTTTCGATCGCTTCCAAAGAACATTGCTGATCTTCGGCGTTCTTCGCTCGCGAAGATGCTGCCGCGCGATTCTATCGATTGCGAATGTCACGGCCGTCAGAGGCGATAGCGAGCGCCCAGCGCCACGATGTTGACGTCCACGCCGTGATTGCCCTGCAACACGACCGCGTGAGTGATTGGATCGGTGTAATTCACGCTGATGTTCATTGTGGGATGCGCGAACGGAAAGGAATGCTCGAAGGCGCCATCGATTTCGATATAGTCCGTGGCCATCCATTCGGCGCCAATTCCAAGCAGGTCACGATCCGTGTCGGGAAGCACGACCGGCGGCGAGAGAATGAACGCGAATGCTCGTCGCCGCGTATTCGGAGATTTGGACAAGCAGCTCACCGGCGCCGCCCGTCGTGGCAATCATTTTGTGCATGATGCAAGACTATGCATGGTGCAATGCACCAGACTTTGCTCTTGCCCCTCGGGCCTGGGAGTGAAAGAGTCTGCATCGCACGAAGCACGGCTGTTTGCCGCTGCCTCCCGGCCTGAAAATGCCGGAAATGCCCAGACATGCCGTGCCCGCGACCCTGGACGTTCGCGATGGCACATCTTGCCGACCCGGTTGTGGACTCCAATGCGCGAAACGCATTCCTGCAATTGCGTTGCCAAATCGCATGCGAGGCGATCGAGTCCTGCAAGTGCCTCGAAATCAGATACGAGGACTGCACCCGCGTCGTTGAAGTCCACCGCGTCGGCGTCAATCCCAAGGGAGAACACATTTTGAGCGGCTGGCAGATCCGCGGACCGAAGTTCGAGCGCGTCGGCTGGAAGTTGATCGATCTGGAAACGCCCATCGATCTGACCCTGACCGACATTCCCTCTCAGGCTCCGCGGCCTGACTATCGCAGAGGCGCCAAGCAGTTCATAGGGATCATCGGTCAGCTTTGAAACCATGTCGCGCCGGCGCGGGCCTGGGCGGCCACTGGACTGCATCCCGATCCTGAACCATCCTCACCGGCAAACCGCGGAATTGGCGCGGAAACGGTGGAGGGCCGCCTGTCGAAGATCACTTCCATAAGCGTGACAGCCGCGCGCGTTCCTTTGAGCCGCGTCACCTACTTTTCCAATCGCGCCGTGACCCATCGCGACTATGGCCTGGTGAAGATAGAATCGGATAGTGGCGCAGAGGGGATCGGCTTCTGCTATGTGGGTACGCGCGGCGGCGAGCTTCTGCCTCTAGCGGTCGCCAAGCTGCTCGCCCCGCTCCTGATCGGCCGCGACCCGCTGGACGTGGAAGCGCTCTGGTCGGAGCTTTATCAGGAAGTTTTGCTCCAGGGGCGAACTGGCATCGTCATGCGGGCCTTGTCCATTCTGGATACCGCGCTTTGGGACTTGAATGCGCGGGCCGCCGGCCTGCCCTTGCACAAATATATGGGTGCGTCCCGGAATGACGGCGTCTTGGCCTATGCCAGTGGGGGCTATTATCTCGACGGCAAGACGCCGGACGACTTGGCAGCCGAGATGGCGCGTTACGTCTCGCTGGGTTTCAAGGCCGTCAAGATGAAGACGGGCCGCCTGTCTCCGCGTGAAGAGGAAGACCGCGTGCGGGCGGTCAGGGAACGCATCGGTCCCGATATCGCCTTGATGATGGACGCAAACAATGCCTGGAAGGATGTGGTCGAGGCCCTGCAGACGATTCGCCGCTTCGAGAAGTTTGCGCCGTTCTTCATTGAAGAACCATTCTCGCCCGATGACATCAACAGCCATGCGGAGCTGGCGCGCGCCACCTCCATTCCCGTTGCGACTGGCGAGATCGAAGCCGGCCGCTGGCGGCACAAGGAATTGCTGGACAAGAAGGCGGCCGCCATCCTGCAATCCGATGCGGCCGTCTGCGGTGGCATCACAGAGTGGCGGCGCATAGCGGCGATAGCCGCGGGGTATGCCATTCCCATGTACCCGCACTGGTTCCATGACTTGCACGCGCCACTGGTTGCCGCAACGCCCAATGCGCGCATGGTGGAATTCTTCCTGGACAATCAGGTGCTGAATTTTCGCGAGCTTTTGGACCGGCAGCTGGACTTCCGGGACGGGCACCTGATGCTGCACACGGGTCCGGGCCTGGGCTTTGCGTTCGACGAAGAGAAAGTTGCGCGCTTTGCCCTGGATGCCGCAAACGTCTGGACAAAAATCGGCGGCTGATCGGTCAGGGCGCCCGAAAGAACTTGCCTGTTCGCCACCGTTTGATGTTCCGTAAGTGCAAAAAACAAGAAAGGGTGTGGACCGTGCCGAAGATTCGATGGACCATGATTTTTATGGGCTGCGCGGCCAACGCGATAAATTACATCGATCGTGCCAATCTTGCCGTCGCCGTACCCAGCATCCGCCATGAACTCGGGATCAGCGCCGCGGTGATGGGTGCCATCCTGGGTGCGTTCTTCTGGTCCTATGCGGCGATGCAGATGCCGTTCGGCTGGCTCGCCGACAGGATCGGCGCGCGACTGGCGCTGGCGGGTGCCGTCCTGTGGTGGTCCGTGTCAACCATGCTCACCGCTACCGCGCGTAACGTGGGCACCTTGACTGGATTCCGGCTGCTGCTGGGTATTGGCGAAGCCGGCGCCTATCCTTCGGGCGCCAAGGTGAACGCGAACTGGTTTCCCCGTACCGAACGCGCCATCGCTGCCAGCATCTTTGACAGCGGCTCGCGCATCGGCGCGGCGCTTTCCCTGCCGTTGGTCGCATGGCTGATCGGCAGCTTCAGCTGGCGGGTCTCTTTCGCGGTGACCGGGCTGCTCGGTATCGTCTGGACGGTCTTTTGGCTCGTTATCTACCGCGATCCAGAAAACCATCCCTCTGTGACACCGGAGGAGCTCGCGCGCCTTCAGGCTGAGCGCAGAATCGACCCGACCGGGCCCAAGGTGCCATGGTCGTCGCTGTTCAGCTACCGCACGGTATGGGGCATGATGATCGGCTTCTTCTGCCTGAATTTCGTGATCTATTTCTTCATCACCTGGTTTCCGACCTATTTGATGCAGGCGCGGGGCTTTTCGCTGGCCCAGCTTGGCACGCTGGGGCTTCTGCCGGGCCTAGTCTCAATTCCCTGTGGCTGGCTCGGAGGCTTTACTTCCGACGCGTTGTATCGCCGCGGCTGGAGCCTGACTGCGGCGCGCAAGACCTGCCTGGTCGGCGGCATGCTGATGTCGTCGGTCATCACCTTTTCGGTCTTTGCGCCCAATGCCTATGTCGCGCTCGCTTTCTTTGCGCTGGCCTATGGCAGTCTCGCCTTTACCGCCGCCAGCATTTGGTCCTTGCCGGGGGATGTGGCGCCCACGCCGGCCCATGTCGCATCTCTTGGCGGCATCCAGAATTTCGCCGCCAATATCGCCGGAATTGTCACTTCGACATTCACGGGCGTGATGCTGACAATCACCAGCGGCTCTTTCGTCGTGCCCCTGACCGTGGCGGGCGGCTTTTGCCTCCTGGGTGCCGGCGTCTATATGTTCGTCATAAAGGAAGTCGCCCCGTTGCCAGCTCGTGTGCCAAGCGCTACAGCCTGAAACCATGAAGATCGTCAATTTCGCCGGATTCCGCGCCGAGGCGCAGAGGCGCCTGCCACGCTTCCTTTTCGAATATATCGATGGCGGCAGCTATGACGAATATACGTTGACACGCAATGTGGAAGACTTCAAATCTGCGATCTTGCGCCAACGCGTGCTGCGCGACGTGTCCAACATCAATATTTCCACGCGGCTGTTCGGCCGGGACATGGCGATGCCCCTGGCGCTGGCGCCGATAGGTATTGCGGGCTTCTACCGCCGCCGCGGTGAGGTACAGGCGGTGCGCGCCGCAGAAGCCGCGGGCGTGCCGATCGTTCTTTCCACCATGTCGTGCTGTCCGGTCGAGGAAGTGCGCGCGGCGTCGACGCGGTCCTTCTGGATGCAGCTGTACATGATCCGCGACCGCGCCTTCATGCAGGACCTGATGGAGCGCATCGACAGAGCCGGTATCGACACGCTGTTCCTGACCGTGGACCTGGCAATCAATGGCATCCGCTATCGCGACCGGATCGGGGGATTGGCGGGGGCGCAAAGCCTGGTGGCGCGGCCCGACCGGTTGCTCGACATTCTCTCTCACCCAGCCTGGGCGCTCGATGTCGGCGTGATGGGCAGGCCGCTGACCATCGGCAATGTCGCGCCGGCCATGCCGCACGGCGCGGGGCTGAAGCAGTTCCAGGCCTGGGTTGCGCGCAATTTCGATCCGTCGATCACCTACAAGGACATTGCCTGGCTGCGGACGCACTGGAAGGGCAAGCTGGTCCTGAAAGGCATCACCGATCCGGGCGATGCCGCGCGGGCAGCGGAAGAAGGCATGGATGGAATTGTGGTGTCCAACCATGGCGGGCGGCAGCTGGATGGCGCGCTATCCAGCATTGCCGCACTTCCAGCCGTGCGCGACGCGGTTGCGGGACGAATGACGGTCATGCTGGATGGCGGTATTCGCTCGGGGCTCGATGTCTTGCGCGCAATGGCGCTGGGCGCAGATGGCGTTCTGGTGGGACGGGCCTGGGCCTGGGCCCTGGCGGCGAAAGGCGAGGCCGGCGTGGCCGCAATGCTCGCCATTGTCAGGGAGGAACTGGAAGTGGCGATGGCGCTGACCGGCCAAAAGGACGTGCGCGCGCTGGACAGCGACCTGGCGATTGCGCCGGCCTAGCGCTGAAGCGCCAATCGCGGGAGTTGCGTCTTGAGCAGCTCGATCCGCTGCGCTGCCTCGCGGTCTCCCTCGGAAGCAGCCGCAGTGTACCACCGTATTGCCAGCTGCGGGTTCTGGGGAACGCTTTCGCCCCTTTCGTAAAGCACGGCGAGATCGAAGGCAGAGTCGCGGTATCCGGATGATGCTGCCTTGCCGAACCACGTCAGGGCGGCGGCGGTGTTCCTCGGAACGCCGATGCCATTGAGATAGGCAAGCGCTAGATTGTGCATCGCCTTCATATTTCCCCGCGAAGCCGCCGCCGCCAGCCAACGCAGGGCCAATTGCGGATCCGGTTTGACGCCGCTTGCGTATAGGGTCGCCAGGATGAACTGCGCCGAGGGTTCGCCCTGGGCTGCGGCCATTCTGCTCCAGCCGATTGCAGCCGCGGGATCGGCGCTGACGCCATCGCCACGCAGATAGGCCAGGGCCAATCTTGACTGCGAACGGGCATCGCCGCGCGCGGCCTGCCTGGTGATGGACTTGAACCTTTCGCCGGAGAGATCGTCCGCCCCGGTCGCGTTTATGATCGTGACGGGCGGTGCCGCGTGAACGGCTTTGTCGGCAGGACGCGAATTCTGCGCGGTTTTCTGGGCGACATGCGAAAATTGATAGCGCGATACCACGCCGATCGCTAACACAAAGACCAAAACGGCCGCGGCACCGAATATCATCATTTTTTGGCGTTCCAGGCGCAGTGACCGCTGCGCGGACTCGACCTCGGCCACCATGCTTGCCGCGGCCCTGACCTTGTTCAGCAAGGTCCGCATGACGTCCCTTTTGGCCAGCGGCTCACAAGAAGGATCATTCTCGACATCCAAAGCCGCAACGTCATCAGCCGTGTATTCCTGATATTCCGGCTCGCAATCGCAGTGAGGAATGTCGCCATCGAATAGGGGCGCGGCCTCGATGACGGGAGGCAGATCAGGTGTGGGGACGAATTCGACTGCCGCATCCTGTTCATCAAAGCCGTTCGGCGAGGCGCCGGTGTCGATATCGGTCACAGTTGCCTGTGCCGCAATCACCGCCTCGGCCGTCGCCATTTCAGGTTCCGATGTCATCACCGCGCCGGCGACTGTCCCGGGCATGTCTGGCATGAAAGCGACGAGCCGCGCGACCTCGGCTGTATCTTGAACGTTGCCCGGCAGGTCAGCCGTCATGTCCCGAAGGGCATTGGCATCGAGCCGCGCTTCGAGCGAATTTATCGCCCGTTCAAGCACGCGAAAGCGGCGTTCGAGCCAGACGTCTCTCGTCTCCTGCGCCTGTGATGCAGCGGCTCCGGGTTTTGCCTTTTCGGTGACTTCATGTGCCAGCGTTTCAAGCAGTTTGGCCCTGGTCGAGAACAGGCGGCGGAACGCCGACCGGCTCAGGCCGCATTCTTCGCAGAGGCTTGCGACCGTGAATGCGGTCCCATCCCGGCAAATCAAGGCCCGTGCCGTTTTCAGCACGCGTTTCTTCCGGCTATCGTCCTGGACCAACTTCACTTCCCCTGTGTGCGGGTGATGTGATGGTAGGAAGTCGGCACTAAGATTTGGCAAACAAAAGGTTAAGAAGTTCTACTCATATGCCAGGAATGGGCAGTGTGCCCACAGTTATGCCGCGCCGGCCAAGTTAGGATTCACTTAACAGCGTAGGGCGCAGCGGACACAAAGGCGCGGGTTATGTCCGATACCGTACGCGTGCCGCAATTGCCCATCGCGAGCTTGAGCTCAGCCTGCAGGATCGCCAGGACCTGGTCCACGCCGGCCTCTCCGAAGGCACCAAGGCCCCACAGCATCGGACGCCCGATGCCGACAGCCTTTGCGCCCAATGCCAGGGCCTTGAATACATCGGTGCCGCGGCGCACGCCGCCATCCACGAACACCGGAATATGATCGCCAACAGCGGCCACGACTTCCGGCAGCGCCTCGATCGTTGCGCGGCCGGTTTCGGTGGAGCGGCCGCCATGGTTGGAGACCAGGATTCCGTCCACGCCATGATCCAGGGCCAGTTTGGCGTCATCACCGCCATCGATGCCTTTGATGAACAGCCGGCCTTTCCAGGCCTTGCGCAGGCGGTCCACAAAGATCCAGTCCATGGCCGGGTTCTGCATGCCAACTCCCGTCATGTCGATGCCGTCATACATGCGGCGCTCCTGAACGGCTGTGCCCGGCGCGCCCTGGTGACAGCCGGAACACTGGCGAAGGTCCCTGGGCCGCGTTCTCATATAGGTTTCGCTGTTGCGGCCGGTCGTGTTGTCGACAGTCAGCAGGATGACCGGGCATCCGGCTTTCGAGACGCGCCCGAGGATTTTTTCGCAAGCGTCCCAGGATGACGGGGCATAGAGCTGATACCAGACGGGGCGCCCCAGCGCTTTGTTGACATCCTCAACGCCGGTCGATGTCGAGGTCGAAAGAACCTGCAGAGTGCCGCGGGCCTTGGCCGCACGCGCGACGCCAAGTTCGCCATCGGGATGAAAGGATTTTTCGCCACCGGTAGGGCAGGTAAATATTGGACTGTCGTAGGTGGTGCCGAACAGATCGACGCGCATATCCACTTTCGTGGCGTCGCGAAGGCGTCGCGGGCGCAACTCCAGATGGCTAAATCCTTCCCGGTTGGCCCTCAGCGTCACGTCATCGTCGACGCCGCTGGCCATATAGGCCCAGTGACCCGGCATGACTTTGCGGTGGGCGGCTTCCTCGAAATCGAATACGCTGAGCGCTTCGCCCGGGGATCCAATCACGCCCATTTCGGCCGGCCCGCTTTGCGCCAGGGCTTTGCGCACCGCCGAACTCAAGACGGTGGCGGCGCAGGGGCTTGCTCCGGCAAATCTCAGGAAATTCCGCCGTGCGATCACGTTGATGCCCATGGCCCCGCCCCTCCCTGGTCGAACGCCCGCCATTATGGCGCTTTCGGGGTCCAGTGCCAAAGTGCCGGTATGGCGGCTGACCGGCATGGCCAATTGACGACAGCATTGCCAGCAGCGATGCCTTCTGCCTGAATGGCGACCGGATGGGACAAGACGAGGGCGCCATGGACCTGCGAGCTTCTATTCCCGATGAGCCGAATTCCCTGGAACAGGCCGCAGACAATGGTTTGCTGCACAGGCGTGCCTTGTTGGGCAGGGGTATCGCCGCCACAGGCGTCCTGGGCGCGGCCCTTGGTCCCAATGCCACCGGCGCCGCTGCCGAACAGCTGGTCGAGCCGCCCTGGGGACTTCAGGTGGGAGATGATACCCCGCCCTACCAGACACCCTCAAAATTCGCCAAGAATGTGGTGCGCACACTGTCCAATCCGAAGTTCGAGCCCCGCTCATCGATATCCCGCACGCCGCATCATTTGCTGGAGGGCACTCGTACGCCCAACGGCCTGCACTTCACCATCAACCATACCGGTATCCCCGAAGTAGATCCGCAACAACACCGGTTTGTGATTCATGGTCTGGTCAAGCGGCCGCTGGTCTTCACGGTTGACGCGCTCTTGCGATATCCCATGACCTCGCGTCCAGCTTTCGTGGAATGTGGCGGCAACAGCGCGCCCCTGTTCTCGCCCAAGCCCGTACAGGCCGACGTGCAGGCCTTGCACGGACTGGCATCGTGCGCGGAGTGGACCGGCGTAAGCCTGCCTCTTCTTCTGGATGAATGCGGCATCGATCCGCGCGCGAAATGGTTCATCGCGGAAGGCGCCGACGGGGCGCATCTGATGCGCAGCATTCCCCTGGCAAAGGGCCTCGATGACGCGATGATCGCGCTATACCAGAACGGCGAGCCGTTGATGCCGGGAAACGGTTTTCCCATGCGCCTGCTGCTTCCGGGCTATGAGGGAAACATGAACGTCAAGTTCCTGCGGCGCATCAAGCTTGTGTCCGGGCCGGCCATGAGTTTTTGGGAGTCGCAGGTCTATACCGAGCCGATGCCCAAGGGCAAAAGCTACAATTTCGATTTTGTGAACGAGGTCAAATCCTTCATCACACGGCCTTCGCCGGGCCAGGATATCAAACTACCGGGCTTCTACGAGATTTCCGGCATCGCCTATTCCGGCAAGGGAAAGATCATCAGGGTGATGGTTTCCGCCGATGGCGGCAGGAGCTGGGCGGAAGCAGCGCTTGAGGCACCGGTCCCCACCAAGGCCTTCACCCGCTTTCGCATGCCATGGCGCTGGGATGGCCGCCCGGTCATTCTGCAGAGCCGTGCCTGGGACGACCATGGGTCGTTCCAGCCGACACGGAGCGAATTTGTCGCCGCCCGCGGCGAGCTCGATGCAGTTCCTTCCGTCATGGCCTTCAAAAATCATCATTGCAACGTCGTCACCAGCTGGGCTGTAGACAGCCATGGGAAGGTGACCCATGCCTACGCATAAGCACCTCGCCCTGATCTGGATGGCGCTGCTGGCAAGCCCGCCGGCTATCGCCGCAGTCACTGGCCCCGGCAGTCCCAATCTCGGCGTGCTTATCCGTCCGGCGGATGTCGCGCGCTGGGACATCGAAATACTCGCCGACGGCACCGGCTTGCCGCCAGGCGAGGGAACGGCCGCCGAGGGAGCGCCCATCTTCGCGGAAAAATGCTCAGCCTGTCATGGCGATGATGGCCGCGGCACGGCCTTGGCGCGCAGCGGGGCGCCTGCGCCCCCCACGCTGATCAGTGGCCAGAAGCTCAAGGGCATGGATGAATCCAGAGCAACCATCGCCAACTATTGGCCTTATGCGCCGCCCTTGTTCGATTATATACGCAGGGCCATGCCCTGGACCGAACCAAGATCGCTGAGCGACCATGAGGTCTATGCCCTGACGGCCTATATTCTTGCCGAGAGCAAGGTGATCGATGCCAGGCAGGTCATCGACGCGCGCACGCTGCCCAAGGTGATGATGCCCAATCGCAACGGCTTTCTGCCGCGCTTTCCCGAACTCATGCCCCACTAGCATCGGCACCTTCCCGGAAGGACGGCCTCATGAACGTCTTCAGGTCAGCCGCTTGGTCGACTGCGATTGCAATCTTCGCAATCTGGCCCGCGCAAGCGCAGCCGGCGAACGACTATCCCCCGGCCTGGCCGAGACCCGGTGCAACCTTGCTGGTCGACAATGACAGGGGCGCGGCCTGGAATGTGGTCTATGCGAAGGACAAGCCCACGCCGATGCATCGACACAGATATTTCTTTGCAGGCCTTGATCTCAACACCGCGACGATCAGGGTGACGCAGCCGGACGGCAAGTCCGGTCTGCATCCTGTCGTCAAGAATCGCATGTGGTATTTGCCCAGGGATCTCACGCACCAGGAAATGTCCACGACTGAGCCGGGCCGCCACACGGTGGTGATCGATATCAAGGAGAAAAGCATACCGGAAGCGACCAACAGCACGGACTTTCCGACCGACAAATACGCTCCCTACCAAGAAAAAATAGTGGACAATGACCGCGTCACGATCTGGGATTGCGCATGGTCGCCTGGTGCCGACGGCGTGACTTCATTCGACAGCCGCGACATGTTCCTCGCCTTCGCGGAAGGCGGAGATTTATCGATCGCCGTGCCCGGTCAGCCCGCCAAGGTCCAGCATTACGACTCCGGCCAGGCAATTTTTCTTCCAGGCGGTCAGTCACGCAAGATCGGGTCAGCCGGCGGCACCATCCATGCGATGCTGGTTGAAGTGAAATAGCGCGCGGCTCACTTGATCGTAAGCTTCTGGACATCGAACATGGAAGCCGAACCGATATAAACGACATTCGGGTTGCGGCAATCCAGCGAATGGATCAGGTCACCGGTGTCTTCCTCGCCATGATCCTGGCCCGTAACGGTCATGCCCAGCACCTTTCCGGTCATGTCCATCTTGTAGAGCTTGCCGTTGCCGTCGCCGGTGAACATGTATTGCGGAGAGGTGTTGGTGATGCAAAGGGCCCAGGGCGCGCCGATGCCAGTGATGCTTTTCACAAAATTCAGATTGTCGTCGTAGACCTGGATGCGGAAATTTCCGCGGTCGGCGACATAGATATTGTTCTGGGCATCCACGGCGATGGAATGCGGGGTTTTGAATTGGTCGGGGCCGCTCCCATAGGTGCCCAGCATCTTCAGCCAATGGCCATCAGGCGAAATCTTGACGACGCGCGAATTGCCATAGCCGTCGGAGACGAAAATGTTGCCCTGTGAATCGATTGCGACATCGGTTTCGCGGTCGAAGGCTCCCTTCCGGCCAATAGGCTTCGGTGGCACGGCCGTCATCGGATGCGCATATTTCAGGACCTCAAGGTTTGCTTCGAGATAGTCGATAGCTTCCGGCGTGCGGCCCAGCCACAACACCTGCTGGCCCTGCGGATTATATTTGACGACCATCCCCGAGCCTTCATCGACCTGCCAGACATTGTCGTCGCGGTCGATACGGACCGCATGCGCGAAGGACGCGGCATAATTATGCGGTGCCCATTCCTTTACGAACTTGCCGTTCTGGTCGAACTCCCACAGCATCGCCGCCGTGCCGCCGCGCGCAATGCCTTGCGGATTGGAGCGGGAATAGACAAACAGATGCCCCTTGGAGTTGGTGGAGACACCCATGGTCTCGCCCATCGTGTATCCGGGAATGTTGAGCCGCATATATTCGTCAGTCGCGTTCAGCTGCGGATAGGTCCTCTCCAGCGCCGCCTGCTGGGCCTGGAATTCCGCCGTGCCGTTGAGGCCCTGCGACTGGCTTGCTCCGCTGCCGGCAAGCAAAAATGCGAGAACGATCGCGAACTTGCGCGTATTCATGGATATCCCCCTGGCTTGGCCCTCTTCCCGTGAGCTTGGCGCGATGTTTTCATGGGAGGGGATTACAGGTCAATCTGCTACGTCACGGGAGCGCTGCAACATGAATCTGGTACACAACCGTCCTTCGCCCCCAACACGGCGTCAGGTCCTGGCTGGTGCCGCTGCGATGCTTTCCCGCCCGGCAGCGGCGGGCACGGCAGACAGGGTGTCGGTGAATGGGCGCAGCTACCGCAAGCCGGGCCGGCCCACGGTCGCCATTTGTGTCGATGGGTTCGATCCCGCCTACTTTCAGCGGGGCTTGAAAGACGGCATCCTGCCGAATCTGGGCAAGTTCGCAGCACGAGGCTTCGCGGCCACGGCGCGCGGCGTGATGCCGAGCTTCACAAACCCCAATAACACCTCGATCCTCACCGGCACTGTGCCGGCGGTGCATGGCATCTCCGGAAATTATTATCTCGACCGGCGGACAGCCAGGGAGATCATGGTCACCGATGCAAGCGCGCTTCGTTGCGACACGATAATTGGCGCTCTGTCCCATGCCGGCGTACGCGTGGCGGGCGTGACAGCAAAGGACAAATTGCGCGGCTTCATCGGCCACCGGCTGAACGACGGCATCGTCTTTTCCTCCGAAAAGGCGAAGGCGGCGACAATTGCGAATGCCGGCATCGACGATGTCGAGGCATTTGTCGGCCGCAAGACGCCGGAACAATACGATCCCGACCTTTCCTATTTCGTGCTCGATGCCGGGGCGAGGCTGCTGGAACGGCGCGCCGCCGATCTTTTCTATTTGTCGCTGTCGGATGTCATCCAGCACAGCTACGCACCCGGCGAACCCGAAGCCAACGCCTTCATGGCGAAGATCGATGGGCAGATCGGCCGGCTGGTTCAGCTTGGAGCAATTGTCGGCGTCACCGGCGATCACGGGATGAACGACAAATCCAAACCCGATGGCTCACCCAATGTCATCTGGCTGGAGGATCTTCTCAATCGCCAGTTCGGCGCCGCCGCGGTGCGCGTGATTTGCCCGATTACCGATCCCTTTGTCCGCCATCATGGCGATCTCGGTTCTTTTGTTCGCGTCTACCTGAAGCGCGATCCGGGCGGGCTCGGTGCGATGATGGAAACAACGCGCGCGCTCCCGGGGGTCGAGCTGGTTCTGACCGGGGCCGAGGCCGCGAAGCGCTTCCAAACGCCCATCGAATATGAAGGCGACTTCGCGGTGCTCGGCGACCGCGGCACGGTGATCGGATCGGCAGCAGCTCTCCACGATCTGTCGGGTCTCAAGGGCCGCCGGCTGCGATCGCACGGTGGACTGTCGGAGCAGCATACGCCGTTCCTGATCTCCGGCCCTTTGAACGCGGTGTACCAGGCCAGAGCTCGGCGGGGCGACATCCGAAATTTCGACATCTATGATTATCTGCTGAACGGGGTTGAGAGTTGAGGCCGATCCGTCGCGGTCCACTCGATAATTATTGCGCGGCCAGGCTTTCGGATGATGGAACTTTCCGTCAGTATCCGTTTCCGACGTACAATTTTACGGGATGATTGTTTGTCATCCCAAGGGCGGGCGGCCCATAGCCGCGTGTTGCGTCCCAGCGAATAGTCGGGCCGTATCAGTGACTTGCAAGACGCCGGGGGCCGTGGGGGGTGAATGGCTGAAGAGGGCATATCTTCGCAGTCCGCGCTGGACTGCGGCGGCACCGGAATGGGCTCCGCAATCGCGCTGGTGCTCGGTGGCGCGGTGCAAATTCAGTTGGCCTGTGCCGCCGCGCTAGACCTGAGTCTTCGGAGAAAACCGAACTGCGGAACTATTTCGCCCATTCAATCTGAATCCCGGAGATCGTCATGACTGTGGAATTGTCCGCCGGCACGCCGAAAGCTCTGGTGCCGTTCCGCGCAAAGACCGCGCTCTTCGCCCTGATCGCCGTGATGTATGTCTATGTGCTGATCACGAATGAAAGCTTCCTGGTCGACAAGTCCGATCCGGAATGGGCCCATATCGCGCCATTCAAGATGTGGCTGTTGCCACACGGAATGGCCGCTGCTTTCGCGCTCTTCCTGGGGCCGTTCCAGTTTTCCGAGCGGCTGCGGCGCAAATACATCATGGTGCACAAGACCTTTGGCTATCTCTACATCGCCGGTTGCTGTATCGGCGCGCCGCTCGGCATCTACATCCAGTGGTTCGAGGAACGGATGGGCGCGCCGCGCAGCTTTACCATGGCCGCCGGCGCCGATGCCGTGCTGTGGATATTCGCCACCAGCATGGCATTGTGGATGATCCGCACCAAGCGGATGCAGCAACACCGGCAATGGATGATCCGCAGCTTTTCCTGCGCCCTGATCTTTTTGGAGGTTCGAGCCATTTCCGTCTTTTTCCGGATTCCGGAGACGCTGTCCGAAACCGTGGTCTGGGCTTGCGTCGCCGCGGCCTATCCCATCGCCGATCTGGTGCTGCAGATCGACGAACTGCGCCGCCAGCGGGCGCGCCCGGTGCGGACATGATGGATGGAGCCCGGTACAAGCCGCATCGCCGGGTCTTTCGATTTAGCGCGGCGTAACCGAAACGAGGATTTGGACATGAAAAAGAAGAAGAAAGTCGCAAAGAAAAAAACCGCCAAGGTCGCCAAGGCGGTGATGAACGACATTCTGGTCAACGACAAGGTGCGCGTCGTCGAGGTCGTGATGAAGCCGGGCTCGGAGAGCGACGGCGTGGAGCTTCCGGTGCGCGTCACCCGCGCGCTAAAGGGCGGGACCCTGACGCGCATATTCCCCGGCGGCAAGAGCGAGAAGATAAAGTTCAAGACCGGCGAGGTCAGATTCAGCGACGCGGTTTCCACGCATGTCGTGAAGAATTCGGGCCGCAGCACGATCCATCTTTATTCGGTGTTCCTGAAGTAAGAGGATCGCATCCAGACGGCGTGATTTGCTTGGGGTCATTTCAGTCTCATTTCATATCCGTTGTTCATTTCTGCGTTGCTTGGCCTCAATTCCGGTTCACGTCCCAATAATGGAGACAGACCGATTCAATTCAGGGAGCCCACCGCATGTACAACAGCATCAAGATTGCAGTCTCTTGCTTATCCGCTTTCACGCTGTCACTGACATTGTCCGGTTCTGTCCGGGCCGACACGGTCGCGCCGAAAACTCTCGTGGAAAACGACAAGGTCTTGGTCACTGAAACCATCCTCAAGCCCGGCGACACGGTGCCATCGGCGATCCGGCTCGGGCAGGCATTTTTTTATGTGCAGGGTGGCTCCATCGAGCTGACCGGTTCGGACGGCAAAAAGCAAACCTTCCAGCGCAAGACCGGCGCGGCACGCATCGTCACGGACAAGGGCGCCTTTTCGGCAACGAATATCGGCAAGACGTCGATCCATGTGATCGCATTCGCAGTCAAATGAAGCGGGCGGGAGCCCGCCCTCACCGGCGGGCTCCCATTTTTCATGCGATTTTCCGGGGCACGACATGAAGCATCTCAATACCTGCTTGCTGTGCTGTTTCGTGTTGGTCGCGGCTTCGTCTGCCGCCCGGGCAGCCGACAGAATCCTGGTTGCCAGCCTGAAGCCTTCCAAGGCGGCGCTCTATGTCTCCGGATCCGATGGCAGCAGCGAGCATGCGCTGCTGCCGCCCGGCACCTTCGACTATAACCCGTCCTGGTCGCCAAAAGGTGACTGGATCGCCTTCACGTCTGAGCGGAACGGTTCGGCCGATCTCTACCGCGTGCGTCCAGATGGCAAGGGATTGGAACAGTTGACCACCGATCCGGCCTATGATGACCAGGCAGCCTTTTCTCCCGACGAAAAGCAGATCGTCTTTGTTTCGACGCGCGCTGCCGGATTTGCGAATCTCTGGGTACTCGACGTTTTCACGCAAAAGGCGCGGGCCCTGACCTCCGGCCGAGGCGGCGACTTTCGCCCCGCCTGGTCGCCCGATGGAAAGTGGATTGCTTTTTCCTCGGATCGCGACAGCGGCCTGCCGGATGCGAAAGGCAGGTGGGAACGGCTGCATATTGCCGGCATTTTTATCGTCCATCCCGACGGCAGCGGGTTGAAGCGTCTGACGCCGAAAGACGGAAACTTCTGCGGTTCGCCCAAATGGTCGGCCGACAGCAAGAGCCTCGTCGTTTATTGCATGATCGGCCAGGACACCTGGGACAATCGTGTCGGCCAGGACCGCACCGACGACACATTGCAGAGGATCGATGTGGCAAATGGTGCAGTGAGTGCGGTTGCAGCACCGTCCGGCACCAAGGAAGCACCAACCCTGCTGCCGTCCGGCGAAACCGGTTTCCTGCGCCGCGACAAGGCGCAACCGGGAGTGTCATACGCCCGCGGCGGACACGGTCCTGGGGGAGCCGATGTGCGCATGCCGTCGTGGTCGCCGGACGGCAAGCGGGTCGTCTATGGCCGCTTCACGACGGAAAGAAACCCAGAGCCGAAACGGCTGTGGAGCCGCAATCCAAAGTTTGAACTCTACACGACCGAATTTTTGCCGGCGGTCGATGCCGCGCATGGCCGGATTGCGACCAGTTCGCCGGTGAATGGAAAATTCAACCTGTATGTCATAGAGACAGGCAAGCCCGCCCACTCCATTCTGGAGCGGCCGGACCTGATCATCGCACCGCAATGGTCTGCCGACGGAAGGCAGATCGCGGCCGGTGTAGGGCTGTTTTCATCATTTCTCGATTTTTCCAGGGGCAATAAAAAGCCCGTCGATCCCGTCAACGGCGGAGCGCAGGTGGCGTTAATCAACGACGATGGCAGCGGATTCCGGCTGCTGACGTCTGGCGCCAACAACAACGCCTTCCCATCATTCGCGCCTGACGGCAGGCGCATCGTCTATCGAACCCTGGGCCCTGAAGGCCAGGGACTGCGCATCATGACGCTGGCGGACCACGCGATCACCAAGCTGACATCGGAGTGGGACAATTTTCCACTCTGGTCTCCGCGGGGAGACAGCATCGTCTTCGTCCGCCGCAACGCTGCCGGCGATTTCCAGATTTTCACCATTCACCCCGACGGATCGGGGCTGACGCAACTGACACGCACGCACGGCAACGACGCTCACCTTGCCTGGTCTCCTGACGGCGAACGTCTGCTGTTTGCGACGTCGCGGATGGGCTTCAAGGACGAGGCGCTCTATACCGATGCACCCCAGCCCTATGGCGAGATATTCACGATGCGGGCCGACGGCAGCGAAGTTCAGCAACTGACCGACGATCAATGGGAAGAAGGCGGACCGGCCTGGCTGCCTGAGACGAAGAAGTGAGATAGGCAAACCGCATCGCCGGACCTACGATACTGGCAGGGCGACCAACAGCAACTGGGGAAATCAGATGGCTAACCTGCTTCGCGCACCCAAGCGTGTCGTCCGGACGCCAGTCGCCGACAGCCGGCGCTGGAACCGGTTCGAGCCGAGGGACGACGACATTGTGATCGCGACTTTCGCCAAGTGCGGCACGACTTGGACTCAACGAATCGTCGACCTGCTGGTGTTCCAGTCTCCCGATGTGCGGCCGTTTGGCGACATCTCGCCATGGCTGGACTCCACGCTGTTCAGTCCCGTCGAAGATGACCTGGCAACGCTAGCGGCGCAAACCCACCGTCGTTACATCAAGTCCCACCTTCCATTCGACGCGCTGCCGGTCTGGGACATGGTAAAATACATTCATGTCGGCCGCGACGGCCGCGACGCGCGGCTCTCCTGGCAGAACCATGAAAAGGGGTTCAAGCCGGATTTCAGGGCCCATATTGGCGCCCAGGCGATGGCCTTGGCGGCAGAGCAGGGCGCCGCACCTTCCGGCCCTCCGCCGCAGCCGCCCGAGCATCCGCGCGAATATCTCCTCCATTGGTTCGACGAACTCGAAGCTCAGCTGAACGCGCAGGACAAATCGGGCCCGAACAATTTCGGCTTGCAGTTTTTCGACTTCGAGGCCACCTACTGGCAGGAACGGCATCGGCCCAATCTTCTTTGTGTCCACTACAACGACATGAAGGAAGATCTGGCCGGAGAGATGCAACGCATAGCCGAATTCCTAGACATAACTGTACCGAAAGGCCTGATGCCCTCGCTGGTCGAAGCGGCGCGCTTCGAGACCATGAAGAAGGACGGCAATGCGCTATTCCCGAAACTCACAAAGGTCTTCGACACGGGCGCGGACCGGTTCATCAACAAGGGCCGCAGCGGACGATGGCGCGAGTATCTCAAGGCCGAAGACGTCGCCCGCTATGATGCTATCGTGAAACGCGCCTGCACGCCTGGACTTGCAGCTTGGCTGGAAGGGGGCCGCAGGGCCGCGGGCGATCCAAGTTCGTCGGGCGATTGACCGGCAATCGCGAAGACCATGAAATCGGTTATTCTCCCGGATGGATCGAACCCCGGGAGCAGGGCATGGACAGGCGGGATTTCGGGAAAGCCCTGATCGGCGGATCGGGCGTGGCAGTCCTTGGCGCGAAGCCGGTCCATTCAGCGCCTGGCCAGAACGCGGATGCACCCTATCGCGTGCTGCCCGACCTCAAGGTCAAACGCCTTGGCGACATCCATACCGGCGGCGACTACCACACGCTGGTGGGTGCTGGTCC
>DATKEP010000178.1:0-49591 GCA_035512055.1 Rhizomicrobium sp.
TTTCATCCCGGGATTCCAGGCTTCGATCGACTACTACCGGATCGGTCTGGCCAAGGCCATTTTCAGCTTCGGCACGCAGAACATCGAAGACCTTTGCTTCTTCCAGGTGACGGGCGTGGTACCGCCCAACAACTACTGTGCACAGACCGCGGTCCGCACGGCAAACGGCCAACCTCAAACCCTGAGTGTTGGTTCGCAAGGCCTCGTCACCGATCCCAACAACGTCATCCAGATCGTGGCGCAACCTTTCAATGCGGCTTCCATCGTGACCGATGGTTTCGATCTCGAAGCGTCATACACCTACGATCTGCAGGATTACGACGTTCCCGGCAGCTTCGTTCTGCGGTCGTTGATCAACCACACCAGCAAATACGTCTTCAACACCGGCCTTCCCGCTCAAGTGGTTCAGCAGAACCAGGAACTGACGGGTAACGTGTCGGCCGGCAACAACGGTCAGACTTACACGCAGTTCGGCGGTGACGTTCTGAACTGGAAAATCCAGGAAACGCAGAGCTACCAGAACGACGTCTGGGGCATTGACCTGACGGAACGCTGGGATTCGCCAGGTGTCACCACGAACCGCAATACCCTTGTCTGCGCCCCCGGCACCTGCCCGGCGCCGACGATCCAGGTCCCGACCATCAACTTCAACAAGGTCGACTCCGTCTTCTACTTCGACCTCGGATTGAACTGGAATTTCTCGCCCCAGACCACGTTCTACACCAAGGTCGAAAACCTCACGAACATCCGGCCGCCAGATATCGGCACGCAGGACAACAACCAGGTCCTTTACGATGTGATTGGCCGCATGTTCCGCGTCGGTGTTCGCCTCAATTACTGATTTCCAGGCGAGCAGGAAATACCGGGCCCCGGCAGAAACCGGGGCCCTTTTCCTTTGCCTTCTTGCCGGATGAACGACAGATAAATCCCCGCCTCAGACCCCATTCATGGCCGGGCTGTCATGGTTCATCCCGAAGGACGCGGTTCTAGCCCGCGCCCCATGAAAGGAACAAAGCCATGAAACGCCTGATTTGTGCCGCGCTTGCCCTGTCCATGCTGGGTGCGACCGCGGCTTCCGCCCAGCCCTATCGTCACGGTGGCTTTGGGTATCGCGGTGGCTGGCATGGCCATAACGACACCGGTGCCCTGGTTGGCCTGGGTTTGGGCCTGTTTGCCCTGGGTGCGATCGCGGCTGCATCCAACCACGACCGCTACTATGACCGTTACGAATACGGCCCGCCGCCCCCGCCCCCGCCGGCCTATTATGGTCGGGGTTACGGCCCGGCTTATGGCCCGGCATACGGCTATTGATCGCGAAAGGGCTCCTGGCTGTGCCCGGAGCCCTTATCGCTCATAGGGCTGGTAGCTTTTTTCCTCGATCAAGATTGATCCAAGCGCCAGGTTGAGTTCGCGCTTGACCGCACCGCGTTCGTCATTGCGGTGGTAAACCGCACGCGCCAGTGCGATGAATTCCGCATCGAAATTGGCTGCCCGCTCGTGGGCACGGATGCGGTCTTCTATCTCCCATAACGTTTCGTTGAGAGTCTTGAGGCGCGCCACCAGGCCGGCGATTTCCGCCCCTTCCAGAACAGGGTTGGCAATGTCGCGCAGCATTTTCAACTCCTTGGCCGCGTTGCCGCGGGCCGTTTCCGTCGGCAGCCGCGCGACCTTGATCTCCAGAATAGTGATCTTGTCGATTACCTCGCCCCAGGAGGTCGGAATGTGGGGGATATCCGTCATCGTGGCACCTGCGTTCCATGTGGGCAGTGGCTGGCCTGTGGCTGCCCAGTGCTTGCTCATACAAGGCCTGAAGGCTCATTCTTGTCCTTATAGCCGGGGCAGGGAGGGGGCGAAATGACCCCGGAATCAGCATAAGAAGTACGCAAAATCCTACACTTGCCCCGCGCGTGGGTGGGGCCTAAACCGAACAGACCATGCCCCGCTCCGGTGCCTCCAAGCCCCATTTCCGCACCATCGCCCTGATTGTCGGCGCGGCCATGTTCATGGAGCAGCTGGACGGCACCGTGCTTGCCACCGCCCTGCCCAGCATGGCGCATGAACTGGGGGTGTCGGCACCCAGCCTGTCTATCGCCCTGACGTCCTATCTGATCAGCCTGGCCGTCTTCATCCCCGTGTCCGGGCGTATCGCCGACCGGTTCGGCGCCCGCACCGTGTTTCGCAGCGCGATCATTGCTTTTCTTTTGGGCTCGATTGCGTGCGCCAGCGCGCCCAACGTCGCCTTTCTGGTGGCGGCGCGCTTCTTTCAGGGAATCGGCGGAGCGTTGATGCTTCCGGTCGGCCGCCTGGTGCTGATGCGCAGTGTGGAAAAGCGCAATCTGATCCAGGCCACCAGCTGGGTGCTGATTCCGGCCGTGGTCGGTCCGATTCTGGGTCCGCCGGTCGGTGGCTTTATCGTCACCTATCTGAACTGGCGTTGGATATTCTACATCAATGTGCCGATCGGCATCATTGGCGTGATCCTGGTCAGCCTCTTCATCGCCAATACGCGCGAAGAGGTTCCCGGCAAGACCGACTATTCAGGGATATTCCTCTCAAGCATGTCGCTCGGGCTTTTGCTGTTCGGCTTCGAGCTGACCAGCCATGATGGCATGCTGAACCTGGCGCTGTGCCTGCTGGCAATCGGAGGGTTGTTGGGCATCTTTTATATCCGCCATGCCCGGCGCACCCAGGATCCCATTCTCGACATTTCCCTGATGAAGATCCCGACCTATGGCACCTCGGTGATCGCCGGCGCGATCACGCGCGTGACACAAGGTGCTCATCCCTATCTCCTGCCGCTGATGATGCAATTGGGCTTCGGTCTTTCCGCCGCCCAGTCCGGCATGATGACGCTTGCCACCGCGCTGGGCTCCATCATTGCCAAGCCGGTGGCGCCGACGCTGCTCAGGCGTTACGGATTTCGCGACACATTGGCGGTCAATGGCATTTTTGCCAGCGCCGGCTATGCGGTGTGCGGCTTCTTCCGCCCGGGCTGGCCGCTGCCGCTGATGTTCCTGGTCATGATGATGAGCGGCTTTTTCATGTCCATCCAGTTCACCGGCTACAATACCATCGCCTATGACGAGGTAAGCCAGACGCGGATGGGTTCGGCCACCAGCTTCTACACCACCTTCCAGCAGCTGATGCTTTCCATGGGGATCTGTGCCGGTGCTGCGGCGCTTCAAGGCGCCATGGTGCTGCGCGGCCATCATGTGCCGCAGTTCGCGGATTTCACCACTGCCTTCTGGACCGTGGCGGCGGTCTCGCTCAGCGCCACCATCTGGAACCGGCGATTTTCCCATGATGCCGGCCATGAGATCAGTGGTCACACGCCGCGCAGCTGGCCGGCGCGACAGGTGATCAAGGCCCCGCGCGGACTCAATTCATAAGGAGCCGTAATGCCCAAGACCTTCCAGATCGGTGGCGAAATCACGGTCAACCGGTTGGGCTTTGGTGCCATGCAGATCACCGGTCCTGGCGTCTGGGGTCCACCGCGCGACAAGGCGGAAGCCTTGCGCGTATTGAAGCGCTTGCCGCAACTGGGCATCAATTTCATCGATACTGCTGACTCATATGGCCCGGATGTTTCCGAAGAATTGATCCGCGAGGCGCTTCACCCCTATGACGGGCTTTTGATCGCCACCAAGGCGGGCTTCACCCGCAGCGGCCCGAACATGTGGCAGGTCAATTGCCGGCCCGAGCACCTGATCGCCGAAGCGCATAAAAGCCGCCGCCAGCTGGGCGTGGACCAGATCGGGCTGTGGCAGTTGCATCGCATCGACGGCAGAGTACCGCGTGCCGAGCAATTCGGCGCCGTGAAGCAGCTGCTGGATGACGGCGTGATCCGCCATGCCGGCCTGTCGGAGGTCTCGGTCGCCGATATCAAGGCAGCGTCGCAGGTCTTCCGGGTGGCTACGGTGCAGAACAGCTACAATCTGGCCGACCGCGACAGCGACGATGTGGTGGATTATTGCGAAGCCAATGGCATCGGCTTCATTCCCTATTATCCGCTGGGCGGCGCTGGAGAACTGGCAAGTCCGAGTGGCCGGCTGGGCAAGCTGGCCAAGGCAAAGGGGGTAGCGCCAGGACAGGTCGCGCTGGCCTGGCTGCTCAAGCGCAGCCCGGTGATGTTGCCGATTCCGGGGACCTCAAAGGTCAGGCATCTGGAAGAAAATGCCGCTGCGGCCGGGGTCTCTCTGACCGATGCGGAATTCGCCAGCCTGGACCGCAGCCGCCGCTGACGGGCTCCTGCCGGAAGGCTATGCTTGCCCCAAAACGATGGGGTGGGAAATGAAGCTCAGGGCGCTATTGCTGGCAGGTCTGTTTGCAACTCCTGCGCAAGCCGCGGTCACCGGCCTGACAGTGGATAAGACCGCGCCGCTGGCTGGCGGTTATGAGCTGCTAGAGGGTCATTTCCGCGGTGCGCTGGATCCCAATGATCCGCACAATGCCATAATCAACGACATCAAGCTGGCGCCGAAGAACGCTGCCGGCAGGGTCGAATATACCGCCACCTTTGCCATCGCCCGGCCCATCGGCAGCACATCGGGCGTGCTGGTGTATGACGTCTCCAATCGCGGGCGGGGAGCTGCGGCCGCCATCGGCGACGGCCATATCAACGTCCTCAGCGGCTGGCAGGGCGATCTGGACGAGAGGCCTGACGTCCAGCGGATCGATGTGCCCTCAGCGCCGATCACCGGCCCCGCCACTGTGCGGTTCATGGACATGCCGGCCCGTACTTCCACCATGCCGGTCAAGGGCGGCCCGCAGGGCGTGTATGGGGGGCGCACCTTCGAGGTGGCGACGGCGGATGGCGCCCGACTTTACACCGGCGCGTCTGACGACCGGCCCGGCGAGCAGAAGGAAGTGCCCAAGACCGACTGGGCCTTTGCCGACTGCTCCGTCACCTCGTTCCCGGGCAAGCCGGACTTGACCCAGCTTTGCGTCAAGGGCGGGTTCAATCCGGCGCTGGCCTATACACTCGCCTTCACCGCCAAGAACCCGAAAATCTTCGGCATCGGCTATGCCGCCACCCGCGATCTGATCGCGTTCCTGCGCTATGACACAAGCAATGCCAATCCGCTGGCGGGCAAGGTGCGCTGGGCGATCGGCCGCGGCGTGTCGCAGTCCGGCAATTTCCTGCGCAGTTTCATCAATCTGGGATTCAACGCCGCCGAAAATGGGCGCGTAGTGTTCGACGGCATCAATCCCATCGTCGGTCCGCGCATGCTTTCCATGAACCACCGCTTTGCTTCGCCCGGCGGTCTGGTGGGGCTTTACGAACTCGGCAGTGAAGGCAGCAACTGGTGGAGCACCTATAACGACGTGGCGCGAGGGCAGGGCCGTCACAGCCTGCTCGACCGCTGCCTGAAGGACAATCATTGCCCGAAGATCGCGGAGATCATGGGCTCGACGGAATTCTGGGACCTGCGCGCCAGCCCCGATTATGTCGGCACCGATGCAAAGGCCGATATCCCTCTGCCCGCCAATGTGCGGCGCTATTACAATGCCGGTGCCCCGCACAATGGGGGCCGCGGCGGCTTTGATCTGGTGACGCCACCGGTCAGCGCCTGCGTGCTGATCTCCAATCCCAACCCGGCGTCCGATACCAACCGCGCCATCTTCGCGGCATTGGTGGACTGGGTGACCAAGGCGACTGAGCCGCCGCCGAGCATCTATCCGACGCTTCGGTCCGGTGCGCTGGTCACTCCGGCGGCCTATGACAAGGCATTTCCGAAAATCGCCGGCGTTCCGCGGCCGGCCTATTCCCCCACCTATCAGTATGATCTGGGCAAGAGTTTCGACTATGCCGACCTGACGGGCGCCATCACCGTAACCCCACCGCGCATTATCAAGGCCACACCACAGCTGATGCCGCGTATCGATGCCGACGGCAATGAGTTGGACGGCATACGTTCGCCGCTGATTACCGCGCCGCTGGGCACCTATGTCGGCTGGAATGTCACGGCCGCTGGTTTCGAGAAAGGCCGCTTCTGCAACAATATCGGCGGTTATATTCCCTTTGCCGCGACGAAGGCCGAGCGCCAGGCCAAGAACGATCCCAGGCCATCGCTGGAGGAACGCTATCCCAGCCATGCGGCTTATGTCGCCAAAGTGAAGGCTCAGGCCGACGCGCTGGTGGCGGCGCGCTACATGCTGCCGGCTGATGCGGCACGGATTGTGGCGGAAGCTGAGGCCGCGAAGATTCCATAGAAAAAGCCCGCCGGCGGGACCGGCGGGCTGTCGTTTCAATCGGTGAAACCGGACTATTTCACGCCAACCCGCACATCTTCCAAGATGCGCTTGGCGCGGCTGGGGTTGAAGATGCCGCAGGAGCAGAAGCGTGCCATGGCCTGGGCGGCTTCGTCCGGTGTGCGGCGATTCTCCTTCACGAAGCTCATCATCTTCTGGACGAAATTGATGGAAAGCATGCCATGGCCGCACATGGTGGAAAGCATTACCGCCTGTTTGGACGGCACATTGTCCCCCACCGCCTCGAAGCCCAGCGAATAGGCGACCGAGTGGCGCGGGATGCCGGCGAACTTGCAGGCATTCTTGGCGTTGTCGATCGAGGAGGAGATATTCACTGACAGGCCGAGATCTTCTTCCTTGATGCGCTTGACGAAGGCTTCGGCATTCTCGCGCTTGTCGAAAACGGCAGCCATCGTGCCAGCCTTGCTCATTCCTTCCAGAACCTTCTTGAAGTTCGGCTTGTTGCGCTTGCCCCAATGGCCGAAGATGCTCTTGCTCTTGGTGGGACGAAGCGAGCCGCCATGCAGCGCATCGCCCAGGCTGATGGGACGATATTCCGCCGCGATCTGCATGAAGCGCTTTTGCGCGGCCAGCGCATCGCCGGTCTGGCCGGCGGCCTTGCTCTTGGCGGGCAGCGAAAAGACGATGTAATCGTCGAAAAAGCTTTCGGCCTTGCCGTAGCGATGCAACGTGTTGGTCATGCGTTCACCATTTCCTTGGGCGCCGCGACCGGGGTGGCATTCGCGAGATCGCGGATCACCTTGCGGCCGAGCCCTATATTGGTCTTGGCGCGTTGCGGGTTGTAACCGAGCTTTTCCAGGATCGGCAGGACGATGCGTTCCTCGCCATCGGCGTCGCAGCGCACGCCTACGCCGATCACGACCTGGGTGTTGATGCGCTTTTCCACGTCCCAGATGATGCGGATGATCTCCTCGGTGCGTTCCACCGGCACCTTGATCTCGATGATGGCGCTCATCACCTTTTCATTAAGAATGTCGGTGCGGATGTCGCCCGTGGTGACGTCTGTCATCAGGGTGGTGATGGGGTTGTTCTTCTCGAAGGACACGCCCGCCTTGGCCAGGGCGCGGCTCATCTCCTGGAAGTCGCGGAAGCGGGCGCCGATGCCGGGGCGGCCGAGCTCGATGGTGAAGCCGACTTGGCCGATGCCGACGCGGTCGGTGACATCGTTGGTCTTCACTTCCTCGGTACCGCGGCCGGACACGCCTGTCGATTCATGGGGCACGCGTGGATCGGAGAATGCGCGGCGCACCACGCGCGGCCATTCCAGCTTGTCGGGTTCGAACGCGGTCGTGGGACAGACATCCGGCTCCGGCTCGAAGCGGACACGGAAGTTGGCCAGGGTGCGGCGCACGAAGCGCACGGTCTTGGGCGGCAGCACTTCCTTGGAGAGGCCGTTGAAGCAGGCATAGCACTCCACACATTCGTCGCGGTTGATCGTGGCGCGCTTGAGTTCGGGATCGATGTAGATGGCGCCCATCGGGCAGACATAAGTGCAGTTGCCGCAGGCGACGCACTTCTTGGGATTGATCTTCATTGTTTTCTTCTTTCGGAAAAAACATAGCCAGGACAGACACCTAGGCAGTTTGCGTGGATTAGAATGATTGCGCTTTGCCGGCGCAAGCCTTTTTCCGGTTTCGACTTTGAAGGGATAAATTATTGCGAGCGAATCTCATCTGGGGCGATGATTTCTGGCAGTTTTTTGTATTTCTCGCGTCAATAATACCGCGAAGTGGCTCCCCAGAATTTGGCCATGCCTGCTATCGTCCCCGGAATAGTCGGGGAGGGGACATGAGACTTCGCATCCTGCTGGCGGCATTCCTGGCCGCGCCATTAGCCGCGATGGCTCAGCCGGCCGATCGACCGAGCGCCGATCCGAATCCCACAGCCAATCGCTATGTCGCTGTCCCGGGATTCTTCAAACTGCCGCCGGGCCGCAGCATGGGGTCATCCAGCGCGGTGGCCGGCGATTCCCGCGGTCACATCTGGGTGGTGGACCGTTGCGCCGCCAACAGTTGCGTCGGCAGCGACCTCAACCCCATCATGGAATTCGACGCCAACGGCAATTTCATCAAGTCGTTCGGCGCGGGCCTGCTGCAGTTTGCCCATGGCTTCACCATCGACAGCAAGGATCATCTGTGGATCACCGACGGCGTGCCGCCGGGTGGAAAAGGCAAGCTCGGCCATGCGGTGCTGGAGTTCGATACCAATGGCAAATTGTTGCGCACCATGGGCAAGCCAGGCGAACCCGGCAGTGCCCCAGACCGATTCACCGAGCCCAATGCGGTGCTGGTGGCGCCCGACGGCAGCATCTTTGTGGCGCAAAATCATACCAACAATTACAAGGGCCAACCGCGCGTCATCAAATTCGATGCCAAAGGCAAATTCATCAAAGAATGGGGTTCTTCGGGCACCGGGCCCGGCGAGTTCGGCATGCCGCATTGCCTGGCGATGGATTCCAAGGGCAACCTGTATGTCGGTGACCGCGACAACAATCGCATCCAGGTCTTCACCCAGGACGGCAAGCTCTTGGGCCAGCTGACCCAGTTCGGACGCCCCAGCGGCATCGTCATTGACCGCAATGACATAATTTACGTCACGGACTCCGAATCCACGAGCAAGGACGGCTATGGCCACAATCCCGGCTGGCAGCGCGGCATCCGCATTGGCAGCCTGAAGGATGGCGTGGTGACCGACTTCATTCCCGATCCCGACTCCAGCTTGCAAACCACCGGCACCAGCGCGGGCGAAGGCATTTGGGCCGACGGCAAGGGCGCGGTTTACAGCGCCGAGGTCAAGCAGAAGGCCATCGTGAAATATATGAGGGTGAGGAGCGGTTCGCCGTAAGGCGAACGGAATAGTCCAGTGGACTATTTCGAGCGACGAACGCCACCAGCTTGGGCGAGCGGCCGGCACTAGCGGATCACTAGCGAATTACCCTGGCGCCCTTGCCCTTCATCACGGCCTCGACTTCCGCGACATTGACCATCGAAGTGTCGCCCGGCGTGGTCATGGCAAGCGCGCCATGCGCCGCGCCATATTCCACCGCTGCCTGCGGCCCCTTGCCTTCCAGGAAGCCATAGGCGAGGCCGCTCGCGAAGCCGTCGCCGCCGCCGACGCGATCGTAAATCTCCAGATTCTCTCGCATCATCGACTGGTAGAATTCGCCGCCCGCATAAAGGATGGCGGACCAGTCATTGACGCTGGCCGTCTTGGCATTGCGCAAGGTGGTGGCGGCGACCTTGAAGTTAGGAAACTGCTTGACCGCGGTGGCGATCATCTTCTTGAAATTCGCAGGATCGATGGCCGAAATATGCTCGTCCAGGCCTTCGACCTCGAAGCCGAGACAGGCAGTGAAATCTTCCTCGTTGCCAATCATCACATCGACATATTGCGCGATGTTGCGGTTTATTTTCTGCGCTCCTTCCTTGCCGCCCTGGCTCTTCCACAGGCTGGCGCGGTAGTTGAGGTCGTAGGAAACCACGGTGCCGTGCTTGCGTGCGCATTGCACCGCCTCGATCACTGCTTCCGCGGTATTGGAGGCGAGCGCCGCGAAGATTCCGCCGGTATGGAACCACCGTACGCCTTCCTCGCCGAACAATTTTTCCCAGTTCACCTCGCCGGGCCTGATTTGCGAGGCGGCGCTGTGACCGCGATCCGAGCAGCCCAGTGCGGCGCGGATGCCAAAGCCCTTTTCGGTAAAGTTGAGTCCGACGCGCGTGTTGCGGCCCAGGCCGTCGAAATCGCGCCAGATGATGTGCGAAGTGTCGACACCACCCTGGCAGATGAAATCCTCCACCAGCCAGCCCAGATCGTTCTTGGGCAGGGCGGTGACGACACTGGCGCGCTTGCCCCAGCATTTGCGCATGGCGCGGGCGACATTGTATTCGCCGCCGCCTTCCCATACCTGGAACTGGCGGGCGGTGCGCACTCGGCCGAAGCCGGGATCGAAGCGCAGCATCACCTCGCCGAAGGAGACACAATCCCACTTCACATCGGCCGCGGGCCGGATCTTCAACACGTCGCTCATGGCTTACTTTCCCCGGATGCGCTTGATGAGGGCGATGGTCTCGGCGACCTTCTTCTCGATGCTGGCATAATCCTTGGCCGCCAGCAGTTCCTTGGTGATAAGGTTCGAGCCGATGCCGCAAGCGACAATGCCGGCGCCGAACCACTTCTTCAACGACTCCTCCGACGTGTCGACGCCACCCGTAGGCATGATGCGTGTCCAGGGCATGGGCCCCAGGACATTCTTGACGAATTCCGGGCCGCCGACGCTGGAGCCTGGAAACACCTTGACGATCTCGCAGCCCAGCTCCTCGGCGGCGGAGATTTCCGAGGCCGAGCCGCAGCCGGGACTGTAGGGAATTTTGCGGCGGTTGCAGACCTTCGCCACATCGGCGTTGAGGATCGGCCCGACCACGAACTTGGCGCCATTGGCAATGAACAGGCCTGCCGTAGGCGCATCCACCACCGAACCAACGCCCATGATGACGCTTGCGTCGGCCTTTGCGAAATGACGCGCGACTTCCAGAAAAGTCTGGGCCGCGAAATCGCCGCGATTGGTGAACTCGATGCACTTGGCGCCACCATTGGCGCAGGCCTGGATCACCTTGAGGCAGACCTCGGTGTCGGGATGGAAAAAGACCGGAATCACGCCTTGGCTGACCATCGCCTGCAGTACCGCCATTCGATCGTGATTCATCCGACATTCTCCAAGAGGGCCGCCCGCGGCCCAGGTTGCGGCGTCCTTATAGCCTCGGGCCCCCGGCGTCCAGAAATTGTTCCGCGTTGACGGTTCCCGCCCGGGCCATGGCCCCTTTTTGACCTGGGCCGAAACCTTGCGGATCGCCACCAGGGCCACACGGCTGCGGAGGGTGAATTCCAGGGCGCTCAGGCCGCCCACTACCAGCGCTTTGGCCAGGGGCAGGGTGTGGCCCAACTCCTTGATGACCGCAATTTTATAACGCCATCATCAAGAGTGTCTCCGTACACGGATAGCGTGCAAAAATCCAGCAAAATAAGGGTTTTTAGTGCCGCGACGCCCCGCCGCGCCTCCCTTTTCGTGGCTTACCCGTTATGCTCCCGCCCGATCTCGCGAGCCCGCCATGCCCGGCCTGACCCTGACCCCCGAAATGCTGGAAGGCGCCTATGAATATCTGCGCGTCAGCCCGCCTTTTTGCCGCTGGGGACTGCCGCATGCCGACCATGTGATGTTCCGCGTGCTGGGCGCCAAGGACAGGTTCGGCCACTTCCGCGGACGCCATCGGAGGGCGCGTGGCGATGATGGCTTCAGCGAGATCGCGATCTCGGCTGGGCTGGTGCGCTCCACCGATCTTCTGCTTTCCACAATGGCGCATGAGATGATTCATCTCTATCAGGACGAGACAGGCACGGCGCGCGGCCATCACAATCCCAAATTCCGCAAGCTGGCCAAGCGCATCTGCGCCATCCACGGCTTCGATCCTGAAAGTTTTTAGATCGGCTTTTCGAAAATCCGGTAGGTCTTGTAGGGCACGCCACCCACCATCTCGATCACATGGCGCACCCGGGTGTTGCGCTCAAGGATCCAGGACAGTTCGGCGTCCTCCACGCCGTTCTCCACATTGAAGTTGCGTGTCGAACGGATCACCGCCAGAGCAAGCGACGCGCCCAGCGAGGAATTCTGCATCGCCTTGCGCACGCCCATCATCGGCATGCGCGCGGTTCTGGTGCGCTTGACCTTCATGCGCCACAAAAGCTTGATCCAGTTGAAGGGAAACAGCCTTCCATTCATGTCGCGGATGGCTTCGTTGAGATTGGGGAAAATGGCGGCGAAGGCCTGTGCCTTGCCCTGATATTCGGCAATCGCCACATCGCCCGGGCGCAGAAGCACCTTGAGGATACCGGCCAGGTCGTCGATCTCCGACTTGGTCATGGGCACGAAGCCCCAATTGTCGGACCAGGCGTCGTTGATTATGTCGAGAAGGAGCGCCACTTCGGACTCGAAATTTGCCTTGTCCATGCGGAAGTTGCGGATGGTGACGCCATTCCTCAGTCCGCGCTCCACCAGCTTGTCCATCATCTCCATAGGCGCGTCCGGCCCATAGTGATATGCAATCAAGTCTTGGGCTTTCCGATAGCCGTTTGTAATGATGCGGCCTTCATAATAGGGACGATGATGGTTCATCATTACCGAGGGCGGGGTATCGAAACCCTTGACCAGAAGTCCCGGCTGATCCCACAGCGAAAAGCTGATCGGGCCGACCGCGCGCTTCATGCCCTGCTGGCGCAACCAGTCTTCCGCCGTCTTCAAGAGCGCGGCGAAGACTTCAGGATCGTCGATCGCCTCGATGAAACCGAAATGGCCGGTGCCGTCCCGGTAGCGCTCCTGCACCAGCTGATCGACCTGGGCTGTGATACGGCCGACAGGTTGTCCGTCACGATAAGCCAGGAAGAAAGCGGCGCGGGCGTGCTTGAAATAGGGATTGTGGGCGGCCTGGAAATGGAATGTCCGTTCCAGGAGCAGCGGTGCAATCCAGTTGGGATCGTCGCGGTAAATGCCGAAAGGCAGGTGATGGAAGTCGCGCCAATGCGATTTGCTCTGTACCGGGACGATTTCCACGGGCGCGCTCACGGACAGTTATCCCCTTGAAAAGGCGCGGCACCATAGCCTCCGCCGTCCCGATTTGATAGTAACAGTCACCGCAAATTTGCATTGCGATTTTGCAGTGTCACAAGGGGTTCATGTCCAAACAGACCATCCTTATCACTGGCGCATCCGGCGGCATCGGATCAGCCCTCGCCCGCGCTCATGCGCGTCCGGGCGCGACGCTCTTGTTATGGGGCCGCGATGCTGCACGACTCGAAGAGACGGCAGAAAGCTGCCGGACGCGCGGCGCGCATTGCATCGTGGAGAGCTTTGACTTGCGCGATATCGGCGGACAGCTGACGCGAATTGCCGCCGCCGACGCGGCGACACCGATCGATCTTGCCATCTTCAATGCCGGATTGGGCGGCACGCCTCCCGATGGGGCGCCGGCAGAGACGCCGGAGGCTTCGCGCGCGGTCGCGGAAGTGAATTTCGTGGCCCCGGTGACGGGCGCCAATGCGATTGCCGCCGCCATGGCCGCCCGGGGCCGTGGACACATCGTGCTGATTGGCTCGATTGCGGAATCCTTTCCACTGTCCATGGCGCCGACTTATGCCGCGACCAAGGCAGGGCTGCGCATGTTTGCCGAGGCCCTGGGCATCCGGCTTGCCAGGCATGGAGTGTACGTGACGCTGGTGTCGCCCGGCTTCATCGACACGGCGATGAGCCGCCAAGTCACCGAACCCAAGCCCTTCTTGATGAGTGCCGACAGGGCCGCCGCCATCATCACGCATGGCATCGCGGCCCAGGCCCGCACCATCGTGGTGCCGTGGCAGTTTGCCCTTATCCGTGCCCTGACCAATCTTCTGCCCCGCGCGCTAATGCGGCGGGTTATGTCGCGCGTATGACGGCGGCGCCGGACCTTGGGCCGGAGTCGGGCCTTCTGGAGCGGCTGAAGGCTCACCCTTTGGGCCGGCTCGGTGTTCAACTGCTGCGTTGGGCCGTACCGGCTATCCTGCTTGTGATCATTGGTCGCCGCCTGACGCAACTGGGCTGGCACGAGATATGGACCGCGCGACCTGCAAGCGCGGTCTTCTACTTGCTGCTTGTTGTTCAATTTCTGATCCAGCCTTTCGGCGATTATTTCGTCTATCGCAATCTGTGGGGTGCCGGAAACACGCCGCCTATGACGGTCATCCTGCGCAAGCGGGTGATGAACACCTTTATGCTTGATTATTCGGGCGAAGTTTTCTTCTTCCTGTGGGCACGCGAGAATCTCACGTTCAAGCCCGGCATGCTGGTTCACGGCATCAAGGATTCCAATGTGCTGTCGGCAGGTGCTGGCCTTGCGATGGTCTATCTGATGACGCTTGTGCTTCTGGCCACGGGCGGGCTTTATGTCCCGGCCGGCATCAGCGCCCATGGTTGGCTTTATGTGCTGGCGGGTTCGCTGCCGCTGATTTTGTGCAGCGTGCTGGTTATTGGGCGACGCAAGCTGACGGCGCTGACCACCGGGCAAATTTCCGGCACATTCCTGATCCACTTCACCCGCTCGCTCCTGGTTCTGGGTGTGGAATTCTGGCTCTGGCAGTTTTCTGGCGCGCTGCCCTCGGCGGTGGCGTCATTGCAGTTCGTGGCGCTGCGTCTGGTTGTCACGCGGCTGCCACTGGTCCCCAACAAGGACCTGATCTTTGTGGGCGCCGGCATCGCCGCGGCCGGCATGGCGCGCGTCTCCGTCACGCCGGTCGCAACCGTGCTGTTGATCCTCGCGGCGGCCGACCTGATCCTCGCCCTGACCTTTGCCGGCCTGCCCTGGCTGGTGGAGCAGGCGCGCCCCAAGGTCGCGCCATGAAGAAGCTGGCAAGCTCGCCACTGTTCTGGATTCTGCTGGCGGCGGCGGGGCTGCGGCTGGCGGGCCTGTTCTGGGGCCTGCCGGCTGCGGATGGGTGGGATGATGACGGCTTTGCGCCGCGAAATTTCCTGACCGCGTTGGCGCTCACCTGGAAGCCAGGTGCCTATTTCACCTATCCGCCTCTGCATGCTCTGCTGCTGGCGCTTCCGGCACTTCCTGTCGCGGGATGGGCGCTGGCGCACGCCCCCTCGCTTTCCCAGCATGACGTGGTCGCGACCATCACCCAGCCTGCCACCATGACCTATTTCGCGGTGCTGGGCCGGGCACTCAATCTCGCCATGTCGCTGGGCATCATCTGGTGCGTGGGTGAGATGGCGCGCCAGGTGGCGGGCGCGCGCGCCGGATTGCTGGCAGCTATCGCCTGTGCGCTGAACTTCGGCCTGACTTACTATGGCCAGGTCAGCAACCTGGATGTGCCGTACTTGTTCTGGGGCTGTCTGGGCTTGCTATGGTGCATCCGCGCAGTTGTCGAACAGCAGCCGCGCCGTTTCTGGCCGGCAGCTCTGTTCGCTGCTGCTGCTATCGCCAGCAAGGATCAGGCCTATGCGCTGTTCCTGCTGAGCCTGCCGGTTTTGTTGCTGCTGTGGATTGCCGTCGATCCCTGGCCGCGGGCCCATGGCCGTCACATCGGGCTTGTCGTGATACCGGCCTCTGGCGTGTCGTTGTTCCTGTTGTTGGCGGTGGATGGCGCAATCACAAATCCATCGGGATTCATGCGCCGCATCGCTTTCCTCGCCGGCCCTGCCAGCCGGGACTATGCGGACTATGTGCATGGGCCGATAGGGTGGCTGGCATTGTTGGGCGATATCGGCCGGTATTTCGTGCATGGCCATGGCGTGGCGGCGGTGACGCTCGCGCTGCTGGGTGTTGGTGTGCATGTCGTGCGCAGCCGCGGTGGCGTGCGCATTGCCGGGCTATTGCCCTTGCTTGCCGCAATGTCCTTCACCGTCTGTTTCAATTTCGCCGCCTTGCGCAGCGATGACCGATTCCTGCTGCCGCAAGCCGTTCTGGCTTGCGTCTACATCGGCATCGCGGCGGAGGTGCTGGCCTTCCCGGCTTTGACCTGGATGCGGCTTGCAGGCCGCGCTGTGCTGCTGCTCGTGGCGCTGGCGGCATTGCATCAGGCGGTCGCCATCAATGCCGCCCTTCTGTTCGACCCGCGCTATGACGCCGAACGCTGGCTGCTGGCGCATGCCGGGCCGGGTGATGTGATCGAGACCTATGGGCAAAACTGTTTCCTGCCGCGCTTTCCGGCCAGCTCAAGCGTGGTCCGGGTTGGGCAGGGCGATCTCAAGGTACGCAATCCGCTACCCGGCGTGACCGAGATGCGCGAAGCTTTTACGGCGCCGCGCCATCCGCGCTTCATTGTGCTGAGCCTTGCCTGGGCCCGGCGTTATCTTGCCCCCCCGATTCCTCTGAACCAAGGTCATGTCTATTCCAGGCTGCAGCAGGCGGATTTTGGCAACAATGATGCGCGACTGTTTTTCCAGAGCCTGATCAATGGAAAGCAAGGCTACCGGCTTGCACATGCCGCGCGTGCCGGGCGGGCATCGCGCCTTTGGCCCATCGTCCATATCCATGACAGTTTGGACGAGCCGGTCTGGATCTTCGAGCGTGCGCCATGACCGCCGAGCGCATTCTCGTTTGCATGCACGACTTCACGCGTGGCGGCACCGAACGCATCGCCATTGGCCTGGCGGCGGATTGGGCGGAAGCAGGGCGCGATGTCACCATCCTGTGCGGCGATGCCGAGGGTGGCCTGCGCGGCACGGTGAGCGACAAGGTCAAGATCGTGCAACTGGAACGGCCCGTGCGGCGCGCATTCCTGTCCCGCCTGCGTTTGGCGCGCGCGATGGGAGAGCATCTGGCGGCGCTGAAGCCGGATGTGATCTTTCTGCCGGGGAATTTTCACGCGCTTCTGGCCAGTGGATTGCGCGCTGCTGATTCGCAAGCCAGGATCGCACTCAAGATTTCCAATCCGCCTGTGCCGCGGGGCGTGCCGTTCGCCGCGGCGATATTCCGGCACATCAACCGCGCCGTGGACGGTTTTGCCGCGATGAATAGCGGCTTGGCGCGGGAACTCAAGACCATGCTGCCGGGACGTCATGTGGTGTCTCTCCACGATCCGGTCTATGTCGCGCAAAAGCCGCGCCTGCCGCGGAGCGATGGACCGTGCCGCATTCTCTGGATCGGCCGGCTCGAAAAGCAGAAAGATCCCGCGCTCGCACTGGCCGTGCTGGCGGCGATGGACGTACCGTCGCAACTCACCATGCTGGGCGACGGTGCGTTGCGCGCGTCCCTGAAACAGCGAATTTCCGCTATGGGTTTGGGTGACAAGGTGACCCTGGCCGGGCATGTCAGCGATGTTGAATCCTATCTGGCGGATGCGGATGTTCTTTTGATCACCTCGCATTTTGAGGGTGGTCCGGCGGTGGCCGTGGAAGCATTGGCACAAGGCGTGCCAGTGGTCAGCACCGATTGTTCCTATCTATTGCACGAGATCATTACGTCTGCCGAGTCCGGTCGCATTGTGGCATCGCGCGTACCTTCAAAACTGGCGGCAGCGCTGCGAGACGTGTACGCGATGCCGCGGGCGCCGGAGAAGTTGCAGGCATTGGCTGCGCCCTTCGAGCCGCGCGCTTGCGCCCGCGCCTATCTGGACTGGCTGGATGGCCTGGTCCGTCATGGATAAGGACCTTCGCCGAAGCCTGCTGGTTCTGGCCGCAGTCATTGTGGTGACGGCCTGGTTCAGCGACCTGTTCTATTTTCCGGACGAGCACTATCAGGTGCTGGAATTCATGTCCTACAAGCTGGGCATTACGCCGGGTTCCGAACTGCCGTGGGAATTTTCTGTTCGCATCCGGCCCTGGTTCCAGCCGCTGGTCTATTTCCTGATTGCAAAGCCGCTGCTACTGCTTGGCCTGAAAGACATGTTCGCCATTGTCTTTATGTTGCGGTTGGCGACAGGCCTGCTGTCGCTGTCGGCACTGGTCGCCTTTTCCAAGGCGCTGCTGCCGACAATTGAGGGCGAAGAGGAACAGCGCGCCTTTGTGCGCTATCTGCCCTGGTTCGGCTTTCTGCCCTACCTCTTCGTGCGCACATCGTCGGAGACATTTTCGTCGGCCTTCATCGCGCTCGGGCTGGCGTTTGCGCTGGGCGAAAAATCGGTGCGAAGGCTGGCGCTGGCGGGGCTGTTGTGCGGGCTGGCATTTGAGAGCCGCTATCAGGCGGGTCTTCTTGGGCTTGGCCTGTTTGCCTGGCTTGCCATCGTTGCGCGCACGCGTATCGCGGCTCTTTTGGCATTTGTCGCCGGCGGCGGAGCCGCGCTTGGCATTGGCGTGCTCGCCGACTGGTGGGGTTATGGCCAATTCGTTTTCCCGCCGCTGGACTATGTTGACGTCAATCTAGTCAGGGGCGTGGCCGAGCATCAGTTCGGACGCGAGCCGGTCTTCGCCTACCTCTATCTTCTGCCGGCGCAGATATTCTTCGCCATCACCCTGATCTTGATGGCTGGGCTGGTCGCGATGTGGCTGCGCAATCCGCGCCATGCCGTAAGTTGGGCGACGCTTCCTTTTGTGCTCGCCCATGTCGCGGTCGCGCATAAGGAAGCGCGATTCCTTTTTCCGCTGGCCATCCTGGCGACTGCCATTCCGGTGCTGGGCTTCTCGCCACAATTGCCATTGTGGCGCGATGTATTCGCGCGGATATGGGAATGGCGCAGATCATGGGCGGCCAAGATCGCCACTGGCATTTCGGTGACTGCGATGGTCTTTTTCGCGCTCTATCCCTTTGGCGTGCGGCCCCATATGCCGATGGCTGAATATCTTTATCGTCACTCTCGGGCGACGATTTACAGCTTTGATATGCCCTTTGCGTCTTATCCCATGTACCGCCCGCTGGGATTTCACAGCGAGCAGCTGAAAGACCAGGCCCAGTTGAACGCGCTGCTGGACCGGGGACCCATTTTCCTGATGGCGGAGACGCCAGTCCCGCCGGTGCTGCCGCCCGGGGCGCGTGCGACCTTGTTGTGTTCGGAATTTCCTCTTGCCCGGTTCGGCTTTGGTCAGGTCGGTGCGGATTTCATTCGAGGCTATACCGCCTTCGCCGCGCGCCACCGGTTTCTGAAGCTCTTGCCGCTTTACTGGTATACGCTTTATCGCGTGGCGCGATCCTGAACGATCCGCTCATAGATTTCGAACAACTTCTCGAAATGCTGTTCCACGGTATAGACACGGGTGTCTGCTGCGGCCCGCGCGGCCTGCGACTGTGCCTTCCGGTCGCCGGAGAGCAGCCTAAGGATCGCGGCTGCACCATCAGCCGCGTCGCCGGCGCGGTAGGTTTCGGCATAGCCGTGTCCCGCGAATGTGGCGCTGGCGCCTGCGTCAGGCACGATCAGCGGCGTGCCTGAGCAAAGCGCTTCTGCCAGCACCAAGCCGAAAGTTTCGGCCGCCGAGCCGTGGATCAGGGCATCGGCGCTGGCCATCACGGTTGCCAGCTGTTCGGGATCGTTGATCTGGCCGGCGACATAGACGTGCTGCGCGTTCAAGGCCCAGCGTTCCACCCAGGCGCGCAGGAAGCCATCGCCCGCGATATAGAGCCCGATCTTGCGTGCGTCCTGCGCCCGGCTCACCGCCTGGATGATGGCGCGCAGCCGCTTTTCCGGATGATGGCGGCCCACCGCGATCAAGAGGGCGGCATCGTCCTCCAGGCCACAGGTCGCCAGCATCTCGCGCCGAGCCGTGGCGTCATAATAGGTGGGCGAAAATTTGCTGCGCTCCACGCCAAAGGGCGCGACCTGGATATTTTCCAGGCCGAAGCCCGCAAAGCGTTCGGCCAGTGCGGGATTCGTGACAATAGCGGCGTTGTAATTGCTGTTGAGCCGGTTGAGATAGTTCCAGAAAAAAGCGAACAGCCGGTCGACCCGCTCAGGCCCCAGCAGCCCGCCCAGGAAGGTCTGGGGATAGACAGCCACCGGATCGGCATGCATGAAGAAAACCTTGACCGCCTTGCCAGGCCAGCGCGCCGCAAGCCATCCACCGCGCCAGGGCGAGGAGCCTTCCACCAGATCGGGTTTGAGTTCGTCCAGCGCATCCCATACCGGCCGCGCGCTCCAGAACATGCGGTAGTTGCGGTCGAACGGCAGATGCGGGCTTTTGATCCAGGCGATATTGCCGCCATGCGCCTTTTCCATGCGCGTTTCCGCGCCCGGCGCGATGATGGTGAGTTGATGGCCGAACCGTGTCGCCAGCGCCAGCTTCTGGTTAATGTAGCGGCGTACGCCTCCGCCGGTTGGCGAATAGAATTCGCATACGTCGACTATCTTCACTGAGACGCTCCCGGCAGCGCGCGATAATAGCCCAGCATCCGCGCCATCGTCTCCTCCCACGAAAAGGTGAGCGCCCGGGCTCGCGCGGCTTCACCCATGCGCTGGCGCAAGGCAGCCTCCCCGATGAGCGCTGTTATGTGGACCGCAAAGGCATCCGCGTCATCGGCAGGGGTAAGGACGCCGGTTTCGCCCGGCACGACCAGCGAACGGCTTCCGGTGGCGTCGGCACAGACGCACGGAAGACCGGAGGCCATCGCTTCCAATGTGACATTGCCAAAGCTTTCGCTGTCGCTGGGAAAAACGAAGATATCGGACGAGGCATAAGCCGTCGACAGCTCTTGGCCGTTCAGGAAGCCGGTAAAGACGGCATGCGGCAATTTCTGCTCGGCAAATGCGCGATCGGGCCCGTCGCCCACGATCACGACCCGGTGCGGAAGGCCGATGCGGTTGAGGGCAGCTGTCAGCGTATCGAGCCGTTTTTCCCGAACCAGGCGTGAGACATGCAGCACCACAATCTCGCCGGCGCCAATGCCATGGCGTGCGCGCCATTCCTGGCTGCGTTTGGAGGGCGCAAACCGCTCCGTGTCGATGCCGCGGGGCCATGGCTTGAAATTGTCCTTCAGTCCATCTGCCAGCAGCGCTTCGTGCACCGACTCCGACGGCACATAGACTTCGCGGCAGCGTCCGTAGAAGCGGCGCAGAATGTGTTTGAGCACATTCTCGAGTCCCGCGAGATACCAGTAATGCTTGAGATAGGTCTCATAGCGTGTGTGGTAGCTTGCAACTGCGGGGATGTTGTGGCGCTCGGCCAGCGACAGGGCGGCATGGCCCAGAAGATCAGGCACCGCAAGGTGGATCAGGTCGGGCGCGAAATCCACCAGCTGCCGTTTTAGATGGCCCGGCAGACCGGGCGCCAGGCGATATTCGGGGCGGCCTGGCAGGGGGATGGATGGCACCGATATGAGCTTTCCCTGGTGTTCCAAGGCCGGTTTGTCGGCGGTCGGCGCGAACACAAGTACCTCGACGCCGTGCCGTTCGAGATAACCCACCAGACGGTTCAGCGTCAGGGCAACGCCGTCCGGGATGAAATTGTATGAGCTGGTGACCAGCGCGACCCGCAAGGGACGGACTTCGTCCTGCGTCACGTGCTATTCGGCGCCGCGGCGCAGCTTTTCCAGTTCCTGGGCCACCGCGGGAACAGTTTCCAGGATCTGTTCCTCGGTGTGGTTGGCGGTCAAGAAGAATCGCAGCCGCGCCGTGGTTGCAGAGACCGCGGGACGCACGATTGGTTGCACCTCGATGCCGCGCTCCAGGAGATTCTGGGAGAGCAGCATGGCGAGCTTGTCATCCCCCACGATGAGCGAGGCAACAGGAGATTCCTCATCGCCACCGACCGTCAATCCATTCTCGCGCGCCACTTGGCGGAAGAACTTGGCGCGTTCGCGCAGGCGGCGGGGGCGGTGGGGTTCGCGCTCCAGGATTTCCAGCGCGGCAATGGCCGCGGCGGTGTCAGCCGGGGAAAGGCCGACGCTGAAGATCAGGCCCGGGCAGAGGAAGCGCAGGTATTCGATCAGCCCGCGGTCGCCGGCAATATAGCCACCGCCCGAGGCCAGTGTCTTGCTGAGCGTGCCCATATAGACGTCGATGCTGTCCGAGGGCAGACCCGAGGCTTCGCAGACGCCGCGTCCGGTCTTGCCGACAATGCCGAGGCTGTGTGCCTCATCCACCATCAGAAGCATGTTGTGGCGATTCTTTGTTTCCACCGCGCGCTTGAGATCGAGTATCTGGCCGTCCATGGAATAGACGCCTTCCGCCACGATCATGCCGCGGCGGAAGCCGGTCCGCTCCTTATTCAGGAGCATGTCCAGCGCGTCCCAGTCGCCATTGGGATAGGTGAAGGTCTTGGCGCCGGAAAGCCTGGCGCCGGTGATGATGCTGTTGTGCGCGCCGGAATCGTAGATCACCGCATCGGGCCTCGCCAGAAGGTGCGAGATCACGGTCACATTGGTGAGATAGCCGCTGATGAAGACCAGCGCGTCGTCGGTGCTCAGGAAGTTGGCGATTTTGCGCTCGAGCTCGCCATGCAGTTCGATCTGGCCCGCCACGATGCGGCTTGCCGATGCGCTGGTGCCATATTGGTCGATGGCATTCTTGGCGGCGGCCGTGACGGCGGGATGGCCATTGAGGCCCAGATAGTTGTAGCCGGAGAAGCTGACGAGGCTCTTGCCATTGCGGCGGATGACGCTGTGGCTCACGCCATCGCGCGGCTGGAAGAACGGCACTTCCTGGCCGCTGTTTTCCACGTCCTCGATACGGCGGCGGAGCGCCCGATAGGGCGCAAAGTCGTCGACGACGCTCTTGCGTTCGGGCTGCTCTGTTTCAGCCGCAATGCTTTTTTGCCCGGCGGCCGCAGAATGGGTCGTCATTGCCCCTCAGTATACTCGCTTGTATGCTCGCAAACGGCCGGGTTGGCCGCGTTACAGAAGCATAACCGGAAAACTGTATGCCACAACCTTCGCCATCACGGTAAGTCCCTATATTTGCCGTCAAAAATGGCAAGGTCTGGGCTGGGAAAATCATCCCCTTATTCAGGGGGCGCTAGCGCAAAAATCCCGGTATTTCCGCATTTCGTGCCGTGCGAAAGCGTAATATTCGGTAGCATTTCTTCAAGCGCGAATCGGCCTTTGAGGCCTTGGGACCCGCGCCTGTACAGGCCAGAACCCGCGTCCTAGTATCCGTTCGAGGGTCAAATGCGCGGCCGGAGCCGACTCATGGCGATGGTCGTTTCGCGGGCCGCCACATCTCACCGTCCGTAAAGAGCAAGGCATGCTTTCAGCGCAGCATCTGGTGAAATCATTCGCCGGGCGCCGGGTCATCGAAGACGTCACCCTCCGGCTGGATCGCGGAGAGGTCGTGGGTCTTCTGGGTCCCAATGGTGCCGGCAAGACCACCACATTCCAGATGCTGACCGGCATGCTGCGTCCCGACGCAGGCGCGATCATCCTGGATGGCCATGACGTCACCGGCATGCCTTTCTATGATCGCGCCCGGTTCGGCATCGCCTATCTTCCACAGGCGCCGTTCGTGCCGCGCGGGCTTTCGGTTGCCCAGAACATCCGGCTGGTGCTGGAAGCCAGGCTGCCGGATGCATCCGTGCGCAAGGCCCGGATGGAAGAGTTGGTTGAGGAATTCCGTCTTGAGGAGGTGCGCCGCAAGCGCGTGGGCGATCTGTCGGGCGGCCAGCGCCGCCGCTGCGAGATCGCGATCACGCTGGCCTGTGAACCGAGTTTTGCAATGCTGGACGAGCCCTTCGCCGGCGTCGATCCCCATGCCACCGACGAGATCGGCCAGATGATCGACCATCTTGCGGATCGCGGCATCGGTGTCTTGATCACCGACCACAAGGCGCGCGAACTATTGGGCATCGTGGATCGCGCCTATGTGATCGAAAGCGGACGTGTCCTTGCCGAGGGCGATGTGGAGCAAATCGTGGCGGATCAGGAAGTGCGCCGTGTCTATCTGGGCGAGGAATTCAGGCTTTGACCCTTTCCCTGACCGAGACGCCCAGGATTGGCGGCATTGGCGCCGCGCTGCCGGCCTTTCTTCGCGGCAACTATGTCCGCGGCTTCTTCCAACGCGTTTTCACCCAGACGCTGGCCGTGGTGATTCTGATCGAGGCAATATTCCTGGCCGAGCATTTCACCTGGGTGTTCCGTGACGCCGTGCGCCACGAAGCCGATCTTTCGGGAATTGGGTTGGTCCTGGCCTGTACCGCGACAGAGATTTTCGACCTGGCCCTGGCGGTCGCCATCTTGATGGCGGTCTATGTCACCTTGCTGCGCATGCGCGAGAACCGCGAGATGCTGGTGCTGTTTGCCTCCGGCCTCGGGCCCTACCAGTTGGGCGCGCTGGTCCTGATCGTCGCGCTGGCGGGACAGGTGATTGGCATCACGGGTTCGGGATTTTTGGATCCCCTGTCTCGCTATGCCCAGCGTTCCATCCTGTTCAGTTCGGAACTGCGCTCGCTCAAGAAGGGTGTCGCCAAAAACGAATTCTACTACTTTCCCTCCTACGTCGCATACGCCCTGGAGCATGTGCAGGGCGGGGCGCCCCCACCCCTGCCTCCAGGCGAAGTGCCGGTGATCGACGCGCGCGCCAACGCCAAGCCGGTCCCTGCTGCGGACAAGGACCGCACGCTTTTCGTCTATCAGCAGATCGGCGCCAACTCCTCCCGCATCGTCACCGCGGCACAGGCGCGGCTCGACGGCCCCGACCTGTCGGGACGGATTGTGCTCAATCTCAGAGATTTCACCTCCCACACTTTCGCCGATGCCCACCCGCTTGCCAGCGAGGATGGCAAGTCGCACGCCATTCCCGGCCGATGCTTCAACTGCCCGGACGCCTTCAGCGACAGTCCGCCCATCACCATGAAAGTGCGCGACATGAGCCAGCTGATGATGGTGGATCAGCTTCTGCCATTCACGGCGCGCGCAAGCAACATCGAGGAGCAGACGCTTGTCGAGCAGCTTTTCGTGCCGGACCATGCGACCAGCGATTCTCGTGCCGCCCAGATGCGCCTGCTGGCCGAGCGCTTGTCCCGCAGCCTGCTGTCGTTCCTCGCGCCCCTGGTCGCGCTTCTGGGCGTGGCGTTGACCAACCGCATGACCAACTGGCTTGCCCTGCCTCTTACGTGCCTGGCGCTGATGTCGGTCAATCTTCTCTGCGAATGGGTGATCACCACAGTCGCGCCGCTGAGCGTGGCCGGCGCCCTTCTGCCGCCGCTGCTGCTTTATGGCGGATTCGCCTATTTGGTCTTCACCCTCATCGTATGGCGCCATAACGATTTCGTGCGGCCGCAGCTGGCTCGGTCATGAGCGCGCCGGGCGACAGAAATTCCGGGCATGGCGGCGCCCGGCCGGTCTATCTTACGCCTTTCGGCCTTTACTCCCGTTACATGCTTGGCGCCTATCTGCGCCATACCGTGATGGTCGCCGCAGCGCTGATGACCATCGCGCTGACCATCGACCTGTGGCCGCAAGTGCCGCTGTTCGGCGGCAGCGCCTTGCATGTGATGTGGAGCATCGCGCGGCTGGCAGGATTGCGGCTATCCGATCTTCTGCCGCCTTTCGTTCCCTTTGCCACCTTCCTGGGCGTGGCGTGGAGCGAGAGTGCGTTCACTGAATCACGCGAGCGCCTTCTGATCTGGAACAGCGGCCGCTCGCCGCTATTCTGCCTGATGCCGGCGCTGTTCGCCGGACTGCTGACGGGAGCCTTTCTGTTCGCGGTGGATGCGTGGGCGAGGCCCGTCGCCATCCACATCCAGATGGCCGAGGGGCTGGGCCGGGAGGGCATCCGGCTGGATCGCGGCAAGAGCGGCGGCACGCATTGGATCGCCCTGCCGGACGGCCTGCTCAAGGCGGAAATCCAGTATGGCCCGCCACTCGAACTCCACGATGCCACCATCTACAAGCTGGACACTGACGGCCATCTTGCTGAAGTGGACACTGCTTCACTCGTGCGTCCTGGAGGTAACGGCATCTGGCGACTTGAGCATGGCCATTACTGGCGCGCCGACTTCGCCAATGAGGGCAATGTGCTTACCACCGGTGTGCATGAGGAAAACGAGATACCCTTCGCGAGCCGTGCCATTCCCATGAGCCTGGACGAATTGTGGCTCAGCAATCTCGGATTGTCGCCGCAATATATTTTCCTGCCGGATCTGCGAAAGCTTGCCCATGCTCAGATCATGTCGCGGGATTTGAGCGGCTATAAGACACGATTGCAGACCGTGTTCGGCGAAACCCTGCTCACTTGCATGATGGCGGTCTTGGCTGCGGCGCTGTCCATGCTTTATTTCGCTTTCACGACGCGTTGGTTCGCCGTGATCGCGGTGTTGCTGGCGGGCTATCTCGCCCATTTCGCCTCCAAGGCATTCAGCCTGATGGGCGAGTTCGGCTATATCTCGCCTTTTGCCGCAGGGTGGCTCGCGCCCTTGCTGATGATCGGGGCTGTGTGTTGCACGCTGCTCGTGATCCAGAGAAAACGAGGGCTGGGCATAAAGCTGGAAGACACGCCGCACTTCACCGACACAGCTAGTGCTGAACCAGGTGTTCATGAATGAATTTGCCGCTGGTGGTGTCGATGCCGAATAAGTCGAGTGACGGCACCTTGGGCAGAAGGCCGCCTTCCACCACTTGCAGATAAACATAGGACAATTTCACCGTGTGACCGTCGATCTGCAGCAGTGCCTCGGGATGATGCTGGGCATCCAAGGCAAGTGTCAATTTGCGGTCGGGCAGGGTGACAATGTGGAAGGTGATCGGCTGGCCCGGCTTGATGGGGTCTACCCGCACGCCATAGGCCATCAGCCGCTCCACGAATTTCAACGGCTGTTTGCTGCCATCAATATTGAATTTGCGCCAAAAGGCCTCCACCGGCGCGGTGGAATCGAAATCGCCACGCGCGTCCAGCCTGGCGGTATAGACCACAGTATTGGAATTGGGCGAACGCTGGATATAGAAGAGCTGATTGGGGTCATCCGGCACCGTGAATTCGGGTCTCAGATTCAGCAGTTCACCGCCTTCGGTCACGCTCGAGGCGAAATCGCGCGCCTGGGCCGGAAGCGCGGACAGAAGAAGCAGCACCAGAAGAACGCGCATCATGTCTCAGGCCAGTTTGCGTAGCGCCTGCGCCACCAGAGCCTCGGCTTTCGCCGAATCCTCCACAATGCCGCCAAGGGTGAAGAAGGGGTGGATCATGCCGGGAAAACAGACATATTCGGTTGGCACGCCGGCTTCCTTCAGGCGCCGGGCGTAAGCCTCATTGTCATCCACCAGAGGATCGAACTCCGCTGATATCACCAGCGCTGGCGGCAGGCCTTCAAGCTTTGGCCGCAGCATGGGCGACGCCATCGGGTTTGTGCGGTCCTCGTGATCGGGAATGTAATTGTCCATGAACCAGTGCAGCGCGGCCGTGGTCAGCATGTAGCCGCTGGCGTTGCGTTCATAAGACGGATATTCGCGGCTCTGATCGGTCATGGGATAGATCAGTATCTGCTGCGCGACCTTGAACGCCTGCGAATCCAGCGCCATCTGCGCCACCACCGCGGCCAGATTGCCGCCGGCGCTGTCGCCGCCCACCGCAATCCTGGACGGATCGATGTTCAGAAGACCGGCATGGTCGCAGGCCCAGCGCGTGGCGGCATAGCTGTCCAGCACCGCGCCGGGAAATTGCGTTTCCGGCGCCAACCGGTAATGCACCGACAAGACCGCGCAATCGCCCTGAACCGCCAGCCTGCGGCAGGCAGTGTCGTAGAGCGCCAAGGACCCCAGCATGAATCCGCCGCCATGGAAGAAGACCAGCAGCGGGCATGACCGCTTGTCTTTCCTGGCGCGATAAAAACGCGCCGGGATGGGACCGTAATCGCTCGGAATGGACAGCTGATAGGTGATCGCGACGGCCGGTTTTTCCGGAAGCAGCGTCAAACGCTGGCGTTCATAGGCGATGCGCAACTCGTCTGGCGACAGGTTGGTCGGCAGGTCGCCGGCGCGCTGGATGGCCATGGCGGCCTGAGGATGAAGTGGCATGGCCCGCGACTTTACGGGAAGTGGATGGCCTGTGCTAGGTTCGCCTTGTGCAGGGAGGGCTGGGCAACCGGTCAAAAAATACAATGAAAAATGACTCGGCGCCGCTTCATCGCGGCCGCATTTTCGTCCTTGCATTGCTGGCGCTGTTTACGGCAGGAGCCGCGGTCAGCGTGCGTGCCGCCACTGCAGTGCATATGCGCACCGAATTTCTCGATGCCCTCAATCCGGCGCGCGCCGGCGAGATGGTCGGCGCGGTATTGGGTTCGGCTTTTGCCGGTTTCGCCGTGACGCTTTTCCTGGTCAGCGCCGTGCTGGCCAAGATCGGGTTCGGCCGTGCCCTTGCGGCGGCCGCGGCGCTGTTGATCGCAGGCTTTGTACTGGTTGGCTTTGCCGGCTCGCTGGGGGTATCGCCCTATACGGGCCTGCTGATTGGCATGGTGGTGCAGGGCTTCGGCTGGGGCCTGGTCGAGACGGTGATCAACCCGCTGACAAGCGCGCTATACCCCGAGAACCGTGTCGCGCGGCTTTCGATTCTGCATGCCTGGTATCCCGGTGGACTGGTGGCCGGCTCGATGCTGGCACTGGCGACGGACGGGCTGGCGCTGCCCTGGCGGCTCGACCTGGTCGTGCTGGGCGCGCTGGCCCTGGTGTTCGGCATTTTTGCGCTGAAAGAGAAGTTGCCCGACGTGAGCCTTTCCACCGATGCGCCGGTGACGCCGGGCGAGATGATCAAGGCGACGTTGCAGACCCCCACCATCTTTCTCTGGGTACTGCTGATGACTTTCACCGCCTCGACCGAATTCGCGCCGGGCCAATGGGTGGACGTGGCGCTTTCCCAGATCGTGGGCATGCGCGGCATCCTGCTGCTGGCCTATGTCAGCGGACTGATGTTCGTGATGCGCCACTTCGCCGGGCCTTTGGTCAAGCGTCTTTCCAATGTGGGTCTTCTGATTTTCTCCGCCGCCTTTGCCACCGCCGGGCTCTATGGGCTCAGTCTCGCGCATGACCCTGCAAGCGCACTGATCGCAGCCACCGGCTGGGGCTTTGGCGTCTGTTATTTCTGGCCGACCATGCTGGCAACGGTGGCACAGCGCTATCCGCGCAGCGGCACGATGGTGTTCGGTTTGATGGGCTCGGCTGGGGCGCTGGCCACCTATCTGGTCTTGCCCTACCTGGGGGCGATCTATGACAGCGCCAAGCTGGCGGCCGCACGTGGCGACCCTGCGATGGCGGCCAATGCGCAAGGCGCCCAGCTGCATGACATCTTAACGGCTGCCGCTGCGGCGTCCTTCCGGGCGGTGGCGTTAATACCTCTCTGCCTGGTGTTCATTTTCACCGCCATCGCCTTGATGGATCGTATGCGTAGGGTAAAATAGCAGTATTTTCAGTATATTAGCTGAATTTCGGATTGCTGTCCGCAGGCGCAGAGACCGATGCTGGCCGGCCGCGGATTACCGCCTACTGGCTCCGGGCATTAACCTTAATAAAGGGCGAATCAGTCAAGGCTGGTCACAGACCGCATGCCGGGGACAGGATTGAACAGGAGCCAGGCCGCCGCATTGTTTCTGGCGCTGCCGCTTGCAGCTTGCGTGAAGGCACCGACAACGACGCCGTCTTTGACCGAGATCGCGCCCCAGGCGCTCGGGCTGGGTCCGGAAGCCGCGCCACAGCAGCCCAACTGGTGGAAAGCCTTCAACGATCCGCAGCTCGATCAGCTGGTGCAACAGCTTTTGGCCAACAATCCCTCGCTGCAGAGCGCGCTGGCGCGCATCCGTGCGGCGGAGGCCGAAGTGGCGGCTCAGCATGCGCTGGATTATCCCAACATCAATATCGATGGCACCGAGAATCGCGAACTGGTCAGCAATGACTATCTTTATCCCAAACCTTTCGGTGGCTCCTGGCAGTGGGTGGGTGACACCGAAGCCCGTTTCCGCTGGTCGCTGGATTTCTGGGGCAAGCAGGCCGCTCTGATCGATCGGGCCAGAAGCGTGAGCCTGGCCGCGGCGCTGGATGAGAACGCTGCAAAGCTGGCGCTGGCCGGCATGTTCGCCCAGTCATACGTTGAGTTGCTTCTGGCCTGGCAAAATATCGACATCGCCCATCAGACCGTCGCCGAGCGGCAAACCATCCTGGATCTGACAGCGAGCCGGGTGAAGTCGGGACTTGAAAATGAAGCGTCGCTGGAACAGGCGAAAGCGCTGCTGGCCATGTCGCGCATCGAGGTGCGCCGCTCTGAGGCACAGCGGGACGTGGCGGTGCACGCCATCGCGGCCCTGATCGGGCAGGGGGCGAAGGCCTATCCGGATATCAACCGTCCCGCGGCAGTGGTGGAGGAGGGACTTGCATTGCCTCAGCATCTGCCTGCCGATCTGCTTGCGCGGCGGCCGGATATATTGGCGGCTCATGCCCGCATTCTTGCGGCGGTGCATGGCCGCGAGGCCGCCCATGCCGATTTCTATCCCAACATCGATCTGGCGGCAGCGCTGGGTTTCCAGTCGATCGGACTGGACAACATCTTCGCCGGCAAGGCGCTTGTGGCAGGCGTAGGACCTGCCATCCATCTGCCGGTGTTCGACGCCGGCCGCATTCGCGCCCAATATGCCCTTGCCACCGCCGATTTGGATGCCGCCGTCGCCGACTATAACGGCACCGTAGTCAGTGCCGTTCGCCAGACCTCCGATGCGCTCACCCAGGTTGCCAGCCTGGCGGACCAGCGCCGACAGCAGCAGCTGGCGCTGGACAGCGCGGTCCGCGCGTTCGATCTTGCCCGCGAACGCTATCGATTGGGCCTTTCCGGACAGATCCCCATGTTGACCGCGGAATCGACGCTGCTTTCAGCGCGCCAGCAAATGGCAGCGCTGGTGGCTCAGGCCGCGATCGAGCGTGTCACGCTGCTGCTCTCTATGGGCGGCGGCCTTGAATCTCTTCCCAAACAGGATGCCACGCCATGAGCGACAGCACCGAAATTCGCGCTGCCAAGGCTGAGCGGCGCCGTAAGGGGTTCCTGATCTTTGGCGTCGTCATCGTCATTGCGGGCCTTGCCTATGGTGCCTGGTGGTTCGTCGAATCCCGCTTCAGCGAAAGCACGGACGACGCCTATGTCGCGGGCAACATCGTGGCGGTAACCAGTCGCGAGAATGCAACGGTGACTGCGCTCTATGCCGACAATACGCAAGCCGTCCATCGCGGCCAGCTGCTGATCGAGATGGATCCGTCCGTCGCCGAGGTGAACATGCGCACCGCCGAAGCCAATCTGGCACGCGCGGCGCGATCGGTCCGCGGCACTTTTGCCAGCGCCGACTCTTATTCCGCCCAACTGTCGCAAGCCGAAGTGGCCCTGGCCCAGGCCAAAAGCGACTATCAGCGCCGCCGGGCGGCGCTGTCGGGCGCGGTGTCGGGCGAGGAATTGGGCCATGCCCGCAATGCGGTGGAGGCTGCCGAAGCGGCCGTCAACTCCGCGCGCAGCGGCCTGGCCCAGGCGCAATCCAGCATTTCCGGCATGGATATCGCCCATAATCCGGATGTGCTGGCGGCAGAGGCGCAATTGCGCGCCGCCGCCCTCATGCTGGCGCATATGAAGATCGTGGCGCCAGTGGATGGCGAGATCGCCCAGCGCACTGTGCAAGTGGGCCAGCATGTCAATGCGGGGGCGCCGCTGATGGCGGTGGTGCCGCTTTCGGATGTGTGGGTGGATGCCAATTTCAAGGAAGGGCAGCTGGCGCGCATGCGCATCGGCCAGCCCGTCAGAATCACCACCGACATTTACGGCGGCAAGGTCGTCTATCATGGCCATGTCGCCGGTCTGGGAGCAGGTTCGGGCTCGGCTTTCGCGGTGCTGCCGGCGCAGAATGCCAGCGGAAACTGGATCAAGATCGTCCAGCGCGTGCCGGTCCGTATCGCCCTCGACCCGGCGGGCCTGAAGGACAATCCCCTGCGTGTGGGATTAAGCGTCAGCGCCGATGTGAATGTGACAGACCAGTCTGGACCGCGCGTGACCAGCGCCCCCGTGACAGGGGTCATGCGCGGTGACACCGGCGAGGATGTCGGTCCCCAGGTAGACAAGCTGGTGAGGAGAATCCTGGCTGCAAACGGCGCGCACCGGTGAGCGAAGGGGTGCATGAGACGCCACTTCGTGGCGGCACGCTCGCAATAACGGCCATTGCGCTCGCCATGGGTACTTTCACCCAAGTGCTCGATACGACCATCGCCAATGTGTCGCTTCCCACTATCGCCGGCGACCTGGGCGCTTCGACCGACCAGTCCACCTGGATCATCACCGCCTTTGTCGTCGCCAACGGCATCGGCGTACCGCTGACTGGCTGGCTGATGAACCGCTATGGCGTGGTGAAGGTCTTTATTCTGTCCATGCTGGGCTTTACCCTTGCTTCATTGCTGTGCGGAATTGCCTGGAGCCTGGAATCGCTGGTCTTCTTCCGCGCCGTGCAGGGCGCGCTGTCGGGACCGATCATCCCCGGCTCGCAGGCGCTGATGTTGTCGATATTTCCACACAACCGGCGCACCACCGCGCTTGCGATCTGGTCGATCACGACGCTGGTTGCGCCAATCTGCGGACCGATCCTTGGTGGCTATATCTCCGATTCCTTTCATTGGGGCTGGATATTCCTGATCAACGTGCCCGTCGGACTGCTGGTGGTGATGCTGTGCTGGGTCAATCTCGCGGCGCGCGAAACCCCTGTCCGCAAACTTCCGATCGACATGGTGGGCATGGGTCTTCTGATCGTCTGGGCGGGAGCGCTGCAGGTGATGCTGGACAAGGGCAAGAATGAAGATTGGTTTTCCTCGGGATTGATTATCACGTTGGCGGTTGTCGCGGTGATCGGCTTTGGCGCCTTTGTCCTGTGGGAGATGACCGAAGAACATCCGGTCGTGGACCTGTCTCTGTTTGAAAGCCGCAATTTCACCCTGGGCACCATTGTTTTCTGTCTGGGCAATGGCGTATTCATCGCCAACATGCTGCTGATCCCGCTCTGGCTGCAAACCCAGCTCGGTTACACCGCGACCTGGGCCGGACTGGTGTCGGCGCCCACCGGCGTGATCGCGGTGCTTGTGACGCCGCTTGCGGCCCGGATGATGGCGCGGTTCGATGCCCGCTGGGTCGCGACAATCGCCTTCGCCGCTTCGGCGGTGTCCTACTGGATGCGCGCGGGCCTGACAGCAGATGCAAGTTTCATGGCCATCGCCATTCCGCTGATGGTGCAGGGCATTTCCTCGGGATCGTTCTTCATCGCCACCATCTCCATCCTGCTGGATGGCATGCCGGCTTCGCGCATCCCGGCCGCGTCGGGACTGTCGAATTTCGCCCGCATCATTGCGGCGGGATTTTCGGTGTCGCTAGTCACCACCTTCTGGGACCGGCGCGAAGCCTTTCATCAAAGCCGCATGGCGGACATGACCTCGGCCTATGCGCCGGCATTCAACAACCTGTTGTCGTCCCTGCACGATCTGGGCCTGTCGGAGCTGGCGGCCAAGAGCGCTGTCACGCGTAGCATGATCGGCCAGGCCTATCTGCTGGCGTCGGTGGACATGTTCACGGTTTCAGCCTGGTTGTGCGTGTTCGCCATCGTGATCGTCTGGCTCTGCCACAAGGCGGAGCCGCATGGGCCGGCGCCGGCCATCGCTGACTGACCGGCCCGGCCGGCTGTCAGAGATAGCGCGCCGCGATAGCCTTGCGATCGATCTTGAGATTGGGGCGCAGCATGCCGTTCTCCCGCGTGAAAGTCTCGCTGGCGAAGATCACTTCCACGAAGGGCGCGGCTATCTTTGCCTCCGGCAGGCTGTTGACGAATTTCGTAGCCCTCAGCTTGGCTTCTTCGGTGATGGGGGGTGCCAGGTCCAAGACGCAAGTGAGGTGCGCCGCGTCAGGTCGCATGAAGAGTACGGAATGAATCACGTCGGGGCTGTTGTTCAGTACCTGTTCGATGCTTTCGGGGTGGAGTTTGACCCCGCCCGGCGTGACCAGGAGTTCCTTCTTGCGGCCGAGCAGATAGAGATTGCCATCGTCGTCGAACCGGCCCATGTCGCCGGTCGCGACCTTGCCCGGCGCCACGAAAGTGCGCTCATTTTCACCGTCCGCGCACTGGAAATAGCGCAAGGTCATTGGATTGTCGCGGCAGACAATGATTTCCCCGTCAGGCTCTATGGCCACTTCGATGCCTCTCAGCAGCTTGCCCACCGAACCATATTCGCGCGAGCTGGCCGGGCGGAAGGTGATTGAGCCCGCTTCGACCATGCCATAAGACTCGCAAAGCGGCAGTTGAAGCCGTGCGAAGAAGCTGCCGATGTTGCGCCGTATCGGTGCCATGCCGGTAACCAGCAAGCGGATACTGGAGCCGAACTGCTTGTAGAAGTCATGAAACACCAGGCGTGCAATTGCCTGGCGCGCGCCCGCTGACGGCAAAAGCGAAATCGCGCCACCCAGGACAAGCCAAAGCGATTTCTTCCAGCCGGGATACCTCTCGAATTCGCCAAATATCATCTGGTACAGGACCGGCGGCGCGATCAGCAGCGTCGGATTGAGCGCCGGCATGGCCGCGAACATCTGTGTGTAGTCCGTGATGATGATGTCGAAATCGTACCAAAGGGCCAAATAGCACATGTTGCGCTGTTGGAAGTTCGACATGGGCAGAAACAGCAGCAGTCTTTCATCCGGCCTGATGCCGATGGCCTCCATGATGGGCGGCAATGTGTCTTCCACGCCTTTGCGGCTGATCACCAGTCCCTTGAGGCCGCCGGCGGAGCCCGACGAAAAGACCAGGCTGTGCTGGTCCGCTTGATCAGCGTCGCCAGAAGGCGGCCGATCCAACGCGCGCACGCCTTCATTGGCGGCATCGATGAATGCGACGTGCGCCGGCTTCTGGGGGAACAGGCGGGCATGGCTTTTGGCAATAAGCAGCAAGGCAATGTTGTACCTGTCCAACAGTTCCTGATTCAACTTGCCGGCGAAATCGTCGGTGAAGGGCACCGATATGGCGCCCAGTTCGATCAACGCGAGGTCATGCACCAGCCAGGCATAGGAATTGGGCGCATAGATGCCGACACGGGAACCCCGCTTGACACCCCATGCGCCCAAGGCATCGCGCGTGCGCAGCACGTCGTCATACAGTGCGGCATGGGGATGGCACGCGGCCTGGCCACGCTCGAAAGTATAGATCGCGCTCTTCTTACGCGGAAGGGCCGCGACCAGCTGGCGAAACTCCATTCACTCCTCAGTGCGGCATGGCAGTGCTGTCCCGGCTACGGACAAACACCCGCACCCGGCATTGAGGGTGAAGCTACTTTAGCAGGGTGCGCTTGTCATCAGGCAACCGCTGGTCTGCAGGCGGATGATCGTGAAGTCTCGGTCAGGATTTCTTGTCGACCGAAGGATTGGTGGCTACGCGCGAGGCAGATTGCTCGAGCACACCGGGCTCGTGCCAACGTCCTTCGGGACGGATGACGATATAGGGGTCGTTCCCGATTCGAATGGCGTTTGGATCCGGTTCGATATCGGCAACGATTTCGATATATTCAAAGTCGGAAAAGACGAAGCGGCGCGTATTCTCCATGACTCGGAATCCGAATCTGCTCCAGAACGGCACCAAGCGCTCATGGATGTGGCCATACACGCGGCGATATCCTTTCTTCTGGCAGAATTTGAACCCGGCACGTGCCAGCTGAATGGCGGCACGCGATCTGCGATACTCCTTGCGGATCGCCATGCGCTCGAATTTCGCGAAATCGGCAAAGAAACGAAGCCTGAGGCAGCCGACTGGTTCATCGCCGAGATAGGCCAGAAGATGGGTGGCTGAGAGGTCGTTGCCGTCATACTCTTCGCTATAGGGGCATTCCTGCTCGCCGATATAGACGGAGTTTCGAATCGCGGCGACGCGCATCAAATCGTCGAACGTGCGGGCCACCGTTATACCAATGGTCTTCTCACCGGAATTTGGAACATAGCTGTCATAAAGCGGCCGCTCCGGGACGCGGGGGAATATCCAGATATTCGGCGCGTAGATCCCCGCAATGGTCGTGCCCTGGGTGGCGCCCAGTACTTCATTGTATCTGCGGCCTGCTTCCGTATTGGGGCGGGAATAAAGATTGATGCCGGCATATTGCGGCGAGGACATCCGGTCCATGAACAGCGCCATGCCCGCCGACAGCGGTCCGGGCGCATAGACGCCCCACATGTACAATCCTGCGGGGCGTTCATCCGGTCTTACCACCAGGCGCAAGTCCGGCTGGGTTGCGGTGAAAGCCCCCAATGCCAGCATCTGAAGACCGAGGCTGTTCAGGGGAAGGACCGCGACAAAGCCTTCGGCCTCCGGGCTTTGCGGATTGAACTTGGATTTGCGGGCCAGCGCCATCATGCAAACGGGGTTGTGGCGGAAGACCTTCAGAACCTCTTCGGTTTCCGCGATGCCGGGGATTGAAAGACGAGCCTTTGCCAGGATGTTGGCGACATCCGATTCCGTCGGTTGGAATGTCACCAGGTGCCTGGCGATTCGCGCCGGATCCATTTTGTCCAGCTTGTGCCGGCCGAAGCGTGTGGCACGGGTGCTTTCGTCGGGTACCAATCTTCTGTGCGACTGTGCCATGCCGTGCTGCTGTCTCTTTAACGTGTCGGCAACCCGAAGGGCTTCGGACATTGGAATGCACTAGCTGGCGAACTTGAAGCCGCCCTCAGTAGTGAACAATTCCCTAATGGAGCCAATACGTAAGTCCCCTTATTGGTATGGTACTGGATTCACTGGTTAATATGACTCAGCGCAAAATTGTATCTGCCTGCCGTTGACAACGCATGGCTGTTAAAACAGGGCGCGAATCAACAGCAGGTTCCAGTTTAACCTGTTTCAGTTTGACATGGGCGAATTAACCCGATTACCCACTGCTTTACCCCGCATTTATGATTTTCAGCCAAATATCGGCATATGAACGTCTTCGCTGCCGCACGAGCGCTCAATCAAAAGGCTGCGCAGCAGAAGTGGCATCACTTCTGTGATCCCGGGCTTGCTTTCAGCGATCCGATTTATGAGCGGTTCCTGTCGCTCTGGCGCGACAAGGCGGGCGAGCGCCCGATGCCGGCCCGGTCCGAAATGACGCCTCGCGACCTGAAGGATTTCCTCCGCGACATCGTGATATTTCAGCGGACCGCCGTGAATCCGTCGCAATACTGCTGGCGGCTCATTGGTACGAAGGTCACAACGGTCGCGGGGCACAATACCGGCAGGACTTTCGAGGAGACGATTCCCGCCGAACATCTGCCGCGCTGGATTGAATGTGGCGACCTCCTGCTTGACGGCGGAAAGCCGCTGCGGTTCCTCGGCCGCGTGCATATCAATGGCCGCGAATATCTGAATGCCGAGAATCTGTTTGTACCTTTGGCCGATGACCAGGGCCATCCGTCCTATGCGATAGGGCTGTGCCTTTACACGCCGCGGCGCACCGAGACCGAGGAAAGCTGGGAAAGCCAGATCGCAGCGATCCCCGGCGGCTTCCTCTGATCAGCCCAATTCTTCCCTGAAATTCAATGTCATGGCATAACCCGGTGGGGCACGCCGGGAATCCGTCATGCGAAGTTCGCCGGTTTATTACGGCTGGTTCATCCTGGCGGCTTCCGCCGTGTCGGAGATGCTGGTACAGGGCGCGACCAGCTATGCCTCGGGCTTGTTCGTGCTGCCGCTGCAGGCCGAATTCCATGTCTCGCGTGCGGTCGCCAGTTTGCCGGTCCTGATTATGTTTGCCGGCGCCATGCTCATCGCGCCGCTGGTGGGCCGCGCCCTGGACACAAGGACTATCCGGTTGGTGGTGCCATTGGGGGCCGTTTTCCTGGCGGTTTCATTCGTCGGCATCGCGGCCTCGCATTCTCTTCTGGTGATGGCGCTCATCCTGCTTGTTCCGGCGGCGATCGCTTTCATGGCTGCGGGACCACTGAACACATCGACCTTGGCATCGCGCTGGTTTTACCGCCGCCGGGGACTGGCGCAAGGACTGGCGGCTGTCGCCACCTCGGGCGGTGGCTTCACAGTGGTGCCGTTGTTAAGCGCGGCCATTCAGCATTATGGCTGGCGCCCCACGCTTCTCTGTGAGGGCTTGATCGATGCCGTCCTCATCGTTGCGCTTGCATTGCTGGTTCTGCGCGACCGTCCATCCGATATGGGCCTTCAGGATCATCCGGAAAACCAGGGCCGGCCGGCGAACACGGCAAAGACCGAACGCCTGCGCTGGAGCGACATACTGTATAGCCGCGCATTCTGGGTTCCCTGCCTTACTTTGGCCGCGGTTTCCGGAACCAGCCAAGCAATCGTGATCACGCTTGTACCTTACGGCGTGCAGATGGGCATGAAACCCGTGACGGCGGCATTGTCGATCTCGGTTTTTGCGATCGTTGCCGCAATTACAAAGGTCGTGGCCGGTTTGCTGGCAGACCACGTCAATCAGCACGCGCTGCTCATCGTGGCGGCTCTGAGCATGACCATGTCGTGGCTTTCGCTGACCCTGGTTGCGGCGCCGCCCGCGTTGTTTGCCGCGTCCTGCCTGGCGGGCATCGCGCTGGGATGTGCGCTGCCGACCACGGCCGGTCTGGTCGCAAACAAATTCGGCTCGGCCCATTTCGGCCAAGTGATGGGATGGGGCTATGCCTTGTTGGCGGCGCTGCTTCTGTCGTCGGTGATATTCGCCGGTATCATGTTTGACATTACCAGGAGCTATCACATCCCATTCATGGTCTTTGCCATTTTTCTGGCCTGTGTCTCGCTCCTGGTCGTAATGGTGACACCCAGCCGCAAGATAACTCTCTCATGACAGTTGCAAAACTGATCACCGGACTGGAAAGCCGCAACATCATCCTGTCGCTGGATGGCGACCAGATCCGCTACCGGTCCCCCAAACACGCGCTCTCCGACTCCGACCGTGACGTCTTGCGTGGGCGGCGTGGCGAGATCGTCGAATTCTTGAAGGCCCGCAACGCCGCGCGCGCCTTGCGAACCGCGGCTCCGCACAAGGGTCCGTTGACACCGTCGGTGGCGCAAGAGATGTGGCGCGCATTCGCCGGCGGGCCGCAAGAGGGCAAGCCGATAGCCCTCAATATCGGCATGGTGGGCCACTTCAATTCAACGCCGCAAGCAGTCACTGCCGCCATCCGCCAGGTGATCGCCCGGTATGACGCGCTGCGCACCCGCTTCGAGGCGCGTGATGGCGGTCTTCAGGCTTTTCACAATCCGGCGGAATCGTTTGAAGTCGAACAGGAAGATCTGCGCGGTCTGGGCGCGGATGCGGGCCGGGCTGCCGCCGAGAAAGGCGCGCAGGAATTTTGCGCCCGGCTCAACCTGATAGAGGGGACATGGCTGACCCGTGCCAAGGTTTTCGCGCTGCAGGATGATGAAAGCCTGGCCGCTATCTCTTCGGCCCACATGATCGCCGATGCCGGAACGCGCAACATCCTTCTGGAAGAAATCCACGACATCCTGGAGACCGGGGCGCCGTGTGCGCCGTCGCCGGTTTTCTACAACGACTATGCGCTTGCGGAACGCGAAGTCCTGGCCAGCGGGCATGGCGCGCAGCTGATAGAGCACTGGCGGCGCTGGTATCACGATCAGCCCACCATGTTGGCGCCGCTGGACCGAACGCCACTCATCTGGGGCAATGGCATTCGCATCGTGAAGAATTTTACCATCCCGCCGCGGGTGGCGGATAAGGTGAGGAGACTGGCGGCAAGCCTGAAGGTCACTTCTTTTCTGGTCTATCTAACGGTCTTCTGTGTTGCGATGGCGCGCTGGGCGAGAATGGAGCGCTTTCCCGTGCGCGTCCTGGGCGACAAGCGCGTCTCCCTGGAACTGACCAACACCGTCGGTCTGATGTTCTGTGCTGATGCTGTCGAGATAAACGTGCCGTCGGAATCGGATTTTGAAACTGTCATGCGCGGCATCCTGGCGGAATATGACGCGGCCCTGGCGCTGCGCATTCCGGGCCTTCATTTCTGGGCTCCGTATTGCGTAAGGCCCGGCATCGAAGCGCCCGATTATCCCAACAAGATTCCGGCGGTATTCAACTATTATTCGTTGGGCACCGCACGCGAGAAGGCGGAGAGACGCCAGGCCCTTGACGCGGGCGCCTCGCTGCCCTGGCCGCCGGACATTGAAACTTTGACACAGACCTGGCCACGCCGCTCCTCGCCCCTGTTCCTGCATGTGATGGACTATGGCCATGAGGTGCAGGTCTCGCTGCATTTCTTTCAAGGCGCGGTCAGCCCGCCCGACCAGGACAATTTCACCGCCATGCTGTTTCGGTTGTTTGCCGACATGGTTCCGGTTTGAGCGGCCTGGTTTCTCGGCTGCTCGTGCCTGGCTTGTCAGGCGCTGAAATCTGGGATCGGGGACAGGCGGTTGCAATTCATCCGGACGAGATTGGTCATGTTGCAGGCTCGGCCGAAAAACGCCGACGCGATTTCGCGCTGGGCCGTAGTTGCGCGCGTGCCGCGTTGGCACAATTCGGTCACGCAGATGCAGTGATTGCAAAGCATCAAGACGGCGGGCCGGTCTGGCCTCCCGGCATCGTGGGCAGCATCACCCATACAAGTGGCTATGCCGCGGCTCTCGCGGGCGAATGCCGGCATTTCGCGGGGCTGGGCATCGACGCGGAACGGACGGGCGGTGTCACGCCAGATTTGTGGCCACGACTTTTCACGCCCATCGAGCGGGAGACATTGCGGACGCAAGCCGACCCGCTGGTATCTGCGACACTTTTGTTCAGCGCAAAGGAAGCCAGTTACAAGGCATTGACGCTGAAGGCCGCCCTGGTCTTCCGGGAGGTCGAAATCTCACTCAGGCTGGATGGTTTCGTCGCGGCGGCGCACGGTGCCAGCCTCGGTGGCCGCTATGCCCTGCATAACGGCGTGGTGCTGGCAGCCGCCTGGCGCACTGCCTAAATGCTTCCGGATTCCTCGCTGGGTGCCATCAGGCTTTCCAGATGCGCGGTAAAGGCGCCGAGGGTGGGAAATTCGAACAAGTCGGACAGTTTGAGCTCTTCCTCCATGCCGGTCTTGGCCTGGATTTCAGCGATCATCTTCACGCCCAGCAGCGAGTGGCCGCCAAGCGCGAAGAAATTGTCGTCAAGGCCGACCTTTTTGACCCCCAAGGCGCGCGACCAGATTGCGGCTATCTGTTCCTGAAGCTTGTCGGGCATTGTCCTGTTCGCTGTGGCGAATTAGCCAGAATTTCTAGGCTGTTATCCCGGTTTTCGCCAAAAGTTGCAATGCATGGCCACCGCATTGTGGGTGGCGACGAATTGGCGGACAATGGACAGAGGCAGGGGCGCCTGGAGGTCACATGAAGACGATCATTGCAGCCGTCGCGGTTGTTGCCGCCACGGCCATGCCAGCGTCAGCGAATATGTGCGTGATGCAGCGCGACATTGTCAGTACGCATTCCGAGGACGGCAAAAACCTCACATTCAAGATGCGTGACGGCCGCACGCTGGTGAACCATCTGCAGGGCATCTGCACCGACCTTCGCTACGAAGGCTTTGTCTGGAACGTGCCGGGCACCGAGGATATTTGCGAATACCAGCAGAGCTTCAAGGTGATCCAGTCAGGCCAGAGCTGCACCTTGGGCAAGTTCGAAGTGGTCAAGGATCAGCACGCGGCCCCTAAGGCCCAGTAGGCTTATTCGAGACTGCAGTGGGCGCCGCTGCCAGTGCCCGGATGGCAGTGGCGGCCGCGTCCACTTGGGCTCTGCCGGTCAGCGCGGTGATCACCAGATGGACATGGTGGCTTTCACCGCCCTGCAATTTGGGCACGCGGCCCGCAGCACGCTCGATGGGACGTGGATTGGGAAAGCCGGTGCCGGGTTCAAGCCCTGTCACATAGCCGGCATTGGCTGTCACTTCGTTCTTCCATAGCGACATATAGGGCAGACCCTTTGTGTCGAACTGCATCAGCACGCCCTGGCTGCCATCGGGTGATTTCAGCATCGCCTTCGTCTCGCCCTTGGCGTCGCCATAGAGCTGCATGTTGAAGACTTTGGCGACATAGCCCGCCCCATGCGGCCCGGTATAACGGTTCCAGCCGCCAAGGCCGCTTGCGGCCGATGCCGGGTTCATCGGCGCCACCTGCTTAACCGGCGCCACGAACTCCGCGCCCGCGCCAAGCAAAGGCGCGCCGAAATTGGTGTGATAGAGAAGCTCGATTTCCTGCGGCGCATCGGACATGTTCGTGACCTGGTCGTCGAACTGGAATTCCGGCTTGCCGACGGGGGTCGAGATTTCCGAGATCAGCCGTAACTGGGCCCCAAAGGTCTGGAAATCATCTACGACGCCGCGGAAAACCAGCCTCCCGGCCTCATAGCGCACGCTGACAAAGCTGGCCGGGATGTAGTCGACATGGCCATGCAGCGTCAGCTGCTGATCGCCGTCCTGCACCGGGGATCCGAAGGAGGCGAGCCCGCCGCGCACCATCAGACCGCCGAAGCCGGCCACCCAGCCCTGACCCCCATTGTCGGCCAGCCGGATGTAGGATGGATGGATGATGTCATGGATGGGTGAGTCCCAGCCCAAGCGCAGCGTGCCGGCGTTGGCTTTCCACACTTCGAAACCACGGCTCGGCACGATGGTGAAGCTCATGGCACCATTGTCCACGTCGATCACCTGCACGCCTTCCTGACGGCCGCCATGCAGGGTTCTGAGCTCGATGCTCCAGGCCGGACCGCCTTTGGCCCAGTCCGCAGACGTTACTTTCCAGTTTTGCGTGACGAGGTTGGTCGAAATGTCGGTCAGCACCTTGCTGTGCTCGCCCGCTGCCAAGGCGGACGTTGAAAAAGCCGAGATCGCAATCGCTGCCAGAATGTGCCGCATGGCCGCCCCCAGTTCTTGATTTACCCAATTTGCGCGCCTGGGCGCTTGCCTTGTCAACAGCGTGCCGCCGCCCATAAAGTGGACCACAAGGGAAAGGGCAGGCGATCATGGCAAAGTCCAACGTCATGCTTTGGATGGGTACGGCTTCCGGCGTCGCGCTGGCCGTGGCGGCGGTCGTGCTGGGTCTCAATGGTCCCGACAACAAAAGCGTTCGGCTGGCGCTGGAACTGACGGCGCGCTGGTCATTCCTGCTCTTCTTTATGGCGTATGCCTGCAATGCGCTGGCCTCACTGTTGGGCTGGATGGTACTCAAAGGCCGCGCCCGGGAGTTCGGCCTGTCTTTCGCCTCAGCCCATCTGGTCCATGTCGGGCTGGTGGTCTGGCTCGGCTTTATCCTGGGGAAGGTACCGCTGTCGGGCGGACTTCTGCTGTTCTTCCTGATCGCCCTGTTCTTCACCTATCTGCTGGCGGCTCTGTCATTCGGCGGCGTCAAGGCGCTGGGGCCGGCATGGCCGCCGCTGCGCTTCCTGGGCATGAATTATATCCTGATCGCTTTCGCGCGCGACTTTATACTGCCCGTGATCCATCCCAAGCCGGAGCAATATAATTTGGCGCATTTTGTTGCCTATGCGCCGTTCGCCGCCATGAGCATCGCGGCGCCCTTGCTGACGATGGCCGCGCCAAAAACCGCCTAGCATGGGACGGTGGTGTGAAAATCGCAGGCGTCAAAGCCTTTCTGATCAAGAGCGACCACAATGACACCGGCGCAAAAGTCGGGCCGGAAGGGGAGAAAAACATGACCAGGAAGAACAATTTTCTGTCGCGGCGCGGCATGATGGCTGCTTCGGGAGGCGCGCTGCTTGCGGGTGCCACAGGCACCGGCGGCGCTAGGGCCGCGTCCGACACCAATGGCATGCCGCAGGAAGGGCCGGATACGCCCAAGCTCACCATGTACATTTCCGCCGATCCCACCGAGACGGAGATGAGGAGGACCAAGCAGATCGGCATCAACTGGGTGGACATGCCCGACATGCCGCCCCCGCCCTGGACGGAAGACTGGTTCAGGAAGCGCATGGATCTTTTGGCGACGCAAGGCCTGAAGCTCGGCATCGTGATGGTGCCCTGGTTCAAGAACGGCGCCATGGAACCGGAATTCCTGAAGGTCGTGCATGGCCTGCCGGGGCGCGACGAGATGATCGAAAAGCTGAAGGCCTCGATTGTGGCCGCTGGCAAGGCGGGATTGCCGGTGGTGGAGTACGACTTCTTCCCGCACCGCGCGAACGAGGGTTACAAGGAAATACCCGGCCGCGGCGGCTCCGGGCTTCTGTCTTTCGACTATGACCGGATGAAAGATCTACCGCCAATTCCGTCGGAAGGGGCGGTCAGCTATGACAAAGTGTGGGAGAATCTCACCCACTTCCTGAAGGAACTGGTCCCAGTGGCGGAGAAAGCGGGCGTCCGGCTTTGCGTGCACCCCAATGACCCGCCGCCCAAGATGAGCCGTGGCTCGGGCCAGGTGCTCAATACCTTGAAGGACTGGAAGCGGCTGATCGAGACGGTGAACTCGCCATCCAACGGCATCACCTTCGACTGCGGCGTGACCCGCGAGTTGGGCGAAGACCCGGTGGCGGTATGTCGGTATTTCGCCAGCCGCGACCGAATCAGCCAGGTGCATTTCCGCAATGTGAAGCTGACCAAGCCCAACGAAAAATATGTCGAAGTCTGGGACGATGAGGGCGACGACGACCTGCTGGCGGTGATGAAGGAATTGGTCAAAAACAGTTACAAGCACCTGATCATGCCCGAACATCCCCGCACGACGGAGAACGACAAGGGCCAGAAGAATGGCGGCTATACCGGCTGGGTCTACAATGTCGGCTATGCCCGGGCGATGATGCAGGTTGCACTGATGGAATTGCGCAAATCCTAGGCGGAAAGGGGGCCGCCCTTGTCGCTCCGCGGCTTGGTACCGCTCTCAACAATCGCTGTTTCGCGTTGACTTGGCGCCGATCCGGGCCAAAGCTTCGTAAAATAAGACCGAACGGCGCATAGGGGACTTCGAGCGATGATTGCATCCGCCAGAATCGTCTTTTTCGGCGCGGCCTTGACTGCCTTGCTGGCATCGCCCGGCCTTGCCCAGACCAACGGTATCGCCTCTCCGATCCAGAAAATCAGTCCGCAGGGCGCGGTGACCATTCCTCAGGCCGAGGTGCCCAGCGTCGGCACGCTCGATCCGGTGCAGCCGCACTGGGTGTTCGTCAATCGCGGCAATGGCCTGGACGGCACCCGCATCTTCGACGGCGATACCGGCAAGATGAAGGGCATGGTCAACATGTATGGCCAGGACAGTTTCTCCTTCGATCCGCTGGGCAAAAATTTCTATGTCGCCCAGACCATCTGGTCGAAGCTGGATCGTGGCACCCGCCAGGACATGCTGCTGGTCTATGACGTGCGGAGCCTCAAGCTGGTTTCGGAGGTGCCCATCCCAGGCCGCATGTTAATTGGTAATCGCACGCACAATCTGATGATCACCAGCGACGGCAAAAAGGCGCTTGTCTACAACATGCAGCCGTCTTCGTCGGTAAATGTCGTGGACCTGGACAAGCGAGTTTTCGATAAGAAAATCGAACTGCCGGGATGCGCCACCATGTTCACCAACACGCTGGGCGGCTTTTCGGCACTATGCTCGAACGGCACGTTGGCGACGGTGGCGATGGACGGGCCAACACCAAGCATCACTCGTTCCGCGCCCTTCTTCTCGGCCACGGAGGATCCGATTTTCGACACCTCGATCATCGATCCCAAAACCGGCAACGTCACGATGTTGAGCTATAGTGGCTTGATCACGCCTGTGGCCTTGGGCCCGGCACCCAGGATCGGCGCCCCCTGGTCGATCCAGCAGGCGGCCTTCATGCGCAAGGCAACCTACACGCCCATGGACGTCAACTGGATGCCGGGCGGCCGCCAGCCCATGGCCGTGCACTTTGCAAGCGGACGCATTTATGTGCTGATGCATATGGGCGAATATTGGAGCGAATACGAACCTGCCCAGGAAATCTGGGTGCTCGACGCGAACTCGCACAAGCTGATCGGCCGCCATGCCCTGCCGGATGGACTCAGGGACAAGCTTGTCAATATCGCCGTCAGCCAAGACGCCAGGCCGCAGGTCTATGCCAGCGACGGCTCGGGCAACACCCATGTGCTGGATGCCCAGACCCTGCAAAAGATACGCAGCATGGACAATTCGGGCGGCGGCATTCTCTATACGGTTGAGCCCTGATGGTGGCGCTGGCGCATGAGCTGCATTCCGCAGCTTCCGTCGCGGGCCGCACCTGTGTCGGCCTGGTCTTCATGCTGGCGGCCGTTCAAAAGGCCATGCATTGGCGGATCCTGCCCGGCGTGATCGCCAACTACCGGATTCTACCCCGCTGGTTGACCTTGCCGGCCGCTTCGCTCTTGCCGCCTGTGGAAATGATCCTGTCGATTTTGCTCTTGTCCGCGCAATTTCGGCTGTGGTCAGCGCTGGCGGCGATCGTGTTGCTGATACTCTTTGCGGTGGCGATGACGATCAATATCACGTGTGGACGCGAACATATCGACTGCGGCTGTGGCGAAACTTTCCTGCGTCAGACGCTGAATTGGGCGCTGGTCGCGCGCAACGGCCTGCTTGCGGCACTTCTCGTGCCCTCGCTGGTTGTCATGGCACCTTTGACCATGTCGCTCGCCCTTAGCGGTGTTGCCGCTGGCGTGGGCCTTTTCCTGCTCTATCTGTTGCTCAACATTCTTGCCGCGTTGCCGCCAGCCGATACGCGCCGCCATCGCTTTGCCTGAGGGACATTCCATGCTCACCGTCCTGATCGTTTCGCAATTCCTGTCCTGGGTCGTGATCCTGGGATTGGGGCTGGCGCTTCTGGCCCTGGCGCGCCAGGTTGGCGTGCTGCATGTGCGGCTTGCCCCGGCCGGCGCGCTGTTGAACAGCAAGGGGCCAGTGATAGGCGAACCCGCGCCGGTGCTCGACACCGTAACGCTCGACGGCGCGCCACTTGCCATCGGCAAGCCGCTGACAAAAGGGCGCAACCAGCTTCTGCTGTTCGTGTCGCCGCACTGCCCGCTGTGCAAGGACTTGGTCCCCATCGCCAAGAATTTCGCGAAAAGCGAAAAACTCGACATCGTTTTTGTCGGCGACGACGATCCCGGCGAGCAACGCGCCATGGTCGAGCGGCTGGAAATGGGTGGGTTGCGCTTTGTCAATTCCTCCATTGTGGGCCGGACCTTCCATGTCGATCGGCTGCCGCATGCGGTGCTGATCGGTGGCGACGGCACGCTCCTTTCCAAGGGACTGGTCAACAGCCGCGAGCATCTGGAAAGTCTGGTCACCGCCCATGAATTGGGTGTGGTGTCGGTGCAGGATTATCTCAAACAGTCGAAAGCCCCCCATTCCAAGACGAAGGTCGCCTAACCATGAAGCAGATCGGGATCGACAGAATTGGCGAGAAGCTCGTGCGAAGGCTGGCCGGGCACACATCCCGGCGCGGAGTGCTGTCGCGGCTGGGATTGGCGCTGGCAGCCGCGCCGGCATTCCCGGTGCTCCCCATTAGCCGCGCCCAGGCCCAAGGCAAGCCCGACCGGGGCGAGAGGGCACGCACGCATTTCACGATGAATGCCCAGACCAAGGACGATACCAAGTGCGATTACTGGCGCTATTGCGGGGTTGACGGAAATCTCTGTGCCTGTTGCGGCGGCGGCACGCATATGTGCCCCGCGGGCGCCGTTGCTTCGACCACAAGCTGGGTGGGAACCTGCGTCAATCCCGACGACAACAAGACCTATCTGATTGCCTATCGCGATTGCTGCGGCAAGCCGGGTTGCGGCCAGTGCCATTGTGACAATGAAGATCGCGACACGCAGCTTTACGTGCCGCAGACCAACAACGACATCATCTGGTGTTTCGGCCTCGAGAACATGCAGTATCATTGCTCCACTGCGGCGTTGGTCGGTGCCGTGCAGTGAAACAGCCATTATTGGCCGCCTTGTTTCTGGCGGCCGCGACAGGCGTGGCGTCCGCGGACGGTCAGGCGGTGTTCGATAACAGTTGCGCTTTCTGCCATCAGGCTGGCGGCGTCGGCGTGCCGGGCCAATTCCCGCGCCTCGCGGGCAGGGCTGGCATGATCGCTGCAACTGCGGAAGGCAAAGGCTTTCTGCCCAAGGTGCTTCTCAATGGCATGAGCGGGCGCGTGACAGTGGACGGCCAGCCGGTCCTGGGGATCATGCCGGGCTTCGACAGCTTGTCCGATGACGATATCGCCGCGGTGTTGACTTATGTTTCCGGCCTCGATCATGCGCCCGTCATCTATGGTGCCGACGACATCAAGAAGGCGCGAGCCGAGCCCAAAATGTCCCCGACCGACTTGGCGGCGGTACGTGAGGATCTCGCGGCCAGGAAAGTCGTTCCATGAATGCCGTGGCGGCTCTGCTTTTCGCCGCAGCGGCCGGGCAGGCTCAGCCCGAACTGCCGCTGCTGACCACGCCGGAATCCGATTATGTGGAATATTGCAGCGGCTGCCATGGCATGCAGGGCAATTCCGCGCCCGCCGAAATTCCCGTGCTGCGCGACCGTGTGGGTTATTTCATGTGCACGAAAGAAGGCCGCGATTACCTGATCCGGCTTCCGAACGTCGCCTATTCCGCGATCACCGATAACCAGGAACTGGCCGACATGATGAACTTCGTGGTGTTCGGCCTGGGCGGCAAAAGTGCGCCGGGTGGCACAAGGCCGTTCACGGCGGTGGAAGTTCGCAGATTGCGGGCTGATGCGCTTGGAAGCCAGTCACTGATCGCAGCACGGGCGCATGTCGTAGACAAGCTGATTTCGGATTGTGCGGTGCCTCAGAGCATGAAGTTCTTCTATGATGGCCAAACTCAGACTGGGCGCTGACAACAGGCGGGAATGGACATGATCGGCAAACGGCAATTCCTGGCAGGGCTGGGCCTGATGGTGACGTCATCGGCGCTGGCCCAAATGCGCGCACCTGCAAGTCCGCCCAAAAAGCAGATCCCGCAGCGCCGGGCCAAAACCACCAAGCTGTTCAAGGCGCCCGAATTTTATCCCAACTGCCTGGCCATTCCGGAACACAGCGACGCCGGCGTCTGGATCGGGCAACAGAAGCTCAAGAGCATCCAGGCGCAGGGCGCGGGGGTGCCGGAGCAGCCGGGGCCGGAGCAGGTCTGGCTGATGGACTGGAACGGCAAGGTACTCAAGACCTATTCCAGCCCTTCGGAAGTCACCAGTGCGCTCGCGGTCAGCGACACGTCGCTCTATGTGATCGCAAACAATGAGACCGATTATCCCCCGCCTTATACCGGCGTACACAACCTAGACGTCAGCACTGGACGGCTGCGTTGGGTCAAACCGATTCCACTGGGCGGCGGCGGCACCCATGGCGCGCAATGGCATGACGGCAAGCTTTGGATCGTCGCCAATCGGCTCAACTGCATGATTCGCGTCGACCCCGAAAGCTGGACCTGCGACTACGCCATCCGCATCCGCAACGATTCGCCTGATACGATGCGCAGCCATGACATGACCTTTGACGATCAAGGCTTCATCTGGCTGGCCACCGCCAACAATTCCAAAAACTTTGCCGAAGGGATTGAGGGCATGTCCAAATACGACCCCAAGACCGGTGATGTGCTGGAACAGGTAACCTTGGAGCCTGGTTCCTGCGATCCGCACGGATTAGGCTTCTACAAGGGGGCGTTCATCGGTTGCGATGCCGGTCATCATCCCGGCTGGCCCGACAAGGATGGGCCGGGCGCCGGCTGGATTTTCCGGATCGACCTGATTTGATTGCCGGTACCCGGGTTGCGCGGCTTGAGCTGTTGCGGCAAGCGGCAGGCGGGTTGGGCTTTCCGTGCATTGTGTCTATTGCATTTTTGTGTATAGTCTTGGAAAAAATACAATATACCGAGGGGAAAGATGCGCATTTTGATTTCGCTTGCCGTTGCGACAAGTTTGGCTGCTTCAAGCGCGTTTGCTGCTGACAATGTCCGCCCGCTTACCCCGGGCAAGCCCGCTGGCGTGC
>DATKEP010000179.1:0-3610 GCA_035512055.1 Rhizomicrobium sp.
ATCAGAGACACCAGGGGCATGCGGCGGAAGGTGTCGTCGGGGTCGGGGGTCACCGAGGCGACACCATGGCCGGACGCGGCGTCATCCAGCATGGCAATGCTGCGCAAGGTTTTTTCAAAGCTGGGCACAAGGCTGGCGAGATTTTGTTCGGTTCTCTGGCCGATCAGGCGAAAGGGCACAAGCTTGCCGGTGTCGGCAGTGCCGTCCGTCTGTGGAATACCGATACCGACGGCGATCGGGCCATTCGCCAGCGCCTTGGCGAGAGAGGCGTCATGGCTCGGCAATTGCCGCAATTCGGAAATCAGGGAAGCAGGCAGATCGTCGGCATGCTTCAGCCATTGCTCTGGCGATTCCCGATCGGGCTCAGGCCATAGGAGGTCGACACCCAATGCGGCGGGATGGGCGGCGGTAATCGCCGATACCAGCTTCGCCTGCAATTGGCGGGGCCATGGCCATTGGCCGATTCTGGCCAGGCTGGCGTCGTCGATCGCCACGATCACAACTGCGTCAGTGTGGCGGTCGCGGCCCATCAGACGCTGATACGTGTCGAACAGACCAAGCCGCGCGATATCGAACAGGGAAGGGACGAAAACCTGCAGGAACAGGAAGAAGGCAAGCACCGCCCAGGCGGCGCGCCGGCCCCATCCACCAAGGACAAGGCGTGCTACCCGACCCATTTCAGCCTTCAGACATCGACGACAAGACCATCATAGGCAATCAGCACGTCCAGCTTCTCGCCGGGACGCGTGATCTCCTCGAAACGCTGGGTCTCCTTGAAGATTCCCTGCAGGCGGTGATCGTCATAAACCGGCTCGTGATGGAACAGGCAGAGCTTTTTCACCGCGCCCATCTGGCACAGCTCGACACCCATGATGTTGCTGGAATGGCCCCAATCTTCCTTCACCGATACGGTGTCGGCCAGCGAATACATGGCGTCGAAAATCACTAGGTCGGCGCCACCGAAGAATTTGGCGACGCGTTCCATTTCGCCTTTGTCCTGCGGCTTGTGCTCGGAATCGGTGGTGTAGATGACCGTCTTGCCGTCCTTTTCGATGCGGTAGCCGTAGGAATCATTGCCGTGCAGCTGCAGGTTGCCCGTCACTTTGGCGCCGGCAATGTCATAGGTCTTGCCGGTCTCGAGCTTGACGAATTCAATGGTCGCGGCCAGCGCCTCGAATTCGACCGGAAAACAGGGACCGTGATTTTGGCCCCGGATCGCCTGTTCCATCTTGTCATGGCAGCTGTAGAGAATGATGCGGTTGCCGGGGATGTAGCAGGGCACGAAGAAGGGAAAGCCCATGATGTGGTCCCAATGCACATGGGAGATCAGCACATGATAGGTCTGCGGCTGCTTGGGGCCGTGTTTGATAATGGCGGCGAGCGAGAATTCGCGCGCCCCTGAACCCAAGTCGCACAAGAGATAGTCAGGCTCTCCCGTGTCGACCTGCACGCAGGAGGTATTGCCGCCGAATGTGCCCTGTTCCGCGAATGTCAATTCGGTGTCGCAAAAAGCTTCCGCTTTTTCCGGCGTATCCAGATTCTTGCCGGCACCCTTGACCAGGGCATTGACCAGCTTCTTGCGCACGCCTTTTGTTCCAAGTGGCGCAGGCAACGAGCCGCGCGTGCCCCAGAAGGTGACCTTCATCTCCGCCCCTCTAGCCCGCGTCGAACTGGGCCAGCGCGTCCGGCGCCAGCTTGGCGACTGCTTCTCGTGTGGTCTGGAAGACCGGTATCACCTGGCTCATGCGGGCGATGGAGAATATTTCCGCCAGCATCGGCTGCAGTGCGGCAACGCCAAAGCCTTTGTTATCCGTCTTGGAAGCCTTGAGCGTGATCATCAGCGAACGCAATCCCGCGCTGCTGATATACTCCACCTTCGACAGGTCCAGGATCAGGGCTGTCTTGGTTTCTGTCAGCGCCGCCGACAAGGCCGAGGTGAAGACGTCGGCATTGGACAGGTCGATGCGCCCGGACGCCATGGCCAGTACGGCGTTCCCAACACCCTTGCGGTTCAAATTCATTGCCCGACGCCCCAGCCAAAAGCTGTTTATTGGACGTTAGCCTAAGCTGGCAGGCCCGGCTCCGGCAAGGGAGGTATCGCGCGCCCCTCTTGTCCAATGGGCTGGAAATACTGATTTTTTGCCCAATTTGGGCTCAGGCGCATTGCCGGTCAAAAAGCTTATTCATTGCCTTCTCTTGCTCCGCGGTCATCGCGGCACTTGGCGCGGCGAATGCGGAGCCGCCCGGCAACAGACTCAAGACAAGAACGAGCGATTTCGTGATTACATCCTCACCGGAACAGAGAAAGGGGAATGGCGGCGGCCATGGCGCGATATCCCGCTGGCGACAGATGCAGACCGTCGCCTGAATCATAAGATGGTGCCAGATGATCGGGCTGCGCCGGATCGCGCATGGCAGCGTCGAAATCGATCACGGCATCGAAATGGCTGCGGATCCAGGCGTTGACTGCCACGCGGTCGGCCTCATTTATCGGCTTGGGATGATAAGGGCCGCAGTCCATGAAGGGCGTGATCGTGGCGCCATAGACATTCAGCCCTGCGGCATGAGCCGTTGCAACCATCTGGCTGTAGGCCGTGGTGAGTTGGCGCACCAGCGCCTGATGCGCGGTTTGTGGCTTGTTGCCGTCGGGGTCAAATGTGCCGATATCGTTGATTGCCTCGAACAGGATCAGCCAGCGCGCCCCCGGCTGCGCCAGCACATCGCGGTCGAATCGGCTGGTGGCACTGGGTCCCAGGCCGTCCTGCAAAACGCGGCCGCCACCGATGCCATGGTTCAGAACGCCGATCTTCATTCCCGCGTCAGCAAAACGGCGCGCCAGGGCATCGGTCCAGCGGTCATTGCCATTGGTGGTCGAGCCGCGCCCGTCGGTAATGGAGTCGCCCATCGCCACCACGGCGCCCTGGCCGCCGCTGACATCGATGCCGGCAATGTTGAACCAGTGGTCGAATTTGTCCGCGCCCGGCAAGCTGGGGTCCGCGACATGGTCGCCATGACGCAGATATGAAGTGGTGCGTGAGCCTGGATGACTGGTCTGTTGCGCAGGCGCTGTTTCGAAATGCATGCTGATTGCAAGGTCGCGGCCGGCGAATTGCACCGGGTCGGAGACATATTCCGCGCCTGCCGGAATGGTGACATCCGGCTCGCCCGCAAAGCGCAATTCAACGTCGCTGGACGTCACTATCGCATCGCTGCCGCTGGCCACGGCTCTGGCGATGTGCGCAGCAGTGATGTGCAAGGGCGCTGTGCCGAAGGCATTGGACAGCCGCACTCTGAGGCTGTTGGCTTCAATCGATAGATGCACAGTCTGCCGCAGTGTGGCGTCGTCCAACGCATGCGCGGGCAGGGCATTGCGGTCTTCCGGAATCTGCTGCGAGGTGGCCCAGCTGCCTGTCCAGCGGCCGGGCACCTGCGCCTGGGCCGAAGCCGCCGTCGCCATGATCACCGCAATAACAGCGAATGCCCGAACCATCTCCATCCCGCAATTTTTCGCACGGTAGCGTCGCCAGCGGTGCGCGGTAAAGGGCCGGTCAACCCGCGGCGAAGCGGAAGATGGTGGTAGAGCGGAAGTTTTCGCCCGGCCGCAGCAGGG
>DATKEP010000180.1:0-5468 GCA_035512055.1 Rhizomicrobium sp.
CCTTACGCTACAACAGGCCCTTGGCCTGGCCTACGAAGACAATTTTGGCCTCGCTGCCCAGCGGGCCGATCTTCGTGCCACCGACGAAGATGTCGCCAAGGCACTGTCGGGATGGCGACCCTCTGCGTCGGTCTCGGGAAATTACGGTGTCGAGAACGACTATGTGAATCCATCTATCCCCGTACCAGGGGCGCACCCGCGCCAATTCGCCGTGACGGTTACCCAGCCGATCTACAGTCCAACGACCATTCCCAAGACGCAGCAGGCCAAGGCCGATGTACGTGCAGGTCGCGCCAGATTGACCTCCACCGAGGAGCAGATTCTATTCGCTGCGGCCAAAGCCTATTTCGATGTCGTGCAGGCTGAGGCAAATGTGAATATTCAGCGCGACCACGCATCGCTCCTCGACAAACAGCTGCAGGATACCGAATTTCGCCTTAGTCGCGGCGACGTCACGAGAACCGATCTGGAATTGGTTCGCGCCCGGCTGAACTCTGCAAGAGCTGAAATTGCTATTGCCGAAGGCCAACTTGCCAGCAGTCGCGCGGCATTTGAACAGGTGGTCGGCAGGCCGCCTCCGACCCTCGATCCAGCGCCTGCATTGCCGGCAACCGGTCCAACAGAAGAAGCTGCATTGGAATTGGCGAATAACACAAACCCGGATCTAACGGAGGCACGCGAACAACTTGCTTCGGCCGACGCAGCCACTGACGTCGCCAGCGCACAATTGTATCCTGTCCTATCCCTGCAAGGCCAATACTCGCAGTCCCAGGATCAGATCGCAAAAGGCGTCTACAACAACGTTCTGATGGGATTCGCGCAGATCCAGATTCCGATCTATCAAAGCGGCAGTGAAGATGCGGAGGTGCGTAAGGCAAAGCAACTAGATGTCCGTGCCTCCATGCAGGTGCGCGATATTGAAACCAAAGTTCGCCAGAATGTCCATTCGGCCTGGCAGGCACGTGATGCCGCGGCACGCGCCATAGGGCTCAACAAGCAACAAGTGGACGCAAGCGAAGCCGAATATCGAGGCGCCGAACAGGAAGTCAGGGGCGGCGAGCGGACGACCTTCGATTTGTTGACCGCAGCGCAGGATCGGTTGACCGCGCAACTGGCGCTGGCCAATTCACAGCATGATTTCGCCGTCTCCACCTTCCAGGTCCTTCAGACAACCGGCCAGTTGACGGCGCTTGGCCTGAGACTGCCGGTAAAGCTGTACGATCCCGTCGATCATTACAATGATGACGCGACGCGCTGGTTTGGCTTCGGCAATTAGGACAGTCTTATTCCTGCCGGAATGCCCTGCGGAAGCTGTCGACGACCGGTTGCAGCAGGTATTCGAGCATTGTCCGTTTTCCGGTCACGATCATGACCTCTACGGGCATACCCGGATATAGAACGAGATGCTCGGTCGATCGCGCCAGGTCCTTCGGATCGATTGTGACCTCCGCCGCGTAATATTCGGTGTGGTTCATGGTATCGGTCGTGACCAGAGCATCCGAGGACACGTTGGTCACCGTCGCATTCAGCACCGGCGTGATGCGCCGTTTGTAGGCCGTGAGGACGACTTGCGCGGGCAGGCCGTTGTGAACCACGCTTATATCCCGCGGCTGGATTCGAGCCTCGACGATGCGGAAATCTGCGTCTGGCACAATATCGAGAATTGGGGCGCCGGGTAAAATGACGCCGCCGGGGGTAAAAACCTTCATGCCGACAATTCGTCCTGCGGCCGGCGCCATAACTGCCTTGCGCGCGTCGACATCGCTGGCAGATTGCAGTTTTGCTTCCGCTTGGCTGAGTTTGTCCTGTGTGTCGCTCATGTCCGCCTGAATGTCACTTGCGCGTTTGTCTTTTTGGTCCCGGATGGCCTGTTCGGCGCGCGCGATTGCCGCAATCTCAGAGCCACGCTGGCCCTGGGCAGCGGCCATGTCACGATTCAGCGCGGACAACCTCGGTCTGGTCGCAAGGCCCTTGTCCAAGAGAGCGCTGACGTCGCGAATTTCATTCGTGAACAGCTTGATTTGGTCGTCCAGGGCAGCAACTTGGGCGCGATGGCCGACGATCTCCGCCTCATACTGGCCCACTGCACCTTGGAGTTCACTGCGGCGGACCTCAAACGCCTTCTGCTGTGTCGCAATAGCGTCCGCAACCGCGGGGTCAGAATTTTGCCGGGCCGTCAAGACCGCTGGAAAAGCGATGCGGGCAGCCCCGTCCCGCTCGGCCGCCAGCCGCGCCAGTTGGGCTGACAATATGGCTTGCTGTTCTTTCAACGACTGGCGCGTTGCGTTGCTGTCAACGCTGGACAGATGCATTAGCACTTGTCCCGCAGCAACATGATCGCCGTCGTGAACAAGAATATCTCTCACAACGCCGCCTTCCAGGTTCGCCACCGTGCGGTGGTGGGATTCCACACGGATCTCGCCTGTTGCCACGGCGGCGCTGTTAATGGGCGCCAGCGCGGCCCATCCGCCAAAACCGCCGAACAAGATCGCAGCCGCGGTCAAGCCCCTTTTTATGACTTTGTCCATCATTGGTTTCGGCGGCACGGCGCCGGGATTGTACCAGTCGGCAACAGATGCATCGTCGGGCTGCGTCGGAAAGATCCGGTTCAGGATGCGCAAACAAGTCTGCGGCAAAGAAAACGCCGTTGTTCTTGCTGAATCCGCGAAAGTTATTGTCAGGAGAAGGAGAGGGGGCAACACCCCCGCCAGAAGCAGGAATGCGACGTGCGCAATCGTCAGCGCGGAAGGCCCCGCGCCTAGGCTGTAACCCAACGCATAAGAACTGGCGGCCCCCAGCCACAGGGTCGCGACAAAGGTTGCAACCAGTTTGGAACGCTGCAGCTTGAGGACAAAGGCCATGGCTTAGGGTCCCGGAACAGTTGGCTTGGTTTCTGCGGTCGCGAGCCCGGAGGTCTGTACGGCTCCTCCCAAACGGTCCAGCACGGCGACACGGGGCCCAAACATCTCCAGGGCTCCGTCACGCATGACCAGAACCTTGTCGGATATGTTGATCAGGTTCAGCTTATGCGTGATCACCACGACGGTCGACCCGGCCTCGCGTAACAAGCCAATGGCGCGCACCAGTGCGTTTTCACCCTCGGCGTCCAGGTTGGAATTGGGTTCGTCCAGCACGACCAGCCGGGGCGTGCCGAACAGCGCCAGGGCCAGCGCAATGCGCTGCCTCTGTCCGCCGGAAAGCAGCAGGCCGCCGTCCCCGATGGGCGTGTCATAGCCCTTGGGCAGCCGCAAGATCAGGTCATGGACCCCCGCCCGCCTGGCCGCCGCAATAATCTCTTCATCGTCCACGTCTTTCGCATCCCGCATCCGGGAGATGTTTTCGCGGATTGTGCCCGGCAGAAGCTGGACGTTTTGGGGGACATAGCCGACATGCCTGCCGAAGTCGGCGCGGGGCCATTGCTGCACATCCGCCGCATCCAACCGCACATGCCCTGCCGTGGGCCGATAAACGCCGACCAGAAGCCGCGCGAGTGTCGATTTTCCCGAACCGGACGGACCCACCATTGCCACGCATTCCCCGGGGGAGATGGCAAAGCTGACATTGCGCAGGATGGGCTTCTCGGAACCGGCGGGCAGATAGGAAAGGCCTTCGGCAGTGAGCCGGCCGGCAGGCGCGGGCAGGGTCAGGGTTGTTTCTGCTGGACGCTTCTCGGTGAAGGTCTCGTTCAAACGGTGGACGGCAAAGCGAACAGACACCAACTGGCGCCAGACGGTGATGGCCTGCTCGATGGGCGCGAGCGCCCGCGAGACGATGATCGAGGCCGCGACCATGACGCCGCCGGTAAGCTCGCGGTTGACGGCAAGCCAGGCTCCCGTTCCCAGCACGGCGATGTACACCGCCAGCCGGAAAAAGCGGGAGATGGCGACAATCTTCTTGGAACGCATGGAGGCATCGCGGGACTGGACCAGCGCCTCGCGATTCTTGGCGAACCAGCGCGCGCCGACCGCGTCCAGCATGCCCATGGACTGGATGAGCTCGCCATTGCGGGCGGACGCCGCGGCATGCACCGCCGAAACGTTCGATGCGTCGCCCGCGCGCTGCAATGGCGCCCGTGTCGTCATTTCGTCGATCCAGGCCAGGAATGACAGGAAAATCGCCGAGGCAAGCGCGACAATGCCGAGCAGGGGGTGCAGCAGGAATACGACCGCGATGAACATCGGGGTCCACATCGCATCCAGGACTGCGGTCAGCGCGGGACTGCTGAGGAAGTTGCGCACCGTGCCCAGGTCCCGCAGCCGATTGCCCCGATAACTGTCCGTGCCGGCCGAGGCCGAGATCGTGCGTTGGAACAGTTTGGGCGAGAGATAGGCCTCAATCCATTCGCCGAGGCTGACCAGCATCTGGCCCCGCAGATGCTCGAACACCGCCAACGCGGCCAGCACGAATAGCGCGATAATCGTCAGGTAGAACAGCGTCTCCAGGCTTCTGGAGGTCAGCACCCGGTCATAGACCTGCATCATGTAGATCGGGCTGATGAACAGGAGGAAGTTCACGAAGAAAGTGAACAGGCCGATCATGGCGATGGGCCGCACGCAGGCCTCGGCGGCGTAGCGCAGGGGGTTGCTCTCGGCCGTGCCTGTGATGCCCAGCAGTCGCCCGAAGACCCAGCCTGCGCTGCCCGATCCGGCAGGCGCTGTCCGGGAATGAAGCGAAGACGCGAGGTTATGTTCCATTTCGGGACCCAAAAGCTCCAGGCAGCGGCTTTCGAAGGCCGAAGGCCGGTATTTCAAAGCACTATGTCAAACGCAGCAAGATCCAGGCCATGGAACCGCCAAGAAGTGTGGGGCAAGGCATTGATGCCCCGCCGCCGCACCCCGTCAGCGCCCCTGCCATCCTCATGCAATATGATCCGAATAGGTGATGACGACGCCCAGCGCATGATCCGGCGCCAGCTGGAAGCTGTTCGGATCGTAGGTGCCCACCAGCGCGATATTGGCCGTGTGGGTGCCATCGCTGACCGTCAGGGTCCCGCCCGTACCGTTGCTGTTGGCGGCAAAGCTTAAGACCGCGCTGGAGGCCTGGATGTCGGCCAGATCGATCTGGTCGTTGGCGGCAAAGCCCGTGACCGTGCCGGTAAAGCCGGTCGAGTTGTCCAATATGAGCGTTCCCGTGGCGGTGGCCGTAAAGGTCGTATTGGCCGACGCCGCGCCGCCAAACTCGATGGTGGCGCCGCCATCGATCAGTGCCGTCCCGCTTCCGGTCACATCGCCATGGATCGTGATGTTGCCGCCCTCCGCCATCAGGCTGCCGCTGTTGGCCACCGCGCCTGCGATGTCCAGCCCGCCGCTACCGGTGGCTTCCAGGGTCCCGGCATTGACGACGAGGTTTGCCCCGGTGTCGATCAGTAGGGCGTTGGCGCCCGTGGCAATGATCGTGCCGTCATTGATCAAGTTCAGCTCGCCTTGGCCAAGCTGGCCCGCGCCCGAGATCGTGTTGTCGATATTGGT
>DATKEP010000181.1:0-80176 GCA_035512055.1 Rhizomicrobium sp.
CGAGCCCACGGCCGGTCCGGTGCTGGAAATCGGTCCAGGCACGGGCGTAATCAGCGAGGCAATTCTGGAGCGCGGCGTTGCGCCCGGCCAGCTGACGCTAGTGGAATATGACGAAGAGCTGGCCCGGCATCTGGCGGCGCGTTTTCCCAGCGTGCAGGTGATCCAGGGCGACGCCTTCGATCTCGACCAGACCTTGCGCGGTCGGGACGGCCTGCCCTTTGGCGCCATCATCTCCAGCCTGCCCCTGCTGAATCATCCCATGGCGCGGCGGCTGGCTTACATGGAATCGGTCACCCGGCGGCTGGCGGCGGGAGCGCCCCTGATCCAGTTCTCTTATGGCGCCCAGCCCCCAGTGGCGCCGCCGCCCGGCTTTGCGGTGGTCCGTACTGCCCAGGTCTGGGCCAACATCCCTCCCGCCAAGGTCTGGGTCTACCGGAACGCGTAATTGTCATTCCCGCGTGTGCGGGAATCCAACTTTCTATATCTAGGCCGCTCGATTTTGCTGCACCCATGCTGCAACCACCAGGTGCAGCATAATGATTTATGCTGCACCCCATGCTGCGCGGTAAGTCTTTGATTCCCCCCATCTGTCCGCCACGCGGGCGCACCCGCAGGCGGACATCTTCCCCCGCCCGACGCTTCGCGCCGCGGGGAGGAAGGCCGGAGTGTGGGCCTATTCCGCAGCTTCCGCCAATACCGGTGCGGCCTGCAGGATGTCCTGGCCGACATGGGCCTCTTCATTGAGCGCGGGGGCGCTCAGATTGGAGTGTACGGCTTTGAGATTGCGCAAGCGTGTCGCTCATGATCACTTCAGATGCGCTTTTCCCCTCCCATAGCGATGCAGACGCGCGCCCACAAATGTATTCAGTTTTGCGCTCGTCGCTAAAAGTTAAGCATAATCAAATGATTGCCGGAAACCTTGGAACCCGCATCGGGGCCAAGTTGTCACGTCCACAGCTTTCGCCGTAAGGAACCTGGCCAATGTCCTTGAGCGACGAAGAACTCGAGCGTTACGCGCGCCATCTGGTGCTGCGCCAGGTGGGCGGTCCGGGCCAGGCGAAGATTCGCGGCTCGCGCGTCCTGGTGGTGGGCGCGGGCGGCCTGGGCAGCCCTGTCGCGCTCTATCTGGCGGCGGCCGGCATTGGCCGGCTCGGGCTGGTGGATGACGATGCGGTGAGCCTGTCCAACCTGCAGCGGCAGATCCTGTTCCGCACAATCGATGTGGGACGGCCCAAGGTGCAAGCCGGCGCCGATGTCCTCAATGCGTTGAATCCGGGGGTTCGCATTGACGCTCATGCGGTGCGCATCACCAGTACCAATGCCATGGACCTGATCGCGGATTACGATATCGTGGCCGATGGCTCCGACAATTTCGCCACCCGATTCCTGCTGAACGATGCCTGCTTCTTTGCGAGAAAGCCGCTGGTTTCCGCGGCGGTGACCGAATTCGAGGGCCAGCTTTCAACCTATAAGGCCTACGAACCCGGCCTGCCCTGCTATCGCTGCCTGTTCGCGGCCCCGCCGCCGCCGGGCACGGTGCCCAGCTGTTCGGAAACCGGCGTCCTGGGGGCGGCGGCCGGGGTCATGGGCTCGCTTCAAGCCCTGGAAGTCCTCAAGGAGGCGGCCGGACTGGGAACCGGGCTTACCGGAAAACTGCTGATCTATAAGGCGCTTACGACGGAATTCCATACCGTCCGGCTGGCCAAGGACCCCGCCTGTCCGTTGTGCGGTAGCGCACCCACAATCACCGGTCTTTCCCCTCACGGTTAACCACGGCTTAAAGCAAGCCCATGCAGCATGCATGCATGGGACGGGAAATACATTACGAGATTTTTCGCCGGGTTGGTGCGCGCGGGGGTTGGACGCTGCATGAAGTCGCCTCGTCGCGCGATCTCGCCATCGCCATGGCGCGGGAGCTGATGACGACGGAAAAAGCCACCGGCGTGAAGGTGGTCAAGGAAACCTATAACGACGAAACCGGCGACTACCTCACCCTCAAGATATTTGAAGAGGGCCACAACCAGATGCAGATGGCGCCGGCGCAGGAGGATGCGCCGCATGCGCTGCCCTGCTTCAAGCCGGACGATCTCTATTCCTATCACGCGCGCGCCACCATGAGCCGGCTGCTGAACGACTATCTGGCCCGCAACAAGATCACCATCACCGAGCTGATCCACCGCGCCGACATGCTGGAGAAGTTGGAAGCCACCGGCACGCTCTATCAGCATGCCATCCAGAAGATCGCTGTCGCCCAGGCCTCTTCCACCACCACGCCGGTTCAGCAGATCGTCAAGAGTCTGAACGAACTCACCACCCAGGCCTTTCATCGCGTCTATCGCGACCAGCGCAACGGGCTGTTCCCCGATCCCCACGCGCATCAGTTCGCGGAGCTGGCAGCCAAGCTGGGGCCGCAAGGAGACGCGGCCTATGTCTTCAACGGCGCGCTGGCGCGGCATCTGAGGGATTGCAACGGCTGGGACGAGAAAGTCCTGAGGCTGATCTCCGTCATGGAGAACGCGCCGCAGGAAGAAGCCGCCCGCAAGCTGATTCTGACTTCGATCGACGCGATCCTGGCGGAATGCCTCAACGGCTCCGCCGCCCTGCATGAGCTGATGGGACATGCGGAAAATCTGGGCCAGGCGCTCAACAATCTGGTGACCCTGTTTCTGGGCAAGACGCCCGATGGCTCGAAAGCCGGTCAGGGCCTCGCAGCCCTGGCGCATCATTTTGCCGCCGACACGCTGCCAGAAGCTCGCACCGCCATCGCCAGCCGCATCATCGCCGAATTCAAGAGCAACAAGCGGCTTTGTCCGGATTCCCTGGTCGACGAACTCAAGACCCTGCGCGCCATCGCCAACCGCATCGTGATGGGCGTCGGCAAATATCTTTCCCATGAGGACCTGATTGCCGCCTTCACCTTGCGTTCCAAGCGGCTGGTGGTCCAGGAAGTGCTGAGCCAGTATATCGGCGAAGCGGCGCCAGACGAGAAGATCGAGCGCATCCTGTTCGTGGAAGACAATATCATCGGCTCGGAGAACAAGCGCCAGCTTTCCACCTATGTGATGCCTATCTTGACCTCCGCCGCCTTCGAGAATTATTTCCAGAACCCGAAAGTGCCGTTGCTGCAGCGGTTGCAGCGCCTGGCGCAGCTTCAGGCGCGGGTGCGCCGCTCGGGCTTCATCGAGGTGAGCCGCGAGGAGGTCACCACCAAGATGGATCATCTGGCGATCCAGATGGAGGCGCGTGGCAAGCTGTTCGACTCCATCGAGGCGCGCAATACCTCGGCGGTTGAAAAAACCCAGACCCTGCTCAAGCTGGCGACCGGCGGCATCCTCACCGAGGGCCTGCTTGCGGCAAGGGCGCGGGAGCTGATCCTGGGCCATCTGTCCAGGCCCGGATTCCTCACCGGCTATATGGCGGCCCAGGCCAGGGAAGCGCAGGCGAAAGACGGCCCCGTGCCCGACAGCGAAAAGATGATGGCCGAGCTGATAGAAGCGCTGGGCAAGGCGGGCATCACCGCCGAGACGGGCCTCAAGAATATCGCCGCTTAGGGATTTCCCCCTAAGGCACTCCATAAGAATTGGTGTGCGAGTGCCCAGCCCACAAAACCTCGATAAAACACGACCAGGGCCGCCATAGGTAGTTTGCGACATCTGTTACGCGCGAATGCACGATTCGGACGGACTGTTCCCTTGACACCCCAAAAAACTGGCGCTGAAATTTGCCGGTATCCTTTTCCAATGGGGAATGAGATGCAGGAGTACGAGAGCAGGATCATCAGGCCGCCAGGTGGAGTTGTATTGGTATCCAGTGGCAGCCACCTGAACGTTTCTTCCGCTATCCGGGCAGCCAAAAGACTATGCCGGGACGGTGAACTGGTTGAGGTCTGGCAGGCCGACGTTTGCGTCTACAGCGAATGTCCGGGCCACACAGGGGCCTTGGTCTGGCCCCTGCCAGACAGGGCAGCGAACGGCTAATTAGGCTAAGTCGGCGGCCCGCCTGCTTGTTGATGTGCCAAGCCTTCCTGCCCCAAAACTCGCGCGCCAGCCTTGTGTGCGGCACGGTCGCATTTCTTTTGCTCACGACCTTGGTCGTGATTCTTCTAACCGGCAAACAGCCGATGGTATTCAGCTTCCGGGATGCCGTAGCTGCCGTTGGCGGCTTCTTCCAACGCGCCCCGATTGCGTATTGTGATGTGTCCCCGTGCCACGCGCAAAACGCCAGCTTTCTGAAAATTGCTGAGAGCGTTGGTCACGCTTGCGCGACGTGCTCCCAGCATCAAGGCGAGAAACTCATGCGTGAGATAGATAGTGTCGCCCTCGGCACGGTCGTGCGCCATCAGCAGCCAACGGGAAAGCCGTTCCTCGATCTTGTAACGGCCATTGGCAAGCGAGGTGAAGGCCATCTGCGCAACGAACGTATGGACATAGCGCAGGAGACTGCGATGCAGGCTCGAACTTCGCTCCATCGCTGCGTTAAGCTTTTCCGGGGTGATGCGCCAGCCGCGCCCAGCGGACTGGATGAAAGTCTCGTGTACCGGACTGTCCATGCCCAGCAGAACTGCAAGACCAGTCATACCTTCCTTTCCAACTATGGCGATTTCAATACTGTGGTTGGCACCAGCGCTGGCCACAATCGAGGCAAGGCCGCTGTCCAAGAAGTAGACGTATTCGATTGCGCGGCCACGGAGTTCCAACTGGCGGCGTACTGGCAATTCGACACGTTCGAGATCGGGCGTTAGCTCTGCGAGGTCGCCAGCCGCCAGAGCCGCCAGTAGTTGGTTGCCAGGCTTAGACGGCGTGCGCACCGAACGTCCTTTTGGGCGGGCGCGCGTCATGCGTCTGCCAATGCTCCATGCGTGCAGGATGCGCTCGGAACTTAGGCTTAACCCCTGGAATAGCAATGCAGAACAGGGTGCGGTAATGGCGCTAAAAACGCACAAAACGCTCGCGTTCAGCAAAGGGCTGGAAGCCCATGTTCGGGTTCGCTTAAGTCAGACCGTCCCTGTCCTTTGGAACCTTTTTGCTCAAATAAAAGGCGCAAAAGGCACCTATTGGGCGCTGTAACTTCGGGAGTAAGCGGGTATTATTTGTACGAAATAAATACCTGAATCGTACAGAACGGCGCCCGCCATGCGCCCTCTGCATCGCGGTGAGGTGCGGAAATGACCCGAGAGCAGCAGATTCAGGAGTACTTGGAGAAAGCCAGATCGGCAGACACACATGCTGCCACCTTGGCTGATCCTGATCTGAAGTGGGATTGGCTGAAGATAGCGGTTGGCTACTACGACCTGGCCCAGATGCTGACAAAAAGCACTCTTACCGAGGTTGCTTTGGAGCGGCCTTCGCCTTCGCCAACATCCCCAACCTCGTTTCGAAACTAGCCCGTCGCTGCGACCCCGAAAACGGCATGTCTTCGTCTTCGATCATCGGCTGAGAGGCTTTAAATGATTGATCATTCTAACGGACCTAAAGCGCCTGTCGACACATGCATTCTCTGGGTCATTGCGGCATCGTTGATGTTGTGGGCGCTTGTTGCCGTCTTGGTTTTGAGATTGACCTAGCGCCCCCTTTTTGTGGCCGCTTCTGATCGAAGCATGAATTGCGCAACGAGGAGGTCGGCCAAGGCTGTAAGAACAGCTATTCCGGAAGCCGCTTGCCGCACGCCGGTCAATGCGCGGCGTCCCAATTGTCTGCCGCGCGGGCCTCGACCACCAGCGGCACCGAAATCTCCACCGCCGGAAGCGGCGCCTTTTCCATCACCTGCGTGATCAGCTTTGCGGCCTTGTCCACTTCCCTTTCGGGCGCCTCGAAGATTAGTTCGTCATGCACCTGGAGCAGCATCGTCGCCTTGATCTTCTTCTCCGAAAGCATCGCCGGCAATTTGACCATGGCGCGGCGAATGACGTCGGCGGCCGACCCCTGGATAGGCGCATTAATGGCAGCGCGTTCGGCCCCGCCACGGAAACCCGGCACCTTGGAGTTGATCTCGCGGATATGGATGCGCCGCCCGAACAGGGTTTCGACGAAACCATGCGTGCGCGCGAACTGCTTGGTGTCTTCCATATAGTCGCGGATTCCGGGGAAGCGGGCGAAGTATTTCTTGATGTAATCCGACGCCTCGCTCTGCGGAATGCCGAGCTGGTTGGCCAGGCCGAAACCGGAAATGCCATAGACGATGCCGAAATTGATCGCCTTGGCGCGGCGGCGCACTTCCGGCGGCATGTTCTTGACCGGCACGCCGAAGATTTCCGAGGCGGTCATGGCGTGAATGTCGAGATTGTCGGCGAAGGCTTGTTTCAGCTGGGGAATGTCGGCGATATGGGCCAGGAGCCTGAGCTCGATCTGGCTGTAATCGGCGCTGATCAGCTTGTTGCCTTTGGCCGCGATGAAAGCCTGGCGGATCCGCCTTCCTTCCTCGGTCCTGACTGGAATGTTCTGCAAGTTCGGATCGGTGGAGGCCAGGCGACCGGTCGAGGTGGAAGCCATCGCGTAAGAGGTGTGCACGCGGCCGGTCTTGGCGTTGATATAGCCCGGCAGCGCATCGGTATAGGTGCCCCGCAGCTTGGCCAGGCCGCGCCAGTCCAGCACTTTCTTGGCAACCGGAATGCCTTGCGCCGCCACGTCTTCCAGCACATCGCTGTCGGTCGACCAGGCCCCGGTCTTTGTGCGCCGGCCGCCATCCAGCTTCATGCGGTCGAACAGGATCTCGCCCAGCTGCTTGGGCGAGCCGATGTTGAATTCGCTGCCGGCGAGCTTGTGGATTTCCTTTTCCAGAACCGCCTGCTGCTTGGCGAAATCATTGGACAGCCTGCGCAGCAGGCCGGGATCGATAGTGATGCCCGCGCGCTCCATGTCGGCCAGGACCATTACCAGTGGCCGCTCCAGTGTCTCATAGACGCTGCGCTTGCCCGATTCCGCAAGCCTGGGCTTGAGCAGCATCGCCAGCCTGAGCGTCACATCGGCGTCTTCGGCGGAATATTTGGTGGCTTCAGCGACCGGCACACAGTCGAATGTGATCTTGTCCTTGCCCTTGCCGGCGACTTCATTGAAGGTGATGGGCGTGTGCGACAGATGCAATACGCTGAGTTCGTCCATGCCATGACCGTGCAGCCCGCCTTCCAGCACATAAGACATCAGCATCGTGTCATCGATGGGGTCAAGCCGGATGCCGCGCTGCAGGAAGACCAGGGCGTCATATTTGAGATTCTGACCGATCTTCAGGACGCAATCGTCTTGCAGCAGCGGCTTCAGCCGCGCCAGGACATCGGCCTCCTTCATCTGCGCGATGTCACCGCCCCCATCGAGTGAAAGACCTTCGCCGCGGCGATGACCGCACGGGATGTAACAGGCCTCGCCGGGGGCCATCGAAAGAGACACGCCGCACAGACTGGCCGTCATGGGATCGAGCGAGGTGGTTTCAGTGTCGACACAGACCCGGCCCGCCTCGCGGGCGCGCGCAATCCATTTTTCCAGCTCGGCGGCCGTCGTGACAGTGACGTAGGCACCGTGATTGATGGGCGCGCGCAGCTTTTCGGTTTCTGCCGGCGTTTCGGCCTTGATCTCGGGCAGCTCCTGCTGGGACGGCAGCACATTGGCCACGGTTGGCGCCGGTGCGATCGCATCCAGGTCGGTCATCTCGAAATGTGCCGCCACCCGCCTGGTGATGGAGGTGAACTCCATCGCCTTGAGGAAGGCGACCAGCTCCTTGCAGTCCGGCTCACGCACGGCGAACTCGTGCGGCATCTCCTTCACCGGCACATTCACATCCAGCGTCACCAGCTTGAGCGAGATGCGGGCATTTTCGGCATTCTCGATCAGGGTTTCGCGCCGCTTGTTCTGCTTGATCTCGCCGGCTTTGCTGAGCAGGTTCTCCAGGTCGCCATAGATGTTGATCAGCTCGGCCGCAGTCTTGACGCCGATGCCACGCACGCCGGGCACATTGTCGGTGGAATCGCCGGCAAGCGCCTGCACTTGCACGACCTTGGACGGCGCCACGCCGAATTTCTCCATCACCTCGGGAGATGCCAGCCGCTTGTTCTTCATGGTGTCGTAGAGTTCGACCTTGCCGTCCACCACCAGCTGCATCAGGTCCTTGTCGGAGGAGATGATGGTGCAGCGCGCGCCCGCCTCGCGTGCCATCCGCGCATAGGTGGCGATCAGGTCGTCGGCCTCATAGCCCGGCATGTCGACACAGGCGACACCGAAGGCGCGGGTGGCGTCGCGCACCAGCGGGAATTGCGGGATCAGGTCTTCCGGCGGCGGCGGGCGATTGGCCTTGTATTCCTTGTAGATCTCGTTGCGGAAGGTCTTTTCGCCCGCGTCGAAGATCACCGCCAGATGGCTGGGCCGCTCACCGCCCTTCATGTCCTCGAGCAGCTTCCACACCATGTTGCAATAGCCCGACACCGCGCCAACGGGCAGGCCGTCGGATTTGCGGGTTAGCGGAGGAAGCGCATGATAGGCGCGGAACAGATAGCCCGAGCCATCGACAAGATAAAGATGGTCCCCCTTTTTTAGGGCGCTCAATGCGCAGATGCTCCGGCTTTGAGGACAAAGCGCTTGTCGCAATAGGGACATTCCACCGAGGTTTCGTCGCCCATTTCCAGATAGACGCGCGGATGGCCCAGCGCGCCTCCGCCGCCGTCGCAGGCGACGCGCGTGGTATCGGTTTCGACGATTTCGGGGGCCTCGACGGGCATGGCAATGACCTGAAAGAGCGGGACGGCGCGGATCATACAAGTTAAGATTTGGGGGGCAAGTGCCGGGTTCAGGTGATGGTCACACTCAATAGAATCTACACAAAAACAGGCGATTTGGGCGAAACCGGACTGGGTGACGGCAGCCGGATTTCCAAGGCGAGCGCGCGTATCGCAGCCATCGGTGCCGTCGACGAAGCCAATTCGGCCATCGGCATCGCGAGGTTGGATGCGCAAGATGAGATCGACGCCATGCTGGCGCGCATCCAGAACGACCTGTTCGATCTGGGCGCCGACCTGAGCGCACCGGAAGATGGCCGCAAGGCCGAAGGGCGCTTGCGGATTTCAGCCGCCCAGGTCGAGCGGCTGGAGCGCGAGATCGATGCCATGAACGAAAAACTTTCACCCTTGAGTTCCTTTGTCCTGCCCAGCGGGACGGCCTTGGCGGCGCATCTGCATTTGGCGCGCGCCATCGCGCGGCGCGCCGAATGCGCCATTGTGGATTTGTCGGCAGCGGAGAAGGTCAATCCGGACGCGCTGCGCTATGCCAACCGGCTGTCGGATCACCTGTTCGTAATGGCGCGAACCGCAAACAATGCCGGCATGGGCGATGTGCTGTGGAGTCCGGGAGGGAATCGCGAGTTGTGATAGGATGATCTTCCTTGTCAATCCCGCGAATGCGGGAATCCGACTACGCTCTTTGATCAGAAAAAGTTGCCCGCTTTCGCGGGCATGACAGTTCAGGGGAGTTGGGACGGTGACACTCGGCGGCCAAAAGAACGCGCCTACTCCGGCCCATGTCTTCGACCAAAGACGAAGGCAAGAATAACACCCAGCACACCCGTCGCCGCCCAGCCAGGCAAAGCAAGCGAAGAATAGACCCCCTGCGCCATGAAAGCCGCATGGTTCTGCACCCAGCTCTTGAAGCCGGCCAGGCTAGCCGGATGAATGATGGTCCAGATGGTGCCCAGGCTGCGCACCGTCAACTCACCGCCCCGTTCCAGCGATGTCACCGCGTCCGCGCCCAATAGCAACAGGGCGGCCACGATCAGGATCAGGCTGACGAGACGCATCACAACGGTCATGGGCCGGACAGATAGCGCGACCCATCACCCGCGACAAGGAAAAGCCGCCCGGTTCGCGGGCGGCCCGCTCCTTGCGACAACAAGACCGGTTAAGCCTGCGGCGCTTCCGCTCTGTGCTCCTCGGTCTTCTTCCTGCCGATGTCCTCGCCCGTTGTCTGGTCCACCTGCTTCATCGACAGGCGCACCTTGCCGCGGTCATCGAAGCCCAAGAGCTTCACCTTCACCGCCTGGCCTTCCTTGACCACATCGCTGGGCTTGGCGACGCGCTGCGCCGCCAGCTCGCTGACATGCACCAGCCCATCCTTGGGCCCGAAGAAGTTCACGAAGGCGCCGAAGTCCATCACCTTGACGATTTTGCCGTCATAGATCTGGCCCACTTCCGGCTCCGCGGTCAGGCCGCGAATCCATTTGATCGCAGCGCGGATCGACTCGCCGTCGGCCGAGGCCACCTTCACGGTGCCATCGTCCTCGACATTGATCTTGGCGCCGGTCTTTTCCACGATCTCGCGGATCACTTTGCCGCCGGTGCCGATCACGTCGCGGATCTTGTCCACCGGAATCTTGATCTGCTCGATGCGCGGGGCATGTTCGCCAAGCTCGGCGCGGGCGCCGGTGATGGCCTTGTTCATCTCGCCCAGGATGTGCAAGCGTCCGCCCTTGGCCTGCGCCAGCGCGACCTTCATGATCTCCTCGGTGATGCCCGCGATCTTGATGTCCATCTGCAGCGAGGTCACGCCGTCCTCGGTGCCGGCCACCTTGAAGTCCATGTCGCCCAGGTGATCCTCGTCGCCCAGAATATCCGACAGGACCGCATAACGGCTGCCTTCGAGAATGAGGCCCATGGCGATGCCGGCCGTGGGCTTCTTGATCGGCACGCCCGCATCCATCAGCGCCAGCGAGGTGCCACAAACTGTCGCCATCGAGGATGATCCGTTCGACTCGGTGATCTCCGACACCACGCGAATGGTGTAGGGGAATTCCTCCTTCTTCGGCAGCATCGGACGGATGGCGCGCCAGGCCAGCTTCCCATGGCCGATTTCGCGCCGGCCCGGAGAACCCATGCGGCCCGTTTCACCCACCGAATAGGGCGGGAAGTTGTAGTGCAGCATGAAGGTCTCTTTTTCGGTGCCTATCAGCCCGTCGATGAACTGCTCGTCCTCGGCGGTGCCCAAGGTGGCGACGACAATCGCCTGGGTCTCGCCGCGGGTAAACAGCGCCGAACCATGGGTGCGGGGCAGGATGCCCACTTCCGCCAGGATCGGGCGTACCGTGGTGAGGTCGCGGCCATCCACGCGCCGGCCGGTGTCGAGCACAGCGCTGCGCATCACATGGGCTTCCACGTCATGCATCAAGTTGCCGTAAGTGCTGGCGCTGACCTTGCCTTCACCTTCGCCCACGAAACTCTCGGCAAAGGTCTTGCGCGCGGCCGAAATGGCGTCGCGGCGCGCATGCTTGTCGGCGATCTGGAACGCCTTGCCCAGCTCGGCGGAAGCCGCGACCGTGAGGCGTTCGCGCACCGGACCATGGGCGTCTTCCGGCACCGGGCGCGGGTCCTTTGCCGCCTTCTCCGCCAGGCGGATGATGGCATCGATGGCATGCTGCATTTCCTTGTGGCCGAATACGACCGCGCCCAGCATCACCTCTTCCGACAGCTCTTGCGCCTCGGATTCCACCATCATCACCGCGTCGCGCGTGCCGGCGACCACCAGGTCGAGCTTGGACTCCGGATAGGTGTCGATCAGCGGATTCAGCACATATTCGCCGTTGATAAAACCGACGCGCGCCGCTCCGATCGGGCCCATGAAGGGAATGCCGGAGATGGTGAGCGCGGCCGAGGCCGCCACCAAGGCAACGATATCGGGATCGCTTTCCTGGTCGTGGGAGAGAACCTGCGCCACCACCAGAGTCTCGTTCTTGTAGCCTTCGGCAAACAGCGGGCGGATGGGACGGTCGATCAGGCGCGAGGTCAGGGTCTCGCGTTCCGTCGGCGCGCGCTCGCGCTTGAAATAGCCGCCCGGAATCTTGCCGGCGGCGTAATAACGTTCCTGGTAGTTCACAGTGAGGGGGAAGAAGTCCTGGCCCTCTTTGGCAGCAGCCGCGCCGACCACGGTGGCCAGCACAATGGTTTCACCATAGGTGGCGATCACCGCGCCGTCAGCCTGACGCGCGACCTTGCCGGTCTCGAGCGTGAAGGTGCGTCCGCCCCATTCGAAGCTTTCTTTCTGGATATTGAACATGTCGATTTTCTTTCGTCATCGCCTGGCGCCGGATTGCGGCAGGCCTTCTTTTTGGCGCTCCGGCTTTCTGCCGGAACTCCCAGCTCCCCTATGGAGCCTGCCTTGCCGGAAGCTCATCCCCCGGCAAAGCAAAAGCGACGGCTGGCGCTCTCTTGCACCAGCCGTCGCCAATTCTGTTCTTGTCCCAACTCAGCGGCGCAGGCCCAGCTTGCTGATGATGGCCTCGTAGCGCTTGGCGTCCTTGGCCTTCACATAGTCGAGCAGGCCACGGCGCTGCGACACCATCTTGATCATGCCGCGGCGGGAATGATTGTCCTTGGCGTGGGTCTTGAAGTGTTCGGTGAGGTTTGAGATGCGCTCCGACAGGATCGCGATCTGCACTTCCGGCGAACCGGAATCATTTGTGCCGGTCGCATATTGGGCGATCAGCTCTTTCTTGCGTTCAGGCGTAATCATCGGCCATCCGTATGGTTTGAAAAGTTGAAGACGCGAAACGGCCGGAGCTCTCCGCCGGCGATTTCGGCCAATGCTACGGGCGCGCCATCCTCGTCCTTGAGGAACACGGTCTGCCCGAGAAGCTCGCCATCACCGAATCCATCACTCATGCGGGCGAACAGATCGCGCTTGATGAGGATGGGGTTGCCGGATCGGATACGAACCGTATCGGGGCCCGAAACGGCCAACGCCGGGATGCCGTCCAGCGCGGTCGAAAGGGGCCTCAAATACCCAAAAGCGGCGGGACTATGCATAAAAGGGGTCAGGGTATCCAGCCCGACCGCGGATTTTTCATCCCAGGGACCCAACCGGGTCCTTCTGAGGGCCGAAACATGACCCAGAGTTCCTAGCGCCAGGGCGATGTCGCGGACCCAGGAGCGGACGTAAGTGCCTTTTCCACAACGGATTTCGAACTCGGCCTGGTCGGGGCCCGCACCCAACAGGTGGGCCTCGAAGACCTGGACTTGGCGTGGCTCCAGCACCACCTCTTCCCCCTCCCGGGCCAGGTCATAGGCCCGTTCACCGCCCACCCGGACAGCGCTGTAGGCCGGCGGGGTCTGGTTCAGGGTCCCGGTGAAGCGCGCCAGCACGGCCTCGATTTGAGCTCGGCTGGGGCGTTGGTCGGACGTGCCGGTGAGTTTGCCTTCGGCGTCGTCGCTGTCACGGGATTGCCCCCAGGTCGCACTGAAGCGATACGTCTTGTCGGCGTCCATGGCGTAAGGAACCGTCTTGGTCGCCTCGCCCAGCGCGATGGCCAGGATTCCGGTCGCCATCGGATCGAGCGTCCCGGCATGGCCGGCTTTCTGCGCGTCGAAGATGCGGCGGACCGCGCCGACAGCTTGCGTCGAGGTCATGCCTTTTGGTTTGTCGACAATGACCCAGCCGTGGACAGGCTGGCCTTTCTTGCGGCGGCCCATCAGTTTTCGTCTTCCTCATCGGGGGCGATGAGGTCCCGCTGCACCTCCGGCGACTTGAGGATGGTCTCGATTTTCTGGGCTTCGGCAAAAGAGAGGTCCTCGACAAAGCGCAGATCGGGCGTGAATTTGATGGCGATGCGATGACCCATCTCGCCGCGCAGGAAACCCTTGTGGCGGTTCAGCGCCGCCACGATCGCGTTGGCATTCTTGCCGCCCAAGGGTTCGCAATAAACGGTGGCATAGCGCATGTCCGGCGACGGCTTGACCTGGGTGATGGTCACCGACACGCCTTCAAGCTCTGGATCACGGATATCATTTTCGCGCAGCACATCGGCCAGCGCATGGCGCAACATTTCACCCACGCGCAACTGGCGCTGGGAGGGACCGTTGCCCCCATCGCGGCGCATGGAGCGCGCCGGACGGCGCGGATGAGTCGGACGAGGCATACTCAATTCTCCGGATAGCCGAACTGGGCGACAAAGGGCGCGAGCACGGGCAATACAGGTTCCAGTTGGCGGGCATAACGGCGCCATTGCGCCATGCCCGTTTCGCTTAAGCCCCGCGCGACCTGCGCGCTGGACGGCGTGTCGATGTTGCGTGCCTGGGCGCGTTTGGCGAAGCCGGCCATCTCATCACGATATTCCAGGCCCAGGAAGGCGCAAAGCCGAGCGGCCTGGCCGGCAAAATCACCCACCAGCTTTTCGTGGCGCGCTTCAAAAGCCTGAAGCGCCAGCTTTTCGGAATAGATGTTCATCAGCCGCATCACCGCGCCATAATAGGTCGCCGCGGAGTCCAGCCGGGTGAATTCAAACATGCCCGCATTCATGGCAAATCGCCGGCGGAAGCAGGAAAGGACTACATCGCGTGGATCGCGCATCGCAACCAGGATGCGGGCTTGTGGAAACAGTTTGGCGATCAGGGGCAGGAACACCGCGTTCAACGGCATCTTGTCCACGAACACGGGCTTTGACGGCGTCGCGCCGCTTTCGGCCACGCGCTGCCAATAGCGCGCGCGCCAATGTTCCAGCTCGGCTTCCGGCAGCGCCGCCAGCCGGTCGAGCGCGTCGTCAGACCCGAAAAACTCCGCCGCCGAATCCATCAGGCAGGGGCGCTCTTCCATGGTTTGCGCATCGGGATGGCTGGCCAGCACCTGGCCCAGCAAGGTCGTGCCCGAGCGGGGAAATCCCACAAGGAAGACATGCGTCCGCCCGCCAGGACCGGTGGCCCCGCGCCAAGCCGATGGATCGGCGCGGCGGAAATATTCCGCCAGCCGAATTTCGCGCGTGCGCACGCTTTCCAGCTTCGCCATGCTGGGCGCATGGACCGCGCGCAAAATCTGCTTGGACTGGCTGTAAGCGACGAAGGCTTCCTCGACCCGGCCTTGCGCATCCAGCACATCGCCGGAAAGGTTGAGGGCAATGGCTTTATTCACCACTCCTAGATCCTGGTTGCGCGACAACGCCGCCAGCGCCTGTTCGGCGGCCCGAATGTCCTTCTGCTCGAGGGCTGCTTGCGCGAAAGCGATCGCCGCCGCCTGGTCGCGCGGATCGATGGAGAGCGCCCTGGTGGCCAGCTCGCGCGCCTTTGCGGAGTCGCCACGCTGCACAGCCAGCAAAGCCAGCCGCGACAGGGCCGCAGTGGACGCGGAGTTCAGCGCCAGCGCCTTTTCGAATCCGGCGCGGGCCGCGTCGAGCTCGCTCAAATCCTCGAGCGCGAGTGCGCGGCCCATATGCAGCCTTATGTCCTGCGGCGCGATTCCCAGCGCGGTGTCAAAGGCTTCCACCGCCTCGCGCAGCCGGCTCAGCCGTGCCAGGCAGGTACCGAGCGCGTTCAAGAGATCGACATGGCGCGGCGCCAGTTCGCGCGCGCGCAGCAGCAAAGGCAGCGCGCTTTGATTGTCGCCGCCCTGCATGCGTTTCATCGCCGTGAGCGAAAGCAAGGTGGGATGGACCGCGCCCGCGCCCACCGCCTCTTCGCTGAGGCGCATCGCCTTGGCAATGTCGGATGCCCAAAGCGCTGCTTCGACCGCCGAAACGGTGCTGGCCAGCGCCTCAGTGCCGGAGGGCGTCATGGGTTAAACCCCGCGCGGGAGAACGGCTAAAGTGCCCTTTGAATGGTTTCGACCTCGAAACATTCGATGACGTCGCCCTTCTGCATGTCCTGGTAGTTGGCGAAGGCCATGCCGCATTCCTGGCTGGTCTGCACCTCGCGCACTTCGTCCTTGAACCGCTTCAAGGTGGAAAGCTCGCCCTCATGGATCACGACATTGTCGCGGATCAGCCGCACCTTGGAGCCACGGCGCACGACGCCTTCGGTGACCCTGCAGCCCGCGACCTTGCCCACCTTGGAGATGTTGAACACTTCCAGGATTTCGGCATTGCCCAGGAACTTCTCGCGCGTCTCCGGCGTCAGCAGGCCCGACAGCGCCGCCTTCACGTCATCCACCAGATTGTAGATGATGTTGTAGTAGCGGATTTCCACGCCGTCGCGCTTGGCGCGGTCGCGCGCCTGGTTGTTGGCGCGGACATTGAAGCCGAGCACGGCCGCGCCCGACGCATGCGCCAGGATCACGTCGCTTTCGGTGATCCCGCCAACGCCGGACTGCAGAATCTGCGCCCCGACTTCGTCGGTGCCGAGCTTGGACAGCGCGCCCTGTATGGCCTCCGCCGAACCCTGCACATCGGTCTTGAGCACCAGGGGCAGCGTGCGCCGCTCGCCCGCTTCGCGGGTCTTGAGCAACTGGTCCAGCGTCTGGCGCGAGGACGAAGCCTGGCGCTGTTCGCGGCGCTTGCGGGCACGATATTCCGCCACTTCGCGGGCACGGGCTTCGGATTCCACCACCACCATCTCGTCGCCGGCGTCCGGCGGCGCCGACAGGCCAAGCACTTCGATGGGCGTGGAGGGTCCGGCGGACTGCACGGTCTCGCCGCGCTCGTTGGCGAGCAGGCGCACCTTGCCCCACTCCGCGCCGGTCACGACGATGTCACCCACTTTCAGGGTGCCGCGCTGCACCAGCACGGTAGCGACAGGCCCGCGGCCCTTGTCCAGCTTGGATTCAATCACCGCGCCTTCGGCAGGCCGGTCGGGATTGGCTTTCAGGTCCAGGATTTCCGCCTGCAGCAGGATGGCTTCCTCCAGCTTGTCCAGATTGGTGCCCTTGGTGGCGGAAACTTCCACCGACTGCACATCGCCGCCCAAGTCTTCGACCTGGATCTCATGCTGCAGCAATTCTGTCTTGACCCGGGTCGCATTGGCATCGCCCTTGTCGATCTTGTTCACCGCCACGATGATCGGCACATGCGCCGCCTTGGCATGGGCGATGGCCTCAACCGTCTGGGGCATCACCCCGTCATCGGCCGCCACCACCAGGATCACAAGATCGGTGACCTTGGCGCCGCGGGCGCGCATCTGAGTGAAAGCCGCATGGCCCGGCGTGTCCAGGAAGGTGATCTTCTGTCCCGATTTGAGGTACACCTGATAGGCGCCAATATGCTGGGTGATGCCGCCTGCTTCGCCCGCGGCCACGTCGGTCTTGCGCAGCGCGTCGAGCAGCGAGGTCTTGCCGTGATCGACATGGCCCATGACCGTGACGACAGGGGGCCGGGCCACCAGCGCAACTTCCTCGTCCTTGGCGCCGACCAGGCCTTCCAGCACATCGGATTCCGCCACGCGCTTGACCACGTGGCCGTATTCGGCCGCGACCAGTTCGGCCGTATCGGCATCGATCACGTCGTTGGGCGTGGCCATCATGCCGTTCTTCATCAGGACCTTGATGACGTCCACGGTGCGCCGCGCCATGCGGTTGGCGAGATCGGCCACGGTGATGGTTTCGGGGATCGTGATATCACGCGGACCGGCGGGACCGGCGGGCTGCACCTGGTGGCCCTTGTTGACGCGCTGCAGGTGGCGGCGATAGCTCGCCACCGAACGCACGCGCTCGTCATCGTCCGATAAGGCGCGAGTGACAGTCAGCTTGCCGCGCCGGCGTTCGCCTTCTGCCTTCTTGGGCGCGGGCGTCTTGGCGGGGACGAGTTTGCCCCCCACCTTCTTGGCCGTGCCCTCTTCCTCCTCCTCATTTTCCATCCGGCGGCGCGGGGCCTCGGAAGGCAGAGGTGACTTGGGCGTCTCGAGCCGGCGCGCGGCTTCCTGCTCCGCGCGCTTCCTGGCCAGCTCGTCAGCGGCTTTGCGGGCGTCTTCTTCAGTCTTGCGCTTTTCGGCCGCCACCCGCTCGGCACGCATCTGTTCTTCTTCGCGGGCCTTGCGTTCGGCTTCCTGCTCGGCGTGGCGGCGGGCCTCGCTGTCGGAAATGCGGGCATCGGCAAGGGCGGCGGCGCGGCGGGCCTTTTCCTCGTCCGAAAGCTGGCGCAGCACCACGCCACGGGCTGGCAAGACCGCCTTGGCTGCTTCGGCTTTCGCCGCCTGAGGCACGGCGGGCTTGTCCGCCGGCTTGGCAGCCGGCTTGCCGGGCGCGGGCGGGGCGGCGGAACGCTTCTTCTCCACCACCACGGCCTTGGTGCGGCCATGGCTGAAGCTCTGCTTGACGGTGGAGGTTTCCGTCTTCTTCAGCGACAGCGTTTTGCCGGGACGCTTGGTTTCGTCGGTATCGCTCATGAATCTCTTTCGCTAGGCGCCTCGCGGAATCCGGAAAGCCGTTCCGCATCAAAGATTAAACGGTCTGCAAGTCCGCCCCGCTGGACGGCGGCATGTATCACATTCTCGCGCCCCAGCGCCAAGCCCAATTCCGCGCTGGTCAGGGTTTCGATCACCATGCAGTCCAGCTCGAGCCGGTGGGCGGCGGCATACAATTTGCGCTTGCCGTCGGGGGCGCCGTCAAAGGCCTCAATCAGCACCTTGGGTGGCTTTGGCCCTTCCAGCTGGCGCAGCACATTGTCGAAGCCCAGGACCAGGGCGCCCGAACGCCGCGCAATCCCCAGATCGCCCAGCATGCGGGCGACCAGCGCCTGTTCCGCCCGCTGGGCCAGATCGGCTTCTGCCACGAGCGGCGCCTTGGCAGCGCGGGAAAACAGCTTCTTATCGACCGCCGTTCGGATTGCAGCGCCGTTTGCTGCAACCCAGAGTCCGCGTCCCGGCAGCTTCGCCGCGACATCGGGCACGACCTTGCCGTCGGGGTCGGCGACAAAACGCAACAGGCGGTTTTCGGGCATGACTTCGCCCGATACGATATCGCGGCGTTCGCGCATATCGTCCGTCTCTTTCATGTTGCGCGCCGGTGCAGTCATCAGGCTTCGGCCGGCTCCTCGCCTTCGCCTTCGGCTTGCTCTTCCACCAGCTCCTCGATCCAACCCGCCTTGACGCGCGCCTTCATGATGATGGCATTGGCGTCGTCGCTGGTGAGGTTGAAGCCCTCCAGGGCACCGGGAATGCGCGTGCGTTCCTTGTCCTTGCCGGTTTCGTAGTAGCCGAGCAGGTCGTCGGTGGCGCAGCCCGCCAGGTCTTCGAGCGTCTTGATCTCGTGCTCGCCAAAGGCGACCGCCAGGGCCGGCGTCACGCCTTCCACTTCCAGAACCTCATCGGCCACGCCCAGCGCCAGGCGCTTGTCGTCCAGTTCCTTGTTGCGGGCCTCGATGAATTCCAGCGCCCTGCTCTGCAGCTCCTGCGCGGTCTCCTCGTCGAAGGCCTCGATCTGGGCCAGTTCATTCAGCTCGACATAGGCAACGTCCTCGATGGTGGCGAAGCCTTCCGAGGCGAGAAGCTGGGCCACGGTCTCGTCCACATCCAGCGATTCCATGAACAGCTGGGTGCGCTGGGCGAATTCCTTCTGGCGACGTTCCGATTCCTCGGCCTCGGTCAGGATGTCGATCTGCCAGCCGGTGAGCTGGGAGGCCAGCCGCACATTCTGGCCGCGCCGGCCGATGCCCAGCGAAAGCTGCTCATCGGGTACCACGACTTCGACGCGGTGTGTGTCTTCGTCCAGCACCACCTTGGTGACCTCCGCCGGCGCCAGCGCGTTGACGATGAAAGTGGCGGCTTCGGCATTCCACGGGATGATATCGATGCGTTCGCCCTGAAGCTCCTGCACCACCGCCTGCACGCGCACGCCACGCATGCCGACGCAGGCGCCCACCGGATCGATCGAGGAATCCTTGCTGATCACGGCGATCTTGGCGCGGGAACCGGGATCGCGCGCCACGGCACGGATCTCGATCACGCCGTCATAGATTTCCGGCACTTCCTGGGCGAACAGCCGCACCATGAACTGGGGATGGCTGCGGGACAGAAAGATTTGCGGACCGCGAGGCTCGCGGCGCACGTCATAGATATAGGCACGGATGCGGTCGCCGGCGCGGAAGCTCTCTCGCGGGATCATCTCGTCGCGGCGCACCACGCCTTCGGCCTTGCCCAAGTCGACAACCACCGAGCCGAATTCGCTGCGCTTGACCACGCCATGCACCACCTCGCCGATGCGGTCCTTGTATTCGTCATATTGGCGCTCGCGCTCGGCATCGCGCACCTTCTGCACGATCACCTGCTTGGCGTTCTGGGCGTTGATGCGGTTGAAATCCACCGGCGGCAGGGTTTCGGCGATGATGTCGCCGATCTGGGCGTCGGGATTGCGGCGGCGCGCATCGGTGAGCGAAATCTCGGTCTTGTCGTTCTCAACCATTTCCACGACATGCAGATAGCGCGAGACATGGGTCTCGCCGGTCTTGGGATCGATATCGACCTTGATGTCGTTCTCGGTGCCATAATGGGCCTTGGCGGCGCGCTGCATCGCCTCCTCCATCGCGGTCAGCACCACCTGCTTGTCGATGGATTTGTCGCGCGCGACGGCGTCGGCGATCTGCAGAAGTTCGAGCCGGTTGGCGGCCACTGTGCTTGCCATTGTCTTCTCCTCTAATACCTTGAGCCTTTAATCTGTCACTCCCGCTCGCGCGGACGCTCCGCCGGCGCCTTTGCGCGCCTTCAAATCCTCGTTGATGAGCTTGTCGGTGAGAACGAGTTTCGCGTTGGCGACGGCGCGAAACGGAAATTTGATGTCCGTGCCATCGGCGCGGATCGCCACGTCCTGGCCGTCCAGTCCCAGCAGCAGGCCGCGAAAGCGCCTGCGTCCTTTATTCTGGTCGCTCTGGCCTTTGCCAACGCTCGCGACCGGCGCGTGAAGCTCTATCTTGGCTTCGTGACCGGCCCAGCGCGCGAAATCCATCAGCCTGGTGAGCGGCCTGTCGATGCCGGGCGAGGAAACCTCGATTTCGTAATCGCCCTCGATCGGGTCTTCGGCCTCGATGAAATCCAGCAATGCGTGGCTCAAGCTGGTGCAGCCTTCCACATCCATGCTGCCATCCGGCCGCTCGGCCATGACCTGCAAGGTCTTGGCCGCCCCCCCCATGATGCGCAGGCGCACGAGCTTGAATCCCGCCTTCTCGATGACGGGTTCAAACAGCGGTTCCAGATGCGATGCCGACGGCAAAACCAATTGCAAAGCCTTTCGCCCGCGGCGGCCTTACGACCGCCACACAACAAATTTTGTTGTTTGGGATGGCGCGGATATACCCCTGCAAACCCATTATTACAAGAGTTAACGCCGCTTTTAGTGCCTTGCAGGGGCGATGCCGACGCTGACTTCGCCGCTGGAAACCGCCTTGTGGATGGCTTCCTGACGGGCCTTTTCCTCCTGCTGGGCCTTCTCTTTTTCGTACTTTGCAACGGGAGAAGGCAGCACCATCATCAGGATGAAGGCGATGGTGCAGCAGGCGGCGATCACCACCACCCCGATATCGCCGTAACCCGTGCGGTAATGGGGGCGAAGGCCGTCATCGTCATCGTCATCGGACGTCTTCATGACGCTTTTTTACCGCGGACGGAGGCGGAAAGCTAACGCCGCCCAAAGCGTAAAAACGCGGGTGAGCCTTTGATGGCCTTGGTTTCATAGCGGGTTGCCGGCCAGTCAGAAGGCCGGAACTTCCAGTCCCCCGGCCCTTGCGCTAGCCAGTCAAAGGCCGGATGGGCCACCAGCCGTTCCAGGGCGTATCGAAGGTAGCTTTTGTCGTCGGTGGCGAAGCGCAGTTCCGCCCCTGGTTTCAGCACCCGCGCCAGGCCGTCGAGCATCTCCAACTGCAGGAACCGGCGCTTGTGGTGCCGGGTCTTGGGCCAGGGGTCGGGGAACAAAAGGAAAAAGCGTCCCAGGCTGCGGTCCGGCAGGGCCTCGATGATGTCGCGGCCGTCCCCTTCGAACAGCCGAACAGTGTTCAGCTTGGATTCCTCGAGTTTGGTCAATACCTTGGCCATGCCCATCTCATAGGGCTCGGCGCCAATCAGCCCGACATTGGGGTGTTCCCTTGCCTGCCAGACCAGATGCTCGCCGGCGCCAAAGCCGACTTCCAACCAAATCTCCCGGACGGTCTGCGGGAACTGGCTGAAGGGATCCTTGGCCAAGTCATAGGCCAGTTCCGCCAGCAGGGTGCGGCGAAGCCCTGCCTGTCGGGCAGACAGTTTGGGGCCCTTGCGCCGGCCATACAATTTCCGGCGGTCGCGGTCCGGATGGGGCAGGCCCTCAGGCAACCGCCGCCTTGATCTTGTCCGCCAGGTCGGTCTTCTCCCAAGAGAAACCACCATCGGCATCGGGCTCGCGGCCGAAATGGCCGTAAGCGGCGGTGCGGGCGAAGATCGGCTTGTTCAGGTCCAGATGCTGGCGGATGCCGCGCGGCTTCAGGTTCATCAGCTGCGGCAGGACCAGTTCCAGCTTGGCCTCGTCGACCTTGCCGGTGCCGTGGGTATCGACATAAACCGACAGCGGCTCGGCAACGCCGATCGCATAGGCGATCTGGATGGTGCAGCGGTCGGCGACGCCCGCGGCCACGACATTCTTGGCCAGATAGCGCGCGGCATAAGCGGCTGAACGATCCACCTTGGTGGAATCCTTGCCCGAAAAGGCGCCGCCGCCATGGGGAGCCGCGCCGCCGTAAGTATCCACGATGATCTTGCGCCCGGTCAGCCCGCAATCGCCATCAGGCCCGCCGATCACGAAAGCACCGGTGGGATTGATGTGCCAGACCGTCTTGGCGTTGATCCACGCGCCCGGGAGCGCCTGGCGGATATAGGGCTCGACGATCTTGCGGATGTCGTCGCTGGTCTGGTTCTCGTCCATATGCTGGGTGGAAAGCACGATCTGGGTGGCTTCGACCGGCCTGCCATTTTCATAGCGCAGCGTGACCTGGCTCTTGGCGTCGGGGCCCAGCGTCGTTTCCTTGCCGGATTTGCGCGCCTTGGCCAGCAGTTGGAGAATCTTGTGGCTGTAGAACAGGGGCGCCGGCATCAGAGCTGGGGTCTCGCGGCAGGCATAGCCGAACATGATGCCCTGATCGCCCGCGCCTTCGTCCTTATTGCCGCTGGCATCCACGCCCTGGGCAATATGCGCCGACTGGGCATGCAGCAGAACTTCCACTTGGGCAGTCTTCCAATGAAAGCCGTCCTGCTCGTAGCCGATGTCCTTGATCGCCTGGCGGGCGACTTCCTCGATCTGCGCCGGGCCGACCGACTTGGGACCGCGGGTCTCGCCCGCGATGATCACGCGGTTGGTTGTCGCCATGGTTTCGCAGGCGGCGCGGATATCCCAGGGGCTCATGCCGTCCTTGGGGCCTTCGCGGAAGAACAGATCCACTACCTCGTCCGAGATGCGGTCGCACACCTTGTCGGGATGGCCTTCCGAAACGCTTTCGGAGGTGAAGAGGTAGTTCTGGCGCGCCATGGTCAGCCTTTGCGGTTCAAGTATCCGATGGTCGTGCGGCCTAACGCTTTGCTGGGCCGACGCTCCAGGGGCCCTCTTTACAGGGTTTGGCCGGGGGGTCAACAGGATATGTCAAATATGACATATCCTCGTTACCGCCGGGGATTCCCCGGTGGCCCCCGCTGCTGCTATACACCGGAAACACCGAAAGAATCCGAAATGCGCACCGCCACCGTCGAACGCAAGACCCGCGAGACCGAGATTGCCGTCTCCCTGGACCTGGATGGGACGGGCGACAGCGATATCGACACCGGCATCGGCTTTCTGGACCACATGCTGGAAAGCTTCTCGCGCCATTCCATGATCGACCTGAAGGTGCGCGCGCAGGGCGACCTGCATGTCGATTACCACCACACCACCGAGGACACCGCCATCGTGATCGGCCAGGCGGTGAAAAAGGCGCTTGGCGATTTTGCCGGCATCACCCGCTTCGGCTGGGCGCTGATCCCGATGGACGAAGCGCTGACCCGGGTGGCGCTGGATCTTTCCAACCGGCCCTATCTGATCTGGAAGGTCAAGATCCCCAAGCCCAAGCTGGGAGAGATGGACACCGAACTGTTCAAGGAATGGTTCCAGGCCTTCGCCCAGAATGCGGGGGTGTGCCTGCACATCGAAAATCTCTATGCCGAGAACAGCCACCATATCGTGGAGACCTGCTTCAAGGGCCTGGCGCGGGCGCTTCGGCAGGCGATCACGCCCGACGAAAGACTCGACGGCGCCTCGCCTTCCAGCAAAGGCAGTCTGTAACTACACTCATCGCATGATCAGTTCCTCTACCGCCGCCGAGGTTGCGCGCGGGGTGAGCCGCCTTCTGCTCGATGAAGGCTACTCGCCCATCCTGGAATTCACATTGCCGAATGGGCGCAGGCTCGACGTGGCCGCGATCGGGCCCGGCGGCGAGATACTGGGCGTGGAAATCAAGGTGGCGCTGGCCGATCTCAAGGGCGATTCCAAATGGCCGGAATATCTGGATTACTGCGACCTGTTCTATTTCGCCATTCCACCGGATTTTCCGCCCGAGCATGTGCCGCAGCAACTGGGCCTGATCGTGGCCGACCGCTATGGCGGCGCCACCATCAAAAAGGCTGAAGCCCAGACACTTCATGCCAGCCGCCGCAAGGCCGTGACCATCAGCCTTGCCCGCACCGCCGCCGACAGGCTGTCACGCACGCTTGAGACAATCGCCCTGGCTGAAACCCCCAACCTGGTGCTGCCCGATGTTGAGCAAGGCTGAAGCCAGGAAGATCATGCTGTCGATCGAGGGCATGTCGGAAGCGCCCTATTTCGGCAAGCCTGCCGTGTTCTATGCCGAGAGCTTCGTCGGCCGGGTGCATGACAAGGAAGATGCGGTGGCGCTGCGCGTGGGCACCATCGAGATGCGCGATGTGATGCTGGAGGCGGAGCCCAGGCTTTTCTACATCACCGAGCACTACAAGCCCTGGCCGATGCTGTTGGCGCGGTTGAAGGTTCTGGACAAGACGGTCTTGAAAGAGCTTGTGGCGGCACGCATGGGCGAAATCGACGCCAAGACGAAAAAGAAGAAAAAGACCGCGACGCCCAGATTGCCGAAATCGCCCGGAAGAAGCCGCCGAAACCGGCAAGGAAAGCCAAAAAGCTAACCCGGCGCTAACGCTGGCGGTGCCAATCTTGGCGCCATGTTCAAGCGGCTGGAATTCGATTTCGGGCCGGAATGGCTGGCGCTTCTGGCGCTTGCGGTTCTGGACCTGTTCTGGGCGCGGGCCATCGGATTTCATCTCGGCATAGGCTGGAGCGACGGCAAGCTGATCGGCCTTGGCCTTCTGGTGATGGTGCTGTTGAGGCTGTTCAAGACCCGCGGCGGCATGATGGCCGAATATTTTTCTCTAACGGCGATGGCGACCGTCACCTTCGGCGTGATGTCCTATCTCTGCCTCGCATCGTCGGGCCCGCTGGTGGACACCTCGCTGCAAGCGGCCGACCGCGCGCTGAATTTCAATTGGATGGCGGGATATCATTTCATCGTGGCGCACCACCTTGTCTCGACCTTACTCAGCCTTGCCTATAACAGCCTGGTCTATCAGGGCCTTTATTTCTGCGTGCTCTTCGCGCTGATGGACAAAAAGAAGGACCTGCGCGAGATGTTCTGGCTGGTTCTGGTGACGGGGCTTTTCACCAGCCTGGGCGTGTTGCTGTTTCCGGCGCTGGGACCGTTCAAGCTGTTCGGCACCGCTCCGCCCGGCAGCTTCCTGCCGGAGATGGAGCATCTCAAAAGCGGGCAGGCCCTGAACTTCGCGCTGGGCAAGATGACGGGCGTGGTGAGTTTCCCCTCGTTCCACACCTCCATGGCGCTGGCTTATGCATGGGGCTTCCGCAAGATGGGCGCGATCGCTTGGGCGATGGCGGTCCTGAATTTTCTGATGCTGTGCGCCATCCCCTGGTATGGCGGGCATTATCTGATCGACATGATCGCGGGCGCGGGCGTCATGCTGGTGGCGCTGGCCATCGTCAGAATTGCAAACCGGCAGTCTTTCGCGCCCATGCCGCAATCGCAGCCGGTCGCAGGTTAGAGCAAGGTTCGTTCACACATATCCAAGATTTGTCATGACCGCGAAGGCGGACATCCAACTAAGCATTTGAAATAAAGTTGAATTCCCGCATGCGCGGGAATGACAAGTTGGTTTGTATGATTCAATCTGAACAAACCTTGCCCTAGCGCGGGCTTCTCTTGGCCAAAATCCGCTGCAGCGTGCGGCGATGCATGTTCAGCCTGCGCGCCGTTTCCGAAACATTGTGGCCGCACAATTCATAGACGCGCTGAATATGTTCCCAGCGCACGCGATCGGCCGACATGGGATTTTCCGGCGGCTTGGGCTTGGTGCCGGGCACAGCCATAAGCGCCGCCAGAATGTCGTCCGCATCGGCGGGCTTGGGCAGATAGTCGATGGCGCCATACTTCACCGCGGCCACGGCGGTGGCGATATTGCCGAAGCCGGTCAACACCACCACGCGGCTTTCAGGGCGGGTGGTGTGCAGCGTCTCGACCACATCCAGGCCGTTGCCGTCATCCAGCTTCAGGTCCACCACCGCATAGGCGGGTGGCGCATCCTTGGCGCGGGCCTTGCCCTCGGCCACCGATTCCGCCTGGGTGACGGTGAAGCCGCGCGCTTCCATGGCGCGGGCCAAACGCTCGCGCAGGGGGCGGTCGTCCTCCACCAGAAGCAGGGTCTTGTCGTCGGGGGTCATTCTAGGCGAGGCGCTTTAGTACCCTTTTTAGAACCCGTCAAATAGTTCGCTGGTCCCTTTGGGCATGGCTCTCATGTTTTGGCGCTATGCTTCCATTTGGGCCGGCGGCTGGGGCCCATCAATCACCCCGCGCGGCCAGCGGATGGAAACTTGGGCCCCGGCGGTTTCGGGATTGTCGGCTTTAACCAACCCGCCTGTCTGTTCCAGCAGTATCTTGGCGATGAAGAAGCCAAGGCCCATGCCCTCATGCTGTCGCTGGTCGAGCGAGCCTACCGGCCCGAGTTCGGTTTCCCCCAAAGCATGATGGCCCGGGCGCGAGGTGATGTAGGGCTCGCCCAGGGCCTCGAAAATCTCCGGCGCGAAACCGGGCCCGTCATCGGTCACGGAGACATACAGGAACTGTTCGTCCCAGCTTGCATCCACCGCCACCAGCGATTGGGCGAAATCGGCGGCATTCTCGATGATATTGCCCAGGCCATGCAGCAATTCGGGGGCTCGCCAAACCTGGGGCTCGGCTTCATCCGCACTGGGCGCAGAAACGATGACGCGGATTTCCAGGTCCTCCCCGCGATGGGGCGCGGCGACGTTATCCAGGAACGCGCCCAGCGGCAGGCGGGCCGTGGCACCCAGCAAGGCTTCTTCGGGATTGGCGAGGCGGGCAATGATGGCGCGGCAGCGTTCCGCCTGCTCGCGCAGCAGCCGCACATCGTCAATCTCCCTGGAATGTTCGGGCAAGGCGCGTTCCAGCTCGCGCGCCACCACCGCGATGGTGCCGAGCGGCGTTCCCAACTCATGGGCGGCGGCGGTGGCAAGCGCGCCCAGAGCCGCCAGGCGATGCTCGCGTGCCAGGGCCAGCTGCGTTGCCGCCCGGCCCGCCGACATGCGCGCGGATTCCGAAGCGATCCGCCAGGCATAGACCGAGGTGAAGCCGATGCCGATCACCAGCGCGATCCAGATGCCGGCCTGGTAGAGTTCGGGCAAAAGCAGCGCCTCGTGCGCCGGCCAGGGCAGCGGCAGATGCTTGAGCGCGATCAGCGACGCCGAGGCAAAGGCGATTCCGGCCAGGATCAGCACATTACCGAGATTCAGCGTCGTGGCGGCGATCACCACTGGTGCCACGAACATCAGGGCAAAGGGATTGGTGATGCCGCCGGTCAGGTAGAGAAGTGCCGCCAGCTGCAGCACGTCGAAGCCAAGATAAAAAGTGGCTTCCCGGTTGGTCAGCCGATGCGCGGGCGGATAGCGGATGGCCAGCACCACATTCAGCGCCGCGCTGACCGCAATCGCGATGGCGCAGTAGGCAATGGGCAGGCTGTAGCCCAGGGCGAAGTAGACCAGGAACAGCGCCGCCGACTGGCCCGCGACCGCCAGCCAGCGCAGGTTCGACAGGGTGCGCAGGCGCACGCGCCCGGCCGCTCCCGCTCCTTGCGCGAAACCTCGCGCCATCTCCTTGCGCGCCAATGTAACTTCCCTTTGAACTGATGCGGGATTAGAGCATTGGACATGCTGCCCAACAAGCAAGCCCTGATCCCCTATCTGCTGCTGATTGCGGCCTTGGCCGGCGGCTTGCTGTGGCATGAAAGCGAAATGGTGCCGGGGTTGGGCAAAAGCGTGATCACGGGCCAGGCCACGATTGGCGGGCCTTTCCGCCTCACCGACCAGACCGGCAAGGCCGTCAGCGATGCGGATTTCCACGGCCGCTACATGCTGGTCTATTTCGGCTACAGCTTCTGTCCCGATGTCTGCCCCACCACGCTTGGCGTGATGGCGCAGGCGATGGAAAAACTGGGCGCCGATTCAACGCGCATCGTGCCCATCTTCATCACCGTGGACCCGGCGCGCGACACGCCCAAGGTGCTGGCGGATTACATGAAGGCGTTCGGGCCAAATTTCGTCGGCCTGACCGGCAGCGACGCCGGGATCAAGGCGGTGGAGAAGGAATATCGCGTCTATGCCGCCAAACGCCCGCTGGAGAACGGCAATTACGGCATGGACCATTCATCGGTGATTTATCTGATGGGACCGACCGGCAAGATGGTCACCTTCTATGACGAGGCGATTTCGCCCGACGATCTGGCGAAGGACTTGCGACAAAAAATCTAGCGCCGTTGTACGGCGCGAGGGATTTTGTGGCCTGAGCAGGGTTGCCTAGCGACAGCGTAGGCAACGCGCGAAGCAGACATCCCGGCCGCTCGCTCAAGCTCGCGGCGTTCGCCGCTCTCGCAGGTCCACTGGACCTGCTCGCAGGACGCGGCTCACAGCACGCGCGACGAACTCAGGACACAAAAAACGCGCGCCTAAAGTTCGCTAGGAAGTGGCAGGCTATGCTGGGCACATGCAGCTATGAGCGTGTTGTGCATCAAGCAGACAATCGTCATGGCGCCGACGCCGCCGGGAACGGGCGTGATCGCGCCGGCGACTTCTCTGGCGGCTTCGTAATCCACATCGCCCACGATCCTGGTCTTGCCGTCGGCCCCATCCACGCGGTTGATGCCCACGTCGATCACCACCGCACCGGGCTTGATCCAATCGGCCTTGACGAATTCGGGCTTGCCGATGGCCGCGACCAGGATGTCGGCCTGCCGCGCGAGCGCCGGCAAATCCCTGGACCGCGAATGGGCCATGGTGACGGTGGCGTTCGCCGCCAGAAGCAGCTGCGCCGCGGGCTTGCCGAACAGCAGCGAGCGCCCGATCACCAGAGCCTCTTTTCCCGTGAGGTCGCCCACATATTCCTTGAGAAGCAGCATCACGCCGGACGGCGTGCAGCTGACCAGGTGCGCGCGGCCCGACAGAAGCAGCCCGGCATTCATCGGCGTCAGTGCATCGACATCCTTGGCCGGGTCCAGCACATCCAGCACGGCATTTTCGTCCAGATGCCTGGGTAGCGGCAGCTGCACCAGAATGCCATGCACAGACGGATCGACGGACAGCGCCTTCACCCGCGCCAGCAATTCGTCCTGGCCCACATCGGCGGGAAGCTCGACATGCACCGACTTGAAGCCGATCGCTTCGGCGGTCTTGCGCTTGTTGCGGACATAGACTTCGGAAGCCGGATCATGGCCCACCAGCACGGTGGAGAGTCCCGGCTGGATGCCGTGCCTCGACTTCAGATTTGCTGTAATGGCCACAATCTTCTCGCGCAGCCTTGCGGCGCTGGCCTTGCCATCAATGACCGTTGCCGTCATCGCCTCAGAACCCGTAACGGAAGGATGCCCAGCTGATCGTGTATTGCAGGAACCAGATGATCACGAAGACGACGATTGGCGAGAAATCGAGCCCGGCGAGCGGGGGAATGATCCGGCGCACCTGGCGGAATACCGGATCGGTCAGGGCGATCAGGATGCGCAGCACCGTGCGGACGAAATTGTTGTGCTGGTTGATGACGTTGAACGCGGTCAGCCAGCTCACGATCACTGCCGCGATCACGATCCATTTGTAGATTTCCAGGACTTCGATAAGCAGGGCGGCAATGGGGTTCAGCATGCGTTTCGCTATATGAGGGCGCTACCTTGTACCGGCGGGAACCTTGCGGGGGAAGGCGGAAATTCTGGGGTCCGGTCCTGGACCTCTGCATTTCCTAATCGCCTGTTGCGATTAGGAAATGGTGGAGCTGAGCGGAATCGAACCGCTGGCCTCCTCATTGCGAACGAGGCGCTCTCCCAACTGAGCTACAGCCCCGAACCGGAGGCGGGGTTTTAGGGATGGGCACTGGTGCCGTCAAGCCACGCCCGGCCCTCGCCTCGCGGCTCGCACGTTCGGCCCTTTCGCATGTCCACTGGACATGCTCTCGCGCCTACGGCGTGCCGGGCCTCACTCCGGTATACGTCACCCGCCAGACCACATTGCCGACATCGTCGGCGATCAACAGGCTGCCATCCTTGGCCACCGCCAGGCCGACCGGCCGGCCCCAGACCTTGGCCGGTTCGCCATTGCCGCCCATGCCGTTCCAGAAGCCGGTGGCAAAATTCTCATAGCCGTTCTCGGGCTTGCCGTTCATGAAATGCACGCGCACCACCTTGTAGCCGGTGGGATTGCCCGCATTCCACGAGCCGTGCAGCGAGACAAAGGCATCGCCCTTGTACTCGGCCGGGAAATTGGACCCGGTATAAAAGGTCAGGCCCGTCGGCGCGGAATGGGCATGGAACAAGACGTCGGGCGTGATGGTTGCCGCGACCTTGGCGGGATCCTTGGCGCCCCAGTCCGGCGCCGGATTCTTGCCGATATAGGCGTAGGGATAGCCGTAGTAACCGCCCGACTTGACGCTGGTGAAATAGTCCGGCGGCAGGTCGTCGCCGAACCCGTCGCGCTCATTGGTCGTGACATAAAGCGTGTTGGTCCCAGGCGCGAAGGCGATGCCGACCGGATTTCTGATGCCGCCGGCGAATTCGCTCATGCTGCCATCGGCGTTGATCTTGAACACCTGCGCGCCCGGCTTGAAGTCGGAGATGTTGTCGCGGGAGCCCAGCGCCAGATAGAGCGAACCGTCGGGTCCAAAGGCGATGTCGCGCGTGACGTGGTTGCCCCGGGGCCTGAGGTCGGAAACCTTTGTCGTGACCTTCTCGGGCGCACCGGCGGCCGTCTGACCATCTTTATAGGCAAACCGCCAGATGCCACGCAGGTCGCCGACATAGAGATAGCCCTCATGGAAGGCCAGGCCATGCGGATAGACGAACCCGGCCGAGCCGGGAAGGAAGGTGAAAGTCTTGTCCGCCTTGCCGTCGCCGTTGGTGTCCCTGAGTATGGTGATCTTGCCGCCCGAATCCGTGGGCTCGGCCAAAAAGACATCGCCATTGGGCGCCACCGCCATCCAGCGGGCATTGCTGAGGTGATCGGCGAAAATGGAGATCTGGAACCCCTTGGGCACTTCCGGCATCACCCCCGCGGGACGGGGGATGGCCGTGGATTCGTTGCCCGCCGCCGGGGTGGCATAGGGCTTGGCCAGGCTGGCCGGCGAAATCTGGAACTTCTGGCCCGGATGGTCGGCTGCCACCGCTTGCGGTCCCCCTAGCGCCACCGCCAAGGCCGCAATTATCAGGCTCGATCTGGTCATTCGGTTCTCCGTCACCCCTCGGCGTTAAAATTCGGTTTACCAATCCGGCCGCTTACTGCGCCAGTCGAAAGGCCAACCCATGCGCCCCATCGCGCTTGTTCTCGTTCTGGCCGCAACCTCGGTTGCGAGCCTGCCCCTGCGCGCCGAGGATGCCCCCAAAGCCCAGAAAGCGCCAGAGCACAAGACCACCCAGTCCAAGAGCTATATCCTGGTGGACCCGATCTACACCACCATCGTGACCGACAATCGCGCCGCAGGCATGTTGATGGTCGGCGCCGGCCTAGATGTGCCCGACGACAAGCTCCGAGACGAAGTCAGCCGCTCGCTACCGGTGCTGCGGGACGCTTATGTCCGCAACCTGATGACCTTCACCGCCAATGTGGTGCGTACCGATACCCAGCCGGATGTCGGCACCATCGCCGACCGGCTGCAGGCCGTGACCGACCGGGCGCTTGGCCGCAAAGGCGCCAAGGTGCTTCTGGCCCAGGTCGCGATCCGGGTCACCAACAAATAATCGCGCCATTCGCCAGCTGCGCTTGATGGTTCCGTTCGCCGCGGGATGACGGCCCACATCAACGATAATAATCTGCATGGCGCATGGATTCGTCCAACACCGCCATAACCTGGTCAAGGCCGCTGGGCATCTGGCTGGCGCCGGCGCTGATACTGGCGCTGGGCCTCGCCGCCATCCTGTTCGATCCTTTCGGCATCGAAGCTTCCTTGAGCAATGGGCTTTTCGATGCCTATCAGCGCCATGCCGCGCGTCCCGCGGGCGACGGTGCCAGAGTGCGCGTCCTGGAACTGCCCGCGCTGGACGAAGACAGCCTGGTCAGGGCCACCCGCGCGCTGACGCTTCAAGGCGTGCGCCTGATCGTTTTCACCGCTCCGGTCCAATCGGGTCCCTCACCCGAGAGCCTGGCGGCGCGGCTGCCGCCAGACAGCGATGCGGCCCGCGCCGCACTGGAAAAATTGCCGGAACCGGGCCATGAACTGGCCGAGGCCATTGCCGCCACCAAAGCCATTGTTCCGGTGACCCTGGGCACGCAAGGCCGCGCGCCGCATGTCAAGGCGCGCTTTGTCTATCGCGGCACCGCCGATCCTTTCGCCGCCGCGCCCCTGTTCAACGCCGCATCGGCACCGCCTGCCCTGCTGGAGACCAATGCCGCAGGCTCGGCCGCCGCCAACCTGCTGCCCGACGGCGACGGCGTGGTGCGGCGCATGCCCATTGCCTTGCACCTGGACAAGGGGCTGGTGCCCGGCATGGCGGCAGAGGTGATGCGCGTGGCTGCAGGCCAGAGCGACATCATCATGGTCAGCAACGAGCATGATCCCTTGAGCTTCGTGACCGGGACCGGCCTTTCGGCACTGGAGACAAACACCGGCTCTGTGCCGACCGACCTGCGCGGGCAAATCCGGCTGCATTATGCCGCCGGGGCGTCCCAGCGTCTGCTGAACCCCGACGCGCTGGCATCCGAAAACTTGAGAGACGCTGTCGTGCTGGTCGGTGCCCAAGGCCAGGTGGTGAAAACACCGCTCGGACCTTCGAGCGTCGCCAATGTGATGGCGGAAGGAGTGGAAAATCTTTTCACCGGCCAGGTGCTTCGCCGGCCCGATTGGGCGCGTCCCACTGAAGCATTGCTGATGGCGCTTGTGGGCACCGGCATGATCCTTTTGCTGCGCTTCGGCCTGGGCTGGGCGGCCGCTCTGGTGATGGCAGGCTGTGCCGGGCTGGGGCTGACGTCCTGGTATATGTTCGCCGCCCACAGCCTCCTGACCGATGCCGCCACGCCGTCACTGTTCCTGCTTCTGGCATTTGGCGCAGGCGGGCTGGTCTGGATCCAGGATCTCAGGCTTGCCTATGCGGGGCTGCGCAAGGCCTTTGCGGAATCGCTACCGCGCGCAACCATCGAAAAAATTGCGCGCCGCCCGGAACTTCTCAGGATGGACGGCGAGGCGCGCGCCGTCACCTATCTCGTTTGCGGGCTGCGCGGGATGGCGGACCTTGCTGCAAGATACAAGGACGACGCGGCCGGCTTCACCCGGGTCATGCACCGGCTGCTGACGCCCCTGATGGATGAAGCGCTGGCCCATGGCGGCACCATCGACCGGCTGACGGCGGACGGCTTTGCCGCTTTCTGGAATGCACCGCTGGACGACGCCGATCACGCGCTTCATGCCTGCGAAGCCGCCCATGCCATGTCTGCCATCTCGGCGCGCCTGGGCGAACGGCTTGCACAGGAACAGCAGGAGGCGAAGTCTCAGGTGGAGATCAGCGTCGGCATCGCCACCGGACAAGTGATCGCCGGCGGCTTCGGCGGCGCAAGCCGCATGGGCTACGGCGTCCATGGCAGCGCGGTGAACCTGGCCCAGCAGATCCAGGGACTTTCGCACCATTATGGCCCGGCGCTGGTGGTGACGGAGGAAACCAGGCGCCTGGCCGAGCGCGGCTTTGCCTTCCTGGAGGTCGACACCATCGCAATGGAAGAGCCGCCGGTCACGATTTATGCGCTGGTGGGCAATCCGGCCTCGCGCGCCTCGCCCAAGTTCCGCGCCCTGAGTGTGTTCCACGACCATATCTTCCTGGCGATCCGCAAACAGAATTGGCCGATGGCGCGCGAGCTCATCGCCCAGTGCCGGCGGCTGTCGGGCGCAAGCCAACGGCTGTACGATCTGCATCTGACGCGCATCGCCTATTATGAGACGCATCCGCCGGGCGCTGAGTGGGACGGGGCATTCAGACCGGTCCTTGAATAGGACCGGTCTATTATTTTATGGGCGGCTCCGCCGCCGGGGCCGGTCCTGGAATAGCCACCAGTCCGTAATGCGCCGCCGGCGCATTCGTCAGCGCCGCCCACATCTGGTCGCCCCAGCTGAAGTGCCACCACTCATCGGGATGGCCGGCAAAGCCCCCTTCCGCCATCAGCCAGTGCAGCAGGCGGCGATTGGCGCGCGCTTCCTGGTCGGAGAAGGAGAAATTCTGCGCGTCCAGCCGTTCAAAGCGGTCGCGATGGGCCAGCCCCGTCACATCATCGAACAGCGAGCCCATCCACAATTGTTCACCGCCTTTCCAGCGCAGCGTAAGATCCACGGCCGCCCCGGTGGCATGGGGCGCCGGCGATGCGGCATCTTCCGAGGGCGCCGCCCAATAGCGTTCGACTTCTTCCAGCAAGGCGGCGCCCGAAAGCGATGGATTGCGGCGCTGAAGCTCGCGCGGCATCCATGTGTCGTGAAAATAGGCCTGCACGGCGCGCGGCCGCCAGGCATCGAACAGGAACAGTTCCAGCCCGGCAGCTGCCACGCGCGCATTCACGTGCGACAGTTTTTCGGCTACCGAGCGGCGCAGCCACAGCCGGTCCGTGGCCCCCTCTACAGACTGCCAGTAGGGCGGGTTCCTGGCACTGGCATAGTAATTTGCGCCGGCAAGGCCCGCCTCGTGAGCTTCCACAACGCTTTCGCCGAACAGTTCATTGCCGCGCGGGATGGGGATGCGCTGGCGAAAGCCCTTGCGCGCCTCGCGCGCCGATCCCTGATCGCCAACGGCACGAGCCCGCAATTCTTCCAGGACACCGAATACCGACATATGGGCTAGACTCTTTGCTTGTCGTGCAATTTGCCGGAAAATCGGGGTGATTTTCCGGATTGCACTTTAGGCTGATGGCTCAAATTTCCGAAAGTGCCTACCGCAAGGCACGCCGCGCCTTCATCGCGGCCTGCGAGGCGGCGCATGTCGATGCCGTCGCGCGGCTGCATCCCGCGCGGGACAAGGACGGCAACCCGCTATTCATGGATGCCGCCGCACTTGGTCCGCGGCGCGCGGCCAGGGCCGTCCTCGTGGTAGGGCGCGGCGCCCGCGGTTCGGCGGTGGTGACGCAATTGCTGTGCGACGGCCTGAGGCCGGCGGATGGGACGCGGGTGGTGCTGGTGCATGCCCTTGACCCCGCCATCTTTGCCGGCGTCAAAGCCGATGCAAACTGGCCGGCCGCCATGCTGGGCGCGGTGGCGACCGAAGACCTGTCGCGGGTACACGAGCTGGGCGTGCTGCCGCTGGAAGATGGCGCGGACCTGATGCCGGCCCTCTCCGCCAGCCTGCCAAACGCGGCCATTACGCTCCTGGCGCGGACAGGCAGCAGTGCCGCCGCGAAGGCCGCCATCGAAGCCTTCCTGGCGAAATAAATTTTCGCGACAAAGGCAGTTCCCGCTTGCGGGTATTTGGCTCGGCACGGAGAATTACCGCCGTTTAACAATGGAGGCACCCGATGCGTTTTGACATCATTTGCGCGATGGCCTGCGCCACCGTCCTGGCGACACTGCCCGTCCAAGCCGCCGACACCGCCCAGCAGACTGCGATGAAGACCTGCGCGGCGAACTGGAAATCCATGTCTGCCACCGACAAAGGCAAGACCAAGTACACCGATTACATGTCCACCTGCATGAAGGCGCCCGCCAAGACCACGATGGCAGCCGCGCCTGCGGCGGCAGCATCCTCCTCCATGACGATGACGGCCGCCAAGCCGGCATCGGGCAGTTCGTCCATGGCCATGCAGGCGGCGACCGGCGGCAAGGCCAAGTGCAAAGACGGCACCATTGTCACCTACAAGAACCGCAGCGGAACCTGCTCCGGTCATAAGGGCGTCGACACCTGGCTGTAACGTCATCGCCCAATCTTCAAAAGGAGACGGTCATGGGTTTGCTGGATGATGTCGTTGGCGCCGCCAAGGGCGCGATGTTGCAAGGCACCGAAAGCGGGGCGCAGGGCATCCTGAACAATGTGCTGCAGGGCTCGTCCCTGGGCGGATTGCCGGGCTTGCTCGATCAGATCAACGGTTCGGGCCTGGGTCACGTGGTTGCATCCTGGACCGGCAACGGCCAGGGCCAGCCGATCAGCGCAGACCAGCTGAAGGCTGCGTTGACGCCGGAACATATCCAGGAAATCTCCACTGCCCTGCACATGGACCCGGACAGCGCGCTGGCGCATCTGGCCCAGCATCTGCCGATGCTGGTGGGCAACCAGGCCTGATTCCTGCGCGGCTGGCGTAAAAACGGGCTCGCTTTGCAAGGCGGGCCCGTTTTCTTTATTAGGGTCGCCAGGAGCGTCGGCAGGAGCCGGAGCGACCAAAAACAAGCTGCACCCGTAGCTCAGCTGGATAGAGTGCTGCCCTCCGAAGGCAGAGGTCACAGGTTCGAATCCTGTCGGGTGCGCCAGTTATCCTTAGCGAGCGAAGCGAGGTTAGGAAAACCGAGCGCCTCTTCGAGCCCGCAAGACAGGCGAGGGAGGCGCCACGCAACGCCCACAGCCGACCCCGCGAAGAAATGGCGCGAGCCAAGCCTTGGGGCTATTCTGTGCCAGCCAATCGCGAGGAACAGATATCGATCGAACCCGCCGGCTCAAGGATAACCATACAGGGAGGACCATCATGGCGACACGGCGTAGGAATTTCCTGGAAGGCGTGGCCGGACTGCCCGCCGCATTGGCAGCCCTGGTCAGCGGCGCCCCCTCGGCACAGGCTGCACAGTCCAAGCGGGACCTGTTTGCCGAACTTGGCGTGAGGCCGTTCATCAACGCCGCCGGTACCTACACCACGCACAGCGGTTCGCTGATGCGCCCGGAGGTCATGGAGGCGATCAACTACGGATCCCAGCACTTTGTCGAGGTGGACGAGCTGCACGACGCTGTCGGCAAGCGCATTGCCTCGCTGGTCGGGTCACAGGCCGCGATGGTGACGGCTGGCGCCGCTTCCGCCTTGACGCTTGGCACTGCGGCGACGATCACCGGGGTCGACCGCCAGAAGATCGAACAAATCCCCGACCTGACCGGGTTGAAGAATGAAGTTGTGATTCAAAAATCCCATCGCTGGGATTACGACCACGGCATCCGCAACGCGGGCATTCGTTTCGTCGAGGTCACGACCCGCGCCGAAGCCGAAAAAGCCATCAACGAAAAAACCGCCATGATGTTCTTCCTGAATTATGCGAATGGCAGGGGAGAGATAAAGGACGCGGAGTTCGCGGAGATCGGCAAGAAGGCCGGGATTCCCACCTTCAACGACTGCGCCGCCGATGTTCATCCCGTGGAGAATATTTCCAAGTGGATCAAGATGGGATTTGACTTGGTCTGTTTCTCGGGCGGCAAAGGGTTGATGGCGTCGCAATCCTCGGGCCTGCTGCTGGGGCGCGCGGATCTGATCGCCGCCGCGCGCGCCAATAACAGTCCCCATTCCGCCACCATCGGACGCGGCATGAAGGTCAATAAAGAGGAGATGCTGGGCATGCTCGTCGCCCTGGAATCCTTCCTCGCGCGCGATCACGCCAAGGAGTGGGCGGATTGGGAACGCCGCGCCAATCTGATCATCGATACGATTGCGACCGTGCCCGGCGTGAAGGCCGAGATGTACCTCCCCGAAGTGTTCAATCGCTGGCCCCATATCCGTGTCACCTGGGACAAGGCCAAGGTCGGCGTCAGCCCGGACGACGTCATCCGCAAGATGCGTGCGGGGCAGCCTTCAATTCTTGTCTGGTCCGCGGACGGCAACCTTGATCTCGGCGTGATTACGCTCAAGCCGGGAGAGGACCGGATCGTTGCGCGCCGCCTGAGGCAGGAACTTCTGGCACAACCCGCCTAGCTGGCGAGGGCGGCGAGCAGTTGCCTGCTGTCGCGCAGGCCCGCACAATCGCGCCATGCTGCTGGCCACTCTCCCCATCGTTTTCGCCCTGATGGCGGTGACCGCTTTCGCGGCGCTTGGCGCGCGGCGCACAGGTATCCCCGAAAGCATCTTCCTGGTCGTGGTGGGCCTGGCGATCAGCTTCCTGCCGGGCATACCGCGCATCGCGCTGGAACCGGATCTGGTCTTGAGCCTGCTGCTGCCGCCGCTGCTCTATCGCGCCGGTGTCAACATGAGCTGGCGCGGCTTTCGCGCCAACTTGCGCCCGATCCTGTTTCTGGCGGTGGGGTTGGTAATCTTCACCGCCATCGCCGTAGCCGAGGTCTCGCACTATCTGCTGGGCCTGCCCCTGGCGGTGGGCTTCGTGCTGGGCGCGGTGGTGTCGCCGCCCGATGCGGTCGCACCCATGGCGATCGCGCGCCGCTTTGTGCTGCCCAGCCGGGTGCTCACCGTGCTGGAAGGCGAAGGGCTGGTGAATGACGCAACCGCCCTGATCCTGTTCAGCTTCGCCATCGCAGCCGCCACCGAAGGCCAGCGTTTCTCACTGACGGCGGCAGGCGGGGAATTCCTGCTGATCGTGGCCGGCGAGATCGCCTGGGGCCTGTTCGTCGGCTGGGGCGGGTTGCACCTGCGCCGCTGGGCCCGCGATCCCCGGGTGGAGATGGTGTTCGCGCTGCTGATGCCCTTCGCCGCCTTCTGGATACCGGAATCGCTGGGCGGATCGGGCGTGCTGGCCACCGTCACTTGCGGTCTGTTCGTGAGCTGGAACGGGCCGCGCTACATCTCGCCCGCAACGCGGCTGCAGGGCTATTTCGTCTGGGACCTGGTGGTCTATCTGGTGGAAAGCATTGTCTTCCTGCTTACCGGCCTGCAGGCGCGGGTGGTGGCCGACACGCTGGACGTGACGGAATGGGAACGCCTGGCGGCGGCTTGCGCTGCTGTGTGCGCGGTCATCGTCGCGGTGCGATTCTTCTGGGTCTATCTGGCCACCTATCTGCCCCGCTGGCTTTTGCCGGGCACGGCGCGCAAGGACCCTGCGCCGCCGGGAAAAAGCACCTTCATCATAGCCTTCACCGGCATCCGGGGTGTGGTGTCGCTGGCCGCCGCCCTTTCCATACCGATAGAAGCCAACGGGATGGTGTTTCCCGACCGCGGGCTGGTGCTGCTGGCCACCTTCGCGGTGATCCTGGCGACCCTGGTGGGACAGGGCCTGACGCTGCCCTGGGTGATCTCATGCCTGGGCATCGCCGAATATGGCAAACAGGAGGCCGACCTCGACAAGCGCCGCGAAATTGCCGCCCGACTGGCCAGCATCGACGCGGCGCTGGCGCGGCTGGACACGCTGGAGGGCGCGGTATCGGCGCCAGAGACCGTGAGCGCGCTGAGACGCCGCAACGAAGATCGCCGCGCCTATTTCGTCGCCGCCTGCCGCGACATGGCGCGAGGCGATCTTTCCAATGCCGCGGCGACGCTGCAGCTCCAATTCCTCGCGGCGGAGCGCGAGAGCATCGCCGAGCTGTATTACCGGGGCGAGATCAACGACGAGGCCCGCCGCCGAATCGAGCGCGAACTGGATTTGGAAGATTCACGGATAAGGCATGCGGCGGAAAGCGGCGCGGCGAGGGCGTTGTAGCAGAAACTCGAGCGCCGCATTTCGCGGCGCGACCCTCAGCATCCGACAGCTTCCTTCCCCCTTCGTGCGAAGCACCGCAAGGGGGAAGGTGTCGTAGCGAGGTGTTTGCGGAACAACCCCGAGCTGCGACGGAAGGGGGTAACTAAAGACCCCTCCTCCACACCAGCATCTTGCTCACCAGCACCTGCAGCACTTCGCCCTTTTGGTTTTTGGTTTCGCTTTTGAGGGTGATCATGCCGCGGTCGGGCCGGGAGCGGGACGGCATCACCGCCAGCACTTCGGTTTCCACCTGCAGCACATCGCCGGGGCGGGTGGGCCGCGGCCAGGCGATTTCGCAATTGGCGCCAATCAGCCCACCGGCGATGGGCATGCCGCTTTTGACCAGGAGCGACATGGTGACGGCGGCAGTGTGCCAACCGCTGGCGGCCAGGCCCTGGAAAAAGCTCGATTGCGCCGCCAGCTCGTCGGTGTGAAAGGGTTGGGGATCGAAGCGCGAACCGAAAGCCTTGATCTGTTCGGCATCCAGGGCGTGCGTCCCGCTCCGGAAGCGCTGACCGACCGAAAAATCTTCGAGATAAAGCTCTTTCATCGTTTGCTTATAGCTCAGGGCCGCCTCCCTGTGACGGAGGGGTCATCCAAGGAGCTCGAGCGTAGCGGTCGTTGGAGCAAAGTTCGTTCAGATTGAATCATACAAACCAACTTGTCATTCCCACGCACGCGGGAATCCGTGAGCTGCGGCGCCAAAGACGTGAGTGGACCTGCGAAAGCAGCGAAGCCGCGAGCTTGAGCGAGCGGCCACGGCCCGCGTTCCGCGGGCATGACAAATCTTGGATATGCATGAACGTTGCCCTAAGCGATGAGCTTTTTGGCCACCTGTGTGACGCGTTTGCCCTGAAACCGCGCTACGGCGAGTTCGGCTTCGGTGGGACCGCCAGGCGGATTGCCTGAAATCACCGACGCGCCATAAGGCGAACCGGCGCCGGCGAACATCACCGGATCGGCATAGCCTGTCGGCACGATGATGAATCCGAGATGGGCCAGGGGCGCCCACATGGACAGCACCGTGGCCTCATTGCCGCCATGGGCCTGGGACGAGGCGGCGAAAACCGAACCCGCCTTTCCGTTGAGCTTGCCCTGGACCCAGAGCCCGCCGAGCTCATCCATGTAGGCCTTCAGCTCGGACGAGACGATGCCGAAGCGGGTGGGCGTGCCGAAGATCACCGCGTCTGCCCACACAGCGTCTTCCGATGTGGGTGCGCGATAGCGGTCGTTCATGGCCGCAGCACTTTCCCTCCAGCCCGGCACGCTGCTCATGATGTCATGGCCGATCAGCTCGCGCGCCCGGGCGAGGCGTACCTCGGCGCCCTCGGCCTCGGCGCCTTCGGCCACGGCGAGAGCCAGGCGTTCGATGGTGCCGCTGCGGGAATAGAAGGGAATGAAGACCTTGGGCGCTGCCATGGAAATCTCCTGGGTTCAAAACTCAGGCCACAAGGTGGGCATCTGGCGGCATTCTGAAAACTGGGATAATTTCTATCACATCATTCGAGAAAGTCGAACAGATAGACCCAAAAGCCCCCACTTTGGACCAGATTGCGGTCTTCCTGGCCATTGTGGAGACCGGCAGCTTCGCCGGCGCCGCCCGCAAGCTGGGCCGCGCCAATTCGGTCATCAGCTATGCCGTCGCCAATCTCGAAAGCCAGCTCGGTGTCACGCTGTTCGCGCGCTCCGGCACGACCCGACCCAAGTTGACTGATGCGGGCCGCGCGATCCTGTCCGACAGCCGGGGCCTGGCCATTGCGCTGGACGGATTGTTGGCCAAAGCACGCGGCCTCACTTCGGGTCTGGAAGCGGAAGTGTCCCTGGTCGTGGATGTGATGTGGCCGGCGAAGAAACTGGTCCGGGCGCTGGACGAATTCCGCAAGCGCTATCCCACTGTCGGCTTGCGGCTCAGGGTCGAGGCGCTGGGTGCCGTGACCCAGGCGGTGATGGAGGCCGCCGCCATGTTCGGCGTCAGCGGACCGCTGCCGCTGGAGAGCGATATTCTGATCCGCGGACCGGCAGGGTCGATCAAACTTTTGGCGGTCGCTGCACCCGATCATCCTTTGGCGCAGGCGGGCGGACCGGTCGCTGCGGCCCTGGCGCGCGATCACGTTCAGCTGGTGCTTACCGACCGCTCCGCGCTGACCGAGGGCCGCGACTTCGGCGTGGTAGCGGTGAAGACGTGGCGGCTGGCCGACCTGGGCGCCAAACACGCCCTGCTGTTGGCAGGAATGGGTTGGGGCAACATGCCAAAGTCCATGGTGAATGATGACCTGAAGCGGGGACGGTTGGTCGAACTTCAGATCGAGCGGCCGGGTGAGCTCGTCTATCCCTTCCACACTGTCTATCGCAGCGATACCCCGCCCGGACCTGCTGCGTCATGGTTGATGGAGCGGCTGGCGCTCGCTGCCTGATCGCGCACATGGACGAAAGAAAATTCGCTGCGGAACGAAGACGACGCTCGCGCATTGGCGCGAAGGCGCGTAGAGTTTTTATGTTGAACATAAAAACCATGGAGTGAATGACATGGCAGCGAAGAAAAAGAAGAAGGCAAAGAAGGCGTCCAAAGCGAAGAAGGCCAAGAAGGCGCCCGCCAGAAAATCCAGCAAGAAGTCCAAAAAAGCGGCAAAGAAGCCGGCCAAAAAGGCCAAAAAGGCCGCCCGCAAGGCGCCGGCCAAAGCGGCCGCGGCAGCTCCGGCACCAGCGCCGGCGGCCGCCCCGGCAGCCGCAGCTCCGGCCGGCACCGCCGTCTGACGCAGAAAGCAGATTGAGATTGCGCCGCACGCCTTTTTACGAGGCTGCGGCGTTTTCTTTTTCTGTGGACCCACGGAGTGAACGACATGGCAGCAAGGAAGAAGGCGAAGAAGAAGACCAGTGCGGCAAAGGCCAAGCGGGCGTCCGCGAGGAAATCCAAGTCCAGGAAGGCCGGCAAAGCAAAGGCTCCGGCGAAGAAGACCATGAAGGCGCTGGCAAGGAAAAAGCAAATTGTGGGCGAGGGCGACTACGCCGCCTCGAACAGCTTTCTCAAGGATCAATCCGGTTTTGTGGCGAAGAACAGGGCCAAAATCCCCGCCATGGGCAAGGCCGCCGAGAAGGCCCTGGAAGGCCCCCAAGGCGATAGCTTGCGCGAAGCCGAGGCCACGGCCGCGGCCAGGTCCCGCGACATATTCTGAATTTCCCGACATGCAAACGCCGCGGCTTGACAAGAACCGCGGCATTTTTTGTGATGGTGGCCCCTACTTCGCCTCGGGCTTGAAGTCCAGCGCGCAGCCATTCGTGCAATAGCGCAGGCCCGTCGGCCCGGGACCGTCGTTGAAAATATGGCCGAGATGGCCACCGCATTGGGCGCAATGGAATTCGGTGCGCAGCATGCCGTGGCTGGTGTCAACCGTGGTTTTCACCGCGCCCGGCTTGGTGTCCCAGAAGCTGGGCCAGCCGGTGCCGCTGTCGAACTTGTGGTTGGCGTCGAACAGTTCGGCCCCGCAGCCGGCGCATTGGAACTCGCCGGGCCGCTTCTCTTGGTTCAGGGGGCTGGAGCCTGGCCGCTCAGTGCCATGTTCGCGCATCACGCGATGCTGTTCGGGGGTGAGGCTGCGGTCGGTCTTGATGTCAGTCATGGCGTCTTCCTTTCCTTGCCCTATACGCTGAAACCAGCGAAAAGTTACGGGTTGGACGCGATCACCATGGCCAGCATCCCGCTCAACCGGCCGGTGTTGCCGAAGGCGAAACCGGCGTCATAGACCACGTCATCCACTCTCCAGCCCTGCGGGGTATTCACCAGAAGCACCGTGTCGGTCCAGTGGGCGGGCTTGGCTTTGGCGCCCGCGGAGGGCGGCGGCGTGTAATCGAGCACTACACTGCAGCGGGCGGTCTTCGTGTTCGTCTGGCAGTTGCCGGTCTTCCAGGCCGAGGCGCCTTCGAACAGTGACGAGAAGATGTCGCCTTCCAGCACCGGCGGCACCGCATTCCTGACCTTGGCGGTCAGCCTCGATTGCGCGTAAGCCGCATCGGCAAGCTGCTTGTTGAGGCGGGGCGAGAACACCGGCTGGAACCTGAGCCGTATGGTGGCATCGGGAATGCCGGCGCTTTGCGCATGCTGGCCGGTATAAACTCCATAAAAAGCGTCCACCGCCGCCGCGGGATCGCCCGCCGCCAGCGCCGGCGCGGCCAAAAGCAGAAGCGCAAAAATCAGACGCCGCATCACCGGGATTTGAGGCTGTCGCGGATGTCGCGCAGCAGAAGAACCTCTTCCGATGGTGGGGCCGCGGCTGGTTCGCTGGGTGCGGGCGGCGCCACCAGCTTGTTGAGCTGGCGCAGCAGCAGGAACAGGACAAAGGCCACGATCAGGAAATTGATTATCGCATTGATAAAGATGCCGTAATTGATTGTGACATCCTTGGCAGCCTTGGCGGCGGCCAGCGTGTCCACCGCACGGTCGCCTTTCAGCACGACGAAGAAGTTGGCGAAGTCCACCCCGCCCAGGGCAAGCCCGATGGGCGGCATCAGCATATCATTGACCAGCGAGGTGATGATGCCGGTGAAGGAGGCGCCAATGATCACACCGACCGCCAAGTCAACCACATTGCCGCGCACGGCGAATTTCTTGAATTCGGTAAGCAGGGACATGGACCACTCCACCTCTTTGAACCCGATGGCCAAGGCTAATCGGGCCGGGCCCCCGCAACAAGGCGGCGCGGGATGGCGAGATAGACCACGGCCACAATCAGCCCGGTCAGGGCGCCAAGGTCGTTGGCGAAGAAGTCTCCCCATTCGGCATCGCGGCCCACAAAGGACTGGATGATCTCGAGCGCGCCGCCCAGCGCCACCATGCCAACGAACACCCAAACAACCGAGCGCCGCAGGCCCCAGCCCAGCGCGGCGAGCAAGGTCAGGCCGAAATAGGCGACGAAATGTTCCGCCTTGTCCCAAAACAGCTGGGCTGCCTTAGGCGGATGCGGGGTCAGCTCACCCCAAACCACCACGGCCAGGGCAGGCCAGAACAGCCAGGCACCTACGCGCCGGACCCAGGGCAAAAAGATTCCGTGAAAAAAGATCATGCGCGCCAGTTATAGGGGGCGGCGGGCCAAAATGTGGCGCGCGCCACGGCGGCACATCATCAGGCCAGTTTCGTCCCCGCCATGGCGATTGAGGGCAGCGACAGACGGCAGCTCAAGCCCAGATGGGTGGACTGGATCTGCAATTCGCCGCCCACTTCCATTGCCAGCCTCCGCATGACCTTGAAGCCCATGCCGCCCGACTGCTCCGGTTCAAAGCCCTCAGGCAGGCCCACGCCATCGTCGCTGACGGTCAGGACAAGCCGTCCATCACTCCCGACCGAGCAATCCACGACCATGATCAGCGGCACGCCGGTGGGATGGGCATATTTCATCGCATTGATGAAGATCTCGCACAGCATCAGCACGATGGGTTGGACGTGACGCATCTGAACCATGCAGTCGCAGCCGGTATAGACGACCTTGGCGGCCTGTTCGGACGATGACAGCGCGGCCACCAGAGCATCCGTGACATCGTGCAGATGCGGCTTGAGGGCGATCACGCCGTCGGTGCCGGCATGCGAGATGATGCGATGAAGCTGGCTTACGGTGCTGATGCGCGCGGCGATGCCATCGAGCATGTGCCGGACCTCGGCATTGTTGAAGCTATCCGTGCTTTTCTTCACCGCTGTTGACTGCAAGCGCACCATGCTGACCAGCATGGCCAGGCTGTTGGCTATGCGGTGATTGGCTTCCGCCACCAACTCCGTGGGCGCCGCCTGTTGATCCGGGAAGATCTGGGTTTCGAGGATGCCGCCCATCGGAATCACCACGCTCATTTCCGGAGCCAGAATGGACCTGTTCGACCCAGCCTGTAAATAAAATAACTGAGATAAATCAATTACTTAAATGAGTAACCGTCTACTTTTGTACAGAATTGGCTCTTGCCACATCGAACCAAAGGTTCCTAAATTGCGTTATGGCAGCAGAAACCCAAGAATGAGTAATAGGCTCATTTGAGGGCCTCGTTATACAAGTAATTGAAATGCGAGGATAATTATGATGTCCACGAATGATTTGACGCGCGGTGAGCGGCTTCAGATCATGCTCACCATCGAAGAGCTGGAGACTTTGGACAATTGGCGCTTCGCCAGGCGCATGCCCAGCCGCGCCTCCGCCGTTCGCGAGCTTTTGAAGCGCGGCCTGGCCGCCGAAGGCTTCGCCCAGGTGTTGCCCGGCAGCAAATCCGAGGATTTCGGGGTGACCGGCAGGTCCTCATCTTCGCCGACACACGACCGCGAAGCCCCCAAGGACCAGGCCGAATAGGCGCTTTCAGACTTGCGTTAAGGCCTTCCCCCTTATAGAAGGCGCGGCTCTTGGGCGGCCCGGCTGGACATGCCGTGGCGGCCCCAAACGCCAGCGGGCCTGCGTGCCCCCATAAGGAAGCAAAATGTCCAAGATGAAGACCAAGTCGGGCGCCAAAAAGCGCTTCAAAATCACCAAGAGCGGCAAGATCAAGACCCACCAGGTAGGCAAGCGTCACCGCCTGATCAACAATTCCCCGGCCCGTACCCGCGACCTGCGCGGCATGGACGCGCTGTCGGAATCCGAGACCCGGCGCGTGAAGCGCTGGATGCCTTATGGCGGAGGTATCTGATCCATGAGCCGCGCACCCCGCTCCGTAGCCAGCCATGCCCGCCGCAAGAGGGTCCTCAAGCAGACCAAGGGCATGCGCGGCCGCCGCAAGAACAACATCACCACGGCTAATGCCGCCGCCGACAAGTCGCTGCAGCACAATTATATCGGTCGCAAGGAGCGCAAGCGTAACTTCCGCGCCTTGTGGATCCAGCGCATCAACGCCGCCGTGCGCGAGCATGGCCTCACCTACAGCCGATTTATCGCCGGGCTCGCAGGCGCCGGGATCGCGATAGACCGCAAGGTCCTGTCCGATCTGGCGGTTCACGAGCCCGCCGCGTTCAAGGCTCTGGTGGATCAGGCGTCAAAAGCCTAAGCAACTCCATCCGAGCGAGTCGGGGGTGCAATGCTTCCGATGCCTTCACTCCGGAGTTTGCATGACCGATATCGCCGCCCTTCAGTCCGAGATTCTCGGCCAGGTCGCATCCGCACAGGACGAGGCCGCGCTCGAAGCCGTGCGCGTGGCCGCCCTCGGCAAAAAGGGTTCGGTCAGCGCGTTGCTGGCGACGATGGGCAGCCTGTCGCCCGACGAGCGCAAGATCAAAGGCCCCCAGTTCAACGGATTGAAGGACGCCGTCGCCAACGCCATCGCGGCGCGCAGGTCCCAGCTGGCGGACCTGGCGCTGGACGCGCGCCTGGCTTCGGAGACCCTGGACGTCACCCTGCCCGCGCGGCCAGAAAACAGCGGCACAGTGCATCCGATCAGCCAGGTGCTGGAGGAAGTGATCGCCATCTTCGCCGATCTGGGCTTTGGCGTCGCCGAAGGCCCGGATGTGGAATATGACGATTACAACTTCACCAAGCTCAACATCCCGCCCGACCATCCGGCGCGTCAGATGCAGGACACCTTCTACGTCGCGCCGCAGGCCGATGGTTCGTCCCACGTCCTGCGCACTCACACCTCGCCGGTACAGGTCCGGGTGATGCTGAACCGGAAGCCGCCTATCCGCGTGATTTCGCCGGGGCGGACCTATCGCGTGGACAGTGACGCCACCCACTCTCCCATGTTCCACCAGGTCGAGGCGTTGGTGGTGGATGAGGGCATCCACCTTGGCCACCTGAAGTGGACGGTGGAGCAGTTCTGCAAGGCCTTTTTTGAGATCGACAGGATCGAGCTGCGCGCCCGCCCCAGCTTCTTTCCCTTCACCGAACCATCGCTGGAATGGGACATGCGCTGCGATCGCAGTGTGCCAGGCAAGATAACTTTCGGCACCGGCAATGACTGGCTGGAGCTGGGCGGCTCGGGCATGGTCCATCGCAAGGTGCTGGAGAATTGCGGCATCGATTCTAAGAAGTATCAGGGCTTTGCCTTCGGCTTCGGCCTGGACCGCATGGCGATGCTCAAATACGGCATGCCCGACATCCGGAGCTTCTTTGAGTCAGACCTGCGCTGGCTGAAGCATTACGGCTTTGCCGCGCTGGACATGCCCACGCTGGATGGCGGCCTTTCCAGATGAAGTTCACGCTCTCCTGGCTGAAAGAACATCTGGACACGGATGCCAGCGCAGGCGAGATCGCCGCGCGGCTCACCGCCATCGGCTTGGAAGTGGAAAGTCTCACCGATCCCGGTGCGGGCCTTGCCGGATTCACCGTGGGCGAAGTGATCACCGCCGAAAAACATCCCAATGCCGACAAGCTGCGCCTGTGCAGCGTCAGCGATGGCAAGGACAAGCTTCAGATCGTCTGCGGCGCACCCAATGCACGCGCTGGCATCAAGGTGGTGTTGGCGCGGCCCGGCACCGTGATCCCCGCCACCGGCGAGGCCTTGAAGCTCGGCACCATCCGGGGCGTGGAATCGCGCGGCATGATGTGCAGCGCCCGCGAGCTGCTTTTGGGCGAAGACCATGACGGCATCATCGAGCTCAAGCCCGGCTCACGCGCCGGCGAGCCGGTGGTGGCGGCGCTGGTGGAAGCGGGCCTGTTGGCCGACGATCCGCTGTTCGATGTCTCGATCACACCCAATCGCGGCGACGCTGCAAGTGTGTTCGGCATCGCCCGCGACCTGGCGGCAAGCGGGTTGGGCCGGCTCAAAAGCGAAAAGATCACGCCGGTCCAGGGCAAATTCCACTCGCCCAAGACGATTACGCTGAATTTCCCGCCCGGGAACAAGAACGCCTGCCCGATCTTTGCCGGCCGGCTCATCAGGGGCGTCAAGAACGGCCCCGCCCCCAGATGGGTGCAGGAGCGGCTCAAATCGGTGGGCATGAAGTCCATCTCTGCGCTGGTCGATGCGACCAATCTGATCGCCCAGGATCGCGGCCGCCCGCTGCATGTGTTCGATGCCGACAAGCTGTCGGGAAACCTGCAGGCCCGCATGGCCAAAGACGGTGAACAGCTGGCCGCGCTGGACGAGCAGACTTATGCGCTGGACTCGGGCACCATCGTCATCGCCGACGACGCGCGCGCCACGAGCATTGCCGGCATCATGGGCGGGATGGACAGCGGCAGCTTCGAGAACACGACCAACGTCTTCATCGAATCCGCCTTCTTCGATCCGGCGCGGATCGCGCGCGCCGGGCGCAAGCTAGGCATCATCTCGGATGCGCGCTACCGTTTCGAGCGCGGCGTGGACCCGCAGTTTGTTCTGCCAGGTTTGGAATTTTGCACGCAGCTGATCCTGGAATGGTGCGGCGGCGAGGCGTCGGATGTGGTGATCGGCGGAGAACTGCCGCCGCCCCATAAGCCGATCCTGTTCGATGCGGCGTTCGTGGAGACGCTGGGCGGCGTGCCGGTGCCGCGCGAGACGACCATCTCCATTCTCGACGCCCTGGGCTTTGTCGTCGAAGACCATGGCCTCTTGCATGTGACACCGCCGAGCTGGCGCCATGACATGGACGGCCCCGCCGACCTGGTGGAAGAAATCGTGCGCATCCATGGCATGGACGATGTGCCGTCGGCGGCGCTGCCGCGGATCGATGGCGTGGCAAAACCCGTTTTGTCCAAGTCGCAGCGCCGTACCCGCACAGCGCGCCGGGCGCTTGCGTCGCGCGGCTTCAATGAGTGCGTGAGCTTCTCCTTCATCGCCCGCGGGTCAGCCGCATTGTTCGGCGGCGGCGACGCGGCGCGCCAGCTTTCCAACCCAATCGCCTCCGACCTCGATGCGCTGCGGCCATCCGTGCTGCCGTCGCTGCTGGCGGCGGCGTCGCGCAATGCCGCGCGCGGCCTTTCCAGCCTGCAACTGTTCGAGATCGGCGCAGCCTTCGACAGCGGAATGCCGGATGCACAAAAGACAGTGGCCGCCGGGATTCGCACCGGCCACCCCGAACGCAGCTGGCAGAAAGGCGGCGAGCAAGGCGGCCTGTTCGCGGTGAAAGCCGACGTGCTGGCGGCACTGGAAGCCGTCACCGGCGCGCCAATGTCGGCGCCCATCACCCAAGGAGCGCCCGGCTGGTATCACCCCGGCCGCAGCGGCACGATTGCGATGGGCCCCCCGGCCTCAAGTAGCGAAGCGGTAGGCCAAAGGAGAGTCATTGCCCAATTCGGCGAGCTGCATCCCAAGGTGCTGGCCGCCTTCGACCTGAAAGTGCCGGCGGCCGGTTTCGAAATTTTCCTGGACGCGATCCCCGAAGCAAAAGCCAAAGGCAAGGCCAAGCCGCTGTTTTCGCCCTCGCCTTTCCAGGCGATCGAGCGCGACTTCGCCTTTGTGGTGGATGCCAAGGTGCCCGCCGGCGAGATCGTCAAGGCGGTCAAGCTGGCCGACCGCAATCTGATCGAGCAGGCCGGCGTGTTCGACGTCTATGAAGGCAAGGGCGTGCCGCAAGGGCAGAAGTCCATCGCGGTCGCAGTGCGCATCCAGCCCAGGGACGCCACCCTGACCGATGCGGAGATCGAGGCTCTGGCGCAAAAGATTGTCGCCGCCGCGCTCAAACTGGGCGCGACACTGCGCAGTTAAGGGGCTCACCGCGCGTGGATTTGCCGGTGGTGTAGGGCTCAGTTGTCATTCCCGCGTACGCGGCAATGACAAGGAAGGCTAGACAGATTCCAACTTCCTGCCGCTCATCAGGCCGCTCGCCCAAACTCGCGGCATTCGACGCTCGAAATGGTCCACTGGACCATTTCGTTCTGTGGCGAACCGCTCCTCACCCGCCACAATCCCGCCATCACGCCCCCGCAGAGTTCCGGCAAAGCGGAGGTGCGCATGGTTCAGCGGTTCGATCTGGCCATTGTCGGAGGCAGCTTCGCGGGCCTGGCCTGTGCCCGCAGCGCCGCGCTGCGCGGCCTCAAGGTGGCGGTTCTCGACGCCAAGCCCGATCCCGGCCTGCGCGTGCGCACCACCGGCATCGTCGTCAAGGAAGCCAGCGACGCCTTCGACCTGCCCGCGCGCATGATGCGCAAGGTGCCGGGCGTGCGCCTTTACGCGCCCGACAACCGCTCGCTCGATCTTTCGGCGCCCGGCTATTTCTTCCAGGCAACCGACATGCCCGCCCTGATGCGCTGGATGGCGGAGGAAGCCGCGCGCGCCGGCGCGTCGCTGATGCATGGCAGAAAGTTCGACGGCGGCCTGGAATATGAGCGCGGAGTCGCGATCGGCGACCTGCACGCGTCATTCCTGGTCGGCGCGGACGGCGCGAAATCGCGTGTGGCCGAAGCATTTGGCCTGGACGAAAACTCGCGCTTCCTGGCCGGTCTGGAAATTGAATGCGAACCGCTGGCTGGCGTGGATGGCCGTTTCCTGCACTGTTTCGCCGACAGCAGAATAGCCCCCGGCTATATCGCCTGGATGGTGCCGGGCGTGGACGCCACCCAGATCGGCCTTGCCGTCAGCCGGCCCCAGCGTCCCGAACTCGGCGCCTTCCTGCGGAGACTCAAGGATTTTTTCGACATCCGCGAGATCCGCGTCACCTCGCGGCGCAGCGGGCTGATCCCCTGCGGCGGCGTGGTGCGCAAGCTGGGCTCGCGGCGGGTAATGCTGGTGGGCGATGCGGCGGGGATGGTATCGCCGGTCACCGGCGGCGGCATCCACACCGCCCTGCATTATGGCCGCCGTGCCGCTGTGCTGATCGCCAATCATCTTGGTCATCGCGGGCCCGATCCCGTGGCGATGATGGCGCGGGAAGCGCCACGCTTCGGCGCCAAGCTGTGGCTGCGCCGGGCACTCGACCTGTCACCGCCCAATCCGCTGATCAATGCGCTGCTGATGACCGCGCCCGCCCGGCGCCTGGCGCAGCGGCTTTATTTCCATTCCCGTGGCGAGAGCGGCGAATCCTTCGAGGCCTGGTCGCGCGAGTTTGCGCGGCAGGAACAGGCGGCGCGCGCGGATTTGAGGGTGGTTTAGGGCTCATTTGTCATTCCCGCGTACGCGGGAATGACAAAAACGGTTAGGTGAGTTTCAACAACCTCGGCGCCACCCCGATCTCCGCCACCAGCTTCTCGAACTCTGCCTTGGCCCGCGGATTGGAGCGATGGTGGCGCTCAGCGAAGATCATCTCGTTCTTCTGGGTATGCTCGAAGCCGGTGAATTCCGTCACCCGCACCTTGTAGCCATGCGCCTCAAGATAAAGCCCGCGCAGCACATTGGTGAGATGGGCGCCGAATTCCCGCCGCTGGATGGGATGGCGCCAAAGCTGCTCCAGCGGACCTTTCCTGGCATCCAGCTCGCGCGCCACTTCCGCCTGGCAGCAAGGCACCAGCGCCACGAATTTCGCGTTGTGGCGAAGCGCGAACAGGATGGCTTGGTCGGTGGCGGTATCGCAGGCGTGCAATGCGGTCACGATGTCGATGTCGCCCACTTGCTGGTCCGCAATCGTGCCTTCGACAAAGCGCATGCGGTCGAAACCGCTTTCCCCGGCGATCTTCTGCGCCGTCCTGATCAAGTCGTTGCGCGCTTCCACCGCGATGACCTGGCCCCTGCCCGCGGGCCGGAAATAAAGATCGTAGAGAATGAATCCCAGATAGGACTTGCCCGCGCCCAGATCGGCCAGCACCGGCTGGTCCTTCTCCGCCTGCATGGCGTCAATCGCGGGCTTTATCAGCTGCGCCAGATGCTGCACCTGTTTGAGCTTGCGCCGCGAGTCCGCGTTCAGCCCGCCATTCTGGGTAAGGATGTGCAATGCCTTCAGCAAAGCCACCGACTGACCAGGCCACAAATCTGCAACGGCGTTTTTCATTTGGACAAGCCGGAAAAAACATGGGTGACGCCGTAATAATAATTATAGGCGCGGATCGCCCAATAATTCATCCGCGCCCACTGCTTTGGCGGGGTGAGGTCGTTCCAGTCGGGCGATAGCGACTTCTCGATCTGGCTCGCCATATAGATGCGCCGGCGGCCCTGCCAGTAATGCAGGAAGGTGTCGCGCACTTCGGCGACGGGAATCTGCGAAATCCGCGCCACTTCGCTGATGGCAAGCTGCTCGATGGTGGGGAATTTGCGTGCCCGCCCGATCAGGGCGTCGATGAGGGCCAGCGTGTCTTCCATCAGCGGCACATGCACCGGCGCCGCCCCGATCAGGCCGGAATTGAACATCCAGCTGCTGTCGGTGTCGTAGCGGTAGGACCCCCGGTGCGGCAGGCAGGTACGAAACCCCTTGAGCGGCGGAAACGGATTGCGCAACTCGAAATGGTTCATCACCACCGCCGTCCTGGTGACCGACCAGACTTCTTGAGGGGCCAGCTTGGACGAGACCTCGCCATGGAAGCCGGGCTTGATGATGGAGTCGCTATCCAGGAGGCAGACCGGTGTGTCGAACCGCCGCAAGGCATCCAGAACCGCGGCCGGCTTGATGCGGTGATGGTAAAGCCCCTGCCCCGACCAGGCTTGGGTCTTGGCGGCAATGTCCACCACCTCCACCGGCCAGCTGGCATAGACGGACGGAGCATCGGTATAGACCGCGATGCGGGCGCCCGGTTCTTTTCCGGCTTGCTGGCCCGCGCCCAGTTCCTGGCGCAGCGAAATCAGGCTGTATTTCAGCTCCCGCCGGTATTGGGGCAGCCCCCCATAATCGAGATAGAGGTAATGCAACATGGGCCGGTTATAGCCGGAAAAGCCTGTGGAATGGGGGTGGGGCTTCTGCTAACACCCCGCCCGGCCTCAAGCAACGAAGCGGTAGGCCATCAAAAGGACCCATGGTCGATCTTTCGAAAATCCGCAACTTCTCCATCGTCGCCCATATCGACCATGGCAAATCCACCCTGGCCGACCGGCTGATCCAAGTCACCGGCGCCATCTCCAGCCGGGAGATGAAGGACCAGATCCTGGATTCCATGGACATCGAGCGCGAGCGGGGCATCACCATCAAGGCCCAGACCGTGCGGCTGGAATACAAGGCCCTGGATGGCGAGATCTACGTCCTGAACCTGATGGACACGCCCGGCCATGTGGACTTCGGCTATGAAGTGTCGCGTTGCCTGGCCGCGTGCGAGGGCGCGCTGCTGGTGGTGGATGCCAGCCAGGGCGTGGAAGCCCAGACGCTGGCCAATGTCTATCAGGCCATCGATGCGGGGCTTGAGATCGTGCCGATCCTCAACAAGATCGACCTGCCCGCCGCCGAGCCCGACCGGATCAGGCAGCAGATCGAGGATGTGATCGGGCTGGATGCATCTGAAGCTGTGCCCATCTCGGCCAAGACCGGCCTCAATATCGACCAGGTGCTGGAAGCGGTCGTCCATCGCCTGCCCGCGCCCAAGGGCACACTTGATGCGCCGCTGAAGGCGCTTTTGATCGACAGCTATTACGACGCCTATCTGGGCGTGGTGGTCTTGGTGCGCATCATTGATGGCGAACTGAAAAAGGGCCAGAGTATCCGCATGATGGCGGCAGACGCCGTCTATCAGGTCGAGCAGATCGGCGTCTTCACGCCCAAGAAGGTGCCCGTCGAGAAGCTGGGGCCGGGCGAGGTCGGCTACATCACCGCCCAGATCAAGCGGGTCGCCGACACCAAGGTGGGCGATACCATCACCGACGAGCGCAAGGGCACGCCCACGCCGCTCCCCGGCTTCAAGCCCGCGCAGCAGGTGGTGTTCTGCGGCCTGTTTCCGCTCGACGCGGCCAAGTTCGAGGAATTGCGCGACGCGCTGTCCAAGCTGCATCTGAACGATGCCAGCTTCACATACGAAACTGAATCCAGCGCGGCGTTGGGCTTCGGCTTCCGCTGCGGCTTCCTGGGCTTGCTGCATCTGGAAATCGTTCGCGAGCGGCTGGAGCGGGAATTCAACCTGGACCTGATCACCACGGCACCTTCGGTGATCTATAACGTCTATCTCACCAACGGCACGATGAAGGAGCTGCACAATCCCGCCGACATGCCGGAAGTGACCTTCATCGATCATATCGACGAGCCCTGGATCAAGGCGACCATCCTGGTGCCCGACGAATATCTGGGCTCGGTGTTGAAACTGTGCGAGGACCGGCGCGGGCGGCAGGTCGAGCTCACCTATGCCGGTTCGCGCGCCCTGCTGGTCTATCAGCTGCCGCTGAACGAGGTGGTGTTCGACTTTTACGACCGCCTGAAAAGCGTGTCGCGCGGCTATGCCAGCTTCGACTATCACATCGACAAATACGAGGAAGGCGATCTGGTGAAGATGTCCATCCTGGTCAACGATGAACCGGTGGACGCGCTGTCCATGATCGTCAACCGACAGCGCGCCGAAGGTCGAGGGCGGGCGATGTGCGAGAAGTTGAAGGAGCTGATCCCGCGCCACATGTTCAAGATCCCGATCCAGGCGGCGATCGGCGGCAAGGTGATTGCCCGCGAAACCCTCAGCGCGTTGCGCAAGGACGTCACCGCCAAATGCTATGGCGGCGACATTTCCCGCAAGCGCAAGCTGCTGGACAAGCAGAAAGAGGGCAAGAAAAAGATGCGCCAGTTTGGCCGAGTGGACATTCCCCAGGAAGCCTTCATCGCCGCACTGAAGATGGACGATAATTGACGCGATGACCGTCACCGCCCTGATCGATTATGGCTCCGGCAATCTCGCCAGCGCGGCGAAGGCTTTGGCGCGGGCGGCAAACGGAAAAAGCGAGATCGTCACCACCGCCGATCCGCAGGTGGTCAAGGATGCCGAGCGGATCGTTTTGCCCGGCGTGGGCGCCTTTGCCGACTGTATGAAGGGTCTGTGTTCCGTGCCCGGCATGGTGGAGGCCTTGCGCGACAAGGTAGTGAAGGATGGCGCGCCGTTTCTGGGTATTTGTGTGGGCATGCAGCTGCTTGCCACTGTCGGCGTGGAGTTCGGCCGTCACGCGGGCCTGGGCTGGATCGCGGGCGAAGTGGTCAAGATCGCGCCCAACGATCACGGACTGAAGATCCCGCACATGGGCTGGAACGAGCTCAACATCCTCACCAAGCATCCGCTGCTGAAGGGCATCGAGCCCGGCGCGCACACCTATTTCGTGCACAGCTACCAGCTGAAGCCCGCCCTGCCCGAGGACCTGATCGCCACCACCGATTATGGCGGGCCGCTGACGGCGATGGTCGGCAACGAAAACATCGCCGGCACCCAATTTCATCCCGAAAAAAGCCAGGCGACGGGGTTGAAGCTGCTGGAAAACTTTTTGACCTGGCGGCCGTAGTGCGCATTGGATTGTGTTCCATTTAGTTGTCATTCCCGCGTACGCGGGAATCCAACTTTGGACTGGTCGAGAATTGTGAAGTTGGATGCCCGCATGCGCGGGCATGACAAGACAGGGTTTGGTGTAAGCACCATGATCATCTTTCCCGCCATCGACCTGAAGGACGGCGTCTGCGTGCGCCTGAAAAAAGGCGTGATGGAAGACGCCACCGTCTTCAACACCGATCCCGCCGCGCAAGCCCGCGCCTTTGCCGGCCAGGGATTTCAATGGCTGCATTGCGTCGACCTGAACGGCGCATTTGCGGGGCACAGCGCCAATGGCGAGGCGATCAAGTCCATCCGCGCCGCAATCGATCTGCCCATTCAGCTGGGTGGCGGCATCCGCGACATGGCGGCGGTGGAAGCCTGGCTCTCAGCCGGCATCACCCGCGTGATCCTGGGCACCGCTGCCCTGACCAATCCCGGGTTCGTGAAAGACGCGGCGCGCGCCTTTCCCGGCGGCATTGTGGTGGGCGCCGATGCCAAGGGCGGCAGGATCGCCGCCCAAGGCTGGGCCGAAGTGAGCGAATTGACACCCATCGATCTGGGCCGGCGCTTCGAGGATGCCGGCGTCGCTGCCATCCTGTTCACCGACATTGACGGCGACGGGCTGCTGACGGGCGTGAACGTGAAGGCGACCGCCGCCCTGGCCGGGGCGCTGTCGATCCCCGTGATCGCTTCGGGCGGGGTTGGCTCCATCGCCGACATTGACGCCCTGATCGCAGCGAAGGAGCCTGGCATCGAAGGCGTGGTGGTTGGCCGCGCGCTTTATGACGGCCGCATCGACGTGGCCGAAGCGTTGCGGAAAACTAGCGGCGGGTAAGGCGGCGGACGACCTCGTCCAGCTGCTCCAGGCTGGAATAGGCCACCCTCACCTCGCCTTTATCCCCACTTTTATCCACCCTGTGCGTAATATGGGTTTTGAGCCCTAAGGCATTGGAAATATTGGATTCGAGCGCGGCGATGTTCGGATCCGGCAAAGGTTTTCCACCGGGCTTCTTCGTGGGCGGCGAACGCCGTTCGGCCTCCCGCACCGACAATTCGCCCTCGATCAGTTCTCGCGCCCGTGCTTCCGGATCGGCCACGCTCAAAAGCGTGCGGGCATGGCCGGCGGTCAGCTTGCCTTCCCTGACCCAGGCCTTCACCTGCTCGGGCAGCTTCAGCAGCCGGATGCTATTGGTGACATGGCTGCGGCTCTTTCCCACCTCGCGCGCCACATCTTCCTGGGTGCGGCCGAACCGGGTGACCAGCTCTTCATAGGCCGCCCCCTCCTCGATCGCATTCAGGTCGGTGCGCTGGACATTCTCGATGATCGCGATTTCCAGCGCCTGGTCGTCGGGCAGATCGCGCACCACAACCGGCACGTCATGCAACTGCGCGATTTGTGCCGCGCGCCAGCGGCGCTCGCCCGCCACGATCTCATACCGGTCGGCACCGATGGGCCGCACCAGGATAGGCGAGAGCACGCCCTTCTCTTTTATGCTCGCGGCGAGATCGCTCAGCGGCTGTTCGTCAAAGGTCTTGCGCGGCTGGAAGCGCCCCGGCTGCAGGAAGGCGACGGGCAGGGTGCGCGTATCTTTCCTGACGGCATGCTCGCCTTTGACAGCGGCAGCTTCATCGCCGATCAAGGCCGAGAGACCGCGGCCCAACCCGCGCGGACGATCCTGATGGGGAGGGTTCATGCCGCGACCCGCAATCTTTCGCGCTGGATCAATTCACCAGCCAGTTTGATATAGGCCTGGCTTCCGGGGCAGCGCAGATCATAGACCAGCGCCGGCACGCCATGACTGGGCGCTTCGGAAATCCGCACATTGCGCGGGATCACCGTTGAATAAACTTTCTCGCCCAGCGTGGCGCGCACATCGTCGGCCACCTGGTCCGACAGCTTGTTGCGCTTGTCGAACATGGTGAGCACGACACCCTGGATCTCAAGCGTGGGATTGAGTTTGTTGCGCACCAGCTCGATGGTCTTCATCAACTGGCTCAATCCTTCCAGCGCAAAGAACTCGCATTGCAGCGGCACCATCACAGCATCGGCCGCCGCCATCGCGTTCAGCGTCAGCAGCGTGAGGGAAGGCGGGCAGTCGATCAGCACATAGGAAAATTGATTTCCTCCGTGTGCGGAATATTCCTCGATCGCATCGCGCAGGATGAAATTGCGCCGCGCCATGTCGGCCAATTCGAGCTCCGCGCCCGACAGATCCACCGTCGCCGGCACCAGCGACAGGCCGGGGATGCGGGTGGGGACAATGGCGTCGGCGAGCACCGCCTCGCCGGTCAGCACTTCATAGATGGTGGTCTTGCGGTCCTGGCGGTGGATGCCCAGGCCGGTCGAGGCATTGCCTTGCGGGTCGATGTCGATCACCAGGGTCGGCTCGCCGACCGCGGCCAGGGCGGTGCCTAGGTTGATGGCCGTGGTGGTCTTACCAACCCCGCCTTTTTGGTTGGCGACGACCAGAACGCGCGGTTTTGGGGGAAGCGACATGGCGGGGGCCCAGCTCTCTCACCGTCACTATAGCAGCCGATGGATCGGTCTGGCTTTGGACCTGAGAGGCCTTCATGCTCCAATATTTAGAGGCTTCGGTCAATTCCGGCCCAACATTTTGACCCTTAAGGAACAGGCAAACAGTGTTCGGACCCGTGAACCGATGGGCATAGCCCAGGAGCAGGGGCAGGGGCGCGAGAGCCCGGGCGGTCACCACGTCAAAGGGCTGGCGGGCCAGGCCTTCCAGCCGGGCATTGTGGATTTCGACGCTTACGCCCATGCGATCGGCCGCCGCCCGCAAGAAGGCGCACTTCTTGGTTGTGGCTTCGTGGAGGGTAACTTCCAAGCCGGGCCGCAAGGCGGCCAGTACCAGGCCGGGAAAGCCGGCGCCCGAACCCAGGTCGGCGAGAGTGCGGGCGTTCTCCGGGATCAGCGGTAGGAGCTGGGCGCTGTCCAGGAAATGGCGGTGCCAAAGGTCGGTCAGGGTGCTTTTGGCCACCAGATTGTGCCGGACATTCCAGTCGGTCAGCAGGCCGGCATAGCCCTTTAACCGCGCCAATGTTTCACGTGAAACATTTGTCCTGGCCGCGAACTCCTCGGGGCCAAAGCCGGGTTCTTCAGTTTCTTCAGGCACTTATCGCCTTCTTGGTACCCTTGACATAGGCCAGCACTAGGGTCAGGGCGGCTGCGGTCACGCCTTCGATACGCGCTGCCTGACCCAGGGTGGCGGGGTGGATGTGTTCCAGCTTCTGGCGGACTTCCTTGGACAGTCCGATCACGGCGCCATAGTCCAGGCTGGCAGGCAGGGCGCGGCCCTCATCCCGGCGGAAGGCGATGATGTCGGCGTCCTGGCGGTCGAGATACCCGGCATACTGGGCGTCGACCTCCAATTGCTCGATGATATCGGGCTGGAATGAGCCCAGTTGCGGCCAGATGCGGGCAAGCTCGGGGAATCCGGCCAGGGAAAGAAGCTGCAGCCCATCCCGGCGGACCCCGTCCATGCGGATGGTCAGGCCATGCTTGGCGGCTTCGTTGGGGGTCAGGGACAGGTTCCGCAATGTTTCACGTGAAACATCCAGCCGGTCCAGCTTGGCGGCAAAAGCTCTGGCCCGCTCGGAGCCGACGATCCCCGCTTCCTGGCCCACGCCCGTGAGGCGCTGGTCGGCATTGTCGGCCCTGAGCGTCAGGCGGTATTCGGCCCTGCTGGTGAACATGCGATACGGCTCGGACACGCCCTTGGTCACCAGGTCGTCGATCAAGACACCGATATAGGCCTGGGCGCGGTCAAGAATGACCGGCGCCGAAAGGCCGGCGGCGCGGGCGGCATTCCAGCCAGCCATCAACCCCTGGGCCGCGGCTTCTTCATAACCGGTGGTGCCGTTGATTTGCCCGGCCAGGTAAAGGCCCGGCACGGCTTTCACCTCCAACGCGGGCGACAGCTCACGGGGGTCCACATAGTCATATTCGATGGCATAGCCCATGCGCTGCACATGGGCCTTCTCCAGGCCGGGGATGGTGGCCAGAAGCGCCAGCTGGACATCCTGGGGCAGGGAGGTCGAAATCCCGTTGGGATAGATGATATCGTCGCTAAGTCCTTCTGGTTCAAGGAAAATCTGGTGCGACTCGCGGTCGGCGAAGCGGCTGACCTTGTCCTCGATGGAGGGACAATAGCGCGGCCCGGTGGATGCGATCTGGCCCGAATACATGGGCGAGCGGTGCAGGTTGGCGCGTATCACCGCATGGGTCGCCAGGGTGGTGCGGGTAATGCCGCAGGCGATCTGGGGCGTGGTGATCTTCGTCGTCAGGAAGGAGAAGGGCTGGGGCGGATCATCGCCCTGCTGCATTTCCAGGCGTGCCCAATCAATCGTCCGGCCATCCAGGCGCGGAGGCGTACCGGTCTTGAGCCGGCCCATCTTCAGGCCGAATCCATAGAGCGTCTTGGACAGTCCGATGCTGGGCGCTTCCACTCCATCCTTGATGCGCATCCGTCCGGCAGGAATTTTTGTCTCGCCGATATGGATCAAGCCATTGAGGAAGGTGCCGGTGGTCAGCACCACCTTGCCACAGGAAATCTCGTCGCCATCGGCGGTCAGAACGCCGGCGACAGTTCCGTCCTTTAAAATCAGGTCTTCGGCGCTTGCCACGCGAATGTCGAGGCCGGAAATGCTGCGCAGCATGTCCTGCATTGCTGCGCGGTAAAGCCTTCTGTCCGCTTGTGCCCGGGGTCCGCGCACCGCCGGTCCCTTGCGGCGGTTGAGCAGGCGAAACTGGATGCCCGCCGTATCCGCAGCCTTGCCCATCAAGCCGTCCAGGGCATCGATCTCCCGCACCAGATGGCCCTTGCCCACCCCGCCGATGGCCGGATTGCAGGACATCTCGCCCAGGGTCTCGAAGGCATGGGTCAGAAGCAGGGTCTTCGCGCCAAAGCGCGCCGATGCGGCGGCGGCTTCACAGCCGGCATGGCCTCCACCGATGACGATGACGTCGTACTTCATGGCGCGCCGTACTTAATGGTTTGGGCTCATACGCGAAAGGCAAATCCATCCGTGAGACCGGAGAAACAAAAGCCCAGTGGGGCATTTGTCCGCTCGAACGCCCGCGGAGCGGGCCGCTACCGGATGCGGCGCACCGGGATTTCGCGCGCAACGCCTGAAAGCCTCATCGCATAGCTGCCGCCACCGCCGCGCCCGATAATGGCCGCGTAGCTCAGCGCCGGCCGTACCAGATGCTGAACCGGGTTGCCATCGGCGGTCTCGCGCCATATCTGGCCATTGTCCAGGGTGACGATCACATAGCCGTCGGCAAACTGGTAACTCACCAGCCGCGCGCTGATCTGGTCGATGGTGTCGCCATCCATCGGAATGGGATAGGCCCTGGTTCCGCCATTGGCGAGACTCTCGCTGCCGAACTGGGCCACGCTAGTCTGGGGCGCCCGATTGGGGCCTTCGGGTCCGAACAGCCGGTCCATGAAACTGGTGTGCCGGCGGTGCGGCACGACGGGCGCGGGGGGCGGCACGGCACTGGCCACGAATGGTGTGGGGGCTGCCGCGGGCGGCGGAGCTACGTTGTTCAGCGCGCCGGGAACGCGCGCCACCGCCGTGTCGTAACAGACAAGCCGCTGCGTCCTGTCGCTGATCGCCGAACAGCGCAGCATGGCCGACAGTGAATCGTCGCGCGGATCGGCTTGCGAGGGCGTGGCCGCGAACAGCAGAAAAAGTCCCATGAAACCGAGCTTTTTCATCACTGCCTTCACAAGCTCTTCTATCACTTGCCAATACAGAAATCGCGGAAGACAAAATCCAGAAGTTCTTCCACATCCACCCGTCCGGTGATGCGGCCCACCGCGCGCATGGCAAGGCGCAAATCCTCCGCCAGCAATTCGGGCCGGTCGTCCGCCGCGTTCAGTCCATGCTGCAAATGACCCAGCGCTTCGTTCAGCGCATGACGATGGCGCGGTCTGGTCAGCAGCGGCGCGCCATCCTTGCTCTCCAATTTTTGCTGCACCATTTGCTGCAGCAATTTTACCAGCTCCGATACGCCTTCGCCGGTCTTGAGCGAGATGGATATGGCCTCATGACGCATACCGAGGTCGGACTTGTTCCAGACAATGAGATCGGGCTCGGGCAAATTGCCCGGCAATCCGGCGCGTGGATTTGCTGCGGAGCTGTCCAGCAGCAAAAGCGTCATGCCGCCCGCGGCATGGGAGAGTGCCCGGCGCACGCCTTCGGCCTCGATTGCGTCCGCCGTCTGGCGCACGCCGGCGGTGTCGGCCACCTGCAGCAGATAGCCCCCTAAGTCCAGCCGGGCTTCCACCACGTCGCGAGTCGTGCCGGGAATGTCGGAAACAATGGCGACGTCGCGGCGCGCCAGGGCATTGATCAGCGACGACTTGCCCGCATTGGGCGGGCCAAGGATGGTCAGCCGCAAGCCCTCGCGCAGACTTTGCCCACGCCCGGCATCGTTCATATGCTCTTGTATTTCCTTGGATATTTCCTGGGCTGCGGCGCGGGCAGCGGCGAACTCCGTCTCGCCCACCCCGTCGTCGGAAAAATCGATGGCGGCTTCCGCCCGCCCCAAAGCCGCGATCAGCCGGCTGCGCCACCCTTCGTAGAGATCGGCCAAGGCACCGTCATGCTGGCGCAGGGCTTGCCGCAACTGGGCCGGGGTCTCGGCATCGACCAGGTCGGCTATTGCTTCGGCCCGCGTCAGGTCCAACTTGCCGTTTTCCACCGCCCGGCGGCTGAACTCGCCCGGCTCTGCGGCGCGCGCGCCCAGGCCGGAAAGGGCGGAAAACAGGGCTTCTCGCACCGCCAGCCCGCCATGAATGTGGAATTCGGCGACATCCTCGCCGGTGAAGCTGCCGGGCCCGGGAAACCACAGAAGCAGGGCATGATCGATCTCCCGGGTCCCGTGCGCCAGCCGCCGCAGCACGGCGTGACGGGCCGGGGGCAGGGGCCCGGCCAGGGCTTGCGCAATCTGGCCCGCGGCAGGCCCCGACAGCCGCACCACCGCGACGCCGCTGCGACCGACCGCGCTTGCCAGCGCGAAAATCGCCGGATTCATCGAAGTTATTTGCTGTCCTTGTTCAGCATGGCCGAGGCCCCATCCCACATCGCTTTCTGGAACTTCTGGAACGCCTCCGGCCCCCCAAGCGGCATCCAGGCCCGCATCATCCCATCCAGGTCGTTGGCATCGAACGCGGCCTTCATCCGGGCCTGCATGTCCTCCATCATCTTCGTCTGCAGGGGCGCGACATCCGGCAGTCCCAGGAAGGCGCGGGCCTCCGCCGGGGTCATCTCCATCTCGATATGCACCTTCATGGCACTGCCTCTGGTAGGGGTTTCGGGGGTCACCTTTTCGAGGTAAGTAACCCGGCCCCAAAAACATCATAGAAGCGGGCCGGCGGGAAGCATCCTTCCGCACACACATAATTTTGGACCGGAACGATGACCCCGAACAACGCGACCAGCCCCTATCTCCTTTCCCACAAGGACAATCAAGTTCAGTGGCGCGCCTGGGGGCCCGATGCCATGGCTGAGGCCAAGGCCAAGGACAAGGCCATCCTGCTCAGCCTTGGCTATGCGGGCTGCCATTGGTGTCATGTCATGGCCCGCGAGAGCTTTGCCGATCCCGAGATCGCCGCCTTCCTCAATGAGAATTTCATCCCCGTGCTGGTCGACCGCGACGAGCGCCCCGATGTCGACACGCTTTACCAGGGCGCGGCCGGGCTTATGGGCCATGGCGGCGGCTGGCCGCTCAACATCTTCCTGTTGCCCGATGGCGCGCCCTTCTGGGTGGCGGGCTACCAGCCCAAGGACGACAAGCCTGAAACCCCAAGCTTCTCCCGCGTCGCGCGCGACACCGCGGCCCTGTGGCAGAACGAGCGCGCCCGCGCCGAGGATACCGGCGTCAAGGTCAAGGCCGCGGTGGAGAATCTCTACAACCGCGACATGACGCAACCTGCCGAACCTTTGAACATCGACTTGTCGGCGCTCAGGGTCGCGCAGCGCTTTGACGTCTTCTTCGGCGGCCTTCTCGGCACGCTCAAATTCCCAAACCCGCTGCTTACCGACGTGCTGTGGCGCGCCTTCCTGCGCAGCGGCATGCCCCAGTTCAGCCAGATCATTTTCACCACCCTCGACAGCGTCCTGTTCGGCGGCGTCTATGACCATATCGGCGGCGGTTTCTTCCGCCATGCGCTGGACGAGCGCTGGCTCGAGCCCGCCTTCGAGAAGATGCTCTACGACCAGGCGCAAATGATCGAAGTCTGCACCAATATCTTCCAGTTCAACCGCAACGAACTTTGCCGCCAGCGCGCGCTCGAAACCGTCGCCTTCCTGCTGCGCGAGATGAAGGTGGGCGATGTCTTCGCCGCCACGATCTCTTCCGGCGCCCAGACCGAGGACGCCCGCTATTACACCTGGAGCGAAGCGGAAATCGACGCCTCCCTGGTGGGCACCTTCTCGGCCCGCTTCAAGCAGGTCTATGGCATCACCCGCGACGGCAATATCCAGGGCAGGAACCTGCCGCGCCGGCTGGGCAATCCCGCGCCGGCCAATGAGGCCGACGAGGCGCTGCTCGCCAAGCAGCGTGGCATGCTGCTGGCGGTGCGCGAAAAGCGCCACGCGCCGTCACGCGACGATCGCGTGCTGGCCGACTGGAATGCCCTGCTCGTCACCGCCCTGGCCCGCGCCGGCATCATCTTCGACAGGCGCGATTGGATCGACATCGCGGTCAAAACGTTCGACGAGATTGTCAGGACTCTCGGCAATGGCGCCAAGCTTTCCCATGTCCAGGGCGTGGACGGCTTTGCCGAGGATTATGCCGACATGGCGCGCGCGGCGTTGCAGCTGTGGGAAGTCACCGGCGACCAGCGTTTCATCGCCCAGGCGCGCGCCTGGACCCAGGAACTGAACGACCATTTCTGGGACAATCTGCGCAATGGCTATGCCTTCTATTCGGACACAGCGGATCCGCTGTTCGTGCGCCAGCGCATGGTGTTCGACAATCCCACGCCCAGCGCCAACGGCACCATGCTGGTGGTGCTGACGCGGCTGGCGCTTCTGACCGGCGAGCGGGACTATATGTCCCGCGCCTCGACCCTGGGCGCCACCTTCCCGGCCGAAGTGACGCGCATGCTCAATGGTTCGGGCGGCTTCCTGGCCGGTTTCGAATATCTGATCAATGCGCTGGTCATCGTGGTGATCGGCCATAAGGGCAATGCCAGGACGCAGGACCTTGTGCGTGCTTATTGGAGCAAGGCGATGCCAAACGGCATGGTCATGCAGATCGAGCCCGGCGATCCCCTGCCGCCCGGCCATCCCGCCTCGGGCCGCGGCATGGAGGGCGGCCAGCCAACGGCTTACATTTGCCAGCAAGGTATCTGCTCCAACCCCTTCACCAGCGCGCTCGAGCTGGCAAACGCGCTGACCCTGCCGCCGCAGCTGCGCGGCCAACAGCAACAGCAGCAGGTACGAGCAAGCTAGTTTTTTTATGACCCCCTCTGCCCTTCGCACCTAGGCGGTGCTACGGGGATCTCCCCCTCGCATGCGCTTCGCACGCGAAGGGGAGGCGGATCTGAGAACCTGAGAGGACGTAAGCCATGATCAAGGCCATCCGCTTCGAAAAGACTGGCGGCAGCGATGTGCTGCAATATGTCGATTACGACCTGCCGCCGCCGGCCAAGGGCCAGGTGCAGGTCAGGCACACCGCCATCGGCGTGAACTTCATCGACACCTATCACCGCACCGGGCTTTATCCCCTGCCATTGCCCTCGGGCTTGGGCTCGGAAGCGGCGGGCATCGTGGCAACGCTGGGCGAGGGCGTCACCCGTTTCAAGATCGGCGATCGTGTGGGCTATTGCAGCGGCGCAATCGGTTCCTATGCCCAGGCCAACAACGTCGCCGAGGGGCGGCTGGTGCATCTGCCCGCCAGCATCACCGACGAACTGGCCGCCGCCATCCTGCTCAAGGGCATGACCGCGCAATATCTGATCCGGCGGATTCATCCCGTGAAAGCGGGCGAGACCATCGTGTTCCATGCCGCCGCAGGCGGCGTGGGCCAGATCGGCTGCCAATGGGCAAAGCATCTGGGTGCCACCGTGATCGGCTCCACCACCTCGCCGCAAAAGATTGAACTGGCCAAGACCAATGGCTGCGCCCACGTCGTCAACACCAAGGATGCGGGCTGGGAGAAACAGGTGCGCGAACTGACCGGGAGCAAGGGCGTGCCGGTGGTCTATGACTCCATCGGCAAGGACACGTTCATGGCGGGGCTCGATTGCCTCCAGCCGCGCGGCATCATGGTGACCTACGGCAATGCCAGCGGCCCGGTCGATCCTTTCTCGCCGGCCATCCTGGCGGCCAAGGGTTCGCTGTTCGTCACCAGGCCTGTGCTGGCGCATTACACCGCCACGCCGGCGGAGCTGCAGGCCGCTGCAGACGATCTGTTCGCGGTGATCGGCTCGGGCGCGGTGAAGGTTGCGATCAACCAGCGCTATCCGCTGAAAGATGCGGCCCAGGCGCATGATGCCTTGACCGGCAAGAAGACGACTGGCGCGACGATACTTATTCCCTGACCCCCATCCGTTGCAGCGCGAGTCGGCTTGGCCGACATCTCGCTGCGACACCTTCCCCCTCCGATGGCTTCGCCATGAGGGGGAAGGAAGCTGCTGGTCGCGCCGCGGAATGCGTCGCTCGAGATTCCTGGATACCTCCTCTGTCACAACTCGGGTTTGCGTGCCGCAAACACTTCGCTGCGACGGATGGGGTCGACAATGAATACTAAGTATTCATGCTCTCGAAGAAGTCCGAGTTGTTCTTGGCCGAGCGCAGCTTGTCGAGCAGGAATTCGATCGCGTCCACCGTGCCCATGGGCGAGAGGATGCGGCGCAGGACATAAGTTTTCGCCAGCGTGCCCTTTTCCACCAAGAGCTCGTCCTTGCGGGTGCCCGAGCGCATGATGTCGATGGCTGGGAATACACGCTTGTCGGCCACCTTGCGATCCAGGATGATTTCGCTGTTGCCGGTGCCCTTGAATTCTTCGAAAATCACTTCGTCCATGCGGCTGCCGGTATCGATCAGCGCGGTGGCGATGATGGTGAGCGATCCGCCTTCCTCGATATTGCGGGCGGCGCCGAAGAAGCGCTTGGGGCGCTGCAGGGCATTGGCATCCACGCCGCCGGTCAGAACCTTGCCCGATGACGGCACGACGGTGTTGTAGGCGCGGCCCAGGCGGGTGATCGAGTCCAGCAGGATGATCACGTCGCGCTTGTGCTCGACCAGACGCTTGGCCTTCTCGATCACCATCTCCGCCACCTGGACGTGACGCGTCGCCGGTTCGTCGAAGGTCGACGAGATCACCTCGCCCTTCACCGTGCGCTGCATGTCGGTGACTTCTTCCGGCCGTTCGTCGATCAGAAGCACGATCAGGAAGGCATCGGGATGGTTGGCCGCGATCGCCTTGGCGATGTTCTGCAGGATCACGGTCTTGCCGGTGCGCGGCGGCGCGGTGATCAGCGCGCGCTGGCCCATGCCCTGGGGCGCCACAATGTCGATCACCCGGCCGGTCTTGTCCTTGATGGTGGGATCGTCCAATTCCATCTTCAGCCAACGGGTGGGATAGAGCGGCGTCAGATTGTCGAAATGGACCTTGTGCTTGATCTGCTCCGGGTCCTCGAAATTGATGGTGGTGACCTTCAGCAGCGCGAAATAACGCTCGCCTTCCTTGGGCGCGCGGATCGGGCCCTCGGCGGTGTCGCCGGTGCGCAGGCCGAAGCGGCGGATCTGGGAGGGAGAGACATAGATGTCGTCGGGACCGGGCAGATAGTTGGATTCCGGCGAGCGCAGGAAGCCGAAGCCGTCCTGCAGGATTTCCACCACGCCCGAGCCGGTTATCTCGACCTCGCGGTCGGCCAGTTCCTTGAGGATGGCGAACAGCATGTCCTGCTTGCGCATGGACGATGCGTTCTCGATCTCAAGTTCCTCGGCAAAAGACAGCAAATCGGCGGGCTTCTTGTTCTTTAGATCCTGCAACTTCATCGCCTGCAGGCCATCTTGGACAGTCATTGGGAGGCACCTGATGGAGAAAGAGGGGAGTGGTTCCAATGCACGGGAGGCGGAAAGCCCCGCACGCATCATCGAAGAGGTTGGTTTGACCCGGACCGGCTTTCCGGCTTGCAGCCCACTGAACCATCAGTGGCCGCGCAGGTCTTTCAGACAAAAGGCTTATAGCGTGATTTGTGGCGGTTGCAAATATCCCCATTCGGGGCCGGATGCAATTAATGTTTCAGGCGGTTCATCAAGCGTTCAGTCGCCAAAAGGCTGAACCTTGACCAAAATCACGATTAACACCATCAGCAGCGCCGGCACTTCATTGATGATTCTATAGAACTTGGCCGAATGAATGTTGCGGTCTTCCGCAAAGGCGCGCCAGCAGCGCACATAGAGCCCGTGCATGCCGCTCAGGATGATCACCAGCACGAATTTCATCTGCATCCAGGTGTCGAGATAGGCGCCGGTCAGCCAAGCCAGCAACGGGCCCAGGATCCATACCGCGATCATCGAGGGATTCATGATGCCCTTGAGCAGCCGGCGTTCCATCACCTTGAAGCGCTCGCTGCACTCCGTGCCTGGCGCGGCTTCGGTATGATAAACGAACAGGCGCGGCAGATAGAGCATGGCCGCCATCCAGGCGATCACCGCGATGATATGCGCCGACAGAATCCAGGGAATGTAATTGGACAGGGTGTTGCGCAGCGCATCCATCAGCTTGCTCCATATCCGCAGCGTTTGAGTGTTGTGGGACAGATGCGCCCATCGGCGCAAGTGACTATCTTGTCCGCCGTGGCGCGGTGCACAAGGCCCGCAAGTCCCCGAATGAAATCGGGGGCTGTGCCGACGGTGGCGGCGCGGCGGTAATCGGGCACGCCCGATTCACCCGCCAACCGGCGATATTCGATATCGAGCTCCACCAGGGTTTCGGAGTGTTCGCTAACAAAGGCGATGGGCGCCACGATCACGCCATTGCCATCGCGACCGGCGCGCGCGATCTCCGCATCGGTCGAGGGCCCGATCCATTCTAGCGGCCCGACCCGGCTCTGGTAGCACACGACAGGCTCGAGCTCCGGCATGGCCAGCGTCTTCACGACGGCGGCGGCGCACTGTTCCACCTGCCATTGATAGGGATCGCCTCTTTCCACGGTGCGCTTGGGCAAGCCGTGCGCTGACAGCAGCAAGCGATAGGAAATATTCTGCGGCGCGCCCGTCATTGCCGCGCGGATTTTCGCGGCTATGGCCATGACAAAGCCCGGCTCCCATGGATAACAGCATATCCGCGTCGCCGGTTCGGCCAGGCCCGCCTTCTTCGCCGCCCGCCTCCAATCCTTCAGGGATGACAGCGTTGTCGTGGTCGAATATTGCGGATAAAGCGGCAAAAGCACGATTTTATCGGGATCAAATGCCTTGACCGCCCGCGCCGCGCCCGCGCTGTAGGGATGCCAATAGCGCATGGCGACAAAGGTCTTCGCTTCCAGGCCGTCGGCGATCAACACTTTCTCCAGCGCATCAGCCTGGGCACGGGTCTCCTCGAAAATAGGCGAGCGCCCGCCCAGATGGGCATAGATTTTTTGCGCCACTGGAGCCCTGCGCCTGGCGATGAATCGGCCCAGCGGCAGGCGCACGACCGCCGGCAGGCGGATGATGTCGGGATCTGAGAACAGATTGCGCAGGAAAGGCTCGACCGCTTCGGGCGCATCCGGTCCGCCAAGGTTGAAGATGACAACAGCGAGTTTCACCCGCGTATCCGCTTCAAGAGCCGTTCCACATGGGCAATCGGCGTCTCCTGAAGGATGCCATGGCCCAGGTTGAAGATGTGCGGCCTGCCAGCAGTCGCCTCCACGATATCATCAACCGCCCGGTCCAGCGCAGCGCCGCCGGCGACCAGGACGATTGGATCGAGATTTCCTTGGACACCACACGCAAGCCTCTTGGCCACCCAACCCATCGGTACCGCCGTGTCCAGTGACAGCGCATCCACGCCTGTCGCGCGGGTATAGGCCTCATAGCCGGCCAGGGTCGAAGCGCGTGGAAACCCGATGATCTTCGCATTAGGTCGCGCTGCTCGCACGGCGGCCACGATTTTTTTGGTTGGCTGGACCACCGCATCATCGAACAGGCGCTCTGGCAGGCCTGCCGCCCAGCTGTCGAAGATTTGCACGGCATCGGCGCCCGCCTCGAGCTGGCGGATCAAATGGAAGGCGACACAATCACCCAAGATATCCAGAAGATATCCAAAGCCTTTGGGATCACGATATGCCCACAGCTTGGCAGCCTTCTGCTCGTCGCCGCCTGCACCTGCCGCCAGATAGGTGGCCAAGGTCCAGGGCCCGCCTGCAAATCCCAACAACGCAGTGCCCTCAGGCAGCCCTCCGCGGGTCAATCGCAGCGCCTCATAGACCGGCTCGAAATAATGCGCCCAGGCCTCACGATCCTCCACAAAGCCTCTGGCGGAGGTCACAGGCTTGAGGCTCGGTCCTTCGCCCTCCGTGAAGGTCACCTTCTGGCCTAGGGCTTCGGGAACGGTCAGAATGTCGGAAAACAGGATCGCTGCGTCAAAGCCGAACCGGCGCACCGGCTGCAACGTCACCTCTGCGGCATAATGCGGGGTCAATGCCAAAGCCCAGAAGGATCCCGCCTTAGCCCGCAGTTCCCGGTATTCCGGCAGATAGCGTCCGGCCTGGCGCATCAGCCAGACCGGTGGCACCTTTTCAGTGCCTCCTTCCAGCACACGCACAAGCTTGGAGCTACTCATCACAACAAGACTCCAGGATTCTACTTAAGTGATGACGATGATGTTAGGGCTGTGAGTTGTGGGCCAAACGGTGACCAGGCTTTGGCTTAAGCGAAGGTGGCCGCTTCTTCAAGCACTTGGCCCTGCAGAGCGTCAGGGCCGGCCAGGCCGGCCTGTTGGTGGACCACCCTGATCGTCCCCACGCATTCCCGGTTTGCACAGCAGACCCTTGACCGACAGGCACCCCTGTTAGTCTTGTTCCATTCATCCCGCCTTTACCCCCATACTTTTGGCACCCCTACGGATAATTCAGTGGATCACAAATTTCACGTTCATCTGGTTTCAGACTCCACCGGCGAGACGCTGAACGCCATGGCCAATGCTGCACTCGCCCAGTTCGAGAATGTGGATGTGATGATCCACCCTTACGCACTGGTCCGGGCCCAGGCCCAGCTGACAAGGGCGCTCGATCATATCGCCATCATGCCGGGGATCGTCTTCTTCACCCTGGCGAACCAGGGCCTGCGCGAGACCCTGATGGCACGCTGCAAGGACATGGAGGTGCGCTGCATCGACCTGCTGGAACGCCCGGTGACGGCCTTGCGCCATTTCCTGGGAAAGACCGCAACCCACAAGGTCGGCCGCCAGCATGAAGTTGATCAGCGCTATCTGGACCGCATCGAGGCTTTGAACTTTTCCATTGCCCATGACGACGGTCAATCGCTGGATTCCATCGACGAGGCCGAGGTGATCCTGACTGGCGCCAGCCGCACCTCCAAGACGCCGACCTGTGTCTATCTCGCCATCCGCGGCATCCGGGCCGCCAATGTGCCGCTGGTGCCGCGCATGCCAGCGCCGGCACAATTGTTGGCGGCGACACGACCCCTGATCGTGGGCCTGTGGGTATCGCCTGACCGGCTGGTTCAGGTCAGGCGCAACCGGCTGAACACCATGGGCGAGATGCGCGACAGCAATTACGTGGATCTGGATGCGGTGCGGGCCGAAATCGCCGGCACGCGCCAGCTGTTCGAAAACCAGAACTGGCCGACGATCGATGTGTCGCGCCGCTCCATAGAGGAGACCGCGGCAGCCGTGATGAACCTGATCGGCGAACGCAAGGAGACGATGGCATGAGCCAGATGCAGGCGCCCTTGGTGCTCGCATCCGGCAGCGCAAGCCGCAAGAAACTGCTGACGGCCGCTGGCGTCGAATTCATCGCCGACCCCGCCGACCTGGACGAAGACGCGCTGATGGCCGACCTGAACAGGCGCGGCGCCGATGTGGTGAAAGTGGCGTCCGAACTGGCGGGACAAAAGGCCCTGATCGTCTCGCGCCGCCATCCCGGCCGGCTGGTCCTGGCCGGCGACAGCGTGATCGCATTCGGCGAGGCATTCCTGAGCAAATGCGCCAGCATGGAGGACGCCCGCGCGCTTTTGCACAAGCTGTCCGGCAAGGAGCACCTCCTGGTATCGGCCGCGGCCCTGGCCCGCGACGGAGTCCTGCTTTGGACGCATGCCAGCCCCTGCCGCATGTCCATGCGCTCCTTGAGCTACAAATTCCTGGACCATTACATCGCCCGCGAGGGATCGGCGATCCTGGCCTCTGTGGGCTGCTATCGTTTCGAAGGGCGCGGCGCGCAGCTTTTCGATAGAGTGGAGGGCGATTATTTCTCCGTGCTGGGGCTGCCGCTGTTGCCGGTCCTGGCCGAGCTGCGCAAGGAAGGCGTGCTGGAACCGTGAGTCTGACAGGCAAAGCTATGCTTGCCGGCGTGATCGGCTGGCCGGTGACGCATTCGCTCTCGCCGGTTCTGCATGGCCATTGGCTGGCGGAATATGGCATCGATGGTGCGATGGTGCCGCTGGCAGCACGGGTGGAAGATTTTTCCGTCGTGATCGACGGCGCGCGCCGGGCCGGCTTCAGGGGCGTAAACGTGACGGTGCCGCACAAGCAAGCCGCTTTCGCCCTGGCGCATAAGGTCGATGGACCGGCGCTGGCTGCCGGCGCCGCCAATTTGCTGGTGTTCAACCAAGACGGCATTCTGGGCCGCAACACCGATGCTCTGGGCCTGGCGGACTCCTTGCGCGAATCCATCGGTGAGCTGGACGGCAAAAACGTGGTGCTTTTGGGCGCGGGCGGGGCGGCGCGCGGCGCCATCCTGTCGCTGGAAATGCTGGGTTCCCGCCACATCCATCTTCTCAACCGTGACCCGGCCCGCGCCAAAACCCTCGCCGCATCGCTGTCCAAACAGGTGCGGGCGCCGCTGGAGCCGGGGGCCTTGAGCGACTGGCGGAAGGTGGCCGGGGATGCGGCGCTTGTCGTCAATTCCACCAGCGCCGGCATGGGGACAAATCCGCCGCTGGACCTCGACCTGTCGCTGCTTCCCGCAACGGCCGCAGTCTGCGACATCGTCTATAATCCGCTGGAGACAAAGCTGCTCAGGGAGGCGCGCGCGCGCGGTCTCAAGACCGTCGATGGCTTGGGCATGCTGATGCACCAGGCCGCGCCATCCTTCGAAGCGTTCTTCGGCGTCAAGCCCAACGTGACGCCCGCCTTGCGCGCGGCGCTGGTGAAGGTGTTGCGTGGACGCCAGGGCTGAGCCGTTTGTGATCGGCCTCACCGGCTCGATCGGCATGGGAAAAAGCGAGACCGCGAAACTCTTTGCGGCGGAAGGCGTGCCGGTGTTCGACGCCGATGCCACCATCCACGATCTTTATGCCGGCGAGGCGGCAAGCCTGATCGAATGGGCCTTTCCAGGCACGACCCGCAATGGTGTGGTGGACCGTTCGGCGCTTTCAAAAAAAGTGACCGGCAAGCCGGCCGCGCTCAAGAAACTCGAAGCCCTGATGCATCCGCTGGTGGCCGGGCGGCGCGAGGCATTTCTCAAGCAATGTGATGCGCCCATCGTGCTTCTGGACATTCCGCTGTTGCTGGAAACCGGGATTGCAGTGGATGCGGTGGTTGTGGCGACCGCGCCCCATCACGTCCAGCGCGCAAGGGTGCTGGCGCGGCCGGGCATGACCGAGGCCAAGCTTCAGGCGCTTTTGTCGCGCCAGATGAACGACGCTGAAAAGCGTGCACAGGCGCATTACCTGGTGATCACGGACAAGGGCTTGGATCACGCCCGCGATCAGGTGAGAATGATCCTTGCCGACATAAAGGCCAGACTTGATGCGTGAAATCGTCTTCGATACCGAAACCACGGGCTTCGAGCCCGGCGAAGGCCACCGCATCGTCGAAATCGGCTGTGTCGAGCTGACGGATCATTTTCCCACCGGCCGCACCTTGCAATTCTATCTCAATCCCGAACGCGACATTCCCATCGAATCCCAGAAGGTGCATGGGCTTTCCGGCGAATTCCTGGCCGATAAGCCGCTGTTCGCCCAAGTGGTCGACGAATTCCTGGAATTCCTGGGCGACTCGGCACTGGTCATTCACAATGCCAGTTTCGATATCAAGTTCATCAATGCGGAACTGAACCGGATCGGCCGCAAGCCAATCGCGTTGGCGCGCGCCATCGACACCATCGAGATCGCCAAGCGCAAGATCCCCGGCGCCCGCTATTCGCTGGACGAGCTCTGCAAGCGCTTTGGCGTAGACTTGTCGGCACGCAGCAAGCATGGCGCGCTGCTCGATGCCCAGCTTACCGCCGAAATCTATCTGGAGCTGATCGGCGGGCGACAGCGCGGGTTAATGCTGGCGCCGGCGGAGATTGCCGCGCAGGCATCCGAGAGCGGCCTCAAGGCCGCGCGCCAGCGGCCGGAAAAACTCGCGCCCCTGATCACAGAGGCCGAACTTGCGGCGCACGCGGACTTCCTCGCCAAAGAACTCGGCGAGAAGAGCCTGTGGAACTGATCAGGCTGTGCCCTGCGGCGCGCCTTGCGCCTGGGCGACGCGCGCTTGGTAAAGCGCCATGAAATCGATCGGCTCGATCATCAAAGGCGGCATGCCGCCGTCGCGCACCACATCCGACACGATCCGGCGCACAAAGGGAAATAGCATGTGCGGCGCCTGAATTAGCAGGATCATCTGCTGCGTGCCCACATCTGGAACATTGGTCAGGCGGAAGACGCCGGCATAGGCCACTTCCAGCAGGAACAGCGCGCGGCCTTCATTCTTGGCATCGACGCGGATCTTGAGTTCGACCTCGAACATGTCCTTGTCGGCAAGACGGCTGGCATTCAGGTCCACCGCCAGCTCGATCTGGGGCCGGTCGGTGAGATTGGCCATGGCGCCGGGATTTTCGAAGGACAGGTCCTTGATGTACTGCGCCGCCACCTGCAGGTTGGGGATGCCCGGATTGGCGGGTGCGGGGGTTCCGTCGCTGCTCATGCTGTCTACGTCTTTCGGGAATTTCGGCCCGGGCGCTACCACACATGGCTTGGCCGTGACAAGCGAGACCCCCGGAAATTGCGCTTTTCAGGCTCGTGCGTGACGGCTAGGGTCGGGCAGGGGCGAAGGAACTGGCGGGACGTTATCAAGGGTTTGTCATGCTGGATCCGCAGACTATCGGTCTTTTCGCTGTCGCCACGGTCGCTGGCGTCATTTGCTTTCGCCTCTTTACCGTGTTGGGGCGCCGCACCGGCCAGGAGCCGCAAGGCCGGTCCGTGCCTGCCGCGCTGACGCCTGCCCCGTCACAGGCTCAAGCCCAGACGGAGCCCGAGCCGGGGCCCTCCGCAGGCGGGCTCTTGGAAATCCAGCTTGCCGACCGCAATTTCGACACGCCCAAATTCCTTTCGGGCGCGCGCGAAGCCTATATCCAGATCGTCACGGCTTTCGCCTCCGGGGACCGCGCAGCCTTGCGCCCTCTGTTGTCGCCCGATGTCTATGCCGCCTTCGATGCCGGGATCGGCCAGCGGACCGGATCCGCACCCGCCTTCGTCAAGCTGCTGGATGCGCGAATTTCGGGCTCGGCACTGCATGGCCGCGCCGCCGAGATCACCGTCACCTTCTTGGCCGATTTTGCCAGCGGCAATGTCACCGATGTCTGGACGTTCGAACGCAACCTGGATTCCGCCGATCCCAACTGGATCTTGGTCGCCACTTCCGGCGATCTGCCGGAATGAGGCGCGGGGTCCTGGCCGCGGCCTTGCTGCTTGCGGCCTGCACCCTCCAGAAGCCTCCTGCCGGGCCACCCCCTTTGCATCTGTCGCGCACGGCTTTCGACCAGCTTGCGGGCTGGCAGGATGAGGGCGCCCAAACTGCGCTGGCCTCGTTTCAGCGCGGCTGCGCCGTCCTGATGCAGAGGCCCGATACCGCACCCATGGGCGGTGCGGGCTATGCCGGCACGGTTGGCGACTGGCGCGCGGTCTGTGCCAAGGCGGACGGGGACGCAAAAAACTTCTTCACCCAGAACTTCACGCCTTATGCCGTAACGGGCGACGGTCTCTTCACCGGCTATTACGAGCCCCTGATCCGTGGCAGTCGCAACCGGCACGACGCGTTCCAGACCCCGGTCTATGGACTGCCGATTGATCTGGTGCGCGCCGATCTCGGCCTGTTCGACCCAAAGTTTAAGGGCGAGCATATCTCCGGGCGCATCTCAGGCCATGCGCTGGTGCCTTATGCCGACCGCGAAGAAATTGAGAGCGCGGGCATCAAGACCGCCCCCGTCCTGTTCTATACCGATGACGGAGTAGCCTTTTTCTTCCTGCAGATCCAAGGCTCGGGCCGGGTGGCGTTCGAGGACGGCGGCTCGGCGCGCATCGCCTTTGCCGGCGAGAACGGCCAGCCTTATACGGCAATCGGCCGGACCCTGATTGCCGACGGGTCGCTGGCGCGAGAGGATGTCTCGCTTCAGACCATCCGTGCCTGGCTCGCGGCCCATCCCGACCGGGCGAAAAGCGTCATGCAGACCGACAAGAGCTATGTCTTCTTCCAGGAAAAACCGATCGGCGAAGCGGCGCTGGGCGCGACCGGCACCCTGGGCGCAAGCCTGACGCCGCTCGCAAGCCTTGCGGTCGATCTGCGATTTCATGCCTTGGGCATGCCGGTCTTTGTCGCGGCCGACGGCCCCGATCCGGTGCATGCCCTGATGGTGACCCAGGATACCGGCGGCGCCATTCGCGGTGCGGCGCGTGGCGACATCTTCTTCGGCTTTGGCGCAGCTGCCGAAGCCCGCGCCGGCGCGATGAAAGCTCCCGGGCATCTTTATCTGCTTCTGCCAAACGCCTTGGCGGCAAAGTTGGGCCGGGGCGCGGACTTCCCGTCATGACCCGGCGCGTCACCAGCGATGAAGAGCGCAGGCTGTTCGAGCAGGACTTCAAGCAACACCGGCCCTTGAAAGCGACCATGTCAAAGACCCCGGCCCGCAAGAAAAGCGTGGGCGCCGCGCCCGGCGGCGTCAATGGCGCGACGGAAGAACGCTTGCGGCGTGGCTTGATGGAGCCCGACGCCCGCATCGACCTGCATGGCATGACGCAATCTGCCGCCCATCGCACCCTATTCACCTGGCTCACGGCGGCGCATGGCCGCGGCCACCGGCTGGTGCTGGTGATTACGGGGAAAGGCAATCCGAAGAATGACGAGAACGCGTCCTGGATGATGTCGGACCATGGCGTGCTCAAACAGATGGCGCCGCGCTGGCTGAAAGAGGCCGAGCTTGCCGCGTTGATCGCCCATGTGCGCCCGGCCCATGCGCGCCATGGCGGCGACGGCGCGCTCTATGTCTATTTGCGGAAACAAACGTGAAGCAGGCGTTCCACACCATCACGGTTTCGACGAGGGGCCCCGGGCTCTACGAGTTCACCGATCAGGCGGTGGAGTTTGTCAAAAGGGCCGGCGTCGAGGACGGCCTTCTCACCTGTTTCATCCGCCACACGTCCGCGTCGCTGCTGATCCAGGAAAATGCCGATCCGGATGTGCAAAAGGACCTGCGCGATTTCTTTGCCTTCATCGCCACCGGCGGGCCGCGCGTGCGCCACATCACCGAAGGGCCCGACGACATGCCCTCGCATATCCGTTCTGCGTTGACGCAGACGTCCATCGGAATTCCGCTGTACAAAGGCCGGCTGGCGCTTGGCGCCTGGCAGGGGATTTATGTCTTCGAGCACCGCGACGCGGCCCACCGCCGCGAGGTGGTGATGCAGGTATTGGGCGAGTGAGGCCGAAACAAAACCTGTCATCCCGGATAGCCGCGGCACGCGGCTATCCGGGACCCAACTTGCTAATTCACGGTTGGCTCCCGTGAAAGTTGGGTTTCCCGCTTGCGCGGGAATGACAACTTTATGTGGGAATAACAACTCTCAGATAAGCCCCGCCTCGGCCGCCATGTCTCTCAGCGACGTCTCGGGCCGCGCGCCGTAATGCGAGATCACTTCCGCGGCCGCCAGCGCGCCAAGCCGTCCGCAATCCGCCAGCCCCTTGCCGCGCGTAAGGCCATAGAGGAATCCGGCCGCGAACTGGTCGCCCGCGCCCGTCGTGTCGATCACCCGCTTGACCGGCGTCGCCGGAATCTGGTGCACCATGCCTTCCTCGACGATCACGCAGCCCTTGGCGGATCGGGTCAGCGCGGCGATGCCGCCCCATTTTTTCGCCCCCGCCACGACGCCGTCGAAATCCTCGACCTGGAACAGCGCCTTTGCCTCTTCTTCGTTGGCGAACAGGATGTTCACGTCGCGGTCCATCAGACGCACAAAATCGTGGCGGAACCGCCCGACGCAAAACGGGTCGGAAAGCGACAGCGCCACGCGCCCGCCTGCGCCTTTCGCCGCCGCAATCGCCTTGCGCGAGGCCTGCTTGGCGCTTTCCTCGTCCCACAGATATCCCTCGATATAAAGCACACGGGCGCGCGCGATCTGGTCCTCGTCCACGTCATCCGGCGTCAGCTCGCGGCACGCCCCCAAATAGGTGCTCATGCTGCGCTGCCCGTCCGGCGTCACCGCGATCAGGCAGCTGGCGGTGGTGGAACCGGCGCGGGTGGGATGGGTCGTGAAAGTAATGCCCTGGGCGGACATGGATTTGGCGAAGACGTGGCCCAGACGGTCGTCGAACACCTTGCCGACATAGAGCCCGTTGCCGCCCAGCGAGGCGAGCCCCGCCAGCGTATTGGCAGCCGAGCCGCCGGCGACTTCATGCAGCGAAGACAAAGCCTGGCTGCCGTCGGCCAGCGCTTTCAGCAATTCCTTGGAGCGGAATTCATCCACCAGCACCATGGCGCCCTTGGCGATGCGGTGCGTCAGCAGGAAACGGTCATCCACCGAGGCGATGATGTCCACAATGGCATTGCCAAGGCCCGCGACATCGAATTGCTGCTGCGACATGGGAACTCCCCGTGGATGCAAAGGGCGTAAGGCGCGAGCCGGACCGCCCAAATTATAAAAGCCCCGCTTACACGCCGGATGCAGGCCAGCGCAAGAGTACTTGCAAGCGCCTCCGCCGCTGGTGCAGAAGGCGGCCCATGATCCGCCATGTCACAGTCCTGTCACTGGCCCTGCTTGCCGGGGCTTGCGCCACCAAGGCGCCGCAGGTCCCGCAACCCCAGCCCACGACCGCCAGCATTCCACCGCCGCCGCCGCGCGGTGAGCCCAGCCCCTGGTTCAACATGGCGGCCACAGGCCTACAGGCCGCTTTCGGCAAGCCCGCCTTTGTGCGCAAGGACGGGGCCACGGAAATGTGGCGCTATGACGGGGCCACCTGCCGCGCCTTTTTCTTTCTCTATGGCCTGCCTTTGATGGTGCGCCATATCGAGACCCTGCCGCACGGCGCCCAGAGCGCGGCCGATCTCGGCTGCCTTGCCGCGCTGCAGGCGGCACCTGCGAAGACGTCTTAGGGCCGCTTCCCCTTGAATGAATTTTGTCATTCCCGCGTGCGCGGGAATGACAAGAATCAGTTTCTGGTCGCAGCCACCTTCGCCTTCACCGGCGCCGGCTCAATTGTCTTCTCCTTGAACCGGCACAGGTCGCGCACGACGCAGGTCGGGCACAAAGGCTTTCGCGCCACGCAAGTGTAGCGGCCATGCAGGATCAGCCAGTGATGGGCGTAGAGCTTGTATTGCTCCGGCACCACCTTCTCCAGCTTCAGTTCCACCTCCAGCACATCCTTGCCGGGCGCAAGTCCCGTGCGGTTGGAGACGCGGAAGATATGGGTGTCGACCGCAATGGTCGGCTCGCCGAAGGCCACGTTCAGCACCACATTGGCCGTCTTGCGGCCCACGCCCGGCAAGGCTTCAAGCGCCTCGCGGCCGCGTGGCACCTTGCCGCCATGGTGTTCGACCAGGAGCCTCGACAAGGCGATCACATTCTTGGCCTTGCCACGATAAAGCCCGATGGTCTTGATGGCTTCGGTCAGGCCTTCCTCGCCCAGCGCCAGCATCTGTTCCGGCGTGGTCACGCGCATGAACAAGGGCGCAGTCGCCTTGTTGACCCCCTTGTCGGTGGCCTGCGCCGACAGCACC
>DATKEP010000182.1:0-45108 GCA_035512055.1 Rhizomicrobium sp.
TTCGAGCGCATAATCGATCTGCAATCGCGATTGGGCGCGGCGAAATCTGTCGACAGGGGACGGCGGTGGCGGCAATTCAGCGATATAGGCAAGTGCAGCGGCTCCGTCATGCTGTTTCGCCAGCGCAGTCGCTACCGTCATTCGAACGCTGTCTGCATCGCGATTGTTCGCCAAGCCTGGGGCGATGGCCGCCAAATTCTCTGTCTGGGCGTAATCGCCCAACAACTCGGCGATTCTGGCTTGATTGACCGTACGCATATAGCCAAGCAGGTCCGACCGAATTTCTGGAACAGATGTACGCCCGAGCAGTTGCTGCGTCACTTTCATTTCCGCGAGGGCGGCTTCATCATCACCAAGGTCCTTGTCAATACCGGAGAGATTGGCATGCCCGAGCGGAAAATCCGAATATACTGCGATCGCCTTGCGAAGGGCTGCGAAAGCGGCCAAATCATTTCCATCAAACATTGCGTAGATCTGTGACAGTCCCTGCCAAGCCCACGCCTGTTCCAACGGATTGGGATCGGCGATCAGCCGATTGAAGATCGCCTTGGCCTCTTGCGGGCGAAGCACCTGAGCATAGTGGTACAGATAGTTGGCATACCGGTAAGGCTGGGAATCGCCATAAACCTTCTCGGATGCTTTCTGAACCAGCGCATCGAGATCTGACCCAGGTCCCGTGAGAGTGGCGCCGGAACCGTCGCTGGCCCGAACATTGATCGCGATGTTCTTGTCAATCCAATAGACTTCGCCGCTGATCCGCGTCTCATGCCCCAGCCAGCCGCGCAGAAAGCGATAGGCTTCGCCAAGGGAAACCCCGGTGTCGGGAATTTCCACCTTCAGGTTGTTGCCCCAATTGTTGGAATAGGATTTCGCCGGGCGGAACGAGGCGGTGGCGTTCTGCATGGCCGTGAGCTTGTCGAGCATCATGCTCGCCACCGCCTGGCCTGTCATGCCTTTGGCGGCCAGATCGGGTGGCACGGAGAATTCCTCGATCACCAGGCCATCGGCGTGGGCGGCGTCCCACACCATGATGCCCAACCCGCACACCGCGGCCAGCGCCAAAAGGCCGACGGACGCTTCGAATATAGCCTTGGCCCAGCCGCTAAAGCGGCGTAGGCGCAAATGCGACAGCTCCAGCTCGGCTTCTTCCCGGAAATGCCGGTCCTGGGCTTCTAACCTGGCAGTCTGCAGATCGCTCAGGCGCTTCTGGGACTCGAGATAGGCTTCGGCTTTGGCGGCCACGCGATCATTCTGAGCTGCCGAACCGAGCGCCAATGCCAAGGCGACGGGATCGACGTGCGCGCCAGGACTTTTGGGGGCGGATTCCACCCCAGCCGTCTCTTCTGACATCCCGGCCCCACAGCCTTATATTTCAGGCCATTGAGACAGACGGGAACTTGGCTGGCAACGGGGGTGCGTTTTTGGACGGAATGAAGCGTTATTTCATGTTTCTAGGCAGCCGCGATCCCCCAAGGGGTGCCCGCCTGATCAACGCGCGGGGCAAAAACGGGGACCGGGAAGTTGCCAGTTCGAATGTCTTTGGGTCAGAAGGTCATTCGGCCACGGTCAGCCCAATGGCTTTTGGCCAGCGCGGACATGTCCAGCCCTGACGTTGCCAGGAAATTCTTCCCGTTCGGCCCGCCAATTAGCCAAAAGACTTCCCTGTCTAAAATAGCATAACCTACTTTCTTCGGTTGGCTCGCCGCGTCAGGCCTGCGCCCGAAGGGGCGGGGGCCATATGAAGGTCGAGAGCGGTCAGCTGTTGCGCAGCGTCGGGCTTTGGGGCCTGGCGGCAATGGTATTTAACGGCATGGTGGGTGCGGGCATCTTCGCCATGCCGGGTTCGGTGACCGCGGGTGTCGGCGTCTGGGCGCCCCTGGTCGTGCTGGGCGTCGGGCTGGCGCTGCTGCCGGTCGTCATGGGCATGTGCATTCTGTCGCGAATGTTCGACCGTACCGGTGGACCGATTGCCTATGTCAGCGAGGCCTTTGGCCCCATCGCCGGCTTTCAGACCGGTTGGCTGGCCAGCCTCTCGTCCTGTGCCGTGCTAGCGGCCAACGCCAATCTGTTCGCCGATTATAGCCTCTCGCCTGCGCCACCAAGGTTTCTTACGCCCTTGGTCCACGCCGCCATCGCGTTGGCCGCCTTGGCGGTCGCGCTGGCCGTGAATCTCTGTAGCGCCCGGCGAAGCGCTGGCGTTCTGCGACTGATAGCGTTGGGCAAGGCCGCGCCGCTCTTGTGGCTCCTCGCCCTTGCGGTTCCAGCTATCGTCAATCCGGCCGCGGCGGCCCAGCTGTCCCAGGGTTGGTCGCCCGCCCAGGCTGTTCTACTGGCGGCTTATGCCTTTATCGGATTCGAGGGCGCCTTAACGCCGGCTGGCGAAGCCCGCAATCCCGAGCGGGATTTGCCCCGTGCGATGCTGGGGGTCTTCATTGTTGTGGTGTTGCTCTACGCCGCTCTGACTTGGGGCTTCGTGGTTGTGGCTTACAATCCCATGAAGGTCACAAATGCGCCGCTGGCGCTTATGGGCGAGCTGCTGGCCGGCAAGACGGGGCTGGCCGTGATCCTAGTATGCGCGGCGCTATCCATTCTAGGCAATCTCATCAGCACCGCCTTATTCGTCTCGCGACGGCTCGTAGCGCTTGAAGAGCTTGGCTCCCTGCCACGCTGGTTTGGCTGGGTTGACCCGGCCAATGGTGTTCCCCGCAACGCGGTGCTGTTCACCGCGGTCGTGGTGGTGGGGCTGACGCTGAGCGGCGGCTTCAAGGCGCTCGCCCTTCTCAGCGTCGCCTCCAGGCTGTTGATCTATCTTGCGTCACTATCCTCGTTGCCGATCATTCGCGCCAGGCGAGGGCTTCCCCGGTTCGCCTCCAGTGACCTGTTCGTCGTCTTAGGCATTCCGGTCTGTGTGATCATGTTGAGCCAGACCCAACTTGCCGCCTGGCTCAGCCTCGGCGCCGCCGCACTTACGGGGCTTCTCATCATGCTGATCGCCCGGCAAGCGCGCGTTGCGTTGGCGGTGTGAGACGGCCGTCGGGGGAATGTCCGCTAAGCGGGACATTGTAGACGCGCGCCGCAATCGAGTCAGATTGCGGGTGCCAGCCTCAGCCGTTCTCACTGTGAGGGATATATTGCTCAAAACGGGCTAACCGGCCGGCCAACATGAAGCGCAACACCCAATTCTTGGTGCCTTCGTCGGTGACGCGCAGGTAAAGGCCACCACCGTCAGCATACATGCCGGGATTTTTCGTTTTATCGACCTTGAGCGCCGTTAGGCGGCCAACATCGCGTGCCATGCTGCTCTCCAATGGTCCGCAATCTAGTCTACAACCATATCGCGAATTGAGGCGAACGGAAGCGACTCGTGGCGACGGGGAGAAAGCCATTTAAGGCTTATAGAACAGATATTGTCCGATCTATAGCGAACGGCGGTGATTTGGGTATCTGGCGGACAGGGTGGGATTCGAACCCACGGTACGCTTGCACGTACGCCGCATTTCGAGTGCGGTGCCTTCAACCACTCGACCACCTGTCCGCCGGCGGTGATAGTGGACCAGACGGCCCAAGGCAAGTCCGTTTGACGACCGGATTATTCCCTATGCCCAAATCTGTGCCGGCCAAGAAGCCAGGTGTGGCCGACCCGGCGCCATCACGCATCAGTCGGAAATCTTAACCTTGGGAACAGCGATATGCCTCAGGCGGCTGACCTCCGGCATTTCCGAGCCAAGCAGAGGGCGCAGGTAATGATGGAAAGCATCAGTCATGTCCGCGCCGGAGGAAGCAATGAATTCATCCGGCATTGTCCTTGTCTTGGCCGCTATGTCCTCAAGTGCAGACAGCCGGTAGTCCACGGCATAGGAGCCGGTGCGATGAATCGTCACCGAACCGTTACGGGCGCCAGACATCGCAAATTGCACAGCCTTCTCGCCGACCTCCCGCGCCTCACGCTGGTCGACATCGGAAACGCAGCCGACAAAGCCACGTTGCACATAGCCGAACGTGTCACCACGTACGCGCTTGTAGCCAAGTCTGTCCTTGATGATGCCGGTCAGAAAGCCGGCCAAGGCGTCTCCGCCCAACTGGACATTGCCATGGGGGTCCTTCTCGGTCTCACCTATCAGGCTCTGGGCAACGGGAACGTGATTTCTGTCGCTTATACCCTCGGAAACGGCAATGACACCGCGTCCATGCCGGTCCATGTTGGACTTCACTGCGCCAAGAAACTGGTCGATGTCGAATGCACGCTCAGGCACATAGATCGCGTGCGGCCCGTCGTCCGGATATTTTCTCGCCAGCGCCGCAGATGCTGTCAAGAAGCCCGCATGGCGGCCCATGACGACACCGACATAGACCCCTGGCAAGGCACGGTTGTCGAGGTTCAGTCCCATGAATGCCTGCGTGACGAAACGCGCCGCGGATGGAAAGCCGGGCGTGTGATCATTGACAGTAAGATCATTGTCGATTGTCTTGGGAATGTGGATGCAGCAAAGGGGGTAACCGGCTGCCGCGGCTTGCTCGGATATAATGCGGACTGTATCGGCACTGTCGTTGCCACCCATGTAGAAGAAACTGTCAATGCCATGGGCCAGCGCGACACGGAGAATCTCACGGCAATATTTCTGGTCCGGTTTGTCGCGTGTCGAACCCAATGCCGATGACGGTGTTTCGGCAACGCGTTCCAGATTGGCGGAGGTTTCTGCCGTCAAATCCACGAAATTCTGGTCCACTATGCCCCGAACGCCGTGCACGGCCCCATAAACCTTCTCGATGTCGCGGAACTTGCGAGCCTCGATGACGGCCCCGACCAGCGATTGATTGATGACGGCGGTTGGGCCGCCGCCTTGAGCCAGCAGAATTTTGGTCAAAGGCAAAGCCTCCAGGAAGGAACTATTGCGCAGAAGCTGCGCTGGCCGATTATTACGCCAGAGATTCAACCTGGCAACGAATTAAGCCGGGCGTGCCAGGCTCTCGGCCGCCGATGCAGGAGGCCCGTATGAAGCTCAGCGCACGCAATCAGATCAACGGCAAGGTCGCCCGTGTGGGAAAAGGCCGGACCACCGGCCATGTCGAGATCGACATTGGCCATGGCGTGATCGTCACCGCCTCCATTACCAACGAGGCGATCAACGAACTCAAGCTGAAAAAGGGAGACAAGGCTTTCGCCGTCATTAAGGCTTCGGACGTGATGGTGGGCAAACCCTGACACCGGCGACGCCGTCAGGATTACGGGCCCCCCGTGCTCAGCCAACGTCCGATCTCCGCCTTGCGTTGAAGATAGGCTTCGCGGATGCATTCGGCGCTGCCGCAGGCATTCCGCTGATAGGTCCAGGCGCTCTGCTCATCGGCCAATGGCGAGGGATCGACCGCATTGGTTCTCGCTCTTTTGTAGAGAGAGGCCACTTCCAGATCCATCAAGGCCAATTGCCTGTCACTACAGATAAGCTTCTCCGCCGTGTTACTTGCACTCGCGCATGAAAAGCTGGGCTCCACCCTCGGCAGCGCGGGCTTGCTCAACTCCGCTAGCCTGGCTTTTGCCGCCGCCGCGAAGACGCCGCTGGGAAATTTCACCAGATAGGATTGGACCACCGCAGCATTGTTGCTGTCTTTGACCGAATCCCAGAGCTGGCCTTCCAGCTTGGTAGAATCCGACGAGGCTGCTTCCGACTGAACTTGACCGGTGTGGGTTGCGACCGCCGCCACCTGCGCGTGCGGCGCCGGCCGCGTCAGCCAGAAGGCTGCTGTGCCACCAATCAGAAGGACAGCAGCGATGCCGACAAAGAGCGGCACGCGGCTCGTGCCGGCGCCGCGAGGTGGAGGCGTGGCGACCGCCGGCCTGACGCCGTCCTCCGACGGTATCGCCACATCGATCTGCCGGCACAGTTTCTCGATTGACTGTTCCCAATCGCTGAACATGTCGATCCATTGCCGGGTCGCCAGTTCGTAGGTGAAATCTTCGCTCGGCACCACGTCTTCGGAACGCACGGGGATCACCAGGGTGCGCGACTGGCTGGCAAGCGACATCTCCTTCTTGATCTCATCGGAATTGTTGGCATTGGCGGAAAATACCAACACCATGACGCCTGCATCGCGACTGGCGCGCACAATTGCGCCCTGGTAATTTTCGCCGGGCGCGATGTCGCGAGACGACATCCAGCATGGATGGCCGCGTGATTCCAGCGCCGCGCAAATGGCCATCGCGGTCTTCTGATCCTTGCTGGAATGGCTGATAAAGACTCTCTTCATGTCCCCTCCCCGGTGGCAGACTAAATCAGCCCGGCCGTTTCAGCCAGCCCGGCCGGAACCATTTCCAAGGCGTTGACAGCCCAGCGGGAATTTTCGCGCCCGCCGCCCGGCGCGGGAACCGTCATTCAGAACCGGCTATCCAGCTTGTCCCAATCCTGGCCTCAAGGCGCGGCGCGATCAGGGCCGCGCTCTCCCGCATGGCAGCGGCAAGGCCATAGGGTGGATTAATTATTAAAAGTGCCGCACGCCGCAACTTGCCCTCCGGCACGGAAATGGACGCATCGATAATCATCGCCTTTGCCAAGCCGCCGGCAGCCACTTCGCCGATAAAGGCATCCGCCTCGGCCTGGGACTTGACCGGATACCATGCGAGAAAAATGCCGGTCGCGAATTTTCGACAGCCGTCGCGCAATGTGCGCGCCAGTTCGGAGAATTCTTCGTCAGCTTCAAACGGCGGGTCCAGCAGGACAAGACCACGGCGGGAAGGCGGCGGCAACAGCTTGACGGCACGGCTATATCCGTCGCCCTGTTCCGCGATGGCATTGCGAAAAGGCGACAATGTTTCCTTCAAGGCCGCAAATTCCTCCGGTTGCTTCTCAACCGCAGTCAGCCGGTCTTGCGGCCTGAGCAGCCGGGCGGCGATCAGGGGCGAACCCGGATAGAGCTCGCCCTCCGTTACCAGCGATAAATAGGTCGAAACTGCTTCCGGCATATCGCCGGACATATCCATGAGCCGCGCGACGCCCTTGTCGGCCTCGCCGGTACGGCGGGATTGTTCCCCGGAAAGATCATAGCCGCCGCGGCCAGCATGAGTGTCCACCACCGAAAATGCGGTTTCCTTCTTTCTCAAGTGCAGAAGGATCGCCACCAAGGCGATATGCTTTACCACATCGGCAAAATTGCCAGCGTGATAGCCATGGCGATAATTCACGGAACAGCCCACCTATGAGGATCCGGCCTCCGCGTAATTTTATTGCGCGAATTCACGGCAGAAAACAGCGAAAAACTAAGAAATCGCCCCGTCGCGACATTATGTAGATGCCGTCCACATTCAGTGCTAGGATCGTGCTGGGTCAATTGTGGCCCAACCCATAGTAGTACCCTCAAGGAAAGGCTCGGCCCCGCCGGGCCTTTCCCCATTTTGGGCAATGGCTGTCGCAATTCCTTCTCAATGCGAGATCTGCTCCAGCGGCAGGTCGCGCGTTCTCGGACCGAAGAGTCCAATCACCGCCGCCACAACGATCATGCATCCGGCGATGAAGACAAACACGCCGGCAGAGCCGAAGTCTTTCAGCACCCAGGCGATCACGAAGGCACTGAACATGGTGGAAAGGCGCGAGAAGGAATAGACAAAGCCAACAGCGCGGGCACGCACACGGGTTGGAAACAACTCCGGCTGATAGCCGTGATAGGCGAAAGACAAGATGTTGTTGGCCAGGGTCAGCGCCACGCCGCAGGCAATCACCCCGAGCATGCCATGTGCCTGGGTGAATGCGAGGCCGCTCGCGGCAATCGCCAGCGCCGCTCCGGCCACGATCCATTTGCGTTCCATGCGGTCCGTGAACAAAAGACCAAGTGCCGGGCCGACGGGCGCGGCAATGGCGATGACGAAAGTGTAGGTCAGACTCTTGGTCACGGCGATGCCGCTGGCAATCAGAAGCGCGGGCACCCAGCTCGAAAAACCGTAATAGCCGGCCGCCTGGAACAGGTTGAAAGCAATCAGCATGATGGTGCGGCCAAGATAGGGCGCACGCCAGATTTCACGGAACGATCCCCTGCCGTGCTCGGCCGGCTGGGGTTTTGGCGGCGGCAACTCGGCGCCTTCCAGCCTTGCTTCCACTTCCCAGGCTTCGACGATTGCATCCGCTTCCTGGCTGCGGCCATGGCCGGCCAACCAGCGCGGGCTTTCCGGCAGTCGCGCGCGCACAATCCAGGCAACCACCGCACCCAGAGAACCGGCCATCACCACGATGCGCCAGCCATCCAGGCCCAGGATCGTGCGTGGCACCAGCCACCAGCCCAGAAACGCCGCAACCGGAATGGCCATGAACTGGATGATGTTGGCATAGGCGAAAGCGCGCCCGCGAAACGAAGGCGGCGCCAGTTCGGTAATATAGGTGTCAATCGTCACCAGCTCCACGCCCACACCGATGCCGCAGAGAAAGCGCCAGATATCCAGGTGCAACGCATCCTGCTGGAAGGCCATCACCAGCGAGGCGGCGGCATACCAGAGCAGCGATCCGGTGAAAATGATGCGACGGCCCAACCGGTCGGCGACAAATCCGAACAGGGCGGTGCCCACGAAAAGGCCCAGGAAGAAGAAGGCGACAAAGCCGGCAAAACCGCCAATGCTGAACAGGCCCGGCGTGGTGGTGGTGAGAATGCCGGCCTTGACCAGCCCGGGCTGGATATAGGCCGCCATGAACAGGTCGTAGAATTCGAAGAAGCCACCCAGCGACAGCAGATTGACCCGCCGCCAGAAACCGCGCGTTGCGGGCAATCTTTCGAGCCGCCCGGCGATCAGTGCCGCGCTGTCAGAGCCCAAGCTCAGCGGCCTTCATTATCGCGATGCACGTCGTGGGTGATCACGCCAATATTCTTGGGCGGCATTGTAAGCCAGTCCCTGCGCTTCATGGTGCTGACCGTGTCTTCGTGCCCGTTTTTCCAATGCTCATGCATGGAATCGGCGGAAAATTCATAGTCGCGCGCGTTCCCCTCGTAGGTTTTCTGCTGATAGATCAGTTGAAGGATGGTGGCTTTTGGCAGATGCGCCAGCTTTTCCTTCATCGCGCGCTGTTCCTCGCTCAATTGGTCTTCTGGCACCTTGATCAGGGCCTCATAGGCGCGGGTTTTCCAGCGTTGCAGCCGCGCGAAACTGTCGGTCACCTGGCGGGTACGCGATGAATACATGATGTCTTTCTGCCTACCCTGCACGTCAGACATGGTGCGGGGCAGCTCGCCGCGGGCGCTGAACAGGTCCACCTGGAATACCAGCGAATTGATGCCGTCGTCCTGAGCCAGAAGATGCTGGAGCGGCGTGTTGGAGACAATACCGCCATCCCAGAAATAGTCGGTGCCAATCTGGACCATGGGAAATGCCGGCGGCAGGGCGCCACTTGCCAGCACATGCTCGAGGCGGATTTCTTCCTTGCGATTGTCGAAGAAGACATAGTTGCCGGTGAGCACGTGCACCGCGCCCACCGAAAAATGGATTTCGCCGTCATTCAGGCGCTTGAAATCCACCAGCTCTTCCAGCGTCTCCTTTAAAGGCGTGTTGTCGTAGAAGCTGGTGGCATCCTTGGCACCTGGCGGAAGGAACCAGGGGTTGACCTTGTGCGGATTGAACAGGCCGGGCTGGCCAAAGATCGCCGTGGTCAGTGCCGACACCGTGTTGCGGGTCTGGCGGTAGATGTCGCCGTCCGGCGTGTAAGGCCAGATCGTGCGGTTGGTGACGCGGTCCCAGAACTCGCACAGCGCCGCCAGCCGCCGGTCCGGCGCATTGCCGGCAATCAATGCCGCATTGATGGCACCGATCGAAACGCCGGAAACCCATTCCGGCTCCAGTCCCGCCTCTTGCAGTGCTTGATAGACACCGCCCTGATAAGCGCCAAGCGCGCCCCCGCCCTGCAGCACCAAGGCGATGCGCCCGCAGCCCGCCGGGCGCTCCACAGGCGCATAGCGGTGACCCGCGGGATGCTTGTGTATCGGATTTGTGTCCATCGTCCGAATCATAGCCGAAATTGCGACAATTGCCGACCCGCTGCGGCTTATCGCCTATTCGAGGCGCAAGCGCCGACATGCCATGCTTGGCCGTCAATCCTGGAGATAAGTCATGTCCCTTAAAGGCAAAGTTGCCCTTGTTACCGGCTCGACCTCCGGCATCGGGCTCGCCATCGCCCGCGCGTTTGCAGCCGAAGGCGCCGATGTCTGCATTAACGGCTTTGGTGACGCGGCGGCAATCGAAACGGAACGCAGCGGCATCGAAAGGGAGTTCAGCGTCAGGGCGATTTACAACGGAGCCGACATGAGCAAGGGCGCGGAATGCGAAGCCTTGATCGCCGACGCCGCCAAAAAGCTCGGCTCGGTGGACATCCTGGTCAACAATGCGGGCATCCAGTTTGTCTCCCCGGTCGAGGATTTTCCTGCGGAAAAGTGGGACCAGATCATCGCCATCAACCTGTCCAGCGCTTTCCATACCACCCGCGCCGCCGTGCCGGGGATGAAAACAAAGAAATGGGGCCGCATCATCAACACCGCCTCAGCCCATGCGCTGGTCGCATCGCCCTTCAAATCGGCCTATGTCGCCGCCAAGCATGGCATTGCCGGTCTGACCAAGACCGTGGCGCTTGAGACTGCCACCTTCGGCATCACCGCCAATGCCATATGTCCAGGCTATGTTTGGACTCCGCTGGTCGAAAAGCAGATCCCCGACACGATGGCGGCACGGCACATGACACGTGAGCAGGTCATCAATGACGTGCTGTTGACTGCGCAGCCAACCAAGCAGTTCGTCACGGTCGAAGAAGTAGCATCGCTTGCCGTTTATCTCGCGGGCGACATGGCAAGTTCCATTACCGGGAGCATTATATCGATTGATGGCGGGTGGACCGCAGCCTGAACAACCGTCCGTCTATCGCGGCCAGCCCCGCAGCGATCACGGCCATTCCGGCCATCGCCCGACCGGTTGCACTTTCGCCCAGAAAGACGGTGCCCAACAGAAGGGCGATGACGGGGATCAGGAATGTGACCAGCGAGATATAGGTGACACCAGCAGTTGCGAGCATCCGGTAATAGACGAAATAGGCGAGCGCCGTGTTGATCAGGGCAATCGCAAGCAGCGAAGCCCATATGCCTGTGCCGGGCATGGGCAGACCCCAGGGATGATCGACAAGAAGTGACAGGGGAATCAGGATCACGGCCCCGCCGCTTATCTGGCCCGTCGCCGCCACCAGAGGCGGCAGGTCCTTGAACCGGCGGCTATAGACGCCGCCAAAAGCATAAACACAGGACGCGCCAACGACCGCCAACTCTCCCCAAATATAGCTGCCGCCCGCAAACGCTTCCGGTCCCACCAGTACGATCACTCCGAGAATGCCTAGAGCGATGCCGGCGGTCTTTGCCCAGGACAGCTTTTCGTCATGCGTGCCCCAATGTGCCACCGCGACCATGAAGATGGGCGTGGTGGCATTGAGGATCGAAGCCATACCGCTCGAGATACGTGTCTCGCCCCAGGCGATCAGGATGAAAGGCAGCACGTTGTTGAGAAACCCGAGAAGCAAAAAACCCAGCCAGCGACCGTTGGTCAGCGGCACCGTCTGGCCGGTGGCAAGAAGCCATAGATTCATGGCGACGGCTGCAATTCCCACCCGGCCCAACACCACCGTCACCGGCGGCAGCACAGCCACCAGAATCTTGTAGAAAAAGAAGCTGCTGCCCCACAGCAGCGCGAGCAACAGCAATAGTCCCCATCCCTTCGTATTCATGGCGTCATCAGATCAGACTCGCGACGCCGCCGCCTCCCGATTCGCGTGTTTGAACGGCAGGGCGGCTGTGTGCGGCGTGCATCGCTCAATTCGCCGCCAGCTTCAACCCCAGTGTGACCAGGCCCGGGTAAGGGTGGCTGCCGTAGGGCGGGATCGGCGCAAATCCAAAGGATTTGTAAAGCGCAATCGCGCCTTCCATCGAAGGCAAGGTATCGAGCTTGACCTCGCTATAGCCGCGCGCTCTTGCAATTTCGAGGATGGCGGCCACCAGAGCCTTGCCGACGCCCACACGCCGTCCTTGCGGCCGCACAAATAGCCGCTTGATTTCCGCCACATGGGGCGGCGCGAGCGCCTTGAGTGCCACTGCACCCAGCACATGGTCGCCGCGCTTGGCCAGCAGCAGTTCGCCGGACGGCGGCGCGTATGGACCTGGCAGCGATTGCAGTTCCTGGGAAAATCCTTGCGGTCCCAAATCCACCGGCAGTAATCGGGCATAGGCGCGAAACAGCGCCGCCGCCGAGGTCAGCTCGATTGGCGTGCGGGCTGGCGTAATGGTGAATTCTTTACTTGAGCTCGTCGGCCACAGCATCAATGCCCGCTTGCGAGCAAAGCTCGTCCTTATCGCCGCCCACGGCGCCTGACGAAGCGACTGCCCCGATCACCTCGCCGTGAAATTTGATCGGCACGCCGCCACCAACGCCAACCACGCCGCGGATGTTGGTCATGGGAGAACCCAAGGTGGAATTGCGCGCGGTGGCAAATGTCGCCGACGTGGCAAAGCGCGATGCGAGGGTCAACGCGGTGAAGGCCTTGTCCTGTGCCAGCGTCACGGTATGGGGCCCCGTTTTATCGTCGCGCAGGAAGGCCTTCATGGTGCCGCCGGAATCGATCACCACCATGGTGGTGTGGAAGCCCATCTTGCGGCAGGCCTCGATGCCGGCGCGCGCGATCTTTGCGGCCATGTCGAGTGAGATTTCATGGGTCGTGACCACGCCCTTTTCGCCCACAACCGGGGGATAGCCGGCCGGTGCCGGCAAAGGCTGTGCCAGCGCAGAGGTGGCAACGACGGACGCGGCGACGATGGCGGCAACAAAGCGCATGATGAATTCTCCCCGGAAATTTTTATGCAAAGCTAGGTCATAAGAGGGGGGAAGGCCAGTGACGATCCGGGCAGAAACCGACCGCGCCTAGCCTCCGTCCGCAACGTCTGAAAGGCGTTACGACGGACAAATTAAATCAATTCAACCGGGCACAATCCGACGGTGCCCCGTCCCGCCCGCCCGCAGCTTGCTTGCGTGCGAGGAAGGGCCAAGCAACCCCCGGGGGTACTTCGACGCGGCGCATGGCCTCGCGGCCCTCAAGTCGCTGTCGCGCGGGCCGCTCGGCATTGGTTTGCACCCGGATCGGCCGCAAACCAATGCCCGGGAGGGACTGCGTTAAGTATTGAAAATCAAACACTTAGCGGGACATTGGTCTCGTGATCATTCTTTGATATTCCAAGGTTTTCTAGAATTTGGTCTCACCACGGATCAATAGGCTTAGTCCACTAGACCGGATATTCCTTCTCAATCGTCGGAATCAACTCTTGGTCAATCCGGTCCCAACCCTGACATGCGACCGCCTTGGTTTCCCTGTTCTTCCCAAGAAGCGACTCCAATTAGCGTGTAGCGAAGAATTGTTGGTCCGGCTTCGCTTTCCGCGAAGTGCAACCGCCACGTACCCGCGCCACTCATACCGCCGAAACTATGAGGCAACTTGTCCATATTGTACGCCTTTGGCTTGATGGTGAGTAACCCATTGCCTTGAGTGACCGCATTCCCCGTGTGCAGCACCCCGCGCATTGGGCTGATGTATTCTTGGCCCTCGATAAATGGCTTGCCGGAAAATTCAGCGATAAGACCCAGCATCGCATCGGTCGAGTGTGCGCCATCCGGTTCACCGCTCTGCATCTTCGCCTTGTTCATCTCCATGTTCACGAAGATTGCTTGGGCTGCGATTGACTCCGTGATCGCCGTCGGGAGCATGGTGAAGGCAAGGTCCAAATCGGTTTCGGACCACTCAGGGCTGCTTACCAAAATAATTGTTTGAGCTTCGTCCAGCTTCACGATTCTATTCTGGTTTCCAACTTTCGAAAAGCGCACCATCCCAATATCAGCCAGTTTTTTGTAGATTTCGGCGACGTGCCCGCATGTGAGGATGCCGCGCCGCCCGCCGATGGACACAAGGGTGCCTGATCCAATAATGGCGCTGCCAGCCCCCTCGACTCGTTTTGTCGAACCCACTGAGAAGTAGGAAAGGTGGGTCAGAATTGGTTCGGAAATGTCTATTGCCATACACTCATCATACTCAACGGCGTTACTCGCCCTCACGGGCAAAGAACAAAGCACCGACTGAGAACAACCGCTGCGTTTCCGGCTCGCTCAATAGATGGTCATAACTAACGCTGCGTTCCATCGCCGTCGCCACAATCCGCCTCAGATGCATCAGGCTTGCCGCCGACGCCACTTTCGACTCGTCGGCGCGAAGGTGATGGGCGAAGCCTATGCGCTGCTTGCGGGCTTCGTGTTCGGCTTCTCGGGCTTCCGTGGCTGAGACTGTTATGCTTTGCCCCTTCAGCAGTTGACGTGAACCGCAGTTTATCGCCGATACCGGTGCGGGACAAAGGCCGGTGCCGCCGTCCCTGGAATATCGAATTTCAAAAGCACGGGATGTTCGCCGCAATTCGGGCACGCCATACGTGACGCCAGAAGCGATAGCGGGAAGGAACGGCCACGGGTACAAACCAAGGTCAGCACATCGAGCGGCGCGGAATAACGGCAGGCGTCGATCTTCACGATACCGCGACGGTCACCACGCGGGCAGCGCAGCTTAATGCCCCAGCCCGCCTGGAGGGCTTGACCCAGGGTTTCCAGTTCTGCCATCGTGAACAAAAGGAGAACATTCTCAGGTTAGGAGTCACGTCTCCGACCTCTTGACGACGATTTTTGGCGTTCCCATCTCAAGTTTGCTGGCCGGCCACAACGGCGTCCAGCTCGCCCTTGAGGCAAGACCTGAGGGCGAATTCTCAACGCTTTTAGGAGGTTGCGAACATGCGAACAGATTTTACGCCCTTCTTCCGTTCAACTGTCGGTTTCGACCATCTTTTGGACCTGCTGGAGCAGACGACAGAAAATGCCCAGGGTTACCCGCCCTACAACATCGAGCGCCGTGACGAGAATAATTACCGCATAACGGTTGCCGTGGCTGGGTTTGCGGAAAAAGACCTAAGCATCGAAGTGCGCGATCGCGTGCTGACGATCGAAGGCAAACGCGAAGAAGAAACAAAAACGTCGTTCCTGCACCAAGGTATTGCCGGGCGCAGCTTTCAGCGCCACTTCCAATTGGCCGAGCACGTCGAGATAAAGGGCGCGAAGCTGGAAAATGGGTTACTGCACGTCGAACTTGAGCGTGTCGTACCCGAAGAAAGGAAGCCGCGACGTATTGCTATCAATGCGCCGGAACTAAAGACAATCGAAGGTTCGAAGGTCGCCTAGACTGACGGTTATGTTCTGATTTATTTCTGATGGCTAGGCAGGTCATGCCTAGCCATCAGCTTGTCGGAATGTGCAACCTTTATAGCCAGAAGAAATCTCAGGCGGAAATCCGCGACCTCGCAAAGGCCATGGTGGACGATGCTGGCAATATGCCCTCCCTGCCGGGTATCTTCCCAGATGGTATGGCACCGGTCGTGCGCACCATGACTGACGGCCAACGCGAGCTTTTGATGATGCGCTGGGGCTTCTCTTCACCGAGCCTCAAAGGGCCACCCCTCGTAACGAATGTCCGAACTTCGGGACTTGGCAGCAATGAGCAATGAACCAAGCTGCGACAGAATCAAACCTCGATCTTTTTGGGCGCGTTTTCGCGCCCACTACTATCTTTCTCGCCGCTTAAAGCGGTTGAACCCGTGGCAAGCATTTGCGACAGCCTTCGAGGCGGCACAAAAGCGGAATTATGATCGCGGCGGACGAAAACCGAGTGAGGTACTAATCCGCATCGACGTTGATGGTTCTGCATGGGAGCTTAGTGAAGCCGAGAAAAAGTATGTCGATACTGAATTTTTGCCGTTCGACGGCGCAAGGCCGTACATAAAGTCAGAGTATTTGCAACGTACACCATTGGGAGCCATAAACGGCTTCATCGATAGGAAGAAGGTTCCGACGGGGATTCCTATCAACCCCACATCAAACTGACACAGTTATCCACCCGGCCAAATCGCCATCACAACCCCCAGGTCAACCAGTGCCGAGCGCCAGCATAGGGGGAAGAATGATGGTCGAGCCGACCGCTTTGTCCCACCGCTCCTGCAACGTATCCTCAGAGCGCTGTTTTGATAAACTCGTTAGCCCGTCCGTCGTGCACTGTTTGCGACGAATAGGACCTAATAACTGAAAAGGAACACTGGCGTTTAGCGCAAGATCGTCGCAGCCGGCGCAACACGCTGCGATATCATTGGCCTAATCTACGAAGCGTGCGAACCACGCTCGCGGCGTGCCACTGCCCGCCCTGCCGCCGCGCCAACGGCTTGCCGCCCGATATGGTGGCCGAGCGCAGCGGCCAGCCAAGTGCGGCTGTGCGGGAACGACTGACGTCATGGAGCGATATTGCCCAGCGCCAGGCCCCCATGCGGCCGAGCCGACACCCAGTCTTTCCCAACACACGGTGCTTGGATGGGCGATCTCAGGAGCAAGATAACCAAGCAGGAGCGCGATGAAGCGCACCGGCAGTTCATGGACCAGCGATATCCCAAGACGCCGCCGTCGCCACCGCTCCGATGCCAATGCGGGCTGACGGTCTATGAAGTCCCTACCATGTGGGCGCACCAAGCTGACAGATTGGTCAGCGGTGCAGTTCTGTTGGCCTGCCTGTCTGCGGGACGAATTGATGCGCTCGCCGGCGCGCCCATTGTGAATTGAATCGGATGACTAATGTGCCCAGTTAATCTCGACGATTTTGGCTGTGCCAAACATCCCTTTATAGCGCTGGCGTTCGGCCGCAACGTCGCCGCTAGAACTTCCTGTGACGCACCGCTGCCTATCAATGGAGGGCAGTCTATAGGTTGCTTGAACATAGTCTGCGAACGAAACCCCCAGATTTGGCGCGCTCATCGTCGGAGCTAATGGCATGACCTGGGTGAAATAGACAACGTTGGGGTTTCCACCATAGCAGAATGTGAATTGTCCCATTGCCGGCCCCGAACCATTACCTGTCATGCCAGCCCAACTCTGCGATGCGCAAAGAAGCAACACCAGCCCGCCTACGCCCGCGATGAAGTGACCGTTGAACTTCGTGGGAATTATCCTGACTGTTTTGCGCATGGTCGAGACCCCCTGCTTTTTGTGGTGCTCACACAGCGCGCCAACAGCGAAGCCATGTCAATGGTTGGTGGGATTGGCCCAAGCCCAATGACTACCCCTATGCCAAGAGGATACCGAGGCCCCTAGGGGCGGACGTGATAGTTTGCGGCCATGTGCAATCTCTACGGTATCACCAAAGGGCAAAATGCTATCCGCGACCCGGCCAAGGTGATGGGGTACGCTTCCCGCTGAACTACTCCCGCAAAGCTAAAACCCGCGACGCCATTCACCCTTACTCCAGTATCCCTGCTGCCAGTTATGTTGAGCGTCAGCGTCATGCAGATGATACTGCGCGTCCGCCTTGTGTGCGTGCCACCAATCGTCATCGTGGTATTTGAGTCTCACGGCAGACCAGTCCAACGCTTTAGAGCCAGTATGCCAGCGGTCGCCGTCGGTATTACACGCTACATATGCCGAAGCAGATGTCGCGCCGAAAATGACGGCACAGCCGAGTACCAATACAGACGAAACGGCAACAAGGATTTTGAACCGTGCATTGGTTGTCTTCCTTGCGATATAAGGCCCAGGGGGGCCAGAGAATGCGAGCATCAGAATAATGTGCCTCGCTGACGTTTTCTCTTCAAAAGGACGACAGTTGAGTAGGATCGTTGCAGAGCCGATATAAGGTCGAGACACCTAATGTCGGCGCACTAAAAATTTGCAATCTCTACAGCATCACCAAGGGGCGAAAGGCCATCCGCGACCTCGCCAAGGCGATGGTGGACCACGCGGGCAATTTGCCGTCGTTCCCCGGAATATTCCCCGATCAGATGGCCCCAGTAGTGGTGACCCCCCCGCATGACGGCCAACGCGCGCTTATGATGATGCGCTGGGGCTTTCCCAGTCCATTCTCGGCAGGCATTCCGCTAGTTACCAACGTTAGGAATACAAAAAGCCATTGGTGGAAACCTTTCCTGAGACCCTAATTCCGTTGCCTCGTGCCAGTGACTAGCTTCTGTGAATAAGACCGTAGAAGCGGTAAGGCAGTGCCGACATGGTTTGCCCTAGACGATACCCGCCCGCTGTTCTTCTTTGCGGGCATCTGGCGTCGTTGGAAAGGCATCAGGGGCAGTAGACCGAATCATGTCGAAGACAACCACATGCTGTTCTCGTTCCTGACCACTGAGCCGAATGCCGAGGTTGGGGAAGTCCATGAGAAGGCAATGCCGGTGTTGCTGCTGACGGAAGCTGACCGGGAGCTATGGATGCAGGGGGAACTCGAAGAGGCTCTGGCGCTACAGGGGCCCACAAAGGATGGAGCGTTGAGGGTGGTCGCTAGGGGCAGGCGGGAGGATACGGCCTGATAGAGCCGATTACTAACCGAGCGACGTTGGCGACAGAACAGCTATATGCGCGGTGACGCGCCGCCAATAAGGCACTTGATCCTTTTGCAACCTCCGCAGCGTGGCAAAAAAAGCAGCGCGCGATCTCCGACATCGTGGGGGCCTGCGGTTCTCCCGAGGCAATCAGGCCTCAAGGGCCGCTAGATAACGACGCTGAGGACCAGAAGTGAGACGAGGCCCGTCATCGCTATGGTGATGACGTGGAAAGCTTCGACAATAAAATTGTTGACCCTGTTCGTCTTGGGGGCAATCACACGAGGATCGATCATGAATAGCTCCTGCGTTGTTGGCTGCGCGTAACGATCTGATCGGCGCACTGCATCATAAACGATAGGCACTATATCGCGCTGCATCATATTTCCATGCAAAAGTCATTAATTCTTGTTTTTTCCAGCAGTACTATATTGATTCTATTGTATATATTGGAACATTGTCGCGGACGGTGATTTATGTTGCATCGCAGTAACTGGAAGTAGAAAATGACCGCCGGACAGTTTCTTGGCGTTCAAATATTGGGAGCCCGGTGGCGCTTCCTGGAGGTGTGAGCATGGTGCGTCACGCAGAAAGAGATCGCGCGATTATTGCTGCGTTCGAGGCTGGGAAAAGTGTCGAGGAATTAAGCGACGTGCACGGGCTCACTCGCGACCGCATCACCACAATTCTTACGACTGAACGCCACAAGCGTATCGTTAGCCCGGACCCCTACTACCGTTCCATCCGACAGACTTAGCCCGTCGCATTTTTCGCCTTGCACCTATCGGAACTCGGTTTTCATAGACGACCTATTTGACACGTATCTCGACTGGGAAGCCGCCGAGAATCATGCCCGCAGAGAAGTCGAATGCGGGAGATATCTGCCCACTTCCTGGCCCAGCTTCACCAGCTTGCCAAGCGTGGCAGGATTCAGCGGATAGGCAGGCGCGTTTGCGTTAGCTGGGTGATGCCGCCGCAGTAGCCGACCGCTCTTGGCCTTGCGGTCTATCTGCTTCGCTGTAGGCATCAATGAAAACAGAAAGGTCATCCGCCATTCTGCGATAGTTCGCAGCCATTTCCGCGCACCGCATAGCGGCCACGATCCCGTTTTCGGTTCCTGCTTCCGGCCTGCCAGAATCATATTCCTCAGCCTGCGACAGGTACCACGCCCTCCTGTAGCGTAATCTGGCTAGTTCTTTTGCTCGTTGCGCAGGGTCCATGTGCGCACCCTAGTTTCCTTACCGCCAGCCAGCAACCCCAGCCTGCGAAGCCACCCACACGTGTAAGAGCGCCAAAAGGTCACGCCCCGGCGGCTATTCTTACATGGCGCTGATAGTGGCCGCTGAAATCCACTAACGGGCCGCGATGCGACCTGACGAAATCAGTCGCTTCGAGAGTCCAATTCGAACGTCGCGAGCGCCACCAGTGATGAGAACATTCATTCGATCATCCAAATTGCAACAAAGACCACCCACCTAGGCCTTTACCGCAGATGTTAGTGGGCGTCGCGCAAGAAGGACGAAACTAAAGACCGCCGCCGCGCAAGCCGCGGCGACAATAGTCGGCGAGCCCAACACGCGGTCAAAAACCTGCGGTTCGTATAGACGCTCATTGGTCGATTCATCATAAATCGTTGCAGGTAGCCAAATCACATTCCATCCAGCGTGTAGCGCCCAGGAGAAACCAATGTGACGAAAGGCCAAATAAAGGTTGTTCCACGCCATACCAGCAAGGAATAGCGTTGCCAGCGCGGTAATTGAAAGTGCTATGTGCAAGGTGCCAAACTGGTAGAGAAGAAAGTGCGCCGCTGCGAAGACGAATGCCGTTCCGAGCGAAATCACCGGTATCGAAGGTAGCAACTGAATGAAGAGCCCAATCAGGAGGGCACGGAAAAGGATTTCTTCGTTAAGCGCCTGAAACAGAAATCCGATTTGGTCCCTTATGATCGGAGCATCCGCCCTAAGCCCCGCCGTCTTATAGACATGGTGGAGAAGAATCGCGCTTCCAGTTCCTATCAGCAAGAACGCCGCGGCGGTCAATAGACCATGTACCGGCGGCAAGTTGAGACCCGCATAGCTTGGCCATTGTCGCCCAAACAGTAGGCGCAAAGCCGCGATGATCGCGGCAGTAACCAGGATAAATGCCCACCAGTGGTCTTGGGTAATAAACAATGTCCAGGGCATCAAAGCCGCGACAACGAGCAGGGCGCTCAATCTGGCCCAGCCTTCGTTGCTTTGCGTGCGAGATTCTTGACCCAATTTCCCCCCGGCCATCGGCCTGAGACCCCTTATTTACCTCGTTGGTATCTGTCGTGTATTGCTCCAGACCATTTGCGCGATGCCGAGAACTGCCAAGATCGCGCCATAAATCGTCCAATGATAGTCACCGACCATGAACCCCCTGCGAAATGCAAGGTTGAGTCCCTGCAAAATCCAGATGATTCCAATGGCAGTCATTACCAGCCCAACGACGCTGCTCACAATTCTCATAAAAACATTGAATATGTGGAGCATGTGTTTCCTTCCCCGGCGGTAGCTGGTCAGTTTGAATTTTCGGAATTAGACTGCGTTAGATATCATGACGCCTCAGCGGTGCCCGACAAGAGACCTTCGCCATGGAAACCGGCGGCTAATTCACGTTCGGTTTATTCGTCAGTTGGTCAAATTTTCCAAGAACACAAACTTCCCCCGACTGCAAGACGCGAAGACTTTGAATATTTTCGCAGACCTCTTCGGTGCCGCCCCGAACTACCCAATCGAATCCGTTGAATTTTAGGTCGGGGCAAATCCCTTGCAGATGGTTTACCAGGGTGCGTCCATCGCGCATTTTGAACACCAGCGTCTTGCCGTCTTTAGAGACAGTGCTCACAATATCGCGCGTTCGCAAGCAAGTGTTGGCGGCTAATGCCGGTGAAGAAAGACTCATCGCTACTAATATTGCGCAGAGGATGTTTCTCTTCATGGGCATCTCCTGGACAAGCCCTCAGGTTGCCCATTATCCGACGCCATTGGCGCTCGGACAAGACCAGTTATCAACGGCTGAAGCCGCGCAGGCGGAATAGTCATTATTTCCCTCACTAGCGGATTCGGGCGCGGTTCAGGTAGGCTAAGCAGAAAGCACTGGTGGAGGTTTCCCATGCCGACCACTCGAAATCCGACCTGGACGCGGGATGAACTGATTCTCCTGCTGGATTTCTATCTGCAAAGAAGTGCCAAGATACCCTCAAAAAAATCCCCAGACATTACGGCGCTCAGCAAGCTACTGAATCGGCTTCAGGCCAAGCTTGGCGGTGAAATCAAAGACAAATTTAGAAACAACAATGGCGTCTATATGAAGCTGATGAACTTCCGTCGCTTTGACCCAGAATACAAAGGAAAGGGAATGACGCATGGCGGCAAGGACGAAGGAGTTGTTTGGAACCTATTTGCTCACGATCCTTTTGAACTGAGAATGGTTGCAAGCGCAGTTAGAGCGTTTGTGGCTTCTCAGGTTAAGATACCGCCACCCACGCTGGACGACGCAGCAGAATCAGAATCTGACGAAGGCGCAATCCTGACGAGGATTCACCGGTACCGAGAGCGCGATAGCAAGATTGTCAAGCGTAAGAAGGACGAGGTTCGGGGTCGCCTCGGACACCTTACCTGCGAAGTTTGTGGATTTGAGTTTGGCGTTGCTTACGGCAAGCAGGGTGAAGGCTTTATTGAGTGCCATCACACCAAACCCGTTTCTCAAATCAAGGTTGGTGAAAAGACAAAGCTGGCCGACCTCGCACTTCTTTGCTCAAACTGTCACCGCATGGTTCATCGCAAACGGCCTTGGTTGTCGCTTGAGGAACTAGCGAGGTTCATGGGACATTGAGAAGCAAGCGATGGAGCTAATCGCTCCTCGTGAATTGCTCGTCAGGCCAGTTTACCAGAAAAGGAGTGACGATGGCCAACAAGTCTTGGCAAGCAGTCGATGCCTATTATGGCAAACTTTTCGACCTTTCCGATCCGGTGACGGAGGGGGTGCTTACGGCATCCCGCGCGGGCGGACTTCCTGCCATTCAGGTGAGTCCCTTGCAGGGGCGTCTGCTGATGATGCTAGGGCAGATGATCCATGCGTGCCGCATTCTTGAGATCGGCACCTTGGGTGGCTACAGCACGATTTGGCTGGCACGAGCGTTACCGCCATCCGGCAAGCTGGTGACCTTGGAATATGAGCCCCGCCATGCAACGGTCGCCCAGGCTAATATAGTTCGGGCAGGCTTTTCAGGTCAGGTGGAAGTCCGATTAGGCAAGGCCGCAGACACTCTGGCAGCCATGGCCGCGAAAGGCGAAGAACCTTTTGATCTTGTTTTCATTGATGCGGACAAACAGGGTTATCCCCTCTATCTCGAAGCGTCACTCCAACTGGTACGCCCTGGCAGCATCATTATCGCCGATAATATGGTGAGGGATGGCGCAGTTGCCGACGCACAAAGTAAGGACGCTTCCGTTCGAGGGGTGCGGCGCTTCAATGAGATTGTGGCTCGGGAAAAGCGGCTATGCGCAACCTGCATTCAGACGGTGGGCGAAAAGGGTTACGACGGATTTGTCGTGGCGCGAGTGCTCACGTAGCTCTATTCAACCAGATCAGCCCAACGTCACCGCCAGCATTTACACGCGGCGGGGACAGCGGCCATCGTGCCGCCCTTTTCGTTTGGGCTTGACCCCAGCGTGGCTGACAAGGCTGAATTGCTGAGGAAGGTACGGGTAGGGGGGACTGTGTGGCAGCGATTTCTGGCACCCACAAGGTGGTCTATGAGCTATTTGAAGCGGCCCACATTGTTCCCAACGGTTCCAACCCGTGGGACCCGCAAATCCTTGACCGGCGTTTTTATGATCGGATCCATTCAAGGGGATCACTGGGTCTAGGCGAAGCCTACATGGACGGAGATTGGTGCTGTGCGGCACTTGACCAGTTCTTTGACCGCGTGATTGCAGCACGCCTAGGCGATAAGCTTGGATTCACGGTTCCTTTAGCGCTGCTCGTTCTAAAATCACGCATTCTTAACCGGCAAAATCTGCACCGCGCCCGCCAGGCCGCAGAGGTTCATTATGATCTTCCCGTGGACGTATTCGAAGCCACCTTTGACACAAGGCTGACAGGTAGTTGCGGCTATTGGAAAGGGGCTGCGACACTCGATGATGCGCAGGATGCCAAGCTCGATCTCATCTGCCGCAAGATCGGATTGCACCGCAACCAGCGTGTGCTCGATATCGGTTGTGGCTGGGGTTCCTTCATGGGCTTTGCCTCCGAACGGTATGGTGCGCAATGTTCGGGCATTACTATCTCCAAAATGCAGATGGATTATGCACGCAAGCGCTATGCGCACCTCCCTGTCGAGCCGCTCTTAGAAGACTATCGCAACTACAGCGGACCGCGCGCAGACCACGTGGTGTCTATGGGAATGTTCGAACATGTTGGCTCAAAAAATCACCGGATATATTTCGAGCGCGCACGAAGTTTCATTAAAGATAGTGGCATTTTCCTCCTGCATACGATTTGGGAGAACAAGCGCTATCCCACTATTGACCCATGGCAGAACAAATACATCTTTCCAAATGGCGACCTTCCTTCCGTGGGGCAAATCGCTTCAGCGGTAGAAGGATTGTTCGTGGTCGAGGACTTGCACAATTTTGGTGCCGATTATGACAAGACGCTAATGGCTTGGAACGCAAAGTTCCAAACGAATCGTGCTGAGATAGTACGCCGACACGGCGAACGTTTTTGCCGCATGTGGGAGTATTATCTGCTTCAAAGTGCGGGTGCGTTTCGTTGTCGCCATATTAATGTAGGACAATTTGTGCTGTCACCCTTTGGTGTGCGCGGTGGCTATGACAGTGTGCGATAATAATACGACCGGTAGAGGGCGTGCCGCCGTTTTCGTTTGGGGCGCGGCCCACTCACCTATCGCTTTACTGCACCAGAGGCACGTCCACAACCTTAGCGAGCTTGTCTAACCGTAACGACGAATACCATGACCAAAAGCGTTTTATTGCGCATCCGAATCGGCCTCGAAAGCGTCAATGAGAATATTTAATTGAGCAACCGCTTGTTGAAAGGCACTAAGTGTTGCTTCCACCTTTGCGGTCATGGTTTCCGGAATCGCAATGGGCACCCCCGGAGCCAGCATCTTGTTTTCGATTGCTTCAGCAAGTCCGATTAAGGACGCCCGTTCTTGGACACAGTCCTCGATGAATGCGACGAAGCCTGAGTCAGACATGATGACGCTCCATTGCCTACCCTAACCTAGCCCCATTGGCGCTCGTTAAATTTATGGTTTCAAGCTTCCATTTTTCTCGCTGGTGAAATTTGCTCCGTCACTGGATGCTGCAAATCTGCTACTGCCCAACTCTATGGCTGGAGCGAGCAATGTTCTATTCCATCACCTTTTGTGGCTAGATTGGAGCGGCCTCGACCCTTCAAATATTGAACATGTACGGCATCCACTCGGAGTCGTGCCTCTCTTTCGCTCGTTGAGCGAGTTCCGGAATGCCGCAACCCGCGCTCAATTTACTTATAATCGCGTGAGCGGCGATTTCTCGCTCCTCCCTCCCTCTCTGGTAGTCACCATAGGTCATTCGAAATTGAACCGGATCGTGGCCCTCACGGGTCATGACTATAAAGATGTCCGGCCCCGATACGCTACCGTCTTTTAAGTGCGCGCCGAAGACGTAACCGGCTGGGCGTGCATTGACATCTGCTTGAGATATATCCGGTGCTGAGGCGATAGAGTCGCGAGCGCAGGTTTGGTCCGGCATCCTATCCAGTAATGCGGTCCAGATTACCGAGTGGGTTTCGTTTGCAAGACCGCAACCTGCCACAACTGATATGGCAAGGAGCGCACTTGCCGAAAGCAACCAAAAAGCTGCTGCCGATTTCATCCGGTGTTGCCTACACTTACGCACCGCCAGAGATTTATCATGGTTGGTCAAGCCAAACCATCCGATACCATTGGCCACTGTGCCACATCAGGTACCAAGGTCATTGGCTTCGAGTTGCTGGAGGTCCAGACTTACGCGTTCACAGGCTGGAGGGGCCTATGAAATTTCTAGAAGTGGCGCTACTGGCGCTCCTGACAGCAACGCCCGCGATAGCGCAGTCAACTGATAATGACATCCGCAAAGCCATTATTCGGGAATCCCTAGCGGCCTATCCGGGCAATTGCCCGTGCCCTTATAATTCAGATCGAGCGGGCCATTCTTGTGGACGACGCAGCGCCTACAGCCGTCCGCGGGGTTACTCTCCGGTCTGCTACGACAGCGACGTGACGGATGCGATGATCCAGCAATACCGAAGGGAACACCGATAAGATGGTTTGGCGGGCTTACCCCCATTGACCACCTCCGAGCGGCTTGGCGAGACCGTGGACAATATAATTCACCGCATCGATCCTGGTCATTCCCTGCTGTTGCAGGAATTGGACAGCCTGGCTCTCAGGCTCGGAAAATAGCACCTGCGTTGAGGCTGGGCTTCCGCAATGTTCGGCGCATGGTTGCCGCAGAGTGGGTTCGGTGATGGCTGCTGAGAACGGCGCTACTGATGCGCAGTTACAAGCAATCTTCGGTTGGGACTCCGCGAAGATGGCGGAGCTTTATCGCAAGAAAGCGCAGCAAAAACGACTCGCTGGAGATGCAATGAAGCTAATCAATTTTGACTCAGCAATCGCGCAAGCAACTAGAACAAAATAGCTTCAAAAATGCTCTCAGTTGGAAACCTGCTGAGACCATTTGAGAAAAAAACCCAATAAAATCAAGGCTAAAATTGAGTAGTGGTGCCCCGGGAGGGACTTGAACCCCCATGTCCGCAAGGACAACGGATTTTGAGTCCGCCGCGTCTACCATTCCACCACCGGGGCACGGGGCGTTTCGCGGGACGGCTTTGTTAGCGTTTTGGCCTCCTTCCGTCCACTCTTTTACGCCTCCAAGAACCCCTTTAGACTGACCCCATGAACGCTGCGGCCCGTGACCTTGAATTTGCCCCCCGCTCCGAATGGTCGAGGGCTGAAATCGCGGCCCTTTTCGCCTTGCCTTTTACAGAATTGCTCTTCCGTGCCCAGAGCGCGCACCGCACCCATTTCGATCCGATCCAGGTGCAGATTTCGACTTTGCTGTCGATCAAGACCGGCGGCTGTCCGGAAGACTGCTCCTATTGCACCCAGTCGGTGCACAACGACACCGGGCTCAAGGCGACAAGGCTGATGGATGTCGAAGCTGTACTGGCCGATGCCCGCGCCGCCAAGGAAGCTGGTGCCTCACGATTCTGCATGGGCGCGGCCTGGCGCTCACCCAAGGACCGCGACCTCGATGCCGTGTGCCGGATGGTGGAAGGCGTAAGGGCGCTGGGTATGGAGACTTGTGTCACGCTTGGCATGCTGACCGGGCCGCAAGCCAAGCGCCTGAAACAGGCCGGGCTGGACTATTACAACCACAATCTTGACACTTCGCCGGAATATTATCGCCACGTGATCACCACCCGCAGCTATGAGGACCGGCTGGAAACGCTCGACCATGTACGTGAAGCCGGCATCGCAGTCTGCTGCGGCGGCATCATCGGCATGGGCGAGAGCAACGAAGACCGTGTGGGTCTGATCCACGCGCTGGCAACGCTTCCGGTGCATCCGGAAAGCGTGCCGATCAATGCGCTGGTGGGTGAAAACACGCCCGCTGCGGCCAGTGCGCCCAAGCTCGATCCGCTGGACTTCGTGCGTACCATCGCGGTGGCGCGCATTACCATGCCCAGATCCATGGTGCGGCTGTCGGCTGGCCGCGAGCAGATGAGCGAGGAAACCCAGGCCCTGTGTTTCCTGGCCGGGGCCAATTCCATTTTTTATGGCCCCAAGCTTTTAACCACCCCAAATCCGGTGACCGACTCGGATCGGAACCTGTTCGCCAAGCTGGGTCTCACGCCCATGCCAAACATCACGGAGGCCGATGCCTAAGCTCGCGGCCTGGCTGGTGGTTCTGGTGATGGGCGCGGCGATCCTGGCGCCCACAATCATGGCGTTCGAACCCGATCCGCTCCCCGGGGACTTTGTCCTGACATGGCTGCACCAGCATTATGCGATCCCGGTACTCTGGTCCTTGTGCGCAAGTGGGGCGCTCGCCCTTTTATATTTCCTGTACAGGCGCTAAGAGCGGCGGGCCGCCTAACGCCCGGAATCCGTCATGACAATTCGAAAGATTTCCCGCGCCCTTTTGTCGGTGTCCGACAAGACGGGGCTAATTGATTTTGCCCGGGGACTGGCCGGTCATGGCGTGATGCTGATCTCCACAGGCGGCACGGCCAAGGCCCTGCGCGAGGGCGGTCTTGCCGTCACCGACGTGTCGGAAGTAACCAATTTTCCGGAGATGATGGACGGCCGGGTCAAGACCCTGCATCCCATGGTGCACGGCGGGCTGCTGTCGCTGCGCGACAAGCCCGAACATGCTGCCGCCATGATCGAACATGGCATCGGCGGTATCGACCTTCTGGTGTGCAATCTCTACGCCTTTGAAGCTACCGTGGAACGCGGCGCCGATTTCGAGACTACGATCGAGAATATCGACATTGGCGGGCCGGCCATGACCCGTTCTGCGGCCAAGAACCATGACTGGGTGACCGTGGTGGTGGATGCCGAGGATTACAAGGTCGTGCTGGACGAAATGGCGACAAATGGCGGCGCCACCAGCTTCGGCTTGCGCAAGAAGCTTGCCCAGCGCGCCTTTGCCCGCACCGCCGCTTACGACGCAGCAGTCTCCAACTGGTTTGCGGGCGAACTGGGAAAAGACGGTGACAAGGAACCGCCGCGCCGCCGCGCCTTTGCCGGCAGCCTGCGCCAGGGCCTGCGTTACGGCGAGAACCCGCATCAGGAGGCGGCTTTCTATGCCGACGGTTCGGCACGCCCCGGCGTTGCCACCATCAAGCAGCTCCAGGGTAAGGAACTTTCCTACAACAACATCAACGACACCGATGCAGCTTACGAGCTGGTGGCGGAATTCGATCCAAAAGTCGCGCCGGCCTGTGCCATCATCAAGCACGCCAATCCCTGCGGCGTGGCGCTGGGCAAGAGTTTGAAGGAGGCCTATCTGGCGGCGCTGGCCTGCGACAGTGTCAGCGCTTTCGGCGGCGTGTTGGCGTTCAACCGGCCACTGGACGGCGCCACTGCGGAAGAGATCTCCAAGATATTCACCGAGGTGATCATCGCACCTGATGCCGATGAAGAGGCACGCAAGGTCCTGGCCTCGAAAAAAAACCTGCGCCTGCTGGTTGCGGGTGAACTGCCCGACCCGCTGGCCCCGACACTCACCTATCGTTCGGTGGCGGGCGGATTTTTGGTGCAGACCCGCGACAATGGCCGCGTCACGCGCGACAAGCTGAAGGTGGTTACGAAACGCCAACCGACGGAACACGAGATCAGCGACATGCTTCTGGCCTTCACAATCGGCAAGCATGTGAAGTCCAATGCCATCATCTATGTGAAGGACGGCTCGACCGCCGGCATCGGCGCGGGCCAGATGTCCCGCGTGGACTCCGCGCGCATCGCCGCCCTCAAGGCCAAGGATGCAGCCAGAATCGCGGGTTGGCCCGAGCCGCGCACGGTGGGCTCATCGGCCGCGTCGGAAGCTTTTTTTCCCTTCCCCGACGGCCTTTTGACGGTCGCGGAAGCCGGCACCACCGCGGTGATCCAGCCGGGCGGTTCGGTGAATGACCAGAAAGTCATCGACGCGGCAGACGAAGCCGGCCTGGCGATGGTATTCACCGGCACGAGGCACTTCCGCCACTGAGACGCGGTTCTTTTGGCCTCTGGCGTTCGCACGCTGCCGCTACGAACCGCTCGTCGCCCATGTACCTATTTCGTACACATCGCTCCTAGCCAGCGAACAAAACTCCTCGCGTCTCTAGCGCGGGAGCCTGTCAAAGACTTCGTCGGCGCTAACGCCCCAAATCCGCGACCTGGAAATCCATCCATCCACGCCCTCGCCATGAATGTGACAAGCGTTGGGCGCACAAGCCTCAAGCCCGGCGACCGCGCCGGGATCGGCCAGCCCCACCACCTTACCGCCATCGGCGCTCGCGAAAATTTTTACTCTGCCCTGCCCTGTCGCCAGCACGGTGCGCTGATCGCTGAGCATAGAAGCGCTCATCCAGCCCACTGCGCCGTCAGGCGCCTGCACACGGCGCCAGACGTCGAACTCGGCCAGCACCGCGAATGGATAGCCCTTGTGGCGATAGACCCACATAACCTGGTGGGCATAGCTCGGACCTTCACGCAGATAGGCCCTGTCGGCACGCTGGCTGACATAGCGCAAAATCTTGCCCGGCTGGGCCTCAGCCCGCGTAACAACCGCCACGGCGGCGGCTAAAAATGCCAGGATCCGTAATATGGCGGAAAAGCGTGTCATGAATCGCGCGCGTTATGACAAAAGAGATTTAGCAGGCATGACCGCTTCCGTCATCCGGAGCCTTGCGCTTTAATGACGCCATCCGCCGAGGGGAACCTGCATGACCAAGAAGCCGCTTGTCATCATCACCCGCAAGCTGCCCGAGGCGGTGGAAACGCGCATGCGGGAATTGTTCGATGCCCGCCTCAACAATGACGACGTGCCGATGACGGCCGCCCAATTGGCGCAGGCCGTGGCCACGGCCGATGTGCTGGTCCCGACGATCACCGACCGCGTCGACGCCGCCTTGATCTCCAAGGCGGGGCCCAATTTCAAGCTGATTGCCCATTTCGGCGCGGGCGTGGACAATATCGACGTCAAGGCCGCGACAGAGAAGGGCATCACCGTCACCAACACGCCGGGCGTCCTCACCGAGGACACCGCCGACATGACCATGGCACTCATCCTGGCGGTGCCGCGGCGGCTGGTAGAAGGCGTGGTGGCGCTGCAAGAAGACAAGTTCAAGGGCTGGGCCCCGAACTGGATGCTGGGCCATCGCCTGCAGGGCAAAAGACTGGGTATCGTGGGCATGGGACGCATCGGCCAGGCGGTCGCTCGACGCGCCCGCGCCTTCGGTCTGCAGATCCACTATCACAACCGCAAGCAGGTCGCGCCCGAAATCGAACAGGAACTGGAGGCAACCTATTGGGACAGTCTCGACCAGATGCTGGCCAGGATGGACATCGTCTCGATCAATTGTCCGCACACGCCAGCCACCTTTCATCTTCTCTCGGCCAGGCGGCTGAAGCTGATGAAGCCCACCGCCTTTATCGTCAATACCTCCCGTGGCGAAGTGATCGACGAGAACACGCTCGCGCTGATGCTGGAAAAAGGCCAGCTGTCGGGCGCCGGCCTTGACGTGTTCGAGAACGAGCCGGCCGTCAATCCCAAACTGCTTAAGGCCCGAAATGTCGTGCTCCTTCCGCACATGGGATCGGCCACGATCGAAAGCCGCATCGATACGGGCGAAAAAGTGATCGTGAACATCCGCTCCTTTGTTGATGGGCACAAACCGCCGGACCGCGTAATACCGGCGATGATCTGAGCAATCCCGCTGCAGCATTCGGCGCTATTCCAGCGTCGTTCGAAAGAGTTCGACCATTTTTACAAACGCACGCTCGGCCTGAATTTCGTTGTAGACGTCGCGGCCGGGCACGGTCCAGCCATGCAGTGCCCCTTGGTACAATTCGCTCTCGAAGGCCCCATGCCAGTCGCGCAGGCTGGCTTCCAGGATTTTGACCTGCTCTGGCGTGGCGGTAGAATCGTCAACGGCGTGACCGAAATAGAGCCGGGCCTTGATTGGCCCGAGAATCTCGTGCGGGCTGTCGGGCTTGTCGGTCACCAGAAAGCCGCCATGGAAAGACGCCGCGGCCGCGACTTGGTCCGGCATGGCAGCGGCGATGCGCACTGCCATCTGACCGGTGAAGCAATAGCCCACAACACCGGCTTCACCTTTCTTGACACTCTTTTGTGCCAAGAGAAAATTCACATAGGCCTTGCCGTCACTGACCATGTCCCCAGGAGTCAGTGCCGCAATCAGCGCATACATCGCCCTGCTCTGTTCTTCCACGCTGCCATGCTCGAAGCCATCGGCTGTGATGCGCGAGTAACGGTGAAAGACGTTGGGCATCAAGACCGCGAAACCGCGTTCCGCCAGCCTTTTGGCCATGCCGATATTGGCCGGACGGATGCCCCAGATGTCGGTCAGCAATAGGACACCAGGAAATTCGGCGATGTCATCGGGACGGAAGAATAGGGCTTCGGCGGAAATGCCGGGGACTTCAACTTTCGTCTCGATCATTTTCGTCCTCATAGATGACAGTGTTCCAGTAGCGCGCTTGGTGGGTTCCGGTACGGCGAAAACCGCGTTTGAGCAATTGCCGGCCGATCATCCAGTTGAAATAGCCGTGGGCGACCAACGCGGCCGAGCCAGTCGTTCGCGCCCGCGCGATCAGGAAATCGGCGGCCTTGGAGGCACGGGCACGCGCCGCACCCGGGTTCTCGATTCCGGGATGAAAGCCCGCATGCCATAGGATGCGCGACACAACCGCCCATTTGGGAACCTCCATCTGCAGATAGGGAAGGCGCGGGCTAGCCAGCGGCGCTTCCGCAAACAACGGATCAACCGTCAGTTCTGCATGCGGCAACAGACGCCCTGCGCTTTGGCGGCTGCGGGGTCGATCACTGGAAAAGACGTGGGTAAGCTCCTTGACGAGATCGCGCAACTCGTCAGGCGGCACGCTGGAAGGCGAGAGCTCCGCAGTTTCATATTCATCGATGTAAGCGGAAAAACCGGCATGGCCGGTGCGCGGATTCAATGCGATATGCGGCTGGCCATGACGGATCAATATGATGCGCATGGCGGGATTGTCCTGAGTTGCAAACCGAGTCTCTCCAGCGATCCGGCAAGGGTCAAACAGCTGGACGCCACATTTCCGTCAATTTCAAATTTGGTTCATTTGCCCAACGAAAGGGCCTGACGCCCAATAAATAGGCAACTACCTGTTGCATCGCAACAACGCATGGCCAAATCAAGCTATCCGGCCTCCAAAACCGGCCCAAAAGACAACCCGCCATATTGAGATTGGGCGAACGAAACAGAACTGTCATCGCGACCCGAGTGCACAGGCCGCTAAGGGCGCAGGCATCCGGCAACGAGAGGACTTGATAGATGAGGAATTTGACCAAATTGTTTTTGGGAACGGTGAGCCTCGCGGCGATGCTCGGCATGGCGGCTCCCGCCATCGCCCAGGAAGCTGCTGCGGCCCCGCCTGCGGCCCCCGCGCCAGCTCCGGTTCCCATGCCCGCCATGTCGGGTCCTTTGACCAACAATCCCGCGCCCTTCAGCCTGGATTCGGTTCCCGGCGTCGAAGAGATTCTCGGCAAGGTTTATGTCAGCGGCGCTGTCAGCGGCATGGTGATGGGTCAGACTGCCGCCCATGAATTTCCCGGCGACCGTGACGGCTATGTGGACCTGACCAACGGCATGGTCGTCGTGCAAAAGACCGACGGCTGGTTCCAGTGGTATGTGCAGGCCGGTGCCTATTCCTATCCAACGCTCGGCGTGCCTTACACCAATGCGTCCACCACCGGCGCGGTCTCGTTCGGAGCCGTCCCGCAGGGTTGGGCCAAGGTTGTTCTCAGCGATTCCTTCAATGTGATCGCGGGCGAACTGCCGACCCTGATCGGTGACGAATATGCCTTCACCTACGAAAACATGAACGTCGAGCGCGGCTTGCTCTGGGCGCAGGAGCCGCTGGTCAGCCGCGGCGTGCAGGCCAATTATACGATGGGGCCCTTCAGCGCATCGGTGTCGTGGAACGACGGTTACTATTCCAACCGCTATAACGAAATTTCCGGCCTGCTGTCCTATGCCTTCAATGGCGGCGCGGACACGCTTGCGGTGGCGGCGGAAGGCCAGCTGGGCCATACCTTCTATGGCAATGCCGGCAGCTCGCTGTTCCAGAACAACAGCTCGATCTACAACCTGATCTATACCCACACGTCGGGCAACTGGACGATCAGCCCCTACTTCCAGTACACCAACTCCGACCTGCTGCACACCGACTCGGCCAGCGGCGCGATCCTGGTGACCTACGCTTTCAACGATTTCTGGAAACTGTCCGGCCGATTTGAATATGTCGGCTCGTCGGGTCCGGCCAACATCCTGTATGGCGCAGGCAGCAATGCCTTCTCCTTCACGATCACACCGACTTGGCAGTACAAGCGGTTCTTCGTCCGTCCCGAACTGTCTTACGTGAGCGCGAGCAGCACGACGCACGGCGCGGCATTGGGCCAGTTTGGCAACGACACCGATCAGTTCCGCGGCCTGTTGGAAGCGGGCGTCCTGTTCTGATCTGTAGAGTATCACCCAGCAAGGCCGCCCGTGGGGAAACCTGCGGGCGGTTTTTTTGGCTCCGCGTCAACTCTCGAGCGCGCTACGCAATTGTTGCATGTCAAAGGGCTTGACCAAATAGCTGATCCCCTGGGCATTCGACGTGCCTTCACATTCATGCATGGTATAGCCCGTGGCAATGATAACCTTCAGCCCGGGCTTCAGCCGCAAGGCTTCCTCCACCAGCTGGCGACCGCTCATGCCCGGTAGGCCGAGATCGGTCAGAAGTATGCTGATGTCGCTGTCCTGCTTGAGCAGGGTCAGCGCATCCTGGGCGTCCGGCGCTTCCAGCGTCTCGAAACCCAGCTGCTCGGCCATGTCCATCGTGGTGACACGGATCAGCGCAATGTCTTCCACCACCAGAACTTTGCCGCGGCCTTGACCATTGCCCGGCGTTGCGATCGTGGTTGAAGGCGAAATGGCGCCCCTGGCGGAATTAGCGAACACGCTGCGCAGTTTGCGCGCCAGCTCGTCCTTGCGGTAGGGCTTGGACAAAAGAAGGGCGTCGTCATCCAGCTTGCCATTATGGACGATGGCGTTCTGCGTGTAACCGGAAGTGTAAAGAATGCGGATATTGGGATGCATCTCCTGCGCCCTGCGGGTGAACTCGCGCGCGGAAATCGAGCCCGGCATCACCACATCGGTGAATATCAGATCCGTCGCCTGCTCGCCGATCAGCGCCAGCGCAGCTTCCGCATTTTCAGCATGTGCGACCTGATAACCCAAATCGGCAAGCATATCCACGACCGCCGCGCGCACGTCGGCGTCGTCCTCCACCACCAAAATGCGCTCATGGCCGCCAACGACCGGCAGGCCCGCGTGGGTTTCCACCGCATCCGTCACGCGGCGTGTGCGCGGCAGATACAGTTTGACGGTCGTGCCTTGTCCCACTTCACTGTAGAGTTTCACATGGCCTCCGCTCTGCTTGACGAAGCCATAAATCTGGGCGAGTCCAAGCCCCGTGCCCTTGCCTTCCGGCTTGGTCGTGAAAAAAGGCTCGAAGACTCGCCGCATCACGTCCGGCGTCATTCCTGCACCGGTATCGCTCACCGCCAACATCACATACTGGCCCGGCGCGACCTCGCCATGGGCGGCGGCATAGGCGTCGTCGAGATCGGCGTTGGCAACTTCGAGCGTAAGCTTGCCGCCATTCGGCATGGCATCGCGCGCATTTATGGCCAGATTGAGCACGGTATTTTCGACCTGGCTGGGATCCGCCAGTGTGTCCCACAGGCCGCCGGCAATCACGGTTTCCACCGCGACGGTTTCTCCCAGCGTCCGGCGCAACATGTCGCTCATGTCGCGGATCACCCGCCCCAGATCGATTGACTTGGGTTCCAGTGCCTGCCGGCGGGCGAAAGCCAGCAGCTGACTCGTGAGACGCGATCCCCGCAGTACCGCCCCTGCCGCGTTCGCCAGCCGCTCCTTCAGGCGCGGATTGGCCCTGGCCGCGTCGCTCGCCGCTGCCAGATCGAGATTGGCGCTGATCACCTGCAAAAGATTGTTGAAATCATGCGACACGCCACCGGTGAGATGGCCGATGGCTTCCATCTTTTGGGACTGGCGCATCATGTCCTCGGCCCTAAGGCGCGAAGTAATGTCCACGACCCCGATAATGAAACCGCCCGTGACAACTGGCGCCCTGTAGATATCGAGCTCGCGCTCGCCCCAGCTGATATGGGTCGTATCGGCGCCGCCTGTTTCCGTGGGCGGTTCGAATATGGGCCTGAATGAGGCGCGCCCCAGTGCCAAATAATCCGCCAGCTGTGTCTTTTGCTCACGGACCAGATTGTCGGGCAGATCGAGCAGGACCGGAAAACGGCCGTTGAATGCGCAGAGCACGCCCGTCGCGCTGAAATAGGCAATGCCCTCACGCACTGTTTCCAGCGTGGCCTTCAGGATCGCCGCCTCGTTGGCGCGCGCCTGTTCCGACGTCACCAGGCTGATATTGTTTCGCACCAAAAGAGCGGCAGCGAGCAGCAGGATACCCAAGGTCAGTGCGGCGGCACCCACCCCAAAGGACACCTCCAGATTTTCGGTACCGCGGCGGTCTCGCTCGCGTTCTTCGAGCAGGCGCTGTTCCTCGGCCAGGCCCGCGGCGACCTCCGCGCGGATAGCCGTCATCTCCTGACGGCCGCGCTGCAGGCCCGCCATCGCCTCGCGCGTGCGGATCACGGGCGCGGCATTGCCCTGTACCGCTGCCTCAAAACCTTGGGCGCGGGCTTTCAGCAGCCTTTGCAGCCTGTCGGCCCTTACCTGCTGCAAGGGATTGTCGGTGGTCAGATCGCGCAGCGACCTCAGATCGTTTGGGATGCGCGCCAGATCGGAACGGTACCCCGCCTCGAATGAGGGATCGCGGCTCAGGATGAAGCCGCGCATGCCGGTTTCCGCAGTCTGGATGTCGTCTTGCAGCCGCCGTTCGGCTTCCATCACCTGATAGGTATGACGTACCCAAGCCTGCGCATCGCGCTCGCTGGCGGCAAAGCGGAATGCCAGGAAAGCAAAGACCGCCAGAGCAAGAAACAGCGGCACCCCGGCCAGCAGCACCAGACGATTGACGGCCAAAATGCCCCCCCGACCCACGATCCCGGAGGTCGTACGCACCCCTTCGGCTCGGGTTCCCGCCATGGCCGGGAATCTAGGGGGCGCCCTGCGGAAAAGACAGGCTCGGAGCGGACAAATTCAGGGAGAAATTGGCGGCAAAACCGCTTTCCCCGTGGTTCCTCAAAGGAACAATCGGTCGTGGAAAAATCTGTGGAACTTCCGGTACTTGGTACCGGCAACATCGACATCTTCAGCATTTTTTAACCCTGCCCGTCCAAGCTGTTCGCGGCAAAGGGCAGGGGCGCCGCAAAAGCGACGGAGGTTCTATGCCTGTTGTCCTGCGATTTGGCCCCGAGCCCATGCCGGCCCAGGCCGATTTTGCGCTCCTGTTCGATCACCTGCCGGACCCGGTTGCCTATCTCGGGCCCGACCTGACGATTAAGGCGTGCAATCGCAAATTCCGTGAGCGTTTCCCGGTATTCATTGAAAGCCAGTTTGTTGCGCCTGTGCGCGCGCTTCTGGAAAACAAGGGACAGGCGGAAAACAGCTCCGTCACGCTTCCGGTCATTCTGCCCACGCACCAGTCGCCGAAACTTGGCAAGAGCCGCTTGGCGCTGGAACCACGCCTGACAAGGTTGCCCATGGGCGGACTGCTGGCCGTGTTCCGGCCAGTGGGCTCCAGTGAAACTGCGTACCACCAGCAGATCCAGCGCCTCTGCCGCGAGATGGAAGAGGCCCAACGGCGCGCGAGCGATGCCTTGCAACAGGTCGAGACCTGCAAAGAGCGGCTTTCGATCACCAGCCATGAACTCAGAACGCCCCTCAACGCCATCATCGGCTTTTCCGACATCATGCGCCAGGAGCTTTTCGGGTCGCTGGGAAACCAGCGCTACCAGCGTTATGCCGAACTGCTGCACGAAAGCGGCAACCGCCTGCTTGGCATGGTCAACGATTTCCTGGACCTGTCCAGCCTGGATGCCGGAATGCTCAAGCTACACACACGGACCATAGAAGTGCTGCGCGTAATTCTGGACAGCGTGCGCGAGCTGGAGGTTCTGGCGGCCAAATCTCACGTCTGCTTCAGCGTTCATGTCTTTGACGGCGTGTCGTTTCTTGTCGCGGACGACAAACGCCTGCGTCAAATGGTGTTGAACCTGTTGTCCAATGCGCTGAAGTTCACGCCTGCGGGCGGGGAAGTCAGCATTGACGTTTATCGGCGCGGAACATGCATCGCCATATCAGTTTCCGATACCGGCATCGGCATGCGCGAGGAAGACATTGCCACTGCGCTCGAGCCCTTTGGACAGGTCGAAACCCGTGGGGTCGCGAACAATCAGGGCACAGGCCTAGGTTTGCCTCTGACCAAGCAGCTTGCGGAACTTCACGGCGGTCGGCTCGAACTGGAAAGCGGGCTCGGGCGCGGCACGACCGTCACCATCCTGCTGCCCGAACAAGGTAGCCAGCAGTACAAGATCGCAGAGCATGGCGCAAACCGGAACAAGTTCGACACCCAGCCGTTCTCGCTTGCGGGTTAACGATGCGGGAAAGCGACGATGCTGTTCGGATGGATCGTCCGCTCTGGGGCGTTCGCGATGAACGCAGGGCTGGCCTTCCTTTTGGCGGGGCAGCCTCGCGAACTCGACCGGTGGGATCAGCCGCCGCCGGCAAGCATCTTCGAACAATATAGTGGCCATATCCTGGCCGGCCTAAACGACACGCGAGCCGATCTCAAAGCCAATGGGCATCCTTTTTTTGCCCCGTGGCAGGCGCGAGGCGTGCAACATCTACCGCTCAGTAGACACCGGAAGCATCCGGCCTGAGCGCCAACTCTTCAGGCTTCGACGCGCCTTGACGAGGAAGCGAAACATAGCGGTCCAGGTGAACGTCGGCCGTCATCGATATCCCCACGCGCAATGGACCGTCTTTGAGCTCATCCGGGTCGAGCGCAATGCGGATCGGCAGGCGCTGCACGACCTTGATCCAATTGCCAGTCGCATTTTGCGGGGGAATGATGGCGAAGGCCGCGCCTGTTCCTCCGCCCACCCCTTCGACATAGCCGTGGAAGGTCCGACCCGAACCGTAAATATCGGACGTGAGCGTTACCAGCTGGCCGGGCCGGATGTGCACGATCTGGCTCTCCTTAAAATTCGCGTCGACAAACAGCTGCCGGATCGGGACAAGTGTCATCAATTCGGTACCGGCTGAGATTTGCTGGCCGATCTGAACGCGCGACTGGGCAACGATTCCTTCAACCGGTGCCCGAATGGAGGTGCGCTCCAGGCGCAGTCTGGCTCTTTCGAGATTTGTGCTTGCCGCGAGAATCTCCGGATTGGATGGGGTCGGCGCGGCCAGCGCGCGTTTCGCCGCCAGCTGGTTTTCGGCGATGGACAAAGCGTATTTTGATGCGTCGAGGGCGCTGCGCGAATTGGATATTTCCTCCGCCGCGACCACACCGGATTGCCGGATGCCGGTACGCCTGCGCAGCTGCTGCTCGGCCTGGGCGACAAGAGAGCGTTTCGCCAAGACATTTCCTTCTGCCGCATCAGCATCCGCCACTTCCTGCTGAACGCGGCGGAGGGCTTGCTCATAGGTCGCCTTTGCCGCTTCGAAATCCAGCTGGGCGTCTTTGGGGTCCAGCGTAACCAGGACGTCGCCCTTGTGAACATATTGCGTGTCATGGACACGGACGGCGCCGATCGTGCCGTCGATTTGCGGCGTGACCTGCGCAAATACCGCGCCCACATAGGCATCGTCCGTGGACACGATTGCGGGCGTAACTTGCCATTCGTAGATGGCATAGGCGGTTGCAACGAGCGCGAGACTGAAGGCAAAGCCTCTCAGGAGGAGGGCGCGAAGCTTGAGCCGGGCCTGACGGATTTCGAGCGATGCAGAAATCGCGTCTGCGATGCTCCGGCCCAAGATTTCGTCCACAGTCGCCATAAATGTCTTCTTTTCGGCGCGTAGCGGACATCGCTGGGCTGCATGCGTCCGACCGAATCACCTCCAGGCAATAAAATTACCAGAAAAGCCCGAATTACTTAGCGGATTGGTACAATCTCGGAAAATTGAGGCAATATCCGACGGTTAGGACGATTCACAGCAGCGTGGCCTTGGCATTCGCCCGCCGCCCGTTGGGCGGTTGAGGAATGGTCGGAGAGAGAGGATTCGAACCTCCGGCCCCTACGTCCCGAACGTAGTGCTCTACCAGGCTGAGCTACTCTCCGACACAATTGCGAAAGGAGGGCCCCTCGCCTCGGGAGGCGCCCTTATAGCCATGCCCCCCCGCCCCCGCAACAGCCGGGAGGGGGCAGAGAAAATCCTGCCGCGCCCGCCCCTTAAGCCGTTTGCGGGCAGGGCCGGCTGGCTTTATAGGAGGCCCGCCTGATGGGGCGTCGCCAAGTGGTAAGGCACTGGATTTTGATTCCAGCATTCGGAGGTTCGATCCCTCCCGCCCCAGCCAGCCGGTCTGCTGACTGGGAGCAATATCCAGAGTTCAAAATTATGTCCTGAGATTCGGAGGCGTAGCCTTATGAGTCGGCATACGGAGACTTTCGGCGCTGTTTCGGACCGCCGGTACTTCGGCCGCGAGCGGCCCAGTCTCTGCGGGACGGCCGCCAATTTCCGAAATTTTTCGGAGACCAAATCAGAGACCTCGCAAGGGTAAGTTGCGTGCATGCTGAAATTCAGTGGGGTCAATCTTTGAGGGCGGAATTACATCCGATCGCTTCCTAGAGGCCATCAAATGCTCGGCCATCGTCGCTTCGACGAGGCTTGCGATTCAAGTTGCGAATTCTTCCCCATTTTTCAGCATAGCGGACAAGAACAGAAAGTGTGCATCGGGTATGAGTCGATTATGCTAACGTGCCCACATTAGCCAGAGGGATCAGCAGCCAGAATGGGGACTTTCATGTCTCCTTTGGCGCACGGCAAACCAGTGAGCCGGATCATCCCGGGTTCCGAACGGCCTTTCGAGGAACTCTGGTTCCTAGACGGCGGTAGAGATGTAATCGCGCAAAGCGGCTGCTTCACTTACCGCTTCGGCGATGCGGGTCTTCACCACGTCGCCGATCGAGATCATGCCGCAAAGCCGCATCTCCTCGTCCAACACTGGCACGTGGCGGAAGCGCCCGCGGGTCATCACTTCCATCAGGCTTTCGACCGTATCGGCTTCGGTGCAGGTTTCCGGCTGTGGCGTCATATGATCGCCCACCCTTTCATTCAACGCTGCAGCGCCCCCCGTGGCGATGACGCGCACAACATCACGCTCCGAAATAATGCCAGTCAGCATGCCGTCATTATCCTTGACCACTAGGGCGCCGATCTTCATGGCGGTGAGCACCTTGGCGGCATCACAGATTGTTGCATTGCAGGGGATAGCCACGACATCGCGGCCCTTGCCGTAGAGAATATGCCTGACTTGCATGACGACGCTCCTCCAATATTGAGGTCGCTCCGGCTCGCGCCCTTTCGCCGCAAACGGATTTGCAAACGAAGCCGCAAAGCCGGCCGGACCGTACCCGATCCAGCAACAATGCTGCGCCCGAGGTTGAAGACTGGCAAGGCGGTATTCCTTGTCGCAGCGCAGCAGTTGGCCGCGGCGCGGCGCAACAACCGCTCGATTCTGCCACTTACCCAGGCATAAGCCGCCTTGAGCCTAGCTCCAATCTAGGGCAAAAGAGCGCCCTTCCCAGATCTTGGGAATGCCTTCGGCCTGTCTTTCGGGTTGAAGTTCTGGATCGTGCTGTAGCCGAGCGCTTTGGTGCTGGTCCAAAAGCTGCGGGAAACAACGGCAGCAGACGATAAGGGCGAGCAGGTATCGGGCGACGTTGAAATTGATGGCATGTATGTCGGTGGTTATGTGAAGCCGCGAACATCAAGGCCCTGCGCCGTGACCGTCGCTTCCTGGCTAACTAGTCCGGCAAGCGTCAATCGATAATCGTGGCGCGTGAGCGTATCGGCAAGACCATCACTTTCGCCGCCAAGTCAGAAGCCGCTGCAGTTCCCGCCCTGCATGACCGTATCGCCATTCGCAGCACTGTCTATGCCAATGAAGCCGCCAATTGGGCGTTCTGCACGCCAGCTACCGGACCATATGAATCAATGATACCGGCGTACAGCACTAGCGAAGGCTGCACGAACATGGCGGAGGCATAGTTCTCGCGTCTACGCCGCGCAGAAATCAGCACGCATCAACATATCTCTGGGCCATATCTGGCCGCCCATGCCGCTGAAACGGACTGACGGGAGGATAACCGCCGCGTAGCCAGTGGCGACCAATACCGTACTATCGTTGCCGCAGCGGCGGCGCATCCTGTTAACGCCGGAAAGGCCACTGACAGAAACGCGCGGCCTAGCCATGATGCCGCTAGGCTGTCGTTACTTTACGTGCAGATTTGCGCGGTTGCCGAGAATCTGGACGCAACCGCTGGCGCACGCCCTCAAAGTGCAGCAACAGAGCGACAACGAGAAGGGCGACGAACAGGCCGGCGGAAGTCAGCGCCACCGCGCTCGATCCAGTCAGAGCCGCGATGCCGGCGATCACCATGAATGCCAGCGCACCAGCGAACACAGCATGGCCGGTACGACTAGCCTTGCGATATTCTGCGGTTGGCGCACCGGTCTCTGTCTTGACGACCGTTCCGGTTTCGATGCGTTGTGACATACGGCACCGCTCCTCACTGGACGCACATCAACGGATGATGGGAACGTTCGAATTGATGTTCAGTTCCGGTGCGGTCAGGCGTCATCTTTCGTTAATTCACAACCTCCAACAGCAACCGCTGCCCCGGCCCCGGCATGGACCGGATCAGATCCCGTTTGTGCTGCCAGTGCTTAAGGTTCGCATTAGTCTGCCGCATATTAAGACGACACGGGCCTTGTCGTTCGCGTCCAGCGCCCGTGCCTTCATCATCGCCTTGCTGACCTGGGCGGCGGAAAGCGGCCTCATAGCCGTCCGTAGATTCTCCAGAATGACTCTGCCGGTATCGCCCTTCCTATCGTAGAGAACCGGCGCGATCCTACGAGGCGATGGTTTCCCGAGGCAGTTCAATACAATGGGCATTGGCCTTGGTGCCCGCGCGAGCGCAGGGGCGACCGCAGGTATGCTCCAGTACCTTAAGCTACTTCTCGCCTGACTAATATCATGCACCAGCGGAACCGAGACTACTGCTTAAGCGCTATCCGATCTTGATAGGGCGGTAGCGGCATAAAAGTCTGGGGCGCTGGTGGTCGATATCCCCGCGATGAATGTGGTCTGACGGTGTTGTAGCGGGTTTGCCATCGTTCAATCATGACCTTTGCCTCTTTCTCGGATAACTGTCTTTCGCTCATGCAAGGCCTCTATGAAGGTCTCGTCGATTCCAAATAGCAGCGCTGTCCGCTCGTAGTGAAATATATTGAGGTCCGCTGGCACGGGCGCAAATCGGGGCGCAGGCTTCGACGATTACTGGTGCCGCAAACTGGCGTCGGCGTGTTGGGGTCCTGCTGGCGTCGGTGCGGAAATCGCATTGAGATACGCCACCGAAGCCGGATCGTCCCATTTCTGCGGGCCAGCGGCGCGGGCGAGCTCATGGCCGTCGGAGTCGATCAGCACGGTCAAAGGAAGTTCGTTGACGCCGAAGCCGCGCATCGCATCGAGTTTTCGGTCGATATAGATGGGCAGCGCCTCCACGCCGTATAGCTTAAGAAAATCTCCAACCTTTGCCGCATCGAGCTTCTCGAGATCGATAGGCAGAACGGTTACGCGTTCCTGCGGCAGCGAGGCGTTGAGCCGGGCCAATGCCGGCAATTCGGCGATGCAGGGCCAGCACCATGTCGCCCACAGATTGACCAACACATAACGGCCCTGGAAATCGGCCAGCCTCACGGATTTTCCCGCCGCATCAACGAAACTAACCGCCGGGGCCAAGGGTCTTTTCTGCGTGAGCTTCAGCTTGTCGAGGACGGCGGGCGGTTGTCCCGTCGCGCGGACACTGAGGCTCGGAATTCCGTGCAGGACGGCTGCGACGAGACCGATTCCGAATCCGGCGGAGAGAGCGAAGACCAGGCGCGCGCGAGGCTTCATTGTTCTCAGTCCCTAGGGGTAAACGGTCTACAGGCAATAGCACAACCTTGCCTCAATGCCATGGGCGCCAGATGTGGTGGAAAGAAAAATAGAGCAGTCCGGCAAAGAGGAAAAGATAGAGTATCACGGTGAAGTTGGCGCTCTTGCGTTCTTCCATTTTGGGATCACCCGCCCAAGCGAGGAAGCTCACGACGTCGCGCGCTTGCTGATCGACGGTCGCCACAGTGCCATCGACATAGGTAACACCGCCGTCAGTCAAAGGCGGCGGCATGGCGATCTGATGACCGGGGTAATAAGGATTGTACTGCATACCCCGCGCCATTTTTTCATTAGCCGGCGGCGTTTGGCCGTAGCCCGTGATGATCGAATAGACGTAATCGCTGTGGCCTGCGCGCGCGTTCACGATCAGGGAAAGGTCTGGCGGCAGTGCACCGTTCATGACCGCCCGCGTCGAGTGCTCGTTCGGAAAAGGAGGCGGAAAATAATCGGCGAGCGTGGCCGCCCGCATCAGCGGCGCGCCACTGGCGTTTCCTATCTTGCCGTGCTGGTTTGGCTTCGCAAGCACTTTATAACTGGCGGCGATGGCCACAACCTCCGCCGGAGAGAAACCGACTCCGCCTGGACTGCAGAGATCGCGAAAGGCGACATGGCTCAGAGCGTGGCAGGTCGAACAGACCTCTTTGTAGACCTGGAAGCCGCGTTGCAGCGAAGCGCGATCATAAACGCCGAAAGGACCTTCGAACGACCAATCGACATGCTTGGGCTGCAATGGTCCGCTTGATACGGGCGCGGCCGGAGCCGCATTGTTTGCGGCCAAGGCTGGAAACACGCCGGCGCCCAGCAACAATGCAACGAGAATAAAACTCTTGCGTGGGAAGAACGCGGCCATGTGTTTGCTCCGCCCTAGTCGGCCATTATGGTGCTTGCAAGAACCGGTTTAGCGATGCTGTCGGGCAATGGTTCTATCGATTCCATCTTCCCGACGAGCGGCATGATCGCCCAGAAATGCAGGAAACAATACAGCGTCGCCGGCCAACCGATCCATACCAGCGCAATCCTCGAATTGAGCAGATACGCACGGCCAGATTGATGCAGACATAGCCCAACGCAATCACCGCCGCGGCGGCGCGACGGCGCCAACGGCTCCTGTCGCGATGTAAAGGAAATCGCGTCGCGTCGGTTCGGCAATCTGTGAATGAGCTAAGGCCTAATACCCTTTGATATCTGGCCATATCGGCGCAGGCGTCAGATTCAGGCAGGCCTCAAGGCAGAAGTGCCCGAGGGAACGACTTATAGCAAGCGTCGCCCTCGAACGTGGGGGACTGCTTGTGAACGATGCTATCGCGGGTAGAGTCTATTCCGGAAGAATTGCGACACAATGCCGCAGAAATCGAAAGCGATCGCCGTTTGTCTCTATCACACTGGCAACGGCCTGCTGGGATGCGTGGTTGAAATCTATTCTAATCCCCGAGCAAAAGTTGATATCGCGCTTGGTGTCTCGTGCGGTGGAACGCACCTTACTCCAGCGGCTAACCCTGATTTCTCACACGTACTGAGGGCATCGAGTTGTGAATCGGCGAAAGTTTTTTGTGAACACAACGTACGCTGTTTCGAAAGTTAACTCCGATGCAGACAGACTGCTGAGCAGATTTTTTGGGATTGCGGGCGTCGATGGGCGCGCGGTTGTTGGCTGGCGCGAAAACCCGCCGCGCTAGTGCGAT
>DATKEP010000183.1:0-14045 GCA_035512055.1 Rhizomicrobium sp.
TGTCGAGGCCTTCGACTTCGACTTCCGGCGAGACGCGCAGGCCGACGATCATGTCGATCACCTTCATGATGATGAAGGTGACGGCGCCGCAGTAAAGGAACACCGCGCCGACGTCGTAGAACTGGATCAGCATCTGATGGCCATTGCCGTCCGTCAGCCAGCCCTTGCTGGAGCTGTTGATCGCGTTCTTGGCGAACATGCCGGTCATCATGGCGCCGAGCGCGCCACCCACACCGTGCACGCCCCAGGCGTCGAGGCTGTCGTCATAGCCGATGGCCTTCTTCACCCAGACCGACGAGATGTAGCAGACCACACCGGCGGCCAGGCCGATGATGAGCGCGCCCACCGGATCGACAAAGCCCGAAGCCGGGGTGATCGCCACCAGGCCGGCGACGGCGCCGGAGATCATGGCCAGAACTGAAGGCTTCTTGGCGACAATCCATTCCGCGAACATCCAGGACAGTGCGGCGGCGGCGGTCGCGATTTGAGTCGCGGCCGCAGCCATGCCAGCATTGTAGCCGGCAGTGACGGCGGAGCCGGCGTTGAAGCCGAACCAGCCCACCCACAACAGCGAGGCGCCGATGACGGAGAGCACCAGATTGTGCGGCGACATATTCTCGGTGCCCAGGCCGATGCGCTTGCCAAGAACCAGGCAGGTGACCAGGCCCGCGGTGCCGGCATTCAGATGCACCACGGTGCCGCCGGCATAGTCCAGCGCCCCCATGCTGCCCAGCCAGCCGCCGCCCCACACCCAATGGGCTATGGGGCAATAGACGAAGATCAGCCACAGACCCATGAACCACAGGAAGGCCGAGAACTTCATGCGGTCGGCCAGCGCGCCGGCGATCAGCGCCGGGGTGATGATCGCAAACGTCATCTGGAAGAACATGTAGACCGATTCCGGGATCGTGCCGGCTAGGCTCGACACGGCATTCAGGCCCATCGGCACCAGGAACAGGTAATTAAAGCCGCCGATGAAGGCATTGGTCCCGGCATTCGGGTTCGCCGTGAAGGCGATTGAATAGCCGATGATCATCCACAACACGGTGATGATGCAGGTGGCGCCGAAGCTTTGGGCCAGCGTCGCCAGCACATTCTTCTTGCGCACCATGCCGGCATAGAACAGGCCGAGACCCGGGATGGTCATCATCAACACCAGCGCCGAGGAGGTGATCATCCAGGCGGTGTCGCCGGAATTCAGCGGATCCTTGGTGGCCGCATAGGCGCCGCCAGCGGTGACAGCGAGTGTGCCTAGAGCGGCAAGCGCTGCAAGCCCTGCTTTTTTCAAACTTTCCATTTTCATTTTCATGTCCCCTTATGGACGTGCTCTTTAAGCCTTTGACGGCCTAGAGCGCGTCACCATCCGTTTCGCCGGTGCGGATACGCACGACCTGCTCGAGCGGCGTGACGAAAATCTTTCCGTCGCCGATCTGGCCCGTCTTTGCTTTCGAGGTAATCGCGTCGATCACCGCGTCGAGCATTTCGCTCTTTACCGCCACTTCGATTTTGAGCTTGGGCAGAAAGCTCACGGCGTATTCCGCGCCGCGATAGATTTCCGTATGCCCCTTTTGCCGCCCATAGCCTTTGACCTCAGTCACCGTCATGCCCTGGACGCCGAGCGCGGAGAGAGATTCGCGCACTTCGTCGAGCTTGAAGGGTTTGATGATCGCCGTGATAAGCTTCATCTGCCGTCCTTCCGTGTTGTTGCCAGCGCCGGCCCCCGATCCCCAAAGGGGCGGGCCCGGCTTTAACGAAATATCAAGAAGCGGGCCAACTTCCGGACAAATGACTAAGGCTTTGAGATAGAATGGTTTTTGGCAAAAAAGCGCGCGGCCGTGACTCAAAAACAGGCAGACGGATTTGCTCAAAACATATGCAAAAAGCGTGATTTGCACATTTTTTGAGCGAGATAGAGGCAGACGTTTGAAGCACGCGGATGTGGTGATTTCGGGCGCCGGAATGGTCGGGCTGCCGCTCGGCTTGGCCCTTGCCCAGGGCGGTCTGAAGACGGTCATTGTCGACGCCGCACCGCCCGCGCGGGCGCTGGCCCCCAATTTCGATGGCCGCGTTTCGGCGCTCGCCTATGCCAGCGTGCGGATGCTGACGGCGCTGGGCGTGTGGGGCGGACTGGAACCGCATGCCCAGCCGATCCACGAAATCCTGGTGACGGACGGGGCAGAGGGAAAACCGGCCTCGCCCTTTTCGCTGCATTTCGATGCCGAAGAGATCGGCGCAAAAGCGTTGGGCCATATCGCCGAGAACCGCCACATCCGGATGGCGCTTCATGAAGCGGTCGCACGCCAGACCAATCTGGAGCTTACTGCGCCCGCGTCGGTCAAATCGCTGGCGGTGGAAGCGGGGCGGGCCACCGTCACACTCGCGGGTGGCGAGGAAGTGACCGCGGCTTTGGTGATCGCCGCCGACGGTCGAGAGTCGCGCCTGCGCATTGAGATGGGGATCGGCGTGATCGGCTGGTCCTATCCGCAAACCGGCATCGTCGCGACTGTCGAGCATGAACGCCCGCACAATGGCGTCGCCTATGAGCATTTCCTGCCTTCGGGGCCGTTTGCGATTTTGCCGATGACCGGAAACAGGTCGTCGCTGGTTTGGACAGAGGCCAAGATCAAGGCGCCAGGGCTGCTGGCGATGGATGAGCCGGTGTTCCATGCCGAACTGGCGCGCCGCTTCGGCTCGCATCTGGGAGAAACGCGCGCGGCGGGTCCGCGCTGGTCTTATCCGCTGGCGTTCCACCTGGCGCGCGAATTCGTGCGGCCGCGCCTTGCGCTTGCCGGCGATTGCGCCCACGGCATCCACCCGATTGCCGGGCAGGGGCTGAATCTGGGACTCAAGGATGCGGCCGCGCTGGCGGAAGTGCTGCTGGATGCCGCGCGGCTGGGCCGGGACATCGGCGCGCTGGACACCTTGAAACGCTATGAGCGCTGGCGGCGGTTCGATTCCTTCATGCTGGCCGCTTCGACGGATGCGCTGAACCGCCTTTTCTCCAATGACATTGCGCCTCTGCGGCACTTGCGCGATCTGGGTCTTGGTATTGTCGATGCCATCGGGCCAGCGCGCCGCTTCTTCATGCGCCATGCGGGAGGAGATATTGGGAAGTTACCACGCCTGATGAAGGGCGAGGCGGCGTAACAGGGGTTGCGCCTCACTCAAATCGGTCCACTGGACCGATTTGTCCGGCCTGCGGCCGGTCGTGCCTCTCAGTGAATCGTTCTCTTCCATCTCTGGCTCGCGCGTTCGCGGGCCGAGAGATTGGATCGCGGCTCGCCGCGCGACATCAAGGCCGCCGGCAGTTCGTCATAGAAGCGACGCGCCACCACGCCGATGCGGTGGGCGCGCATCTCCTCGGCCTCGTCGCGGGTGGCAAATACTTCCGCCTCGAACAGATAGTGCGTGACGTCGCCAACCTTGATTTCCTGGATTTCCTCCACCTGTTCCTCGGCCACTTCCAGAGCGTGGCGGATATGGGCATTGCGGTCGAACCTGTCGCGCTCCTCGCGTTCCTTGCGCGCCACATTGCGGGCGTCGAACTGTTTCAGCCAGGGCAGGCCGAAGCGATAGAAGACAATGCAGCCCAGCACAAAGGCGCAAGCCCAAAGCACATTCGTCATTGCACCAATCCGTGAATGCCGTGACCCCGCCTGAGATAATCCTCGCTCTGCATTTCGACAAGGCGCGAGGCCGTGCGGCGGAAGGCGTCGGCGCCGTCGCCCCTGGAATAGAGAGCCTCCGGCGGTGCCGCCGCCGAGCAGATCAGCTTCACGCCTTCATCATAAAGCGTGTCGATCAGCAGCACGAAGCGCCGCGCCTCGTTGCGGTTCTCCGGCGACATCAAGGGGATATGGTCAAGCAGGATGGCGTCGAATTCCTCCGCCACGGCCAGGAAATCGGCCGCCGCCAGCGGTTGCGCGCACAGGTCCCGGAAATCGAACCGCGCCACATGCCGCGCCGCCTGCGGCACCGGCAATTGCCGGCCCAGCACGGGAAGGGAGATGGGCTTGCCATGAATGCAATCCGTCAGCCGCCGCCAGGCCGCATCCATGGCGGCGTCCGCCTCCGGCGAAAGCGGCGTGAGATAGACTTTGATGCCGGCAATACGCTCAAGTCTGTAATCGGTGGGGCCGTTCAACTCCACAAGCCCCAGCCGCCCATTTATCTCGGCAATAAAAGGCAAGAACAGCTGGCGATTCAGGCCGCCCTCATACAGCCGGTCCGGCGGCGTGTTGGAGGTGGCGACAATGATGACGCCTTCCCGGAAGAGATGGTTGAACAGCCGGCCCAGGATCATGGCGTCGGCGACATCGGTGACCTGGAATTCGTCAAAGCACAGCAGCCGCGCCTCTTCTGCCAGATCATGGGCTACCACCGGAATGGGGTCGCCAGAGCCTGCACGCTTGCGTTCGTCGTGAATGCGGGCATGCACATCCACCATGAAGCGGTTGAAATGGGCGCGGCGCTTTTTGGCCACCGGCGCGGCGCCAAAGAAATAGTCCATCAGGAGCGTCTTGCCGCGGCCGACATCGCCCCAGATGTAAAGGCCTCTCGGCGGCGGATCGGCCTTGCGGAACAGCGAAAAGCTGCGTTTTTGCTTCAGTGCTTCGGCCAGCTCACGCAGCCTGCGCGCCGCATTGGCCTGCGCCACATCGGCTCTCAACTCGCCTTTGGCCAGGGCCTCGTCATAGAGCCGCATGCTACCGGCCTGCGCGAGCCAGGGTGCGGGCGGCGATGTCGGCATCCAGCGCTTCCAGCATGCGCCGGTCCAGCGTGATGACGCCCTTGCCGGGCGAAGCGGCAAAGGCTTCCAGCACGCGCCTGGCATAGGCAATCTCGTCTGCCGTAGGCGAGAAGATCCGATTGACGGTGGCGATCTGGAGCGGATGGATCACGCTCTTGCCGTCGAAACCGAAATCGCGTGCCAAGGTGCAGCTGCTCGCAAATTCCTCCGTCGCGTCGAGATCGTTATGCACGCCATCCAGCACCGCGATCCCCGCAGCCCGCGCCGCCAGAACGCAGAGCGACATGGCATGGTGGAGATTGGCGCGGTCGCCGCGGTGCCGGCCCTCCATGGCGTGAAGCAAGTCGTTGCTGCCCAGCAAAAGGCATTCCACCCCCGCATCTGCTATTGCCGCCGCATAAAGCAGGGCGCGCGGCGTTTCGATCATCGCCCAGAGCGGCGTGTCCCCCGTCTTGCGCCTCGCCGCGGCGATTTCCTCCGGGCCCGCAAGCTTGGGCAGCAGAACGGCGCAAGCGGAGGATTTGGCGGCGGCCAGGTCATCGGTGTGCCAGGGCGTGCCGGCGCCATTGATCCGGATCACCGTCTCGCGCGGTGCATAACCCGGCACGGCAACCACGGCACGGGCACGTGCGGCGTCTTTTTCCTGCGGCGCGACCGCATCTTCCAGGTCCAGGATGATGACGTCCGCCTCAAGCCCGCGCGCCTTTTCCAGCGCGCGCGCATTCGCGGCCGGGACGAACAGCGCCGAGCGCCGGGGCTTATACGCCTTCGACAAGGAGGAATTCACCCTCGCTCACAGTCTGGCGAATTTTGCGTGCAGCCGTGTATTCCGACGAATTGTAGCAGGCCAGCGCGTCCTCCATCGAGGCGAATTCGATGAGGACATTGCGCGCGCGTGCCTTTCCTTCCAGCACCTCGGTCTTGCCGCCACGCGCCAGGAATTTGGCGTTGTAGCGTTGGAAGGCAGGCATCGCGGTCTCGACATATTTCTTGTAGGTCTCGGGATCGGAGACATCGACCCGGGCGATCCAGTAGGCTTTTGGCATGATCAGGCAGCCCTCAATAAGTTGCGGTTGACAAGCGATTCTGCGATCTGCACGGCGTTCAGCGCCGCGCCTTTGCGCAAATTATCGGCGACGATCCAGAAGTTGAGGCCGTTTTCCACCGTGGGGTCCTTGCGGATGCGGCTGACAAAGGTGGCATCCTCGCCCGCGCATTCGATGGGGGTGACATAACCGCCGTCCTCGCGTTTATCTACCACCAGCACGCCGGGCGCGGCCCTGAGCGCGGCACGCGCCTTCTCTGCCGTCACCGGCTTTTCGAATTCCACATTCACCGCCTCGCTATGACCCACGAACACCGGCACCCGTACGCAGGTCGCGGTGACCTGGATGTCGGGGTCCAGGATCTTCTGGGTCTCCACCACCATCTTCCACTCTTCCCTGGTCAGTCCGGAATCCAGGAAGACATCGATATGGGGGATCACGTTGAAGGCGATCTGCTTGGTGAACTCGCTCACTTCTATGGGGTCGGCCACGAAGACGGCGCGGGTTTGGCGAAACAGTTCATCCATCGCTTCCTTGCCCGCGCCCGACACGGACTGGTAGGTCGAAACCACCACCCGCTTGATGGTGAACAGGTCGTGCAGCGGCTTCAGCACCATCACCAGCTGGGCGGTCGAGCAATTGGGGTTGGCGATGATGCCCCTGGGAATGTTGTTCAGCGCATCCGCATTGACTTCCGGCACCACCAGGGGAACCTGCCGGTCCATCCGCCAGGTGCTGGAATTGTCGATCACGATGGCGCCTTGCGCGGCGATCTTCGGCGCCCATTCCTTGGCGATCGCGCCGCCCGCGCTCATCAGCACGATGTCGGTTCCCCGGAAGTCGAAATATTCCAGCGCCTTCACCTTCAGCGTGCCATCGCCAAAGGAGACCTCGGTACCCACCGAGCGGGTCGAGGCCAGTGCCACCACTTCGGCGATCGGGAACTGCCGCTGGACCAGGACATTGAGCATCGCGCGTCCGACATTGCCGGTCGCCCCGACCACCGCGATCTTGTAGGCCATGTACCAGTATCCCCGCGCGCACCGACAGCAGCGCCCGTGGCCCACTGCCGGATGTCGAACCTTAACTGGGCGCAGAGATACTAGACCCAGTCAAAAGGCGCTAGCGTTGCCATTGAAGCTTCAACATGGCCCCGCCGCTGTCGACCCCGCCCTTGAAGCTGGGCACAAGGGGATCGCTGGAGCGGGTGTCAAAGGCCTCCCATCGCCCGTCTTGAACCCCCAAGCGCCCGGCGACCTCGTCGGTATAGCTCATGGCATAGGGCTGACTGTGGCGGTCGGCATAGCGAAGTTCGAGCTGATGCTGGCTTGGAAAGGCGGTGTTGGTTTCCAGGGGGCGGAATGCGAAGGCCGACACTGTTGCGCCGATCAGGGCAAGGCAGGCGCAGGCAATAGCAGTCATCGGGCGCATTCGGACAGGAAACGCCACGATGCCTGCAATTGTTGCATTTTCCTTTGCATATCGGAAAGTTCCATTTTGCCAAAGGCTTGGCGGGTGCGCGCAACTCGGTTTAAGTTCCAAGCTGGGGAGGCCAAGTCGAAGAGGTACTCATGAATTGGATGAAGCTGGGCGCCTGTGTGGCGGCCCTCAGCCTTACCGCCACGTCGATTGCCGAGGCGCGCGTGACTTCGGCCTGTGCCAGCAGGGCTGAAATCTCGGCCGTGCAGGTGTCGGCGGTGGTGCAGGAATTGACCGATGCGGCGCTGTCATGCGGGGCGGAGGCGATGTCGAACATGCAGCGCTTCCAGATCGCGTTCCAGACAGAGTTGCGCCGGTCGGATGCGACCCTCAAGGCGATGTTCATGCGGATGAATGGCGCCCGTGCTGGCGATGCCGCTTATGATGCCTACAAGACCCGCGCCATCAATCACGCCGAGCAGCGCCGGATCAAACCGGGACAGCAGGAGAATTTCTGCCGCACGGCAAAGGTGGTGTTCGCAGCCGCGCTGGCGCCCGACAAGCCGATGCTGGATGATTTCGTTTCCGGCGTTCCGGTTGAAGAAGCCAATCCGGTGGACAGCTGCGAGATCAAGGTTGTCGTGGCGCTTCAGGGCGTTGAGGCGGGGCCTGATATTGCACCCACCGCGCGTCCTTCCCTGCCAAACGATCCACGGTAGGTCTGCTGCGCCCTGAGTGCGTCGGTGCGATTGCTCCGCGCGTTGCCACGCTGCCGCTAGCAACCCTGCTCAGATCGCAATATCCGGCGCGCTGAAATCAGATCCATTTAATTGGGAAGCGACGCACTGATCGGCGCGTTGTTCTCTTTGTCCGCCTGCGCCCGTCCTCGCTTTCAGCCTTCGCTATCGCTCAGGCTGTCGCTCGAAGCGGGGCAAGTTTTCTGATCTCGCGTCGGTACGCTGCCGCTACGGATCGCCAAGAAAAGCCAAAAGAAAAGGGCCGGTCTTGCGACCGGCCCTTTTGCATTCAGATATGAACCGTATCAGCCACCAAGATCGATGACGGCACGGCGGTTCTTGGGCTCGCGCACGCCCGGACCGGTCGGAACCAGCGGGTCGTGGAAGCTCTTGCCCTCGATCGCGATCGAGTCCGCACCCAGACCCTGATGGACCATTTCGTCCTTCACAGTCTGCGCACGACGGATCGAGAGCGCCTGGTTGTAGCGATCCGAGCCGACCGTGTCGGTGTGGCCAGTGACCATGATCCGGACCGAGCCCAGGGTCTTGGCCGCGGCAACAGCCTCGGTGACCGTGCTCTGCGCTTCCGCGGTGAGGTTCGACTTATCGAAGTCGAAGAAGACGATGTACGTCTTCGCCGGCGGCGGCGGGGGAGGCGGCGGAGGAGGAGGCGGCGGCGGGGGAGGCGGCGGAGGAGGCGGCGGTGGGGGAGGCGGTGGCGGAGGCGGCGGCGTCAAGAACCAACGCAGGCCGAACATCGCCACATTCTCCCCAACCGAGGAGATGTGAATGGGGGAGAGCACGGTATAGGAGGAATTGAAATTCGAATCCACCTCGTTCTCGCGGTAGCGGTATTCGCCGAACAGGTCGACATCCGGAGCGATGGAGACCGCCAAACCGGCAATCGCCTGCCACTGGAAGCCGCTCTGGCCGCCGCGGAAGATGTCGAAGCTGGTGCCGTTGGTGCGCAGCGCGCCACGGAAGCCGCCGACGCCCAGACCGCCGCCGAGCGACAACTTCCATGTGTCGCCCAGCGGGATGTCGTACACCAGATTGACCATGTCGGAGGTGATCTGGTCACTGCCGGTGGCAGCTAAGGTACCGGAGGACGTGATGTCATGCTGGGTGAAGGCGAGTTCATTTTCCAGGCGCCAGCCGGTATCGGCCCAGGAATAGCCGATCGCTATCGCACCGATAGCATTGTCGCTATGGTTGGCATGGCCAATGAAGGAGGGCTGAGCAACAGATCTTCCACTGACTTGATTTTGACCATCCCATCCACCACCAAGGCCGAGATACCAGCCATCGCCAGCCATGGCCGGCGTGCTGAGAGCCGCGGCGGCAACAGTCGCCATGGCGAGCAAACGAAGCTTCATCTTTCTACCCTCGCTAAAAATGCCGATGGCAGGGGAGCCCCGCCAATCTCCTCAAGATCCAATGTAGCGCTTATAACGGCGATCCCCCCAAATGTCTCCATGGCAAATGCTGCTTTGCGGGAAATAAGCGCCCTCTTTCCAAGGTTTTACCCGTACCCTGTGACACCGAAACAACAGCAAGGATTGGTTGCGTTCCGTCTGTACCATCCGTTTTTTTTGCGCGGATTTTGGCTGCATTCGCGATGAGGTGTTGTCACCACCCCTCGGTTGCGAGCGCCGGACTGTTGCTTTATTTAATGATATCAATTGGATAACTAGGGGCCAGTCTCCGGAATGGGCGAAAATGACTGACACCGCACTCTCGCGGCTCCTAGCGCTGCTTGATCTGGACAAGATCGAGGAAAATATCTTTCGCGGGCTCTCGCCGCCCGAACGCGTGCAGCGTGTGTTTGGCGGGCAGGTGCTGGCCCAGGCGCTGATGGCCGCCATGCGCACCGTGCCTGAGGAACGCGGCTGTCACTCATTTCACGCCTACTTCCTCCGACCCGGCGACCCCAAAGTGCCCATCCTGTACGAGGTCGACCGTTCGCGCGATGGCACAAGCTTCTCGGTCCGCCGCGTGGTGGCCATCCAGCATGGCGCACAGATCTTTGTGCTCTCCGCATCCTTCCAGAAGGGCGAAAAGGGCTTCGAGCACCAGGCCCAGATGCCGGTGGTGCCGGATCCCGAAAGCCTGGAAGACGACCAGCAGGTCCTGTTGCGGGATTCGTCGTTGGCGCCGGCAATGCGCGAATGGGTGGCGCGCGAGCGTCCCTTCGAGACCCGCGCCGTGTTGGGGCGCGGCCCGTTTGACGCTTCGGGCGACCGTCCGGCCCGCGCAGCGATAGATCATATCTGGCTCAGGACACGCGGCATGTTGCCGGACGATTTCAACCTGCACCGGGTTCTGCTGGCCTTCGTTTCCGACATGTCGTTGCTGGACACCGCCCTGTTGCCGCATGGCAAGAGCATCTTCTCCCATGTGCAGGTCGCGAGCCTGGATCATGCCATGTGGTTTCACCGGCCCTTCCGCGCCGATGACTGGCTGCTTTATGTGCAGGATTCGCCTTCCGCATCCGGCGCGCGGGGATTCAATCGCGGCGCGATCTATACAAGACAGGGCATTCTGGTGGCCTCCGTCACGCAGGAAGGACTGATCCGGCCGCGTTAACGTCCCGCATTTTAATCTTTTGTTCAGCAGACTTGTCCTGCCTGCAACAGGGATGGCAACAGCATCTTCATCCTTTCCGGGCGAAACTACGGTCTCTCAAGAGGCCTTTCGGTGAAGATCGCTTTCGATGTCCTGAACCAGATCCTGGTCACGCTGTGGCACGTGGCACCCTGGCTGGCGGCGTCCGGCTTGGTATTCGCGCTGCTGTCGAAGATTTCGCCCTGCAACCAGGGCCGCCCATGGTGGCACAAAAGGGGCCTTGCGACCGATCTCGCCTACTGGATTTTCGTGCCCATTTTCACGCGCTACCTGCGCATCTGGGTGACGGTCTCGCTCACCATCTGGCTGTTTCATATCAGCGAGGGCCAGAAGATCGCCGACTTCTATGCCCATGGACACGGAGCGGTCTCGACCCTGCCATTGTGGTTCCAGGCCGTGCTGTATTTGGTGGGCACAGACTTCATGCTTTATTGGAGCCATCGCGCCTTTCACCAGGGGGTGCTGTGGAAGTATCACGCGGTGCATCACGCGACGCAGGACCTGGACTGGATCAGCGCCGCGCGGTTCCATCCGCTCAATCTGGCATTCGGCGTCGCCGCTGCCGACATTGTGGCGCTGCTCTGCGGCATCTCGCCGGAGATTTTCATTGTCATGGGACCGGTCAACACGCTGGCCTCGTGCTTGGTCCACGCCAACCTCAACTGGACGTTCGGGCCCTTGCGATTTGTGATCGCCAGCCCCGTCTTTCATCGCTGGCATCATGACAAGAAGACCTATGACCGCAACTTCGCGGGCTCGCTATCGCTGTGGGATTGGATGTTCGGAACATACTACATGCCGCAAGGCGCGCTGCCCGGCAGCTACGGGATCGGCGACGAGAATATGCCCGAAGGGCTTTTGGCGCAGATCGTCTATCCGCTCATACAGCGTGACGATGCAGGCGCCGATGGCCGCCTGGTAGAACCGGCGGCCTGAAGCATCAAATGAAATTTTCCTGGATCAGTTGACCGGATGAGAGTCAGCCGCCGCCATGTTGCGCGCCGCGGCCTGGTGCGTGTTCAGCTGATTGTTCTCGATGTCATAGGTCTTCTGCTCGTCGCCCGGCGTAGGCGTCGGCTCGCAACGGCCACCCGCACAGGTCAGCGTGACACGCTGGGCGCCGCGATTGAGCGTGACCGTACCGCCGCCTTGGCCGCCGCTGACGGAAACGTTGGTGTTGAACACGGTCGTGTTTTCGCGGTCCAGCGCCACGATGTTGGTGCGGCCATAGCTCTTGCCCTGCACGAAGGCGTGGCGCGCATCGATCATGGTCACATCAGCGATCGAGGGATTGCCGACATAAACGGTGGTGATCGGATTCTTGAACGTCAGTGTGCGGACTTCATCCAGCGCCAACGCAACGCCGTCGCCCTTGGGCGCGGCATTGGCAATTCCGGTTGAGGCAATAATGGCGGCGGCGAGAAGGATGCGGCGCATGGGCGATCCATCGAGAATTCTGCATCCCATGCTAGAGTTCGCGGTGTAAAAGAAGCCTTAAGACTGGTTGGCCTAGAACGGGACGCTTTTGTCGCGGCAAGCGGGTTTTCGGCTTTGTGTCCTGGTCTTCCACTCCTGCTCCTGGCGCTCGCCGGCTTTCTGGCCGGCATTGACGGACTTTGGGCGGTGCTGGGTCATTTCAGGCTGGATTTCGGCGCCTATCTCGGTTCGGGCCTTCTGGCCCTCCTGCTGGTGGCGGGCGGCTGTTTTTATCGGCGCGTGCGCCCCGATCCCAGGCTGGCGGCAATGCTTCTGGGTACTGCATTTCTGATCGCCTTTTCGCTTGCGGCGAGCGTTCTCAATTATTTCCTGTTGACCCGCGCCGGCGCCCGCATCGACTTGCAACTTGCCGCGCTCGATCGCGCCATCGGATTTGACTGGCCGCATGTGATGGCGTGGATGGCGCGGCATCCAGCTCTCAATCTGGCCGCGAAAGTCGCTTATTCTTCCATGCTGCCGCAGGTGGCGCTGCTCACCATCATCGTTGCGGCAAAGACGCCGGAGCAGGTCTATCGTTTTCTTCTCGCACTGGCCTTGTCTGCGCTTCTTTGCATCGCGGTGTGGAGTTTCGCCCCGTCCTTTGGGGCTTTTTCGGTGTATCCACCGCCGCCGCAAATGGCGCTGGCGCTCGACCAGGCTTACGCGCGCGAGCTGGTCCGTCTGCTGCACGACGGTCCGGGCGTGATATCGCCGCGCGAGGCAAAAGGACTGATCGGTTTCCCCTCTTATCATGCCGTGTTGGCGCTGCTTGTGATATGGCACGCGCGCCGCATCCCTTTTCTGCGCTGGTTCGCATTGCTTTTCAACACGGCCGTGCTGCTGGCCACGCCCGTGCAGGGCGGTCACCATCTCGTGGATGTGCTGGCAGCCTTCCCTGTCGCTGCGATTGCACTTTTCATCGCTGGGTTGCGCGAAAGGCCCGAAAAAATGCCGGGTTTGGTAAACAAAATGCCAAGAAACGACCCGACACCGGCTCCGCAGATGGTTTTTCGTGCCGCCATGGAACAAAAAAACGGAGCACAGGTGGTCTGCGATTAAGCCGAAATTAAGCGGCCCCCCTTAATCTCGCACATGTCCGCATCGTGCGAAAACACTTCGTCCGGGGTTGGGCATCCTAGGGTGTCACTAAGTTGGAGACAAACATGAAGCTCATTTCGCGTTTCGTTCGCGATGAATCGGGCGCTACCGCCATCGAGTATGGCCTGATTGCCGCTCTCATCGCCGTTGTGATCATCACCGCTGTTACGGCTGTCGGCACTGCCCTGTCGACGACCTTCAGCACCATCTCGACAAAAGTTCTGTAAGATCTGCGGCATTCGTTGCCGGGAGCGGCCGCCTCTCAAAAGGCGGCCGTTCTTTTTTTGTAGAGCTCCAATGCCATGACTGCGGAAGTTCTCGTCCTCATAGCACTACCGCTTTTGCTGGGCGCCGCCGGTGCCTGGGACCTGGCAAGCTTCACCATTCCCAATTTTCTCAATTCCATTCTGCTCGCGCTTTTCGTGCTGTTCGCACTTGCCTCGGGCCTTGGTCTTCCGGCCATAGGCTGGCATTTGCTGGCCGGTCTTGTGGGCCTTGCGCTCGGCTTTGCGCTGTTCGCCTTTGGCTTTGTTGGTGGCGGTGACGCCAAACTGTTTGCGGTGACAGCGCTGTGGCTCGGGTTCCGGGATCTACTGCCCTACATACTTGTCGCCAGCATTGCCGGCGGCGTGCTTACTCTTGTCACGCTGGTGCTCAGGCAATGCCCCTTGCCACAATTTTTCCTGCGCCAGGCCTGGATCGCCAAACTACATGATGCCCGTTCGGGCATTCCCTATGGCGTCGCGCTCGCGACGGGCGCCTTCATTCTCCTTCCCTCCACGGAAATTTTTCGCCTCGCGGCTGCGGCTTAACAAAAGCCTAATCGAAGTTGGCGAAGTTCCATCGATCTTTAAGCCAAATTCGATGAGAAACATCCGTATTACGCGGGAAAAA
>DATKEP010000184.1:0-28450 GCA_035512055.1 Rhizomicrobium sp.
CCAGCAAATGCCATCACTGTCGCATCAGCTAATCCAACAGCGGCACGCACCAAACATCGACCGTCAATGAAGGGCGCAACGGTTTTACTCACATAGACCGGGATTGCCGGTCCAGAAGTGTCAGAGATTGGCCGCCTGCCAGGATCCCTGACCATACGACGAACACGTCCAGCACAAATACAAAGCGGATAGGTTCGCATTGGATGCGCAAGCAAAACCTCCAAAAGCATCTTGCGCGGGCGCGGGTTCCCCCAGAGCAGCACCCAGGCTAGTTCCCGCCGGAACGATGGATCTGTTCCATCGTTATCTACGCAGTGGCGTGTTGATCCGAAAGGTAAGATGCGTCACGCGAACGGCAGCAAACCGCGAAAGCGATTGGCTGCCGTTCCCATTTTTGGAGGTTGCGATGGCTCATCCGGAATGGTCCGCAGACAAGGTACGGGGCGGAGAGATTGAACTGCGTCAATCCTGCATGGGCGGCCTGTTCGGTACCGTGGGTGTTGCTTCTGATCGCTGACCTGTTTTGGCGGTGATCGAGCATGATCTCAATACCGTCCACGCCCATGGTAGTGCGGTCCATGGCTAGGATTGGCTGTTTTCCAGTTGCATCCAGCTTGTGTGGCTGGCCGGCCCCGTACAAAAAACAAGAACGTCGCCGTGCCAAACCTCGACCGTTTCACGCCTGCGCAATAGCTGGCGTGCAGCCAAAATTGCGGAAAGATCGCTCTCAAAATCGCCAAATGCTATCAGAGACGTTTGGTGCCGCGTTTTCAGCGTTCGAATTTCATAAAGAGCCATTGCCCGCGTCCCCAACATGGGATTGAAGCCGTTTCTGAGCGGCAAGTACAGCAAACATCAGGGTAGTGGTTAATCCGTCAGTGCGCCCCCGAGCAAGTCCCCACAACATCAACCCACGATTCGCCCAGTGTCGGGGTCTTCTTGAATGCTGATTGAGACGCGCCGATCTAGCCACTCCAGAAGGTGGACAGATTCGGCATGAACGCCGGGTTGCTCGTCCGCACTGATGAATTTTTTCTGAACACATCGCGTGCCAACTGATTGCCGACCGCCTCTATCCGCTCAATCGAGAGAGGTGCGCTGCCTTGGTCATCGGTCTCGCTGATCACGAATATATGTGCTGCTGGGTTACGTCTATGAGTGACTGCGAATCGCTTGGCTGCTATCGATGTAATTTCCCGTCCCTCCTTCGAGAGCGCTGCCCCCCAGGGTAAAAAAATAGGCCGAAGGAAGTGTCCGGTAGAACTGATGCCCTTTCACGCATTCCAAAAACGCCTGTGCTGGTTATAAAGACGACGGTTGCTGCCAAGAGAGCGGGTGAAAGATCCCGCATGGCCCATACCTCAAGACGACTCAAAGGTGCAACGCGCGCCGACGCCATTTCCGCCAAATGATATGGGTTCTTTTTACTGCCGTAGTTGCCCCACTCTGGCCATAAATCTCGCCCTACACTTGACTGCGATGAGGTTGTGCCTTCGCTAACCTTAAGTGAAGCTGTAAATTCCGTATGCCACGCAAGTCCAGAAAAGAAGCATTCCAGGAATAGCAAGCCACCAGAACATGGCGCGTTCATGCATTTCATCATAGCTATAGTCATGCAACGCTTGGCGAACGTGGGTGCGCTCGAACTGCGGTCCAATATGTTCATGAATGACAGCCATGGAAGCACCATGGAGAGAGTTGCTTATTGCCAACCAGCATGACGGCGCATCGTTCCGGCTGTAGCGATTTGTTATAGATGCCTTATTTGCCTTCATTCGTTCTTACGCCGAGGAGAGGGCGGTCCAAGAGAAAGCGATGCCGCTGCCATCACTAAATAATGCGACTGGGAATTGTGGCAGCCCGGTAGCGTCTAGTTGGAATTTTGATGCCGTGCTTTTCTACAGCCCGAATGCCAGGCCAGATTAGAAGCGACAGGACTGCAAGCGATACTAAAAACATGGAAGCGAACCATAATGCGCTTAATCCCCGAGCCTATTTTCAACTGGATCGAACGAATGGCAGGGTCACCATAGCCGCCAAATTGCTACCGATAAACGCGCTGTGCGTGTTGCCAATTCGACGAAGCGACAAGTGCAAAAAGACAGCGTTGGCAGGCTCAGACCATCAGGCGGCGATTTGCTGGGCAATCTTTTTGCGTGGATAATTTAATTGAGACCTGCGCTGAGTTTTCTAGCTTTGCTATAGATGAGACGGGGTGGGAAAGATAAGGGGTCCCCGCTATGGCCGTAAGCTTCTCTATTGCACGATTGGACGACTCACTTTCCGCAGGGATTTCCCCCGGATGGGGTGTGATCCGACATGAACTAGGACAGCCCAACAGGTATGTGAGTCGCATCTTTATTCGAGAGCAAGATGCTGCTGAGCATGCCCACCGCCTAACGGTGCAAGAGATTTCGAGGGTGCGAAAACACGCTAGATCTGTCTAATCAACAAAAGTGAGAAAGACCCGGCGAGCAATGGGCACCCGGGTATTCCAGGCGTGCTTAAGTGGATCGGAGGTGCTAGTGGCTTATAGCGCAGGACGCGGCGCGAATGACTGATGCACTATCCGCGCAACGTATCCGGGCAAAAGCACTCGTAGATCAGTGTTACCGGGAGGCCGACTGAACTGCTGTCGATTTTGAAGACACCGAGATTAGGTGTTTTTATGGACACGATGAACAATGCCAATTTTGTCATTGATTGATCCATACTTTGGATTGCTCTTAGTGTTAGATGGGCGAAAAATGCCTATCTCTCCGATTTCGACTTAGAACTCCTGTCTAAAGCAGCGACGAATTCTCTTGAACCAGGATTGGCGGGACATGCTCAGGATATTCGCGATTGCGATTGTCGCCGCGCTGACGTTGGGCGGTGTTTCGGCACAACAGGCCGCGCCGCATGCACGGCCGCCAGAGTCGGTTAGATACATCTCTGCCGGGGATATAGCGGCTCGGCTCGCCAACCCTCAGCCAGATGCGCGCGCCACCTATTTCATCGCTACCGACCACGAGAATAATTGGGCGGAGTACGTCACGCGCACCGGGGTGGGAGATCCTGAACAGCATAATCACTGGCTCGATAGTATCCATGTGATCTCAGGCGACGGCGCCATCACGTATGGCGGCACCTTTGCGGGCGCGACGGAAACGACTCCGGGTGAACCGCGCGGCGGCAAGATAGTCGGTGGCACCACCATCACTGTGCATTCCGGCGATTACCTGGAAATTCCGGCCGGTGTGCCGCACCAGATGACGTCGATCAGCGCGAAATTCACTTTCGTGGTGTTCAAGAGCCGGCAATAGAGCTCTAGTCCCGATGGTCAGGTCGCGTGCATGGTGGTCTTGGCACGACCTCATCGGTCGCAATGACCTTACGGTGCCGCTCACGCCAGCTGCGCCAATGGCCCACCGATTACAGCGGTTGCCAGCGAAGTTCCCATCTGGCTCAATGCTCAAAACATAATGCCGCGGGGCTGCGGTGTCTGAGAAATAGAAAGGCGCCGTCCCTTGCTCTAATAAGTCACGAATCGGCACTGAAAGGTATCGACCTTGAACCTGTGTTGAACTGGAACTCGAATGGTTTCCACATGTATGACCGCCCAGGCAGACCCGCACCAAGTCAACCGCAAGCGGGATGGAACAGGATGATGTCGAAGCTGTGGCGTGCCTGCGTTCTGGGGTACGCAGTCATTCCGGCTACCGCCGCGTTAGCGGCCACGCCTCAGGCCGCTCTCGACAGCTTCGCAAAAAATCTCGGCTACCACATTACGATTGTCAGCAACAAGATCACCGATGGGTGCCCCGACAAACCGGTGCAGCAATATTGCTATTCCGCCGCGCTGGATCTGACCATGCCCAAGATCATGCCCATGGGCGACTGGTCGCTGTATTTGGGCTTTGTCGAGGATGTGCTGCCGCCTAGCAGCAACGCATTCACCCTGACAAACATTAACGGCAGTTTCTACCGCCTGACGTCCAAGGCCGGAATGGCTAGGGCAGATAGGACCTACCGCGTGAGCCTAATGGGGCCGGCGCATTTTTTCTCGCCCTATATCCTGATGCCGAACGCCTATGTCGCCCAGAATGGGCTTCAGCCGCGTGTCATTTCATCTAGCCGGCCCATTCGCGATCGGGGATCGCATCTGGAAGAATTGCCGTTTGTCACGCCCTTCACGGACGAATCCCAGCTTGCAACGCAAGCCCCCGACGATGCCACGACCTGGCTGACGCCCGAACGCCTGTTCGAGCAGGATATTCAGCGCCACGTGGATGTCGAGGCCCCCAGATTCATTATCCTGCCGACGCCCGCGAAAGCCACCCGCCTTGAAGGCCCCGCTATCGACCTAAAAAGGGGCGTGCACCTTGTGCTACATGGTATCGCGGCGGACGATATCATCCCCGCGCTTTCCTCGCTCAAGCGCGACGTGGCCGTAGGCAAGGCCGGCGTTGAACTGAGCGTAGCCGCCGATCCGGCGATGAAGCCGGAATCCTATCACATCATGGCGAAGGGGAGGGCCATCGCCATCGTTGCCGCTGATGCTGCCGGTGCTTCGTATGCCCTGCGGTCCCTGGGACAACAAGCCGTTTACGAACGGTTGCGCCTCTGGCCATTTGAAATCGATGATGCGCCACGCTTCTCATATCGCGGCCTGATGTTGGACATCGCGCGCAATTTCCAGCCCAAGGCCCAAATTCTGGCTGTAATCGAACAGATGGCGGCCATCAAGCTCAACATGCTTCATTTGCATCTGGGTGACGACGAAGGCTGGCGGCTTGAGATCAAAGACTTTCCGGAACTGACGGCGGTCGGTGCCCGCCGCTGCCACGATCCGACCGAGACGCGCTGTCTGATGCCCTTCCTGGGATCCGGCCCCGAGGCCAGGGCACCCGGAACGGGCCATCTGACACGAGCCGATTACATCGAGATTTTGAAAGCCGCCAAGGCGCGCAAGATCGAGATCATCCCCTCCTTCGATATGCCCGGGCATTCCCGCGCAGCAATCATTGCCATGAGAGCCCGCGCCCGCCGCCTAATTGCCGAGGGCAAACTCGACGAGGCAACGCGCTACCGGCTGGACGAGCCGGACGACAAGACCGTCTATTTCTCCATTCAGCACTACAATGACAACATGCTGAATGTCTGCCTGCCCTCAACTTATGCTTTCATCGGCGCGGTGATCGACAGCATCAAGGCGATGCATGCAGAGGCCGGTCTTCCGCTGCGCATTTATCATATCGGCGCCGATGAAACCGCAGGAGCCTGGAAAGACTCGCCCGCCTGCCGGAAGTTCATGTCCGATCAGCACCTGACCTTGCCGCAGCTCGGCAATGTCTTCCTCACGCGTGTCGCTGGGATTTTGCGTGATAAGGGAATCGAACCTGCCGGCTGGAGCGACGGCATGAGCAGTCTAGATCCGGCGCAAATGCCGGCGAAAGTGCAATCCAACAGTTGGGGCAATCTGTTCGGCGGCGGCATCGCCGAGGCCCATCACCACGCCAACCTGGGCTGGGATGTTGTGATGTCGACACCGGAAACGCTTTATTTCGACATGCCTTATGCCGCTGACGGCTGGGAACGCGGTACCGATTGGGCTTCGCGCGCCACTGACCTCTACAAGGTGTTCAGCTTCATGCCGGAAAATCTCGGCGCTAATGCCGCCATCATGACAGGCATTAAGGGCAGTGGCGTCGCAATAACCGATACCGTGCCGCTGACGGCCGGACACCACATCGCCGGCATGCAGGGCCAGCTGTGGAGCGAGACCATCAGAAATCCACAAATCGCCAACTACATGCTGTTCCCCCGCACCCTGGCGCTGGCGGAACGCGCCTGGCACAAGGCACCCTGGGAGCCCGGCTATATCGCAGGCAAGAGCTTCGTCTTTGGGGACGGAAGCGTCGATAGCAAGGCTCTTCTGGCAGATTGGAATAGCTTTCAAGCAAAGCTGATACCGCGGTTGGCTGAACTCGACCGGGCAAAAATGAATTACCGGATTCCAGTGCCGGGCGCACGTGTCGCGGATGGGGTGCTCGAAGCCAATACGTCGATCGCCGGCCTGAAAATCGAGTACCGCATCGGCAAGGCACCGTGGCAAGTCTATAATGGACCGGTCGCTGTCAAAGGTCAGGTCACGCTTCGGACCCTTTCACCAGACAGCCATCGCGCCAGCCGGATCGTCGGCATAAATTGAACTGTTCTCCGCTTGACGGCGCGCCGGAGAGTTCGCGCTGCTCAACTTGATCTCATGCTCGCAGACATGGGCGAACTTGCCCGTCACTCACCCCATGCCTGAACGGTCGCTTATGGCGCAAAGACACTCGAAACCGCACTTCTGTCCTTCCGTTTTTGCGGCGCCTTGATCAACCGGGCATGTCAAGCGGGCTCGCCGGGTTGCCGGATCCCCTGAAAAGGGACCTGATTCCGTCTCAAATCGTACAGGTGTTGCCAGTGAGGTTCCCGTCTGGCTCAATGGTGCAAATCAGGCTGTTGGGCCGGGGGGTGACGATATGAGCTGGCGGTGGAACGCATTCTCTTCTCTTCTCTTTGTTGCACTCGTTTTTCATTCGAACTTCATGGTTGCTCAGGTGCCGCCCGCGCAGATTTGCACGAAAACTTCGATAGCGCCTGCCTGCCAGGCCGTCCGAGGCGATCGATCTGAAGGCTGGCTCCAACAAACCCGCTCGGAGGTGATGGCGCGGAATGGCATCGTGAGCACTGTTCAACCGCTCGCGGCGCAAGCCGGCCTTCGGATCCTCCAACAAGGGGGCAACGCCATTGATGCGGCTGTTGCCACGGCGGCAGCGCTCAGTGTGACCTATCCCGCAAACGTCGGCGTCGGCGGTGACCTCTTTGCGCTCATCTATGTCGCTAAAGAAAAGAAGGTCTACCAAATCAACGCAAGCGGCATCGCGCCGAGTGGCCTGACGATCGCGCATATGAATTCGCTCGGTTACAAATTCAATCCGGCCAACTTCGGACCTGGCTCTGGCATGCCTTCAGGGGGAATCCTGACGGTCACCGTACCGGGCTCGGTTTGGGGTTGGCAGGAAGTCCTCACGCGGTTCGGCACAAAAACCTTCAAAGATGTTTTGCAACCGGCCATCGACTATGCGGAGCAAGGATTTCCGGTGACCGAGGAAATTCAGAGCGGTTGGCCCATGAAGAATGCTCTGCCGCTTTCGGGGTGCTGCATGCAGGTAGATCCCGATGCCGTGAAAACTTTTTACATCAACGGAGTGCCGCCAGCTGTCGGCACAATCTTCAAAAATCCTGACATGGCGAAGACCTTCAGGTTGCTCCAACGACAGGGTCGCGACGCGTTCTACAAGGGCGAAATCGCACGCGCCATCGTTGCGAAATCGAATGCCATCGGCGGCACGATGACGCTCGGTGATCTTGCGAACTATAAGGGCGAGTGGGTCACTCCGGCGTCGACCACCTACCACGATCAGTTCACCGTTTACGGAACGAGGGCGCCTTCGCAAGCGTGGGGGATCGTTGAGGCTCTGAACGTTTTGGAACAATGCGTTCCCATCTGGTACCCCGGCAAGACGCTCGCGGCTCTGGGACCTGCGAATCCTCTCTACTGGCATGCATTGATCGAAGCCAAAAAGGTAGTCTATGTCGACGTGTACGCACACAACGCCGATCCAAATGTCGTCCCGGTGCCGGTTGAAACGTTTACCACGAAAGCGCACGCCAGGTCGCTTTGCGGCATAGTTGACCCGAAGCGGGCCTCCGATACCGAACCTGCTTATTCGGGACCGACCAACAACGGCAATACGATCTACCTGGCAACGGCCGATCGCTGGGGCAACATGGTCTCGTGGATAAACAGTAACTTTGCCGGCTGGGGTTCCGGCGTCGCGATTCCCGGCTATGGCTTCGTCCTCCATAACCGCGGCGGCCTTTTTTCTCTTGATCCGAAGAGCCCCAACGCCCTCGCGCCGCAAAAGCGGCCCTACAACACACTTTCGGCCATGCTCGTGATGCGGGATGGCAAACCGTTCCTGGTGACTGGCCAGCACGGCGGCGACCAGCAAGGCCAAGGAAACATGCAGGTACTCGTGAACATTCTCGATCTTGGGGCGAACGTCCAGGCCGCCGGCGACATGGCGCGGTTCAGCCACAATCAGGTGACCAACAAATTGCAGATGGAATCGCAGCTTTTCAAGCTCGTAGGTCCTCAACTGATCGAGATGGGCCATAAAGTCTCTCCGTCCAACGGCTCACCCATGGGAGGCTTTGAAGGTATAATGTCCATGCCCGATCCGACTGCTCCAATGGGATGTGCCGCTGCCGACGTTCGTTGCACACTCCCGATCGCGGGTATTTATCGGGCTGGTTCGAATTTCAGAGAAGACGGCCAAGCGGTTGGCTATTAGCGAATTTTCTTACACGGGACCGATGTGAGTAAGAGTACTGGCGATAAGTCATTTTGTGGCTGAAGTGCGCCAAATGCATTGACCCAGGATTGCTACCGAAAGTGCCCCTTAAAATCATGACCGCTGCGCTGCCAAGCCAAAACTATTCGCAAATCAGGGAGCAAATTTTATGGTGAAGCAGCTTTTTTGTCTCGCGATGATTAGCTTGCTGACTGTTGGCAGTGGTGTGCTGGCACAGCAAGCGGCAGCACCTGCTCGGCTAGGTCCTCTGGGCGTGCCCGTGGGTGCTACTGGCGGCTTGAATGACGCGCCTCAGATTTTTGCCTCCAATTGCGCGGGTTGCCACGGCAATGACCTAGCGGGAGGCCGCGGCCCAAGTCTCTTCGCACCCAATCTGCTTGCAGAAAATTCCGACGAAACGCTCCGCAAAGTCATCCTCAGTGGCGTATCTGGCAGCGATATGCCCGCCTTCAAGAACCGATTGGATGATGCCCAGATTGGCCGCTTGCTGGCCTTCTTGCGCATCCATAGCGGAGATCTGGCCAGCCACCCACCGGCGGTGCCTGACCCGACTAATCGCGTGATCAAGAGCGAGAAAGAGACGTTCCGGATCGAAGTCGTTGCGTCGGGAATAGACACACCGTGGGGCGAATCCTTTCTGCCCGACGGACGCATACTAGTTACAGAGCGTAGCGGGCATATCCGGATCGTCGATGCAAAGGGCAAGCTAGAACCCGCGCAGGTCAAAGGCACGCCAATTGCTTGGGTCAGGCAGGATGGCGGCTTTTTCGACATCGCGGTGGACTCGGACGACAGGAGTGGCAATCCTTGGATTTACCTCTCTTATTCTGAAGTGCTGCCCAGCTACAAAGGCACTCTGCCGCCAACTGGACCGCTCAAGAGCGGCTCCAGCTTACCACCGGCAATGACGCGCATTGTGCGCGCCCACATAAATGCCAACGGCGAGTGGGTAGATCAGCAGGACATCTTCAAGGCGCCGGACATACTTTATACACCCAGTGTAATCCATTACGGTTCACGCTTTTTGTTCGATCACAAAGGCCATGTCTTTTTCACCTTGGGTGATCGCGGTGATATGACAAATGCGCAGCGGCTGGATTCACCGCTTGGCAAGATTCACCGCGTCAATGACGACGGTTCGATTCCCGCCGACAATCCCTTTGTGCAAATGCGGGGCGCTCTACCCAGCATTTGGAGCTACGGCCATCGGAATCCCGAAGGACTTTCTTTTGATCCCGTAACGGGCATCTTGTGGGAAAGCGAGCATGGCCCCACCGGCGGCGACGAGATCAACGTTATCGAAAAAGGTCACAACTATGGGTGGGGCGAGGTCTCGATGGGGCTTCAACCCGGTATCACGCGCCAGCACCAGGAGGGGATGGACGATCCCATCATCTATTATTCGCCTTCCATCGGGCCCAGCGGAATCACCTTCAACACGGGCAGTCGCTATTCCGGCTGGAAGGATAATCTGTTTCTAGGGGCTCTAATCGGTCAGAAATTGTTTCGCTACGAAATTGATGGACGCAAGATCACGCATCAGGAAATTCTTTGGGATCAGTATGGTCGCACCCGGGATGTGATCATGGGCCCGGACGGGTTGCTTTATGTGCTGCTGCAAAATGCAACGGGCGCGCCTATGCCGACCGAGACGGAAACCCCCGGCATGGTAGTGCGGCTGGTGCCAGTCAACAATTAGGAAACCGCTCTTCAACGGACTTGGCCGCGTCTTTGCAGGGAGAATGCGGGCGTTGATCCAACCGGAAGCTAATTGGTTAGGCTCGACGCAAATGTCCAATAATACCCAAAGCGGACGCTGATTAGAATGCGATATCAAAATGGACATTCCAAGAATGCGTGCTGAGTTTCCTTTTCCAATGGGCCATAGTCGGCTCAAGGAGAGGCGTTGCGGCTTACCGAACGCGGCGAACTCTGAAGAGTCCACCATTTTTTTGAACCCGGAAATTGTAGCTCCCGAACAAACCACGCGTGATTACTATGCTATAATTCCGAGGTGACCTGCTCCAATTCGCCAAGAGATCGTCGCCCTCGATTTGCTGCCACACTTGACCGTTATCAAGCGTGACAGTGAACAGGTGATTTTTGTTGAATTCATAGGATGCCATGCGGGCCGAAATCGCGTCGGGCGCCCGTAACGGTTTGGACGTCAAGCCGAACTGCGAAGCAAGCATAGTGGCCTCTCGCTTCGCCGGCGGTTTGAATTGAGAGGCAAGACCCAAGCGCAGCCTCACTGGCTCTGGGGCGGCATAAAAGCAGTCTAGCCAATCCCGGCCAGCAGGGATGCGATTGCAGTCCAGCGCCGATTTCAAGACATTGTCCCGAATCTCGGCATCCTCCGGCGGCACGGTTCCCGCCGGCGGGAGGGTGACCAAGCGGGACTGGGCGGGTGGCACCGGTGGAAGCCCGATCGCCGAACGCATAGGCTGTGCCGCGCCGTAATAGCAGTCCAGCCAGGTTCGCAAATCGCCGACGGCGCCGCATTTGAAGGCTAGTGACATCACCTCGTCTTGAGGCCGTGCAATTGCGGGCGCGGAAGCCAACAACGTGTACAATGCTAAACTGCAGGCGGAAAACTGAGCTCGGGTTCCAGCCAATCCCGCCCGCCGTGGCTGGTCTGCTCTAATCCGAATTTTGCAAGTTGCTCTCATCTGTTGAGAGGGGAGGCCATAATCATTTTGACACCCTATTTGTCGGAGGCACAGGCTTCCGCCGCCAGCCAAGCCGTCAACACTGGCCTATAAAATAATAGTAGCAGGGGAATCGCTATGAACAACTTGACGCGGCAACTGAAGCTGGGCGGATCCAGCTTGGCCATCATCACAACCGCCATGCTGACGCCGGGATTCGCGCAGGTACCGGCTCAGCCCCAAGGCGTGCCCTCATCTGCGCAAGGCGCGCCGGGCGTGGAAGAGGTGACGGTGACCGGCACGAGTATCCGTGGCGTCACGCCGGTCGGGGCAAATCTGGTGACAGTGGGCCAGCAGGATATCCAGAAAGAGGGTGGTCAGACCCTTGACGAAGTGCTCAAGCAAGTTCCCGCCCTATCCGACATGGGGCAAGTCGGGCAGGGACAGCACAACAGCACTTATTTCTCCCCGAACATTCACCAGTTGGGCGGCAGCGCCTCCGGTTCGACCCTGGTGATCATGGACGGATTGCGCTTCCCCCTAGGGGGCACCAGCCATTCCCAAACCGATCCCTCAATCATTCCAACCATCGCCATTCAGCGGGTGGAAGTGCTCGCGGATGGTTCCTCATCGATCTACGGTTCTGATGCAGTGGCTGGCGTGGTCAATTTCATCACCCGCAACAATTACGACGGACTTTTGCTCCAGGCCGAAGGAGGGGGCGCCGACGATTATACCAAATATAACATCAGCGCCCTTGGTGGCGGAAGCTGGGAAGGGGGAAGCGCGCTTGTCGCTATCCAGCATTCCTATATTAGCGATATTCAGATGGCAGCGCGCGTTGCCACTCAGAACTTCATTCCCTTTGGCGGCACTAATCAGCGCAGCTTTAACTGTTCGCCTGCGACCATCCAGCCCGCCGGATCGAGTCTGATCTATCAATCGGCCGCATCTAACACGACCATCGTCAACAGCCAGGTGAATGCGCCCTGTGATCTCATCAGTGGAGACTATGTTCCGAAGGAAACGCGCGACAATATGCTGGCAAAGGTCACGCAACAGTTTGGCAACCTGACTCTGACCGCCACGGCCCTGATGGCGAATCGCAAGGATGTTTCCTATTCCAGCGCCGGGACCATAACGGCCACGGCGTTCGGCCCTGGCGCTGCCAGTGCAACACAAGTCAACCCCTTTTACATCAATCCGCCCGGCGTGATCGCGACGTCGCAGTCTGTCCGCTACGATTTCAGCAAGCTGATTCCGCAGGCTATCTCTCCACAAGGCGCTTCCGATATCTATGGAAGTATTCATGCCCGTTATCAGTTCGACAAAAACTTTCTCGACGGCTGGGAGGGCAATTTCTGGCTGGTGACCGCGCAGGACAACAGCTATTCGGACACCTACAATGGATTTTGCAACAGCTGCGCCCTTCTCGCCCTCAATGGCACCACCAATACGGGCGGCTCGCTTGTTACCCCTTCGGTCGTCGGCACCACCATAATTGCCACGCAGCTGCCGCTTACCGCTGCCAACGCACTCGACGTATGGAACCCGGTGGGGAACAATCGAACCTCGACTGCCACCATCAAATCCCTCACGAGCTTCAACGCTACGACCGATCAGATCGACTCGTTCACCCAGTTCAAGCTGGCATTTAATGGTCCGGTATTCGATCTCCCCGCCGGTCCGGTCAAAGCGGCTATAGGTGGGGAAGCCGTCAACTACGGATTGGTGCAGAAAGTGACCAAGGCTAATGCAACTGGTCCATCCTCTTTTGGCTCTGGCTTTTCAGTCTTCCACTTCCCTCGTTCAGTACGCTCGGTGTTCGCCGAGATCGACGTACCTGTTATTTCACCGGAAATGAACGTGCCGTTGGTGAATAAATTCGAGGTGGACGTCTCAGGTCGCTATGACGATTACTCCGATGTCGGGGACACCCGTAACCCGAAATTCGCTGCAGACTGGACAGTAATACCGGGTCTGAAATTGCGCGGCAGCTATTCGACTTCGTTCGTCGCCCCACAACAGGACAGTATCGGCGATCCGACCCAGAATTATCGCGCCGCCTATGGGGGCGCCGGCCTATTCTCGACGCCCACCAGCTTCCCGACCGCTCTCTATCCGGGGACTGCGGGTGTCCTACCGGGCTGCGCAGCGAATGCCACTAGCTGCCAGGTCGGAACAGCCGCCACTCAGGGCATCACCTTGCAGCGGGGAATTGGGCCCACTGCCAAGCCGCAAAAGGGCAACGGCTATACGATCGGCATGGACTTCGCACCTGATTTCCTTCCGGGCTTCATCGCCAACATCACGCTGTTCGACGCCCATTTCAAAGGGGCGGTGACTTCACCCAATGCCAGCGTCCTGCCGCAAGTGCCATCGCTGAATTACCTGTTTCAAATCTGCCCAACTGGTTGCAGCGCCGCTGCGGTGGCAGCAGCGATCGCGCCTTATCCAACGCTGAATAGCGCTATCCCAGGCACCGTCTATGTGATTGATGACCAGAGCCAAAACAACATCGAAAACCTCCGCGCACAAGGTCTGGATATTGCCATCAACTATGAGTTCGACACCGACAGTTGGGGGCATTTCGGATTTGGCACCGCAATCACCGAATTCCTCCAATATGACATTTCTTTCGGCTATCCAGTCGAAGGGCCGAGCTACAGCCTACTCAACACGGACGGGCAGACTTCGCAGTTCCCGGAAATCCAGCATCAGTCGCGCACCAACATCAGCTGGGCATTTGACAATTTCGAGGTCGACCTTTTCATGAATTTCACCGGCTCCTACCGCAACTGGGCGACGCCGGCCAACCCCCTGACCCGTGACGCCAACGGCAATCCTAATGGCGGAGGCGACAAGGTGGACGCCTATGCCACGTTTGATGCGCACGTGGCCTATAACTTCCCCGATGGGTGGCTTGCGGGCGATCAGGTCTATCTAACTATGACCAATATCGGTGACAGCCACCCGCCCTTCTATAACAGCCCGGGCCAGGCCGCGATCACAGGCACCGACGACCTAGTCACAAACCTCATCGGGCGTCTCACAGTTGGGGGCCTTCGCCTGAAATTCTGAGGTCCGCTTCCCTTGGACACCCGCCTCCGGCTCAAGGGCCGGAGGCTATTTATTGACCGGCATCTGACCTAGCATGACCCTATTTCGGGTGGTAGCATGAAGTTCTGGCCGAGGGCTCATGAATCGAAATCCCGCGTCGTGGATGTGGGTTGGGTCATTGATCCTGCGCGGGAGGCCACATTCATCTGGGACGCTCCTCACAAGATTTCCGGATCCGACGCCCGCACCAGCCACGCCAAGGGGCTTTCGAATTGTCCTGCCGTTACCGATCACGAAGCACGCCTGTTCGAAATCAAATGCCCCATCGACATCAAGCTGCGATTTTTCAAAAACGCACAGGGCAGTCCTTCGATGGGCGCCATAGATGGAGACCAGTCCAGCATCCGTCCCCAGCAATTCGCGCAGATGGTGATGGCGGTGCATCCCGATGAGTGGCGGCACCCGCAGCGTCCCCTGATCCAAGTAATGACGCCGCTATTGTTTGTCGCCGACGAGCCAGTCTGGCTGACTCAGATGCCGCCTTTCTACGCGCGCTGCAATCCAGCATGGCCGGGGCTGATGATCGGTGGGCGCTTTCCAATCCACATCTGGCCGCGGGAACTCGTCTGGGCATTCGAATGGCACGACATCAAGAGTGACTTGATAATCCGGCGCGGTGATCCGTGGTTCTATGTCAACTTCGAGACCCAAGATCCATCCGGCCACGTGCGGCTGGCCGAAGGAACAATGACGGAGGAATTGCGGGCCTATACCAATGGGATGAGGGGGGTCACAAACTTTGTGAGCCGCACATTTTCCCTGTTCCATGCCGCAAAATCGCGGCGGCCGAAAAGACTGCTTAACCCGAAGAAGCGGTAACGATCAGTTGTGCGGCGCAAACTCAACAGATGAGACCGTGCAGGAAGAGGACTTGGACATTCCCAACCTTTCTTCCGATGATGGACTGGGGATATCGAGATGCTGCGATGGAACTCAATAAAAGAGAATTTTTCGCCGGTGTGACGGCGGTTTCCCTCCTATCGGACATGGCGCGTGCGCAGACGCCTAACAAGGCCATGACGTATGGCCCGCAGCGCAGGGCAACGCCGCACGGGATGGTGAAGACCACCAAACTGTTCAAAGGACCTCCCGGCTATATCAATGCCTTGGCGGTGGCCTCCGACGGGATTTGGCTGGGCCAGCAGAAACTGTCGGGTAAGGCAGCCGAGTCCTATCACCTGCCTGAGCCTGCCGATCTGCGGGAGGCGGCTTGGCTTGTGGATTGGAACGGCAAGCTGCTGAAGACAGTCTACACGAATTCGCGCAATACCTCAGGCATGGCCTTTGGAAATGGCTGCGTCTGGATGATGGCCAATCAGGAACCGGAAGGCGTGTTCCAGGTGGATTTGAATTCCAAGGAAATCAGCCACCGCCAGATTCCGCTGGGCGTTCCGGGACAGGACGGTGGCGGCAGCCATGGCGCTCAGTGGCATGACGGCAAGCTATGGATCGTGGCCAACCGACCGCGCCTTTTGCTGCGGGTGAATCCCAAGACTTGGGCGCCGGAAGTGGCGATTCCGATCTATGCCCCAGCCGACAAGCCGCGCTGGCACGATATGACATTCGATGCTGAAGGCAATATCTGGCAAGTCACAGGCAATGACTCCAAGAGCTACAAGGAAGGACAGCCGGGGTTGGTCAAGTATGACGGCAAGACGGGTGCGGTAATGGCGACCTATGACTTCGAGCAGGGCTCGTGCGATCCACATGGCCTGGAATTTCATGACGGAATGCTGGTCAGCTGCGATGCGGGCATCCATCCGGGCTGGCCAAATGGTGACAGCCCTTCCGCTGGATGGATCTTCAAAATCGAAATGGCCAAAGAAGCCGTTTAGGGGAGAGTATATGCAGATCAAGAGACGGAATTTCCTCATCGCGGCCGCGGCTGCGCCCGCGGCCGCGGTAATGCCGGCGGTGGCGCAACCGGCCCATCCAGCCTGTTTGCCGGCTTGGTCTTCGATCCCGACACGCCCGGCCAACAAGATTGAGGTCCTCTACAAGACCAAACACGGCCAGCCCAATGGCCTGGCACTCACGCCCAATCCAAGCCAGTTATGGGTTCTGGACCAAGGGGCGGAGCATTGGGTTACACTGATCAATATCAATGACGGTTCGACGGTACGGGAATTCCAGGCCGACGTTGTGGGTCCGAGCGGCTTGGTGCAGGACGGCGATACGATGTGGATTACCTCGACCCACAATTCCATCATCGTGCATTGCGATCTGGACGGCAAAACCATCGCAAAATACGTCACGCCTGGTGCCGGCCGCATTTATGAGCGGGAAGACGACCCGCCGGGCCGCCGCAGTCCGCTGAAGCCGGCGTGGCCGGACATGAAGCGCGGGATCGGTCCGGCAATGACTGGCAATGTGGGCAACAATACACGCAAGGGCTTGCCGCCGGGGCAATTGCCGTTGGATGCGGAAGAGGGGTCGGGCGGCACTGGCGCGCATGCCATCCTGGTGGACGGCGATTATTTAATCTATGCCTGCCCGCCGGCACGCCAGATCTTCACCATCAACAAGCGAACATGGAAAGTGAAGTCCACCTGGCCCGTACCTGGCAACCGCACCCATGGCATGAGCTGGGGCAAGGATCACAGCAGCATCTGGTCTTCGGACTCCAATCTCAACGCCTTCTTTCGTCATGATACCGCAACCGGCGATATCCGTGAGCGTGTGCAGTTGCCTGACGACTCACCGGTGATCCATTGCGCCAAGCTGGTAGGCGAGCACATGTATTTCTGCGACGACATGGGCTGGATCGCCCGTTTCCAAATTTAAGCGTGGCCTCCTGAGCATGCGGCTCAACCATTGCGGCCGTGGCAACCTTTCTTTGACTCATTGCGTTGCCTCGCGCGAATTGATCAGACGGCGCCACGTTGGTGATCATGTCTTCTTGACCGCCTACCATGCGCCTGCGGCCTAATTCCACCAGGATCGTGCGCACGTCGACGCCAAAGTCCTCGCTCGCTTTTTCAGCATGGCGAAGGAAAGAAGAATATACGTCGGCATATTTGAGGATCGATTAATGGCGAATTGGCCCGATGACAATCTCCGACTACGAGCGAGTCGTTCCACGCCCATGGATGCAAGCTTTTGCCCTAATTAAACTGACCTTGTCCGAGCGCAATTGGAGGCGGATAATCAGTGGTGAGGATCGGTTCGGGAGATGACCATGAAGAGAGAAGTCCTCTGCGCAATATTAGTGGCGATGAGTCTTGCTTCACCGGCATTAGCCGCAAACACCTGCCTGCGAACGCGCGATATTGTGAGCACTGACTCTAAAGACGGCAAGACGTTGGTGTTCAAAATGCGCGATGGACGCACCCTGGTAAACCATCTGCAAGGGATTTGCCCGGACCTAAAATTCAACGGGTTCGATTGGGTGGTTCGGGGCGGCACCGAAGAAGTCTGCGAAAATATGCAAAGTCTTCGCGTCTTGCAGTCGGGGGAAGTCTGTGTTCTTGGGAAATTTGAGCAACCGACGAATAGGTCGAGCGTGAATTAGCAGCCGGTATCCGTGGCGAAGGTCTCTTGTCGGGCCAATTGAATCATGAACCAAATGAGACAGATTACGCGCTCAGTCCTTGAAGGTGTTTTTGGGCAACTCGCGTGCCGTTTACTTTTTTGGCTGCTACCCTACCGGGCCGAGCAACCAGTGCCCTGCGCTTGACTTCCGTCATTTCTGTCATCTCTGTCCTCACGCCGGATCGTTGTTCGCGGCGCTACATCTCTTAGAAATTGTTAGCTCTGCTGGACAGTATTCATGCACCGCCTGGACAATCGTGCGCGCGGTGTAGGGTTTGGCAAGGAATCCCGACGCACCAGCGTTTCTGGCCTGCGTCATCGAGGCATTCGCAGAGACCACGAGCGAGCATATTGCGGGATAGGGGATACAAACGTGCGCCACCAGCGCCAACCCGTCCATGAGGCCAGGCATACGCACGTCCGTGAGGAGGACGCTGATTTCGTCATGACGCGCCAACATTCCCAATGCTTCGGCGCTGTTCTTCGCCCCCAGCACCCCAAAGCCCGCATCTTCCAGCATGGCGACAGCGGATATGCGGATGAAAGGTTCATCTTCGACGACCAGAATCGTTCGCTGACTTGCGGTCTGGCCCATGCCGATAACAAATCGCGAAGGCGGGAATGGTTCTGTTTTCCCTTGAGTTTCAATAATTTAGGAATGCATTGGGTTGATAAGTCGTTGTGGGCACGAGCATTTTCGACATATCGTGGAATCTTCCAGACGCGCGGGAATTCCATCGGCGTCGAAGTGGCTCTGAAAAGACTCGACCGCCTTTGGAAGAAGCCCCATGAATTCACGTGCCAGCTCCCAAGCGCGGTTCTGACCGACGAAATGCATAGGTGCAGACGCAGCGTCGAACCGTTCTGCCGTTCGCTTCGGGCGACTTGAGCCGGGGCTCTTCATGCCATAGGCCGCGCGCTGGCCGGCGGAAATCCGCATTTGCCGATCCGCGGAAATTCGACCGCGCGCAAAGCGCATCAGGATTTCCATGGCCCTGTTTCAAGTGCCGCGCCGTGCCCGACGGGAACCAAATGCACCTGCGAACGTTGCCTGAATGAGGGCGCGGTCCGACTTCAAAGGTATTATCTGTGCCAAGCAAATTGGCCGTGGGCACTCATCGTGTTTGTTATCTTCAGAGGCGCATTCAACATCCTGCCCGCATGCAACACTGTCGAAGGCGCCGGCAAGGATGTTTCGAGGGCCGGCCACGATGTTTCTGAGGAAGCCAATGAATACAAATAGTCTCCACTAATATCCAGAAATTTGGCCGCAAATGGAAATGACCTCCGCGGTTGTGAATGACGCGACCCGCGACTTACAGCAGCGTGCGCGCAAAGTGCGATCCATGGCTGTTGGCATTCTGTGCATCACCTTGGGCGGGCTCGCCGGCTGTGCGACGCCGCCGGATATTGCCACGCCCCAAGCAACCGGCAAGACATCTCCCCAGATCGTGGGGCGGCGCGGGCCGCTCACGGCAGAGCAAAGCAAGGCGATACTGGAACGGCTGGGCACCGATGCCGGCGATGACGCGCTGCTCAAGCGCCATACCGCATATGAAGAAGCGATATCGCAAAGCCCTCTGATCGCCGGCAACCGGACCCGACTATTGCGGGACGGACCTCAGACGTTCAAGGCCATGTTCGCCGCGATACAGGGCGCGACCAATAACATCAACCTGGAATATTACATCTTCGAGGATGTGGAGAGCGATGGCGTGCATTTGGGCGACCTGCTGATTGCCAAGCGCCAGGCGGGTGTCGCCGTCAATGTGATCTATGACAGCTACGGATCGGGCAGCACGGCCGTGATATTTCTGGACCGGTTGAAGCAGGCCGGGATCAATCTGGTTTCGTTCAATCCGGTCGACCCACTGGAGTCGAAGGTACCCTATTCCTTCAACGACCGGGACCATCGCAAGATTCTGGTTGTGGATGGGAACATCGCGATTATAGGCGGTGTCAATCTCAGCACAGCCTATCAAAGCAATCCGATGGGCAAGTCCGGCGGGCCGTCCGGCTCGACCCAGGAGCAGTGGCGCGATACCGATCTCCAGATCGAGGGGCCCGCCACCGCGGAATTGCAGAAGTTGTTCCTGGATCACTGGACCAAGCAAAAGGGACCGCCGCTAGACCAATCCGCCATGTTTCCGACCGCGGCGCCAAGAGGCACTACCGTCGCGCGCGTGCTGGGAAGCACGCCTGACAACGGGATTCCCTTGTATTATGTCACGCTTCTCACCGCGATCAGAACCGCCGAAAAGAGCGTCAAGGTCACGACCGCCTATTTCGCGCCCACCGAGCAGGAAATGGAGGCCCTGACCCAAGCAGCGAGGCGCGGCGTGGATGTCCGCCTGTTGTTGCCGGCGAGCAGCGACTCCCCATTGTCCATCGCCGTCGCCCACGCCCGCTATTCCGAGCTGCTGGACGCGGGCGTGAAGATCTATGAGATACACGATGTGGTCCTTCACTCAAAGACCGTAGTCGTGGACGGCGTGTGGTCGGTGATCGGTTCGTCCAATTTCGATCACCGAAGCGTCATCTTCAACGATGAAGTCGATGTCGTCGTTCTGGGCAGTGACGCGACGCAAGAATTGGAAGATCTGTTCCAGGCTAATCAAGCCGCCGCCGAGCGCATCGAGATCAGGGCCTGGAACTCTCGCCCGATATGGGTGCGACTGAGGGAAACTTACTCTCTTGCGTGGGAGAATCTGTTGTGAGGTTGCGTCATGCGGCGCTCGCGGTTGCCTTGTTGCTGGTTGAGTCCCCCGCACAGGCCCTGGGCCCGCAATCAGTCTGCGCCCTGGCAGGGGCGCCTGCATATCCGTCGCCCGATGCCCCGCCAACCATTCGGATTTGGCAAGGTAAAGAACTGGAGCAAGTTAATTGGCACGCCCCGAGCTGCACAGGTTGGCCTGACGAGTCACGCTCAAGGCTTATCGTCACCCTGAGCGGTAGCTTCCACTTTGATGGTCCGATGAGCGCGCTGTTGGCGCGGGTCGGGACGATCTCTGCCTTGCGAAGCATCCAGTACTGGTCGACGACGGATAAAAAATGGGGACCATTGAGCAATGATGCGTCCGCGCTCACCGGGCCGGATTCGAAATCCCGTCGCGCCGATTTTTCCGCGTCGGAATTGGTGAAAGGCGCGGAATTGTATTACTGGGAGGATGATACCCGCACGGGCCCTGCGGTTTATCACCTACGAGTGTTTGAAAGCGCGCCCGAACGCTTTATCATGTCTAGCGAAAACGTCACGCCCATACGGCGGTACTGGTTCACCTTGTTCAAGCCGGGCGCCCTTAAGTCGGTACTCGTTATCGAGCATGTAGCGCCGGGTATTTTCGGTGCATTTGTTCTCAACAGAAGTGGGGACGGCGCAAGCGCGCTTACGGCGGGGCACGAAAGTTCGTATGTCAATCGCGCCGCCGCGCTCTATCGCGAGCTTGCCGGCATCAAGACGGACCAGGAGCCCCCCGCGGCGCCATAAAAAAGCTTACAAAAGCCTGCGAATGCGCCCCGAGCCAAAAGAGCGCCGGCAACCCCTCATCCGACCATAGTTTTCATGAGGGCGGAAATCTTGATTGACGCGAAATTGGAGAAGGTGTCGGAGACAGCGTAGGGCAAGATGATCTGGTCATTATGCCGCAAGCCCCCGCAAGTATAGACCACATTGGGGACATAGCCCTCCCGTTCCGAAGGTTCGGGTCGTACCAGTGGCTCACGTGAGCGTGCGAGAACCTTTGACGGATCATTTTTGTCCAGCAGAGCGGCACCGATCGAATATTTGCGGACCGGACCGACGCCATGAGTCAGCAGCAGCCAGCCTTCGTCGAGTTCAATCGGCGATCCGCAATTGCCGATCTGTACGAACTCCCAAGGAAACTGGGGCCTCAGGATCGCCGTGCCGCCACTCCAGAAATACAGATTTTCAGAATAGATTAGATACAGGTTCTCATTGTCCTGCCGCGCGATCATCGCGAACTTTCCATCAATTTTCTGCGGGAACAACGCCATGCCCTTGTTTCGCGCGGCGGTCCCGCTCAGGGGGATCAGCCGGAAATTAACGAAATCGGTTGTTTCCAACAGTTCTGACCGTATCGCCGCACCGCTATAGGCCGTATAGGTGGCGTAGTACGTCGTCTTGCCGTTGTCGTTGAATTCAACGAAACGTGCATCCTCGATGCCGTGCCATTGGGGTTCCGTAACGGGAAAGATCACGCGTTCGCTGATGTCCTCGTATGGCGCGAAAGTCAGCTCGATCTCATCGCCCTCAGCGCCCGTTATGCAACTTCGAACTACAGCGCTCGTGGCAAGGCGCGACGTCGGATCCACCACCACATCGCCACTCGGCATAACAGTGCCGGAGCGGAATGTCAGCGAAGAAACATGACCTTCACCAACCGCGCGGAGGCTGAGGATGAACCGGCGCCCACCTTCCGGTGCGCCGGACTGGTTGGGATGGGAAACGATGCTGGGGTTGAAGAGTGCGGCCGCTTCGAAAGAGTATTCATGGAGAAAATAGGCCCCGATCAACTGGCGCTGCGTTTTGCTGAACCCGGCATGGTTGGCGAACGCCACCTCCATCTCGTCGGCGCGCGCCTCGAATATCGCCAGCAGGTTGCGATGCCGTCCCTGGAAATTCTCCAGAACGTCTGCCAGTTGATCGGCGGCTACCTGGGCATCCAGGGCGAGGACACGGTCGACGATATGGTTTGCCCGGGTCCTGTCGGTGGGATTGAGATCGCGAGGTTCCATGGCGGGCTTGAATGGCCGCACGATTACTCTGGCAGGGTCGGGCCGCAGATATAGAGCCTGCCGGTTCAGGAACTGGATTTGTGACAAATGACCCTCTGGTCCTAGTTGGCTTTTGCAAGCGCGGGCGACGAGCGCGGCACGAATTTCGCGGGTATTGAACCAAGGCGATTGGCCAGACGAATTTCGGCGAGACCTAGGAGATAAGACACGGCGGACTCACCGCCCCGGTTCTCGTTCACCCGGTCAGGATGAAGTCCGTCGCGGCAGCTTCCCGTTTCCAGATCGACGAGCGACAGCGATAAATCGTTATGGCCCAAAAACCAGGTAAATACGCGGATTGCATCTGCCTTCCATTTCAAGTCACCCTCCACTCGCCATGCCGCCAGGCAGGCAGAGATGGTCGCAGCGGCTTCGAGCGGCTGTTGATCGAACTTATGAGGCGGCTTTCGGATGTCGCCAAAGCCTTCGGTGCCGACCGGGCGGAAGACACCTGACGCCGTGGTTTGCTGCCTCATAAGCCAGCATAGGGATTTCAGTCCGGCTGTGACGTAATCGGATGATCCCGTGGAGATTCCCGTCAGGATTAGGGCTTGCGACAGTCTGGCATTGTCATAGGAAAGGCCTTCCTCGAACCAGATCCAGTCGTCGGTTTCCACCGATGCGAGAAGGGCGATGAGGCTGTCTGCCAGCACAAGCCGCAGCCGGCCAGCCTGCGAGTCGTCTTTGACGACACTGCAATAGGCGTCCAAGCCCAACAGGACGAACGCCCATGCGCGGGGCGAAGCAAAACTCGCGACGGCCGGCAATGCTTCCTTGAACAGTCCGGTGCCCCATCGACGTCGGGAAGGGCTGACATCGCTGCGCGCACATTCGCCCAGAGCCCACAAAGCGCGTGCGTGACTGTCTTCCGAACCGCTCTCCTCGAGCCAGACACGGTCGAAGCTCATGAAATTTCGAAACCGCAGTGTCGCGGGGTTCCAGGCATGCTGAACAAACGCGGCCAGGCGCGCCGTCAAAGCGTCCGGCAATGCCTGTTCGCCGGGCGTGTTAAGGGCACAGGCCAGCAGAAGCGCCCGGGCGTTGTCGTCGATACAATAACCATGCGACCTGTCGGGTATGGAATGGATCGCATGCTGAAGAAGTCCCGTATCATCGCACATGGACAGAAGGTGCCCGATCTGCATATCCGGCGTTTCGCCGCGCTCCGGCGCTCGTTTGTCGAGATTGGCGATCATGTTGAGACGGTATCCCCGGCAGACATGCTCGAAGACCGCGCGATAGCGCTCTGCCGCGTGTTTCCAGGTCATGGACCGGCTGCCGGCATAAGCCCGCCTGCGCATAGCCTGGCGCCGGGTGCTGTCGGTCAACAGTCCGGCTATACCTTCGCCGATAGCGGCGGCATCATGAAATGGAACCAGGATCCCGCGCCCGTCCGCGAGCAGCTCGCGCGCGTGCCAATAGGGTGTCGAAACGACCGCTTTCCCGAGGCCAAAACTGTAAGCGAGTGTTCCGGACGTCATCTGCGCTTCGTTGAGGTATGGCGTAACATAGACATCGCACATGGAGATGAAATCCAGCAAAGTCGCCTGATCGACAAACTGGTCGAGAAACACAACATTGTTTTGCACGCCCAGCGCATGGGCGCGCGCAATCAGGCCCTCACGATAGGTCTCGCCTTTGTGCCGCACGAGATTGGGATGTGTAGCGCCGAGAACGACATAGACCGCGTCGGACTGGCTTTGCAGTATCAGGGGCATTGCGTCGATTGCAACCTCGATCCCCTTGTTCGGGGAGAGAAGGCCAAATGTCAGAACGACCGGCTTTCCATCGAAGCCCAGCTTGATCTTTGCAAGATCCGGTTCAAGGAATGGAAAGTCCGGAATGCCGTGGGGGATGACTTCGATCTTTTCATCCGGCACGTCGTAAATACTGTGCAGCAGCTCGCGGGCTTTCTGGGCCATCACCACGACGGCAGAGGACGATTCCGCGATTCGCCGCAGGACATCGTGCTGGGCGCGCGTCGGCTGCGATAAAACGGTGTGAAAGGTCGTCACAACCGGCATCTCCAGGCGCGCGAGCAGCGTCAGGATATGCGCACCGGCTTCGCCGCCGAAAATTCCAAATTCATGCTGCAGGCATACCGTGTCGTATCTCTGGGCGTTCAAAAAATCTGCCGCATACGCATAGTCTTCGACGACGTCGTCACGGATCTGGAACTTGACTTCAGGCGGATAGTCGTAAGCCCGGCCATCATCGTTCATCGCCACGATACAAGTTTCGGCCGGTACGGTCGATGTGGAGACAGCTTTGTGCAGGTCGGTGGTGAAGGTCGCAATCCCACAGCGACGCGGCAAAGCATTGCCGATGAACGCGGTGCGCGTTGGTTGGGTCATGTGTGCCCGGGAAGCGTCGAAGGCGGTGGCAAACGCGGCCTGCAACCGCCTTTGATGGCTCAAGCCGCTTTCAGATTAACGGCTTTCGAGCCCTTGGCATCGGGCTGAGTCTCGAAGGATATGCGCTGTCCTTCCGAAAGGCTGCTCATGCCCGCGGCTTCGACGGCGGACGCGTGCACGAAAACGTCCTTGCCGCCGCCTTCAGGGGTCACAAAACCGAAGCCCTTACTCGAATTGAAGAATTTCACTGTCCCAATAGTCATGCTCACTCCCGATTGCTCACGCCAAGCGAATGCTTGAACGGCACGGAAGAACACAATCAGGTCGGAGGCGGGTTGCCCCGCGCCAGGCGCCGGTTGCGGATGGTGAGTACAACTACGCGTTCAAGCTGATGGAACGCCGTCGCCGTACATACATAGGCGCTCGCATTGCCGAATACAAGTAAAAGCTTTCGTTGTGCAACAATGCGCAGGTTCAGCGCACATTGCAGCAATTGAAGTTGGCGCAGAGCTTGGCGCGGTCAGCGGCGATGCGGGCGGGGCCTTGGAGGGCGAAAAAATCTCGGCCAAGGGCCGGCAGACGTTGGCAAAAGCGCTGGGGCACGGGACGCGGCGAACCTGTATCGCCAGAAGCTCGCCAAGCTGTCGACCGCGCCCGCAAAGGGTCAATAGACTTTGCGGCGAAGCGCAAGGGATCGTCGATAGTCTGGACAGCAAGGGCAAAGCTGCACCTTTCACCGTTTTCCATCTTGGGCAAGGCACGACCCTCGGCGAAAGTGAGTGGCAGTCCGAGCGCTCATCCCAGGTACTCACGCACTTCCCGCGTCCCGAACTGCGCTGATGAGCCGCTATTACGCACAAATTGCGCTAGCCGACCAGTGGATGACGGAGGAAAACGATGCCTGGACCGAATTGAGCCTTTTGCAGAATCCTCCCGCCGGTCTGAGTGCCGATAGCATCGCGCGGCTGCGCATTGGCCTTGCCAGAGCAATGCAGACTGCATATCGCTTTCTAATCAACTCTCGCAGGCAATTTAAAAACAGCGACCAACAGGGAATCGCCTAGTCATCGCGGTACATGCGGTCAGCCTCGCAGGATGTTGCATGGCAACGGCACATATTTGCTCGCAGGTGCAGTATTCGACTGCAATTTGCTATCCCTGACGATTGCGTTAGCGTGTCGGTAAACCCGATCAATTCTTGGAGCAATGCCATGGGTGCCCCACTTCGCGCTTTCATCGCAGTTGTTTGCCTTGCCGTGCTGCCTTTTGGTGTTGCGAATGCCCGAAATATCACTGGCGAAGACTGGGGTACCACCCAAAGCGGCGAAAAGGTCAGCTTGTTCACTCTTACGGGTGGGCATGGACTAGAAGCGCGCATCACCAATTACGGCGGCAGGATTGTGAGCTTGTACGTGCCAAATAAGCAGGGCGGCAAGACCGATGTTCAACTGGGCTACGATGACTTCGGATCTTACGAGAAAGCAGGCGACTTTTATGGCGCGCTGGTGGGCCGGTATGTGGGCCGGATTAGTCATGGCGGCAAATTTACTTTGAACGGAAAGACCTACCAACTGGAAAAGAAGGACCCCGGCGCCCCCTTCGTCATTCACGGGGGTACTGCCGGATTCAACCGTAAACTTTGGAAAGCGCAAATGCATGACGGTCCCGAACCGAGCTTGACGCTTTCGTTGGTCAGTCCAGACGGTGACGGCGGCTTTCCGGGCGTGCTGACCGCAACGGTCACCTACACAGTCACCAGCGACAATGCGCTCCGGTTGGAATACCGCGCAGCCTCGGACCGACCGACCGTTGCCAACTTCACCAACCATGCAATGTTCGCGCTACAGGGTGAGGGGAACGGTGACGTTTCGGACCAGACGATGCAGATTTTCGCAGACCGCTTCACGCCAGCAGATGCGGGCAATCTGGTGACAGGCGAAATCGCGCCGGTCGATGGCACACCCGCAGACTTCAGAAAACCTGTGCGGGTGGGCGATGTGCAAAATTCCGATTTTCCGCAGATCGCAATGCGCAAAGGCATTGAGCTGGAGATGGTCATCAACGGAACGCCCGGCACGCTACGGCCAGCAGCACGCATGACCGATCCCCATACTGGCATTGTGATGGATGTATCTACGACCCATCCTTGCGTGGTTGTATGGGGCCATCTGATCGGCGATCGTACCGTCACGGGGAAAGGCGGTAAGGTCTATCGCAACTTCGACGCAATGAGCTTTGAAACGCAAGGTTATTTGGATGCGGTCAACCACCCTAACTTTCCATCGACGATTGTGACGCCACAAAATCCGATGCACGAAGTTACTGTATTTAAATTTAGCACCAGGTAAGCGCGTCCTGCCGGCATGGTCGCCGCAGTATAAGACGATATTCGCATACCTGCTCTTGCTCACCCTCCGCCGGGAAGCGGTCGAGCTGGTAACCCAGGGCCGTTCCGGCAATATTTCCTGCGACGAACCTTAGCGCCATGAGCGGCACCCTTCTCGTCCGCCGCCGAGGAATAGACATTCGGTCTGGCACTTTCTAGGTCCTAGTATTTCGTTCGCGTGTCGACCGGCCCAACACGCTCTGCGGATCGCGCCGCTAGCTAGAGCCATGAAATAACGCGCCATTCCTTCCAAAACCACGCCGGTTGCCAGAAAAGTTCCGATTTGTCTCAATGGCCTCAACGTTAGGCTGTGGGGGCCGGAGTGGCGGAAACACAGGAAGAAGGCTTGTCCTCGGGACGGGGCCACAACCCAGTGGCGCGGGTGCTGATCCGGCTGGGGCTGCGCTTAGTCTTGTTTCCGCTGGCCGGGAAAAGGCAGACGCATTTCTTGACGATCAGCGCACGCTGATCGCCGACCGGAACTGCATGCTTCACCTCCAGATGGAAGAGATGCGGGCGGAAGAACCCTATAAGCTCTCCCATTATTGGCAGGCGGCGGCGATTGGCCGATAGTACGCCGCGGTTCTGGACTGCAGAGGCTTCATGACAAGTGACCCAAGCGCCCGGCCCGCGGGCCAAGTGGATTTTGAACTGGTGTTTCACGTGCTGCCGGGCATGTGCCTCGTGCTGGACCCCGGCTTCACCATCCTGGCGCAGAATGTCGAACATGCACGCGCCACCATGTCGGAGGCCAGGAACGTCGTGGGACAGAACTTGTTCGCGGCCTTTCCAGACAATCCCAATTATTACGCCGCCGACGGCGTCTCGGCTGTGCGTGCCTCGCTGCTCAAGGTGCTGAAGACGCGCGCGCCCGATGCCATGCCATTGATCCGCTATGACGTTAAACCGGAGCGCGGTCCTTATCTGGTGCGCTGGTGGCAGATCACGAACACGCCGATTTTGGGCGAGGATGGTTATGTGCGCTGGATCATTAACCGCGCTGATGACGTTACGGAGTTGGTGGAGTTGAGAGACAGGGTGGGCCGATAATCGGCAGTTGAGATTTACCCCGAAGGCCCGGTAGATAGGGATACTTTGGAAGCTACCGGGCCTTTGCTCCTACGTTTGGGGTAAGCCAGCCCGGTCCAAGCCTGATAACCCAAAAGTTAATTTTTGATTAACCACCCACTTGGGCTGACAGATGCCGCT
>DATKEP010000185.1:0-2565 GCA_035512055.1 Rhizomicrobium sp.
CGGCGAAGATCACGCCAAGCGGCATGGGCCGCGGCAACAGCGGAATGATGCCCACCGCCAGCACAAGCTCGGCGGCGAGCCCCGCGGCGATCACCAGCGCCAGCCCGCCCAAGCCGGCGCGCTGCAGCGCACGGGCCACCAAGCCGAGATCGAAATGCAGCAGCACCAGCGCCAGCACGGCCACGCCAAGTGCCAGCGCGAGGATGAGCTTGAGATGTTTGAACGTCATGAATCCCTGTCATACCCGCGAATGCTGGTATCGAACTTCAATTCGACTGCACGGCGAATGACAAGTTGGATTCCGGCGTGCGCGGGAATGACAAGTGGTGATTATTTTGGGGTCTCACCCCAAGGCGATTGCTTCAGCTCTTCCAGGTCGCGGATGGCATCGCGGAACAGCCGGTTGATACGCGCGCCATAGCTGGTTTCCGGCGGCTCATCCTTGTGGGAGGCCGGGCGTGAATTCTTTGCTGGCTGGCGAGGTCGGGTTGGCACTCGGACTCCTGCGGCACTGTTCGGGAAACTGTCGCTTATTGTCGCAAGATTGCCAGGGGATGGTAAACTGCCCCGCGCTTGTTCTAAAGTATTGATACCAATGGCACAAAAAAAGGGGCCGGGTCTCTCCATCCCGGCCCCTTTGCCCGGCGCAGGGGGTATTTTGGGGTCAAACGCCGGAAAAACAGGCTACAACTGTCGCAAAGTATCCCAGAATCGCTATTACATTGTAAACATGAATTTGGAAGGGAGCGTACCGCTCAAAGCGGGGAAATGCCTGATTCCCATGACCTCGCCGAAGCCCTGATCCGCATATTTGGGCGCGATGCGATCAGACAGGCAAATGAGAATGCCGCAAGCAACGCTCAGGCCGGCGACAGCGTCAGCGCCAGGATGTGGCAGGGCGTTGCCGCCATTGTGAGCGAGAAACTGGCGCGCGGCGCACCCGCAAAATCGGCTCCGCGCTAGCGCAAATCGACATCATTGATCCGGATCAAAGCGAGGCCCAGGCGGCGGATCACACTTACAAATGGAGTGCCGCGTTTCAAGTCTGCCCAGACACACGACACGTCCATTTGCGCAGGATGAGGGGGTTTGCCTCCCCGCGCAATAAACTCTGCGCCCGGGCTTGCCTAAACCCGGGCGCTTTTTTGTTCGAGCGGACGGCCAAAACCAAGTCGGATTCCCGCGTACGCGGGAATGACAATAGCGGGTTTTTGTTCACGCCACGCTCGGGATGACACTACAGCTCACCCCGGTATCGGCATCACCGGCATCACCTCGACGCCTTCGCCGGGGAAGATGGCGAAGTGCGGATGTTTTTCGAACAGCTTTGCCGCAGCTTCGTGGGAATCCGCTCGCAGCACGATGAAGGCGCTCATCATGTTGCTGATGTTCTCGATGCCGCCGGCCGTGATCTTCTTGGTCTTGCCCAGCGGCCCGCCCATATAGACGATTGCGTCGCGATGGGTCTCCACCCATCCCTTCCATGCGCCCATGCCTTCCATCTCCTTGGCTTTGCGTTCGGCTTCGGGCATCGCCATCCAGGCCTGCATGCGGGGGCTGGTCCTGCTGCCGGTGAAGACGGCGAGGAAGGTGTTGGTGCTTTCGGTCATGATGGTTCTCCTGCGGATGGGGCGCGGGAAAGTTTCGCCACCGCGCGGTCGCGGTCAAGTGCACATCAGGCAGCGCGTCTCAATGATATGTCGAAACCGTGACAACCCGCTCCGACGAAACCACGCGATGGTCGGTTTCCGCCTCCGGCAAGGCGACATACCAGTGGCGCCGCCAGTCGCTGACATAGGGAACCAGAGTCTCGGGTCTGACCACAAGCCGCGCGTCGGTGGCCGACCAGTAACGCAGGGATTGCGCGCCCGATAGATGGAAGCCCTGGTTTACCTCGGCGGTGGCAAGCTTCAGGTCCTTGGGGTCCGGCGTGGCGTGTACCACGATCTCCGCGCAGGCCGTCTCCTTGTCGCCGGGCATGCAGGCAACCATGCGGGTAAATGAAAATTCGATGTCATGTGCGACCAGGAACTGCCCAATGCCCAGCCCGGGCAGGAAGAGCGGCGCGGACATCTGATACCACACGCCCTGTTCGAGTTTGGCGCCGGCCCATGTGGCGGTCTCCATATTGTAGGTCACGGCCGCATTCGCCTGGACGTATGGCGGCGAGAAAACCGCTTTGAGGTTCTGCGCCTGAGTCTTGAGCGGGCCGGCCTCCTCGCTTTCGCCAGGCCGGGCATCGCCGAACCGGGCCGAAACTTGCGCCAACAGCGTCTGCTCGAAATCGCGGGCATCATGGACGGCATCAAAATCCCCGCTGTGTTTGACGCCGAATTTTGGGGTCCTGAACAGCGCATTGCCGAGAAGGTAAATGGTGAACCGCCGCGCCATCTCGTTCTTGGGCGGCCAGTTTCCCAGGCCGGCCGTGGGAATGCCGGGTTCATAGGACACATCCCAGTTGCGCTCATTCTTGCGGACGTGGCGTTTCACGGTGATGGCGCCGACGCTGTTGACGGTTGTGGCGCCGACGAGTGCGGTCTCGACGGCGTCAATCGAGACATCGGC
>DATKEP010000186.1:0-12630 GCA_035512055.1 Rhizomicrobium sp.
ACCAAGTTCGAAATCAGCAGTTTCCTCCGGCTTCACCTTCAATGTGTCGATCTGTTCGAACGCGCCATTGCTGAAGGCAGGCACAGCTGGATTGAAGCCACCCGCCTTGGCGCCATAGGAGGAGATGCCGTAAAGCAGCACCCCGTTGCCAAGATGGTGATCCAGACTCAGGAGGGCGGATGGCGTCCATTCCTGTGCCGAAAAATTTCCGTTATAAGCCCCAAAATTCGCCGGCACCGGCCCATTTCCGCCGGTCAAGGCTGGTCGCGCAATGGTGCCCTGTTCCCTCTCGTATGTTTCCCGCAGCCCGGCCGTCAAATTCCATTGCGGCACGAAATTCCAGCTGACCTGCAAGAAGGTCGCGTAGCTGAAGTTTGAAATCGTGGTATAGGTGCTGCTCGTGGCATTGTTCAGCGCCGGAATGCCCAGTGCTCCCAGGCCTTGGCTGTCTTGCGAGCCGTAATGCGTAAAGGCATTTCCCAGGATGCTTCGCGAAAAGAAATATCCCCCGATGACATAGGTGATTGCGGAAACGTTTCCCGTCAGCCGAAGCTCTTCGCTGAATTGGCGATCGGAATCCATAGAGCCGTTGTCGCGGATCACATCGGCGCTGGTATAATCCCCGTCGATATGGGGCCTGTAACGCCAGTCGCGCCAGCCCGTAACAGAATCCACGCTCATCGCGCCAAGGCGCCACGTCGCCAGAGAGGTTAGGGCATATTGGCGCTCGGTGATTTGCTGCTGCGCGTCATCCGTGCTTTCCAGGCGGGCCGGATCGGTCGGAGGCGCAATACCGAGGTTTCGGGCCCAGGTGTCAAATGGGACAAAGGTTGGGTTGGCGCTTTGCGCCGGCCCCTTGCTGTAAATCACCGATGCTCCGGAACTGTCCTGCTGGCGCCCATATTCGGCGATGATCCGCCAGGAAAGATTTGCGCCCGGCCGATAGAGGAGCTGTCCCCGCACCCCTTGCCGATGAAGGCTAAGAAGATGATCGCCGTTGTAAATATCGTTGAGATAGCCATTGCGGTCGGTGTCATAGCCGCTGAGCCGGAATGCGACCTCATCGGATAATGGTCCGGTCACCGCAAAGTGCAACTGATGGAAGCCCAGGTCTCCGACCCGGACGATGCCCATGGCTGCATTCGCAAACTCTGGCGCCAGGGTGGCTATGGTGATTGCGCCCGCGGTGGTGTTCTTTCCAAACAGCGTTCCCTGCGGTCCGCGCAACACTTCGACTTGATCGATATCCAGGAGATCGAATGCGGCCATTCCCGGCCGATCCAGGTATACGCCATCCATATAAACACCGACGCTGGACGCCAGCCCGTTGGAGGTGGGATTGTTACCTAATCCGCGAATGGCGAAATCGATTTGGCGCGCATTGGAGCCCGTCTCCGTAAGACCGGGTACTTTCAATGGGAGTTGCTGTATCTGGGTGTCATTGCTGTCCGACAGAGCATGGCCGGACAATACGGTGACCGGCATGGGTACTTGTTGGACATCCTCGGATTGTTTGCGAGCGGTCACGTAAACGGTTTCGATACCGTCGCTGCCGTCATCGGCCGCTGCTGACGTTGGTATGACGAAAAGGATCGCAGCGCTCGCCGCAGCAAGCGCGCCCAATATGATCCAATTGTCGCAGGATAGACTCAGTCCGCGGTTGGGAGCTCGCTGGCCGAACATCGAATATAACGCCGCCAATCGCCGCCTGGCCGTTATGAATGCTTGCGTATACTGGTGGTCCGGCCATGATCGTGCCGAGCCAACAGTTCAACAAAGGTTGAACTCACCATCGCCGCTATAGCCCGCGCCACGCCTTCAAACGCATTCGAAGTCCGTACTGCCCAGCGGATGACAGAAATCCGGCCATCCGCGTTGCCGCCAATATTCGACCCGTCCGGAATTTATCATCAGCGCCTTGAATCGTGCCGTCTTTCGAACAAACGCATATGCCGGCTTCCAGAGCCAGGAGAAGACGGCCGGCCCTCCGAACATTCCTGTACGGACGTCGCTTTCATAATGCTCGAGCGCCTGTTCGGGCGCCCCGACATACAGATACACCCAGTCCATGCGGCCAAGGATCGGAAGGTGCTGGCCCGCGGGCACCTTGGCCGGCGCAGTCCGCAGAAAGGTCGCGGCCGCCTGCCATTGCGGTGCTTGATTTTGTGGCAGTTCGCCGCGCGCCTTCATTCCAGCCTCCAGCGCGTCTGCCGCTTCGGCATAGCGGCCGTCAGCGGCATAGTTCATCGCAAGAGCCACGGGTGCGTTAGGATTCTCCATCATCGACATCAGCACCGTGTTTGCCCTGTTTTTCTGTCCAGCATCCCAGAGAAGCTCGGCGGCAGCGACTTTCAAGTTAGGAACATAGGGATCCAGCGCCACGACCCTTTTCTCAATCTCGGTTGCTTTTTTTGTTTCTCCGACGTCAGACAAAAAATTCGCTTGCAGCTCCAGAGTCTCTGGATTGTAGGGATCAAGCGCCAGCGCTTTTGCATAGAGGTCCTCGGCCATCGCCAATTTTCCACTATGGTGCAGCAGCAGCCCGAAGGCGTAGTACCCTCCGGGGAGCCTGGGGTCCAACTGGATCGCCCGGCGGGCCGCCGCTTCCGCCTTGGGCCTATAAGTTTCGATAAGGTAGCGCCTTTGCAGCAGGTCGGGGCGGTCCGGCATCGTGGTGTACGGGGAGGCGTGCCCAGGCATGATGGCGTATTCCTGCGCGAGGAGCGCCCATGCCGGCGCAAAATTGGGATTGCGCGCGACCAGCGGCTCCAGGATCTGGATGGCCTTCTCGACCCCGGCCTGCCGCGCGCGTATGAACGGCTTGACCCGCAGGAATTGCTCATAGTCGCTCGCATCGATATCCCGGCTTGGAACCAGATTCTCGCCCGACGGCAAAGCGATGGAGAGACGCATCTGCGCGGCAATTGCCTTGGCTATATCCTCCTGGATGGCAAAAACGTCGGTCAATTGCCTTTCATAGGTGTCGCTCCAGGCCAGCCGGCCGGTATCGGTTCGGACCAGCTGCGCCGTAATGCGAACACGATCGTTCGTCTTGCGAACAGCCCCCTCCAGAAGATAGGGCGCGCCAAGGGCCGCTCCGACCTGGCGCGCATCCTTGTTGCCCTTCAATCGGTAAGCTGAGGTGCGCGCGATCAGTTCCAAGCCGGGCACCTTTGCCAGGGCCGTCGATATTTCCTCGGTCATGCCGTCGGAAAAGAATTGCTGCGTCGGGTCTCCAGACAGATTATCGAACGGCAGCACCGCGATTGCCGTAGGCGCAGGGCGAACAGAAGCACGCGCTTGAACCGTGCCGATCCCGGCACCGTCGGGCTGGTCATGAATCCGCAACGAGGAACCCAACACGGTTGCAGCAATGAATGAGACCACCAAGGTGGCCATGGAGTAGCGCAACCGGCGCGCGGGCTTGGGAACGCCTTGCTCCCGCCCTTCTGCCACGGCTGCCGGTTCGGCGACCTGCCCAGGCTCACCGCTCGTGCCTGGAGCGAGCGCCTTCACCTCATCGGTATGCGCGATCCGGGCAAATGCCCGTTGGGTTTCAGCCGCAGGCTGCGTGTTGACATCCCTGTGCAATGCATCGGTCAGTGTCCGATAAAGCTGGATGGCCGCCCCGCGCCGCCCGCTATCCGCATAAAGCTGCATCAGATGCCGTGCGGTCGCCTCGTGCAGCGGATCAAGTCCCAGAATTTGAACGCCGATGTCGATGGCACGTTCGCTTTGGCCGTCTTGTATCAACAGTCTCATGAGATGCGAGAGCGTTTCGAGGGCTTGGTCGAGATGCCGGGACGTTTCCAATCGGCGCCAGGATTCGAACTCCTCACTATCGAGCTCCAGGCCGTTCAGGAATTCACCGGAGCAGAGATTTGCTGCAGCTTCCAACTCGGCTCGGCTCGCCTTCTCCGCCAGGCGCCGGAACGCCAATACATCGACATCGAAGGCGGCGATATCGAGCACGATATCTTCTTCGTCCGACGCCAGAAGGCGATGGTCCGTATCTCCAATGGTCTTTCGCAGCCGCCAGACGCAGGTCCTCAAATTGTCGAGGAGGGTCTCATCCCTGGCATCGCCCCAAAGGAGAGCCGCAAGCTTTCGGCGGGGCTGACGGCCCTTGGGGCTGAGCGCTAGGTAGGCAAGGAGCGCACGTTCACGCTTGCCCGGAAGAGACACCTTTTGGCCGCCGGGCAGCGAACTCAGCTCAAAGCCGCCAAGTAGATGAAGCGACCAGCGCGCCGAAGGCCGGGCGCTCTGTTCCACAGCATGTATGCTGTCATTTGTTGCCGGCCCCAAACCCACGCGAAGGCCCTCATCGCTTTGGCAGGCATACTAGCGCAAATTTTACCCCAAAGGGTGGCTTCCGCGCCTTGCGTCAATGTTTGCGGGGATCACTGCACCACTTTGACGATGCTTTGACGGCAGTTTCGATCTCCGCGTAACGTTGGCGCGGCCCCCCGTGACGTTAGCGCGTCGCGCAAGGGCCATCCTTCGGGCTGTCACATAGCGCGAGGGTCTCATGCGCAAATCACGAACCCGCAGCTTCGTTTGGATTTTCACGGCCATGAACTGCGCCCTGACCGCAGCTTGCTCTGGCGGTGGCGGCGGGGGAGGCGCGATTTCCATGGCCGCTTCCGCCCCTGCCGTCGCCAGCGCGGCCCCCGCCGCGCCGACATTCTGCAGCAGCTGCGTCGGTCCGCCGAGCTTGGGATACAATTCCGACACCGGCATTGCCGCCGGCCCAATCGCTGTCCCTCCGCCCGCTTCGCTTGGCTCCGCGCCCGCGCAGATCGCAGTACCTGGCGGCCCGAGCTTCGACGGCAATAGCGGCAGCTACCCCGCCAATGTCACTTTCCCGCTGATCTCCACCAGCCTCAAGTCCGCATCACCGGGCATGTCGGCGACAGCGACCCCGGATGCCACGCTGACGGTCATCAGCACCTCGGCCAACTCCACCAACTTTCAACTCGTCATTCCTTCCCTGAACTTGAATACGAACTTCGCAAACAGGGAAAATATTGTGAATAATCTCGATGGGGTTCTCGTCGGCTACAGCTATGTTGCCGCGGGCGGTTGGGATGTGAGAACCAACTCCCTCACCGCTACCGGGCCCCTGCTGTCCAGCACGGCGTTTTTATTCGGATATGAAACGCCCGGCTCAGCCATGCCCACGACGGGAACCGCGGCCTTCACCGGACAGGCCGGTGCCGGCGTCTTCAAGCCGGTAAACGGTACAATTCTGGAAACCTCTATCTCTGGAAATGCAAATCTTTCGGCCAACTTCTCTTCCGGACAGGTGACCGGGGCATTGACCAAAATGCAGCAATGGGACGGTCTGTCATACAGTTCTTCGCAGGGATCACTGCCTTGGAATGATGTGTCTTTGAACGCCAGCATCGCGCCGGGAACCAACAGATTCAGCGGCAGCACGGCTGCGACTTCCGCGCCTGGGACCAGTTTTAGCCTTTCCGGCTCGGCAACCGGTCATATCGACGGCGCCTTCTATGGACCCGCCGCTCAAAATCTCGGCGCGGTCTGGTCTCTAAGTGACGGAAACGGATCGGCACTTGGCACCATCGTTGCCCATTGAGCCTTCTCGATGGCGAGAGATCGAGGCTCAATGCTTAGAACCGGAAATTCAATCGCATTTCGACTGGTTGCGGCGCTCGGTTGCATTTCAATCGCCGCGTGCTCAGGCGGCACGGAAAAGGCGAGCCCATCGGTCGTGGGAACGTCGGGCACTCTGACACTGATAGTCGAAAATTCTTTCAGGCCGCCGTCCAATACCATTGACAGAAGCGGGTCAGTGCTTGTCGCAGCGGGTCCTATTCAATGACGGAGATGTCATGCGCAAAATCCGCAATTTAACCGCAATTGTCGCGGCCCTGGCCTGCGCCTTGACGGCGGCATGTTCGAGCGGCGGAGGCGGCGGCTCGGCTCCAGTGGTTCAGACAGCCGCAGCTCCCACCAATCTTCCGCCAAACGAATATAAGGTGCCCGATACAGCTACCTTGGGCATCAACGCGCCAGTCCTCGCGACGGGAAATACAACTCTCGGCACCATGCCGGTGAACACGGTGCTGCCCCTCCGCGAGTCGATTGTGCTCTATACCAACAGTGGTGTACTCGCGGACAACGGCGCCGAACAGGGCGGAGCGACACTGACCTACAAAGGGGCCCAGACCGTGAATGGCGTGACCGGTCCCGTCTTCCAGCTTGACGTTCCGAAAATGTTCGTCACCCAGACCCTGTTGCCGGATGGAACGGGTGGACCCTGCTGCGGCTTCAACGACGTCAACGGCAAGTTGAATTTGTTGAACTATACGATGACGGGTACGTGGAACGCCGTGAACGATGGAACGACCTGCTCGGTTTGCACATCCATGTTTGTCACCGGGTTTCAGACGCCATCCGCCAATGTGCCAGTCAGCGGCCAGGCCACCTACCTGGGCAATGGCGCAAACGGCAGTGTGTCGGGCAACGTCTATTCGGGAGACGGCATCATCCAGGCCGGCACCGTCAGCGGTTCTTCCAGCAGCTTTGCCGTCAATTTTGGTAGCGGCCAGGTGACGGGCACCCTCTCGGGTTTAACGGCGACGCCCATTTCCGCCGCAGGAGTCGCAGACACGCCCCAGAACTGGAACCAGATCAACATCACCGGCAGCCTGTCGGGCGCCGTGCTGACTGGTATCACCAGCACCCCTTCCCAGCCGGCCGGAAGCCTGGGTTTCGGCGCCAATTCGACGGGCACGATCGGTGGCGCGCTGTTCGGACCGAACGCGGAAGAACTTGGCGCCGTCTGGTCGCTGCAGGACCAGGCCGGATACAAGACTGCGTTTGGCGTTGTCAGCGCGACAAAACAATAGCGGCTGCAGACAAATGCGTCTTGATGGCCTGGCCAGACAGATCATCGCAGTCGCGCTGATTTTGATGACATCGTGCCATCGCGCCAATGCCCAGCAGCCGAGCCGGACGTTCGGCATCACTGACATTGAGGCGGCGCAACTATTGATTGCCAACAATCGGCTTGAAGAGGCCAAGCGCGTACTGGAGCAAGTGCTGGTTGCCAAGTCGGATGACAGCGAAGCTCTTTTTTTGATGGCCACCATCGCAGTGGAACAAAAGGACTATGACACGGCCATCTCGCTTTATCGCCGCATCCTGGTGCGCGAGCCGGATGTCGAAAGGGTGCGGCTGGATCTGGCGCGCGCCTTTTTCCTTAAGGGCGACTATGACAATGCCGACCGCCAGTTCCGCTTTGCCCGTGCCGGCGATATCGACAACGCGGTCAAGGTCAATATCGATCATTTCCTGGCGGCGATAAATCGCCTGCGCCAGTGGACGCTCAATTTCTCGCTCGCTCTGGCGCCCGACACCAACCAGAATGCTGCCACCTCCGCTGCCCAGGTCAATATATTCGGTCTGCCCTTCGCCCTGGACAAGACGGCTCGCAAGCAAAGCGGCATAGGCCTGGCGGGCGACATCGGCGGAGAGTGGTCGCCGCTGCTGGACGACAATTTCAAGGCCCGCATCGGTGCGGACATTTATCGCCTGGATTATAGCGGCGGCCAATTCGACGACATGACCATCTCCGCCTATGGCGGGCCGCAAATCCTGTTCTCCAACTGGGATATCAGCCTACTCGTCACCGGCTTCAAACGCTGGTTCGCCAACCAGGATTATGTCGGCGGTATAGGCGGCAAGCTGGCTGGAGATTACGGCATCACCTCCGATTGGCTGGTTAGCGCAGCCGTTGGCGGACAATCAGTCACGAACGACTTCATTCCCGAACAAAGCGGGCCGTTATGGACGGCTCAGCTCCAGGCCGCGTATGTCCTCTCGCCTTCCAGCCTGTTCCAGATTCAACTGGGGTTCAACCGGCAGGATGCGCAGATCGCGGCTTATTCATATTCCGGGGTTTGGTTCGGCGGCGGTTACAGCCAGGACTTGCCCTTCGGCTTTTCTGCCGGATTTCAGCCCAGCTACTTCATCACCCGCTATGACGCGATGTTGCCGGCCTTTGGCCGGACACGCAGCGACAATGCCATCATGCTGGCGTTCACCCTGCTCAACCGGCGCTTCGACTATCACGGCTTTACGCCACGCGTATCCTATGTCTTCACCGAGCAACACAGCAACATCCCGCTCTACAGCTTTACCCGGAACCAGTTTCAGATCGGGCTGACGTCGCTATTTTGACGTTCGATCGCTTCTTATTTCCACACGACTTAGCATTGGAGTCGTATTGATGGATTGCCAGGAATACAGGATCGGCCGTTTCATCCTGCAACCGCATCGTCAGCTGCTGGAAAGCGGGATTCCTGTCTCGATCAGGCGCAAGGCGCTCGAACTGCTTTCTGTGCTTGCCAAAGCCAATGGCGCCCTGGTTACCAAGGACGAATTGATGGCTGCCGTCTGGCCCAACGCTGTCGTGGAGGACAACGCACTCCAAGTTCATATCGGATCCTTGCGCAAATTGCTTTACACGGACGCAGGTTTGCTGCGCACAGTCCATGGGTTTGGCTATCGGCTGGCGGCAACTGCGGCGGTCACTAGGCTGGATCGCCAAATCGGGTTGCAATTGGTCACGAATCCAGCAACAGCCGGACCAAGGCGTGGCGAGCAATTGTCTCTCCCCGGCAGGCAAGGCACTGGGCGAGAGCTGTCAGCAGGGCTCATGGCGCATCGTCCCCGACGACGCCAAAGTGGCAATCCGAATCGTAACCGGAGTATCGCCTGTGGAAAGGTCGTTCGGCTGGCTCAAACGCATAGTGAGCGGGCAGTTCTCCGATTGGTGGAACTCGTGCAATCGGGCGATGAGAGGGTCGCGCTATGGGCATCGCAGGCGCTCCTCGATACAGCCTTGGGCACGTCCTGGAAATTTGCCGCTCTGTCGCCGGCCAATCTGCCAGCAATGAATGAGCAGCGACGAGAATTGATGGCCATCCTGGTCGCGAAACTCGACACTAGGGTTGCCGCAAACGTGTCTGACGAACCCGGGATGAGCGATGCTGCCCGTGTGCCGGCCAGCCCATTATGGCAAGAAGTCTGAACCAAGCACCGATTGGAATCAAAGAGGATTCTCGGTCAGTTTCTGTCGCTCTACTCACATCCTGATGTCGCTCTGGGTCAGAAGCCGTCATTCGGCCCCGGTCTACCCAATGTCCGCTATGCGCTTACATTCGGATCGGCAGCTTTCGGGTCTCTGATTTTCGCTCGCACGTTGATCAGGCGGGCACGACGCACGAGATCGCGCCATTGCCTAGAACCCTGAAATAACGGCCATTCCGTCCGAAATAGTACTATTGTTGCCAGTGGGGGCGCCGTCTGGCTGAATGGTCCCAAATATAGGGCTGCGGGAGCCTCATGGCGGGCGAGATTTTCATCAGCTATCGACGCGCGGACGAGGCCTGGGCGCGGCTGCTGCACGCCCAGCTTCGGGCCGAAGGCGTCGAAGCCTGGTACGATGCACAACTCGGCGCGGGCCAGGACTGGCGGGTCGCTACGGCCAAGGCGCTGCAAGCCTCACGCATCTTCGTGCTGCTATTTTCGCAGGCTGCTGCGGAATCGGAAGACGTCGCCAAGGAACTGGCCGCGGCAATCTTCTCCAAGAAGCTGGTCGTGCCGGTCAGGATCGAGAACATCCAGCCGACCGGCGCGTTTCTCTACGAACTGGCCTCGCGCAATTGGGTCAACGCGTTCGAGAATACCGAGGCCAAGCTCGTCGAACTGGCACAGAGCCTCGCAAAGCTGGTCAAGGCTGGCGTCGTTGACGAAAGTATCATCCCGTTCGACCGCAATGTGGGGGCAAAGACGCCGGCGCAGAAGCGAAGCTGGCTGAAGCGCAATCCGTTGTTCATCGGCGTCGCGGCGGCGATTGTCATGGTGGCAGCGCTTGCAGCCCTGTTCTGGATATACCCCAGGCCGCCGGCCACTGTCGCCAGCCTCCCGGCGTTGCTCAGGCCCGCCGGGATTTCGATCGCGGTGCTGCCGTTTCTCAACCTGTCCTCGGACAAAGAGCAGGAGTTTTTCTCCGACGGCATAACCGAGGAGATCACCTCGGCGCTGGCAAAGGTACCGGGCCTGACGGTGATTGGGCGCACTTCGGCATTCCAGTTCAAGGGCGAGAACAAGGACATGCGGGCCATCGGTCAGGCCCTGGGCGTGAGCAATCTCATCGAAGGCTCGGTGCGCAAGGCGGGTAACCAAGTCCGCATCACCGCCCAGCTCATCAAGGCCGCTGACGGCACGCATCTGTGGACCGAAAGCTACGATCGAAAGCTTACGGACATCTTCGCCGTACAGGAGGACATCGCGACCGCCATTGCCGGCGCGCTGCAAGTTCCGCTCGGTCTCAAGCCGGGCCAAAGCTTGGTCTCCAACCGCACCGCCGACACCGATTCCTACCAGGATTATCTTCGTGCCAAAGAGCTATATCGTGCGCGGGGTTTTACGAATTTCACCCAAGCCATAACCTTGCTGGAAAATGTGATCGCGCGCGATCCCAATTATGCGCCCGCCTGGGCGCTGCTAGCCAACATCTACGTCTTGATGCCGGTGTATCCGTCGGTCTCCGGCACCTTCGACGAGGCACAACACCTTCGAGATGTGTACCTCCCCAAGACCGAAGCCGCGGCGCGAAAAGCCGTCTCCCTGGACGCAAACAACGCGGATGCGCTTGGCGCGCTCGGACAATCGCTAGGCCAGCGCTACAAATTTATCCAGGCTGAAGACACCTACAGGCAGGGCTTGAAGCTCGACCCCAACAATCTCATTATATTGAGCTATCTCGCCCACGGCCTTTCGGCGGTCGGTCATTTAAAGGAGTCGTTGGCGATCTGGCAGAAGCTGAACAAGCTGGACCCTCTTGATACAAGGCTCAAACTAAACTTGGCCCGCATACTCGCGCTGACCGGTCAATATGATGCGGCAGTCGCGATCTACATGAAATTGGGCAACGCCTATGTAGATCTTGCGCAAGTATATGCCGCGCAGGGGCGGTTCCAGGAAGCGGCCGACCAACTGCTTCGCGTCCCGACAGGAACTTTTCCGGCTGGAATGGTCGAGAGTGCGAGTCGTCTATTGCGGTCGGCGCCGATGCAAGTGCCCTCGCCGCAAGACCTTCCGGCGCTCACTCCCCCTCTGCAATTTGTTTATCTCTATGTCGGGGCTTCGAGCCGAGCAATTCACATCGGCGAGCCTTATTGGTTTCCGGCAGGGGTCACATTGCGCAATTCGCAAAGCGGCAAGGCGTACGAGCGCGAGCACGGCTTTCTCGATTATTGGCGCGCGCGCGGCTGGCCCGATCTTTGCCATCCTGTGGGCGCCGACGATTACGCGTGCAATTAGGAATGTCCGCCATTGATAAGCCAACATTCAGGCGTGCATTGAATGTTGGAAACCCGCTTTAGTAATCACAATCACTTTTCTCGGAGGCTGTGACTCAAGTTTGACGTTGCCGTGACGGCTGTTCCGCCCGCCCGTGACACCGGAGCGATTGCCTGCCCTCATCATGCCAGTCTTCACACAGGAATTGGAGGGCAACCCAAAATGAGAAAACCATGGTCTTCGGTGCTTCGGTTCGTCCCGATACTGCCCGCGGTTCTGACCGCGGCCTGTTCCGGGGGCGGCGGCGCAGGTGCGGCAGGGTCAGCGATAATGCCCGCGGCGGCCCCGATCCAGCCTCCCGATGTGGATAACGCCACACTGGGCTCTAACAGCCCGGTGCTGGCGGCTGGCAATTCGACCATCGCCAGCATGCAAGTGGGGACCGTGCTGCCCTTGCGTCAATCGATCGTGAGTACGCAAATAAATAGCGTCTCGCCTGCGCCCAACGTTGAGGCCGGAGGCTCGACGCTGACCTACCAGGGGACCCAGACCGTGAATGGAGTGACTGGCCCTGTTTTTGAATTGAAAGTGCCCAACGCCGTCAGCGGTATCGACGTGACCTTGAAACCGGATGGGTCAAGCGGGTCCAATGGCGACTACGGAATCATAAATGGCAAGGTGGTGGACGCATTAAACTACACCATGACTGTCGCTTGGAGCGCGGATGCGTCGGACACATTCGAGCCGCTCTTTTCAATGGGCATCACAGGATTTCAGACACCAGCCAGCAATGTGCCTAGCAGCGGTCAAGCAACATACCTTGGCGACGGGACAGCTGGCGCTAAAGGCAGCGTGCAGGGGTTGATTTTCACGGGCCCGCCCTTTCCTTATCATCCACCTGGAACCATCAGCGGTTCCTCCAGCACCTTTGCCGTGAATTTCGGAAGCGGCCAAGTGACGGGTACCCTCTCGGGTTTGATGGCAACGCCGGTTTCCGCGGCCGGGGTCGTGGGCACGCCCCAGAACTGGAACCAGATCAACATCATCGGCAGCTTGTCGGGCGCAGTGTTGTCGGGAACCACCAGCACGCCTTCCCAGTCCGCTGGCAGCCTGGGTTTTGCCGCGAATTCAACGGGCACGATCGGGGGCGCGCTGTTTGGGCCGAACGCGGAGGAGCTTGGCGCCGTCTGGTCCCTGCGGGATCCAGCAACCCAAAACACAGCGTTCGGAGTTGTCAGCGCGACAAAACAATAGCGGCTGCATGTATTGCAATTGCCGGTAAGGTAGGGATGG
>DATKEP010000187.1:0-8177 GCA_035512055.1 Rhizomicrobium sp.
CGAATGCCCAGATATTCGTGTTTGATTTCGGCGGCTCGGTTCGTGCCGCGGCCCTTGCCATGGGCGGGGATTGGCACGACCTGGGCGGTGCTCTTGCTGACAAGGTGAGGGAGGCGGTCGCGCTGCAGCCTCTGGCGCGCATCGACGATTCCAGCGAGCGCGCTTGGGCCGCTGACTGGGTGGCTGCACTGCTGGCCCGCGAAGGTCTCTCCATCACCCCGGAATTGAAGGAGCATCTCTGGTCGGCGCTTACGTCGCTTTCCTCCGCACCGCCGCAGGAACGCACCCTGACCGGTCTTTCCGTTCTGCTGCAATCTGCCACCCTCAAGCAGGCGCTCCAGCCCTATACGGTGGGCGGTCCATGGGGTCGCTTATTGGACGCCGAGACCGAACGTCTTGGCTTCTCGGATATCCAGGCGTTCGAAACCGAGGGCCTTTACGGAACGAGTGCTGCGCCTGCGGTTCTGTCCTATCTGTTTCACCGGATCGGCGGGCGTCTTGATGGAAGACCCACGCTTATCATCATCGACGAAGGCTGGCTTGCTCTTGATGATCCGGGCTTTTCCACCCAGTTGCGCGAATGGCTAAAGACGCTGCGGAAAAAGAATGCCAGCGTCATTTTTGCCGCGCAAGGGTTGACCGACATTTCACAGAGCGCAATTGCGCCCGTGATCATCGAAAGCTGTCCCACCCGCCTCTTCTTGCCCAACGAGCGCGCCCTGGAACCGCAGATTGCTTCGGTCTACCTGCGCTTCGGCCTCAACGAGCGCCAAATCGAAATGCTGGCCCGAGCCACGCCAAAGCGGGACTATTACTGCCAGTCGCGCCGGGGCAACCGCCTCTTTGAACTTGGACTGTCGGAAGTGGCGCTCGCCTTCACCGCCGCTTCGTCCAAGTCCAACCAAGCCGCCATCACAGCCCTGCTTGCGAGCTCCGGCCGCGAGAAGTTCGCCGAAGCCTGGCTTCGCCACAAAGGCTTGGATTGGGCGGCCGACATGATTGCCGCTGACAAGAAGGATATTTCCCCATGATGCACATGTTTCGCGCCGGCGCCGCTGCTGTTGCCTTGACCGCGCTGCTCGCTGTGCCCGCTCAGGCGCAATTCGGATTTGGCAGCAGTATCGTCTTTGACCCGACCAACTATTCCCAGAACGTGTTGACGGCGGCGCGTGAACTGCAGCAGGTCAACAACCAATTGCAAAGTCTTGAAAACCAGGCGACCTCGCTGGTCAATCAAGCGCGCAATCTTGCCAGCTTGCCCTATTCATCCCTGTCAGCGCTCGATCAGTCGATCCAGCAGACCCAGGAGCTTCTTGGCCAAGCCCAACGCATCGCCTACAGCGTCACCACCATCAATCAGGCCTTCAGCCAGAATTATCCCGTCTCCTATCCAGCCGGCACCTCGTCGCAACAATTGATGGCCGACGCTCAAACGCGCTGGCAGAACTCACTGGCTGGCTTTGAGGACGCCATGAATGTCCAGGCGGCGGCGGTTCAAAACCTTGCCAACACCCATGCCCAGATCGACGCACTGATCAGCGTCAGCCAGTCCGCCACCGGAGCGCTCCAGGCCGCGCAGTCCGGCAATCAGCTGGTTGGGCTCCAGACCACCCAACTTGCGGATCTAACCGCGGTCATGGCCGCAATCGCACGGGCCCAGAGCTTGGAAGGGGCGAGGCAAGTTGAAAGCGAAGAACAAGCGCAGACGCAAGTGAACAACTTCCTGAATTACGGCGCCGGATACCAGCCCGGCAACGCCCAGATGTTTCACTGATGCGGCGCGTACTCGTTCTGACCTTGGCTTTCGCGGCCTGGACGGTCATCTCATCTGCCTGCTCGCTCTGGCTCACCTTGGCCGATTGGCGACGCAAGCCCGTCCGCTGGCGGGACGCATTGCCCCAACCCACTGTCTCAGGTAACCGAGCGTGAGCGGAACCGGTGTTATCGACAATTTCCTGGGTACCTTCACCCAGTACATCGACTCCGGGTTCGGCCTGGTGTCCGGAGATGTCCATTGGCTCGCCGGCATTCTAATCGCCATCGACATCACCTTGGCCGGGCTGTTTTGGGCAATGGCGCCAGAAGAGGACGTGATCGCCCGTCTCATCCGCAAGACTTTATATATAGGGCTGTTTGCCTTCATCATCGGGAACTTCAATTCCCTCGCCCAGGTCATCTTTAACTCTTTTGCCGGCCTGGGGCTTGAGGCTGGCGGCGGAACTCTGACCCAGGGCCAGCTTCTTCAACCTGGCCAGCTTGCCCAGGTTGGGATCAATGCCGGCAAGCCAATATTGGCGGCCATCTCCGGCATGGTGGGCTTCACCAGCTTCTTTTCGAATTTCATCCAGATCGCGGTTCTCTTTGTCGCCTGGCTGATCGTCATACTGAGTTTTTTCACCATCGCGATTCAGCTGTTCGTGACACTCGTCGAGTTCAAACTCACGACCCTTGCCGGCTTTGTTCTTGTGCCCTTCGGCCTTTTCGGGCGCACGGCGTTCCTTGCCGAGAAGGTGTTGGGCAACGTGGTTGCCTCAGGCATCAAGGTCCTGGTCCTCGCAGTTATCGTCGGCATCGGTTCGACAATCTTCGGCCAGTTCACCAGCGGCTTTAACAACCCGCCCACCATCGACGACGCCCTCACCCTGATTTTGGCGAGCCTCTCGCTGTTGGGGATTTCGATTTTTGGTCCTGGCATCGCCAATGGCCTCATCGCTGGCGGCCCCCAGCTCGGCGCCGGCGCTGCGATCGGTACGGGTCTGGCTGCAGCCGGCTTGGGTGGCGCAGGCGCCGCCGCCACGATCGGCGCTAGCCGGGCGCTGGGCGGCGCCGTTTCCGGCTTCGGTCAAGCAGCCGCGAGCATCGCCGGCGGGGCCAGCGCCGCCTATCAAAGCGGCGGCCTGGCCGGCATGGCCAAGGCCGGAGCGTCAGCGGCATTCAGCCCGTTGCGCCGCGCGACGTCCGGCCTGGCTCAGAGCTACCAGGACGGCGCCCAAAGTGCCGTCCAGAGACCCCGATCCAGTGGGTCTGATCCCACACCCAGCGGGCAAATGCCGGGCTGGGCACGCCGGATGCGGCGCAGCCAGACCGTAGGCCAAGGGGTCACGACTGCCGCCAGCACACTCAGGTCTGGTGATCACGGCGGCAGTGGCCATTCCATCGACCTCAACCAAGGAGACTGAAGATGTTTCGCCGTCCCAACATTCGCTACGGTGACACACCGCCGGCAGAAACCCCTTACATGCGCGCGCGCCAAGTTTGGGACGGGCGTATCGGTTCAGCCGTCGTCCAAGCCAAGAATTGGCGTTTGGCGTTTTTCGGTTCTCTCATCCTGTCTGGCGCCATGGCCACCGGATGGTATTGGCAGTCGGCCCGCGGCACGGTGGTTCCCTGGGTGGTCCAGGTCGATCACCTGGGCGACGTGCAGGCAGTGGGCCCGGCTACCGGTGACTATAAGCCAAGCGATCCTATCATTGCGCGCGACCTCGCCAACTTCATCAAGGATGTTCGCGGGCTATCCAGCGACACGTCTGTATTGCGGCAAAACTGGCTTGATGCCTATCGCTATCTGACCGACAAGGGAAAACTTGCCCTCAACGATTATGCGCAAGGGAGTGACCCCTTCTCAAAAATCGGCAAGGAACAGGTCGCAGTCGAGGTGACCAGCGTCATTCGCGCTTCCGACAGAAGCTTTCGAATCGAATGGATCGAACGGCATTACACCGACGGCGCTCTGGCCTCGTCCCCACGCTGGAGCGCGATCGTTACGGTTGTGATTCAGCCACCGCATGACAAGACAAACCTCAATCTCAATCCCCTCGGCATCTATATCGACGCCATCAATTGGTCCAAGGAGTTAGGCTAATGCGTGCCCACGTCATTGCTGCGATTTTGCTTTCCACAACCTGCATCTCTGGATGCGCGACGGAAAACCTTCCGGCGGTTCAGTATGACAACGCCCCAAAACAGGCGGTCGTGATGCCAAATCCGCCCAAACCGATCCAAATTGTGGAGATCCCCAAGCCGCTGCCCCTGCCCGATCAACTCAAACCCCTTCCTGGCCAAACCGAAGCTGTTGCCGAACCGCGCGATCCGCACGCTCGCGTGGCCGACGCCAACAATGCCGCGCGGATAGAGCCCACCCGCGCCACATACATCAATGCCGTCCAGGTCTATCCTTTCTCGGACGGCGCCCTCTACCAGATCTATGCAGCACCAGGCGAGGTGACGGACGTCGCACTGGAAATGGGCGAACATCTGGTGGGCAGTGGGCCGGTTGCTGCCGGCGATACGGTACGCTGGGTTATCGGCAGCACCGAAAGTGGCATGGCGTCTTCGAAACGAACCCATATCCTGCTCAAGCCCACGCAACCGGGCTTGACGACAAATTTGGTCATCAACACCGACCGCCGCACCTACCATTTGGAACTTCGATCGGTCAGCAAGACCTACATGGCGGCGGTTTCGTTTTCCTATCCGCAGGACGAACTGATCGCGCTGCGTGCCCAGAACCAATCTGCGGAAGCCGCAGAGCCCGTATCTGGCGGCGTCGACATTGGCATGCTTGCCTTCCGCTACACGATCGGTGGAGACAACCCGCCCTGGCGCCCCTTGCGTGCCTTCGACGACGGCAGACAAGTCTTTGTCGAGTTTCCGTCCGGCATAGCCCAGGGTGAAATGCCGCCACTTTGGGTCATTGGGGCCCAAGGCGAAGGCCAACTGGTCAATTATCGCGTGCGGGGCAATTACATGATCGTGGATCGTCTCTTCGCGGCGGCTGAACTTCGTCTGGGCGCAGATGCGCAACAGATCGTCCGCATCGCCCGGACAGACGGGAAGAAGCGGTCATGACCGAGGAAGCATTGCCGGGGCACTCGCCGCAGCAACAAGGTCAGGACGCCGGCCCGCCTGACGAAAGCCGCCTGGACCCCAACGAAATGCGGCTGCAGGGCTCCCGACCGCCCGTGACCCGGCTGTCGCGACGCGTCCTGGTCGGCGGCAGCGCCGTAGCTCTCGGCGGCATTCTTGTCGCGTTCTCTTTTGCCCTATGGCCGCGCCATCAGGAAGCCACGTCCCAGCCGGTCAGTACGGGGGCCAATATCCTGCCAGAGGGCATCGCGCACCTTCCCAAGGACTATGTAGCACCGCCAGCGGCCCCAAAACTGGGGCCACCCCTGCCGGGCGACCTGGGCAAACCCATGCTCGACGCTGGCGTGGCACCGCCAGCCATGTCCAAGCCACAAACGCCCCAGCAACAGCGTATCGCGCAGGAACAAGACGCTGCACGCACCAGTCACCTTTTTGCTCTCACCAATCCAGCGCCCGTATCAGCGTCTCCCAATCCGCCCCCAGTTGCCACGGCACTTCCGGGCGCTGAGCAAGGCACGAGTGATCCCGTGAGCGCTGAAAATATGCAGGCCAACAAGATCGCATTTTCCAAAAGCGGTTCAAACCCTAAGACTCTGAATCCGGCCCGCGTTCAAAGACCAGTATCACCCTATATTGTCCAGGCGGGATGGGTGATCAATGCCGCCCTCGCCAAAGGGGTAAAGACGGACCTTCCCGGCGAAGTGCGCGCCCAGGTAACCGAGGACGTCTATGACAGTCCGACCGGTCACTATCTTCTCATACCTCAAGGCGCAATGCTGGAAGGCAAATACAACAGCCAAGTCTCATTCGGCCAGACCCGCACGCAGATGGTATGGACCCGACTGATTTTTCCCAATGGCAACTCGATCGATCTCGGGCACCTTCCCGGCAGCGATGCCCAAGGCTTTAGCGGCGTGCAAGACGGTGTTGACGAGCACTGGGGCTCGATATTCAAGGCCGCTGTCCTCTCCACTGTGCTTAGCGTGGGCGCTGAAGCGGGTACGAGCAATACTGAGAACAATCTTGCTCAGGCAATCCGCGCAGGCGCATCCCAAAGCATCAATCAAGCCGGCGAGCAAATCGTTCAACGCAATCTCAACATCCAGCCCACGCTGACAGCGAGATTCGGCTTGCCGGTCACGGTGACAGTCGACCGGGACCTGGTTTTAGAACCCTATCTGGAGAAGGCAGCTTCCCGATGAGCAAACTCAGACTGGGCATTGTCGAGAGCGACAAGCCTGTTCGCGTCAGTATCAAGGTGCGGGCGCGGGTTTTTCGCAATCTTCTGGCCTATGCCGACGCCCTGGCCGCCGCAACAAAGCAGGACCCTCCCAAACCGGAGAAAATAATCCCCGCCATGATCGAGTAGTTCATGGCCACGGACTGCGGATTTGCGAAGTTTCGACGCAAATCGCCAGGCGAACCCTCAGAGGAGCAGCTTTGAAGCCGACAATTCGCGCATGAAGGCGACAAAGCGTCCGACCAGGGTATCCTCATTTTCTGACGCCCATACCAGATGAACCTCAAGGACCGCATCGTCCTCCAGGATGCGCCGGAATATCACTCCCGGGATCTTGACGTGAGCCTGTGATTGCGTAACCAGCGTCACACCGAAGCCAGCGCTCACCAAGCCCAATATCGATTGCTTGCTGACAGCGTGACTGTGGAATCGAACGCTATGTCCCAGAAGCGACTTGTAATAATCTCGCGAAGCCTGACTTTCCTCCCAACCCTGTACCAGAAAGGTCTGGTTGGCCAACGCGCTCCAGCCAAATGTCTTGCGGAGGCTGAGCGGATGGGCTTTTGGGAGTGCCAAGAGGAGACGCTCGCGGTAGATCGGTATTGATGCGGCTCCGGCCCACAATGTGTGTTTTGCTATGAATGCAAGATCAAGCCTGCGCTCTTCAATCGCCGATATGATATCGCGCTCATTTAATTCATGAACTTTCAGGCGGATTTGTGGGTGGCGTGTTCGCCAGGCACGTAGCAGACCCTGCATCGGATCACCGATCAGCGGCAGACGAATGCCAAGACCGATCTCTCCCGAGGCATCGCCCTGCCCGGTTGATATGATCGCATCGAGACTTCCAAGCGCACGGCGCACATGCACCATGGCCGCCCGCCCTGCTTTCGTCAGTCGGATGCCGGCGTGACTGCGCTCGAACAAGGTCAAACCGAGTTCGTCCTCGACCCGCGAAATCCTCCTGCTGAGGGACGCAGATTTGATCCCGACCGTCTTTGCTGCCTCTCCAAATGTGCCGACCCCGGCGGCGATCAAGACGTAACGCAGTGCTTCAAAATCGATTGTGTTGTGCCGCATTGAGGCTGGCTTCTTCTGAAAATGACAGGACAAGCACGGCGCGGCGGAACTTGCACCAGATGGCTGGCATTACGCGGACCGGCTCCAAAATGGGATCGATAACTGGCAAATATAAACGGCAGATTATCAATGTCCGGCCTTCCGGCCCCACCGGCTGACACTCATAGGATTAATTCGAAAACCGGCCGTTCACACAGAGGTTTTTCCAAAATGGGCCTCCGTGGCTTTCCATGGTCCCTGATGCCCACACGAAGGCAGGGCGACCTTTCCCCCTGCGGCACAGTCGAACACGCCCTTGGGGCTGCCGTCCAATTGCAGCCGGCGCCGCGTTTCCACGCGTCGGATCATACTTTATATGCGGAGCGCAGAAGGGCGACGCCTTCTTCGCGCGTCAGCGGCACATCAAAGGACTTGGGATCGAGCGTACTATCCGTCTGCACGAGATCGAGGAAGCGGGCGAGGTCGGTCCGGATCGGTTCGGAGACATCGATGGCCGCGTCACCTGGCAGTAGCTGGATGAGCCGGAATACATCATTGCGATGCTTCTTGAGGTTCTTGCTATCGATCTTGTCGCCTTTTTCCTTACGCTCGGTCAAATCAAGGAATGCCTTTACCTTGAACGGAATGAGCAGCGTTTCATCAAGGATGGTGACGCCTTGCACGTTACGCTTGGCGGACTGAAGGGCTTGGTAATAGCTGTCATCCAGCAAGATGGCGGATAGGCTGACCACATCCTCCTCAACGGAGATGGGAGTCAGTTCCGCATTGTCGGGGAGGCGGAGCGTTCCCGGTTTCCGTGAAAACAGTTCAATCATATACGGAAATGTCGAATCGGTCGGAGTGTGGAAACGGTAGAACTCCTTCTTGCCGTCGCTACGTTCACGCGCTTTGTAACCGCCCGCGTTGAGAAAGGCGCTGAACCGTTCGCCGAACGCCACATCCACGACTTCGACGCAGAGGACCATGTCGATATCCTTGGTCACTCTGAACT
>DATKEP010000188.1:0-25629 GCA_035512055.1 Rhizomicrobium sp.
TGCCGTCGAATCTGTGCGGCGGCTTGGACGGGTCCACATTCAGGATGCGACGTTCGGAAACCTGCGCGTAATTGATGTTGGCGGCGGCGGCAAAGCGGAATTCGATGCTCGGCGGCTTGTAGGCGGTCGAGCCCTGATAGAGGTCCACGCCCGCGATGAGGGTCTGGGTGTAGAGCGCGCTATTGGCGTTGCCGAACACGTCCAGGCTGCCGGGATTCTGCGTCGTCTGCACGCCGACCGGTGTCGGAAAGGAACGGATTTCGGCAACACTGTCGGATACCCCTGTCAGGTCCATGAACCAGTCATTGGTCCCCAGGATCGGCCGGTCGCCCTTGATGACATTTTGGTTGTAGGGATCCCACCACTGGCCGCCGATGCCCAGCGCATCAACGATACGCCAGCGGTCGGGCACCGGAATCCATTCGTCGGGAAAGGCTTCGGGTGGCGGTGCCTGAACGGCACCCTCATTGTTCTGGAGAACGGGCCTTTCGTAATTGCGCAGGGGACCGGGAATGGTGCGGCCCTCGGTGGAGTCCTGGGTTGCAGGAACCTGATCCTTCTGTGCTACCCGAACCGGCTTGGATGCATCAATGACGATGGGGCTCGGGTCCTTCTTCGCGCCAGTGTCAGACTTGGAAATATCGGACTGGGAAGCATCGATGACGACGAGTTTTGCATCCGCCTTGCCGTCGGATTTTGCGGCGTCAGGCTTGGCCGGGTTTTGGGCCTGTTCCTGGGCCCAGGCGGGAACCGCCGCGAGAAGCGCAGTGGTGAGAAGAATTGCACGAAGAGAAAAACTCGTCATTTGCCGCTGCATACGTCCTGCGTGGAAGTGCTGAGGAAGGGCGCGATCGGACAGTTGACATAGCGCAACCTGACCGCTCCCTGGCTGATCTGAACGACGATCTGGTCCGAACGGATGCCGTTTGGCGCTTCGCTGATCGTGTTGGTGTTCTGGCCGCCATTGTAGAGGCCGAGGAAGGAAACCATGTCGTCCTGGTCGATGCCGTCACCCGAGGTGCCGACCGCGCCCACCAGCGTATTGCCGCGGTAGATCGGAACGCCGCCGGAGAAAATCTGCTCGCCATTCTGAAGCCGGCTCTGGCCGGGGGCGGCATCCTGGAGGAAGGTGCAGCGGGCCGGCGTGTCGATGCCGGACGCGCCGGTCACATAAGCCAGATGCTGGCCAAGATTGGTGAGTACGATTGCCGACTGAAGGCCGGTGGAAAACGGGCTCCATTTGGCGATGGGCCGCGAGAAGGGACCGTTCGGATTGCCCTCCACGCCGCTCGGGAAGAAGGGCTGGGACAGATTGCCCACGGCGCGCGAGGAAAAGGCCGTCGCGCCCGTGAAGGCGGTCGAATTGTTGAGGAAGGTGCGCGCCGCGGGCAGGAAACTGCGCACATCCGCGCTGGGGTCGCTGTTCAGGTCGGCGGCTGCATTCTTGTTGGAGTAGAAAGCGGCGGTGCGCGCCTTCTGCAACGAAACATCGATGCCGAAGATCGGGGCGTCGGGCGCCCGCACAATGCCGAGTATCTTGCCGCGGGTGTCCACCACCGACGTGGTCACCTGGGCGCGGCTGTTGAGCGGCTGGCGGATGGCCGCGCGGGTGTCGCTCATCACCTTGAAGGCTTCCTGCAGCACGGCCGTCACTTCCGCCGGCGTCAATGGCGAGCCGACATCGGCAGCGTCGCTGCCGCCTGTAGCCGGATAACGATTGGCGCCTGATCCGTTGGTAAGGACAAAGGCATCCACATTGTTGAATTCCGCCGATGTCGCCGGCCGGACACCCGAGGTCTCGGTGCCATAGACCGCGCCCGCTATGATCGTGCCAGCGAAATAGCCGGTGACGGGCGTCGGGCTACCCACAGCGGCGGCTGTCGAGAAAGCCGGCGCGGATGAGGGATTGGACTTGATCGTGGCGTTGGAGGCGTTGGTGTAAACCAGCTGGGTGCCATCGATGAACACCTTGTCGGCGGTGATGCTGTCCGGCGCCGCATATCCGCTGGTGGCCGCCCAGGCAATTTGCTCATCGATATCGTAATCGACGTCCTGGATGTTGGCGTCGAAGCCGTAATCGCCATCGGCCATCACGCCGACGCCACCGACCAGCACGCTGCTCTTGTAAAGTGGAAAGCCGCCCGCATCGGCCGCGAGGCCCAAAGGAGAACGCTTCGGCCCGATCATGGCCGCCGCCCCGCCCGCTGGAATAAACCGGGACGAAAGATCGGAACATGGCAGCTGGCTGAACTGCACGCCGAACAGCGGGCCGCTTTCAAGACCCGCGGAAGACGGTTCGGGCGGGAAATTCTGTTGCACGATTTCACTGGCCGTGCGGGTCGAGAAGGCATTTCCGCCCGACGACAGATAGGCGCCGGTGATCGCCTTGGCGATGGCAGCACCGGCCGCCGGTATGGTCAGCCCTTCCAGATCGGTATTGTTGCCGGGATCGGGCGCGCTGCGGATGGCGGCGGTCGCGGGCGCGCCAGCCATGGAATAGACCGCCAGCACATTGCCGACCCGGTCGACGACCGCGATTACCGCGGGCTTGCCTTGCGCCTTCGCCTCGGCCACGGCCTGGGCGATGATCGTTTGCACGTCGGAAACACTCAAGGACTGCGCAGCCGGCGCGTTGAAGAGGCTGCCAGAATTGCTGGTCGAGCCAGTGGAGGCCGGCGCCGTCGACGCAGTCGTGTTGTTGGAACTGGAATTGGAGGCGGCGCTGCCATCATTCTTGCTGCAGGCACTCAAAACCAGGAGTCCGCTCAGCATCATGCTGAGATACGGACGCAAACGCGAAGTCATTTCAATCTCCCCACCGCGCCCGCCAACTCTCTTACCGCGTCGCGGAATTCAGCCGGATGCCAGTTGTTGGTGTCACGCACCTCGGCATAAAGCTTGTTGATCTCGGGCCTGACCCCTTCGGCGCTGGCACGGGAAACCTGTCCCTGGGCAACAAGCGAATTGAGCAGCGTATCGGCCGCCATCACGGCCTGCGCGCCGCCCTCATAATCGGTGTAACGCGCCGCGGCACCATCGAGCACGGCTTCCAGCGCCCCGAAAGCCTCCCCACGGCTGAAAGCATGGGCGGCCAGGTTGTCGGCCAAGGCACGCGCGGCTTGTGCCAGTTGGCTTGCCGCCGCCTGACCATCGCCGCGGCCCTGCGCCATGGCGACATGGAAGGCGCGCGCGGCCGCATCAAAACGTTCACCTTCGTTGGGCGTCGCGACCCGCGCGATCGCCGACAACATGATCATGTTTTCGTCGTCAAAGGGTGGGGTCCCGGGCGGCAGAGGGCGCGCCGGATTGGCCTCTGCGGTCAATTGCGCATTGGCATCGTCGAAGATCCGGCGATGACAGCTCTGGCAGTCGAAGAAGTAGAATTCCGGAAATGCGCCCTCATTGGCATGGGAGCCTTCGGCGTAAAGCGATAGGGCGCGCTCCACCGCCATGGCCTGGCCGACCGCCCAGAATTTGATGCCGCTGGCCAGTGACTTGCGCTTCACATAATCGGCATCGAAATCATAGTGACGCTGCAGGGCGCTGAAGAGATCGAGCTCGAAGGAGATGCGCGGATGGCCCGCCGCCATCATCTTGTGAGTGACGAACTGGCCGGATTTATTGCTGCCAAAATGGCAATCCAGGCAAACGCCCGCGCGGGTACGTGGATCTTCCAGCGCGGTCATTCCCGCTTTCACATTGTCGGCATGGGTGACATTGATGGCATAGTGGCTGACCAGCCATGCGCCCGCGCCGCCATGACAGGCTTCGCAGCCAACGCCGTCGGAAATCTGGAAATGCTTGCCGCGCAATGCTGCCGGCTCGCCATGGCAGCCCAGACAGTCCTTCGCATCCTGCGCGGGTCCAAGTCCGAGGCGCTGCGCGATGTTCTGCGCGCGCGTGCGGTTCAAGACCTGCCACGCCTGGCTGTGAGCGCCGGCCGCCGACGTCGTGTCCTGCCAAGTGATCAGTTCATTCTGGCGCACATCCTTGCCGGTTGGCGCGAGCCGCCCGTGACAGGTGGAACCTCCACAGCTGGCAATACCTTCGTGTGTGCCGGGAGTATCCGCGGCCTTTGCGACTGGCAGTAACAGCAGCAGGAAAAGGCCAAACAAGCCGCAGGCCCCCGCGCACTGACCCAGCCGAAAGCCCGTCACAAAATCCCCCTACCCCGTCTTGGCCGTGCGGGCCAAAAACCGTGGTTTTGTTAGCAGTTCTGCCCCAATTTTAAAAGCAAATGGGGCGCATGACAATTAATCAGAATGCGGCATCAGGCGCACAGTCTGCGTTCGTGAAACAGTTATGCAAACACGCGCGCGCTCAATGCCTGCACTGCCCAAAATGGGTCAGCTACCACTGGCAGAGACTTGCGCCTTCGCACACAGTTTGGTGACACGGGGATCGTGAAAACAGATTCCGTCGTCACATGGCTTTGATGTTCCCGTCACTGCCGGAAAACCAAGCAGACGGCGGGATTTTAAAGGCCTTTCGTTGACTCTCCAGAGCGTGCGGGATTTACTCAGCCGGGGCTTTGGGGAGCACTTCGGAAGCACGGGTTTCGCGCAGTTGCGCCCGAAAATCCGGTCCGGAGCGCGCGTGCGATGAGACAGAAAATCTGCTGTCGTATGCGCATCGCACGGCCTGCCGCGACAAACTTTCCGAACCCGAGCAATCCGGGCCGCGCGCTCGATCGTACCCAGCCAATCAACCGATAAAGGAATAAAGAGATGGCAAGTTCAGAACATGTAGACCTGGAAGGCTTCATCAAGGGGGTTGAACGCCGCAATCCGGGCCAGCCGGAATTCGTCCAGGCCGTTCATGAAGTCGCTCACGATATTTTCGACTTCATCCGGGACAAGCCTCTCTATCACGAGTACCAGATCCTGCGCCGCATCGCGGAGCCTGACCGGGTCGTGAGCTTTCGCGTCTGCTGGGAAGACGACAAGGGCAATATCCGCGTTCAGCGCGGCTGGCGCGTGCAGAACAACAATTCCATCGGGCCCTACAAGGGCGGCATCCGCTTCCACCCCTCTGTCACCGAAAGCGTGCTGAAATTCCTGGCATTCGAGCAGACCTTCAAGAACAGCCTCACCGGTCTTCCCATGGGCGGCGGCAAGGGTGGCGCCACGTTCAATCCCAAGGGCAAGTCGGACCACGAAGTGATGCGCTTCTGCCAATCCTTCATGACCGAGCTCTATCGTCATGTCGGCGCCGACATCGACGTGCCGGCCGGCGATATCGGGGTTGGCGCGCGCGAAATCGGCTACATGTTCGGCCAGTACAAGCGCATCACCAATGAATTCACCGGCGTCTTGACCGGCAAGGGCCTGGAATATGGCGGCAGCCTGATCCGCACCGAGGCGACTGGCTATGGCGCGGTCTATTTCCTGCAGAACATGCTGGAGGCCAAGGACAACAGCGTCGCGGGCAAGACCGCGGTGATCTCCGGCTCCGGCAATGTGGCGACCCATGCGGCCGAAAAGATCGTCCAACTCGGCGGCAAGGTGCTGACCTTGTCGGACTCCGAAGGTTTCATCCACGATCCCGACGGCATCAGCCAGGAAAAGATCGACTGGGTGAAGGCGCACAAGACCAAGCGACGCGGCCGCATATCCGACTATGTGAAGGAGTATAAGAGCGCCAGCTTCACCGGCGGCGGCGCGCGGCCCTGGGGCGTGAAGTGCGACGTTGCACTGCCCTGCGCCACCCAGAACGAACTCAATGGTGCCGACGCGGAGCTGCTGGTCAAGAATGGCTGTATCGCGGTGGCGGAAGGCGCCAACATGCCGACGAATTTGGATGGCATCGCGGCTTTCAAGAAGGCGCGTATTCTCTATGCGCCGGGCAAGGCCGCCAATGCCGGCGGCGTCGCCGTGTCGGGCCTGGAGATGAGCCAGAACTCCGAGCGCCGCTCCTGGAAGGAAGCCGAGCTGCAACAGCTGCTCAAGGACATCATGCACGGCATTCACTCGCGTTGCCTGGAATATGGCAAGGAGAGCGGCGGCTTTGTCGATTACGTCCGCGGCGCCAACATTGCCGGCTTCAAGAAAGTGGCCGACGCGATGCTGGCCTACGGCGTCGTCTGATTTTCCAAACTCAGGCCGGGCGCGAACCGCCCGGCCTTTTTTCCAACGCCAACGAGGACTTCCATGACCAAGGCATCCGATCTGTTCATCCAATGTCTGGAGGAGGAAGGCGTTGAATATGTCTTCGGCGTTCCGGGTGAGGAAAACCTGGCATTCCTGGACAGCTTGTCGCGTTCCACCAAGATCAAGCTGATCCTGACCCGCCACGAGCAGGGTGCGGGTTTCATGGCCGCGACCTACGGCCGCCATACCGGCAAGGCGGGCGTGAGCCTGGCAACGCTGGGACCGGGCGCGACCAATCTCGTCACCGCCGGTGCTTATGCGCAGCTTGGCGGCATGCCGATGATGATGATCACCGGTCAAAAGCCGATCAAAAGCTCCAAGCAGGGCCGCTTCCAGATCTTGGAAATCGTCGACATGATGCGGCCGCTCACCAAATTCACGCATCAGATGGCTTCGGCCGACAATATTCCCTCGCGGGTTCGCGAGGCCATTCGCCTGGCGCAGGAGGAAAAACCGGGCGCTGTGCATATCGAATTTCCCGAAGACATTGCCGAGGAGGAGAGTGATTCCACGCCGCTGAAGGCGAGCCTGGTGCGCCGGCCCGCGGCCGACGAGAAGGCGGTTCGCGCCGCCGTGGCTCGCATCGAGCGCGCCAAGTCTCCGCTCCTGGTGATCGGCGCTGGCGCCAACCGTGCCATGACCAGCCGCATGCTGACCCAGTTCGTGGAAAAGACCGGCATCCCCTTTGTCTCGACCCAGCTGGGCAAGGGCGTGATCGACGAGCGCAATCCCAGATTCGTGGGTTGCGCCGCGCTGTCATCAGGCGATTTCGTCCATGCTGCAGTCGCCGCCGCCGACGTGATCGTCAATATCGGCCATGACGTGATCGAAAAGCCCCCCTTCTTCATGCGCCGGGGCGGTGCAGACGTGATCCATGTCTCCTTCCGTTCGGCGGAAGTGGACCCGGTCTATTTCCCGCAGATTGAGGTGGTGGGCGACATCGCCAACGCCATCTGGCAGATCAAGGAACACATCATGTCCCAGCCCACCTGGGACTTTTCGAAAATGATGAAGGCGCGCGCCGCTGAGATTGAGCATGCCAACAGCCTGTCGGGCGACATGCGCTGCCCGATCTATCCGCCCTATCTGGTGGACCAGATCCGCCATGTGATGCCGTCGAACGGCATCATCTGTCTCGACAATGGGGTCTACAAGATCTGGTTTGCCCGCAACTATCGCGCCCATATGGCCAACACAGTGCTGTTGGATAATGCGCTGGCGACGATGGGTGCTGGCCTTCCCTCGGCCATGGCGTCGTCCATGATCTATCCCGACCGCAAGGTGATGGCGATCTGCGGCGATGGCGGTTTCATGATGAACAGCCAGGAGATGGAGACCGCGGTTCGCCTGAAGCTCAACATCACCGTGGTGATTCTGAACGATTCCAGCTACGGCATGATCCGCTGGAAGCAGGCCAATATGGGTTTCAAGGACTGGGGCCTTACCTACAACAATCCTGACTTCGTCAAATATGCCGAAAGCTATGGCGCCAAGGGCCATCGCGTGAGCAGCGCCAAGCAGCTGCCGGAACTGCTCAAGTCGTGTCTCGACACTCCCGGCGTGCATCTGGTGGATTGTCCGGTCGACTATTCCGACAACGACCGGATCCTGAACAAGGAAATCCGCAAGCTCAGCGCGGCGATATGAGGCGGTCATGGCCGGTTTGAAGGAATCCTACCCTTACTACCTGGCCAATGAAGCCAGAACGCCCAACACCGACCTGGAAGTCACCGACAAATACACCGGCAAGGTTGCGACACGGGTGGCGATGGCGGATGCGGCTGCCATCGACGCGGGCATTGCCGCGGCAGTGGAAGCGGCGGAGCCGATGGCGCGGATGGCGTCTTACGAACGCCAGGATGTGCTGAACCATTGCGTGGTCCGTTTCAAGGAACGGTTCGAGGAACTGGCCTATGCGCTCTGCATCGAGGCCGGCAAGCCGATCAAGGACAGCCGTGGCGAGGTCAGCCGCCTGGTCGATACGTTCCGCATCGCCGCGGAGGAATCGGTGCGGATGCTGGGCGAGGTACAGCCGCTCGACATCGCGCCGCGCGCCAAGGGATATCTGGGTATCTGGAAGCGGGTCCCGATCGGTCCCTGCTCCTTCGTTTCGCCTTTCAACTTTCCGCTCAACCTGGCGGCGCACAAGATCGCGCCCGCATTGGCGGTGGGCTGCCCCTTTGTAATGAAACCGGCCTCGCGCACGCCCCTGGGTGCCATCATCATCGGCGAGATCCTAGCCGAGACCAAGCTGCCCAAGGGCGCTTTTTCCATCCTGCCCGCCACCCGCCATGGCAGCGACCTGTTCACCACCGACGATCGGCTGAAGCTTCTGTCCTTTACCGGTTCGCCCGATGTGGGTTGGGCGCTGAAGGCCAAGGCCGGCAAAAAGAAGGTGGTGCTGGAACTGGGCGGCAATGCCGCGGTGGTCGTGGACGCCGATGCCAATCTGGAGGATGCCGTGGAGCGCATCACCTTTGGCGCCTTCTACCAGTCGGGACAGTCCTGCATCGGGGTGCAGCGTATCTTCATCCATCAGTCCATTTACGAAACGCTCAAGAAAAAGCTAGTCGACCGGGCGGGCGCGCTGGTCTGCGGCGATCCTCGCGACGAAAAGACCTTCATTGGCCCGATGATCGACGTGAAGGAAGCCGAGCGGCTGGAAAAATGGATCAACGAGGCGGTGGCCGGCGGCGCCAAACTGCTCTGCGGCGGCAAGCGCGACGGCGCCATGCTGCAAGCGTCACTGCTGGAAGGCGTGGGCAAATCCACCAAGCTCAATTGCGAGGAGGCGTTTGGCCCGGTGGCGACGCTGGCACCCTTCAGCGACTTTGACGCGGTGCTGGACGAGGTCAACAATTCCAAGTTCGGGTTGCAGGCCGGCATCTTCACCCGCGACTTGTACAAGGCGATGAAGGCCTGGGACCGGCTGGAAGTGGGCGGTGTCGTGATCGGCGACGTGCCCTCCTACCGTGTGGACAACATGCCTTATGGCGGCGTCAAGGATTCGGGCCTGGGACGCGAAGGGGTCCGTTTCGCCATGGAAGACATGACCGAGATCCGCAATCTGGTGATCCGCATGCCTCCCGGCGGCTGAGCCGCATAGCCAGCGGGCGTAAAACCCGGCATCATGTCATCAACACCAAGCGCGGCAATCGTGCGGGAAGAGGTAGCGATCATGTCTCACACCAGGTTGGCTCTGGTCTTTCTGCTGTCATCAGCTTGCGCCGCGCTGGCGCAAGGGCCGGAGCCGTTAAAGGGTGTCACCATCGCGCCTCACCCGCTGCCGAGTTATACGCCTCTTACCGACACGGCCCTGCGTCATCCCGATCCATCCGACTGGGTGATGATGCGTGGCAATTACCAGAGCTGGGGATTCTCGACTCTCGACCAGATCAACAAATCGAACGTGAAAGGCCTGCAGCTGGTCTGGGCCCGCGCCATGGAGTCTGGCATCAATGAGGGGACGCCTATCGTCTACAAGGGCGTGATGTTCCTGGGCAATCCCAATGACGTGATCCAGGCGATCGACGCAGGCACAGGCGATCTATTATGGGAATATCGCCGCACGCTCCCCTCGCTCCAGGCCTTCCACAACAATGCCTGGGGCCAGCGAAAGCGCAGCGTGTTCCTTTATGACGACAAGATCTACACGATCACTCGCGACAATTTCGTGCTGGCGCTGGATGCCAAAACCGGCAAGGAACTGTGGGAGGTCAACCGCGGCGGCGACCTGAATATCACCAACACCACCGGTCCCATTGTCGTGAACGGCGTTGTGATCGCCGGCAGCAACTGCCAGGAAGCCGCACAAGGCTGTTATGTCACCGGTAACGATGCCCAGACGGGCAAGGAATTGTGGCGCAACAACCTGATTCCCAAAAAGGGCGAAGCGGGCGACGAAACCTGGGGCGGCATGCCGTTCGAGCAGCGCTGGATGACCGATGTCTGGGGGCCCATCACCTATGATCCCGACCTGAACCTGGCCTTTTACGGTTCCAGCGGCATTGGACCGGCTGCGGATGTTCAGCGTGGCGTCAAGGGTGTGGCAACGCTTGCCGGGACCAATACGCGCTTTGCCGTCGACCCGAAGACAGGAAAGGTCGTCTGGAAGCATCAAGTGCTGCCGCAGGACAATGACGACCAGGAATGCACTTTTGAGATGATGCCAATCACGACGCCGGTGCATCCCGATCCCAAGGCCAAGGGCATGCTGGCCGTTGGCCGGCGCGCGGATTCGGCAAGCCGCAAGACCCTGACGGGCGTTCCGTGCAAGACCTCGATCATGTGGAGTTTCGACGCCGCAAAGGGTGACTTCCTCTGGGCCAAGTCGACCGTCTACCAGAATCTGGTCAGCGGCATCGATGACAGGGGCAAGGTCACGCCCAACCCCGACGTGCTCATAACGGACCTGCACAAGACCTATCACCAGTGCCCCACCCATGCCGGTGGACGCGACTGGCCGTTCTCGGCTTACAGCCCGCAAACCAATGTGATGTATGTGTCGCTTCAGAACCTTTGCGCCAATTATCGTGTGCGTGCCGACAATATTCCCAGCAAGCCCAGCGACCAGTACAACACCATCGGCCCGCAGGTCATTTCAGATGGTTCCACCAATATCGGGCGGATCGATGCCATCTCGGTGGAAACCGGCCGCACCTTGTGGAGTTGGGAAACACCAGCCTCCAACTATTCTCCGGTGCTGGCGACCGGCGGCGGCGTGCTGTTCAACGGTTCGATGGACCGCTATCTGCGGGCATTCGACCAGAGCGACGGCAAGCTTCTGTGGCAGACACGCCTGGGTTCCCAGGTGTTCGGAGCGCCGGTGACCTTCAGCGTGGCGGGGCGGCAATACATCGCGGTCACCGCCGGCGGCGGCTTCAACACAGGGCCGGTGCAGATTCGGCCCGATCTTGATCAGATTGCCGGCAGCAACATGGTTTACGTCTTCGCTTTGCCGCAGTGACGGAGAAGATCAGGGTATCTGGGTCGCGATACCGTTCTCGTCGGGATCCTTGGGCGTGTTGCGGAAGGGCGCTGCCGTGTAACCAGGCCGTCCCGGGGCATAGGGCAGATAGATCGCCTCATAATAGGCCAGATCATGTGGCGGCGACGCGTGACCGGCCGGCATAGGCATGTGTGAAAACGTCTCGAAATAGGCGAGACAGGCGTCGCGCCACCATTGCGCTTCCTTTTCCTGGATGCCCAGGAACGCCACTTCCTGAGACCAGCGTTCGGCGTCCACATAAGGTTTCACCGCACCCCAGGTCTCTCGCATCTGGTGCACGGTGGCGATGCCCTGGTCGTAATGCAGCACGAATTCGTCCCACAAGGTTCGGCCGGACTTCATCCTGTGGTCCCAGGCGACATGGTGGAACCACAAGAGATAACGATCGGGAATATCAGGTCCGGCGAACAGCGTGGCGATGGGCGGAGCATATTGCGACGTGGCGTCGCTGCCACCGGGCGTGCGGTCAAAACCCACACCCATGGCGTCGGCCCGGTGGAAATATATCGGATTCTGTTCCGGCCGCGGCAGATCGCCGACCCAGGGACCTGGACCGTAGTGATGGCCGGTCGCCATCATGTGGTGCAGGCCCAACGGGGTCATGTAATTCACCACGGCTTCGCGGCTTTCCATCATCATCGGCACGACCTTGTTGATGAAGGCCGGATTGCTGGTGAAGGTCATGCCCAACCATTCCCGGGCGATTTGCTTGGGCGTCAGCTTTAGGTCCCAGGTCATGCGGCCAAAGCCGTACCAATCCGCTTGCGAGAATTGTGCGCCGGTCCAATTGCGGTCATCGCCGATATTGGCAACACCCACCATGGCGGAATCGGCATGGCCTTCCAGCGAGCCGTCGATCACCCGCGCGACCGTCGAGCCCTTGCCCTTTGCCATCGTGTCCCAATCCAGCACTTCCTTCCAGAGCACCGGCAGATAGACAAGATGGGTTGCCTGCCCCAGATATTCCTTGGTGAGCTGCACTTCCAAGGCGAGGTTGGTCTTGGGCATCGCCCCGAACATCGGATGGGCGGGCTCGCGCGGTTGGAAATCGATGGCGCCGTTCTTGGTCTGGACAAAGACATTGTCGCGGAACTGGCCGTCCAGCGGCTTGAATTCATTATAGGCCTGTTTGGCCCGGTCGGTGGAATCCTTTTCACTATAGACAAAGGCGCGCCAGAACACCGTACCGCCATGGGGCTTCAGAGCATCGGCAATCACATTGGCGCCGTCGGCCTGACTGCGATTGTAGTCACGCGGGCCCGGCTGGCCCTCGGAATTGGCCTTCACCACAAAGCCGCCGAAATCGGGTATCCCGCGATAGATGCCGTCGACCTCCTTTTTCCACCAAGCCCGCACCTGCCGATCGGCGGGATCGGCGGTCTTGAGCTTGCCAAGCTCGACTGGGGCGCTGAACTTGATGGAAAGATAGATGCGCACGCCATAGGGCCGAAGCACATCGGCCAGCGCCGCGACCTTGTTCAAATATAGTGGCGCCAGCATCCAGACATCGGCCGAGACATTGTTGAGCGAGATGCCGTTAATGCCCACCGAGGCATCGGCCCGCGCCATGATCGTATAACGCTGGTCCATGTAATCGGGCATCTTGTGCCAATCGAAGATGGAATGGCCGGCATAGCCGCGCTCGATCGTGCCATCGAGATTGTCCCAATGATTCAAGATTCTCAGTTTCAGCTTCGGCGCGCTGGCGATGTCGAGATGCGCAATGGGTTGGCGGGTCTGGATCAGCCGCAGCAAGGCAAAGCTGCCGTAAAGCACGCCAATGTCGCTGTTGGCGGCAATCACCGTCACGGCATGGCCGTCGACCGCGGCGCTGCGGATCAGATAACCCTCATCGCCCAGGGAAGTAAGCGGCAGCTTCAGGCCCGAGATCAGCGGCGAAGAAACTGGCGTGCCGATTACAATAGCGCCATTGCCGACGGTGCCTGTGCTGATAGGTTTTTGCAAAAGGCCGCTCAGTCCCCTGAGCAGTTCGGCCCTGGCGACATTGAGGCTGGGGGATGTGCCTTGCGAAACGACCCCGGTTGCGAGCGGGCGGTATTGCGCCAGGGCGCTTGCCTCCATCGGGCGATAGCGCAGCCACAGGTCATAACCGTCTTCGGCGCGGGCTGGGATGGTCAGCAACACAAGGAAGGCCGCAACGAAAAGGCGCACATATTCCCCTTTCGGCCCGCCCCGGCGCATCAATCCCTCCATGACCTGCTCCTTTTTGTCTTTGCGAGCTTATAAAGTTAGCGTTACCATTTCCGCGCCGCCCGTCAACCGGGACCGCCAAAAGGCTATGTTTATAGCCAAAAGAACAGTCCGCCAAAGCCGGGCAACGGGAGGACAAATGCGCCGCTTCATGGGGCTTCGCTGGCTCACCATCGGCCTGATCATGATGGGAGCGCTGGTGAATTTCCTGTCGCGGCAAGCCTTGTCCATCGCCGCGCCCACGGTCATCAGCAGTCTTCACATCACGACCCAACAATATGGATGGATTACGTCCGCCTTCCAGGGCGGCATCATGTTTCAACCCGTTGTGGGCTACGTGATCGATATTCTGGGTGTGAAATCGGGCTTTGCGCTGTTTGCCTTTCTTTGGTCGCTGATCTGCATGGCGCATGGACTGGCCACCAATTGGCAGATGCTGGCGGGCTTGCGTGGACTGTTGGGCTTCGCGGAAGGCGCGTTTTCGCCGGGCGGCCTGAAAGTAGTGGCGGAATGGTTTCCGGCAAGGGAAAGAGGTCTGGCAGGCGGGCTTTACAATATCGGTCCGTCGCTTGGTTCGATGGTGGCGCCCCCGCTGGTCGCCTGGGCAATTCTCAATTATTCCTGGCAGGCGTCGTTCGTGATCGTCGGCCTGATCAGCCTCGCCTGGGTCGTGCTGTGGCTTTTGTATTATCGGCCTGTACGCAATCACCCGGGATTGTCGGATGAAGAACGCGAATACATCACCTCGGGCCAGGAATCCTTCTTGCGCGCCGATGACAAGAAGCCGTCGCTGCTTTCGATCCTGGGCCGGCGCAATTTCTGGGGCATCGCATTGCCCCGTTTCCTGACCGATCCGACCTGGGGAATGCTGTCATTCTGGGTGCCACTTTATCTGACGACAGTGCGCCACTTCGATCTCAAACATATCGCCATCTATGCCTGGATGCCGTTCCTGGCCGCGGACCTGGGTTGTATCTTTGGTCCCAGCGTCGTGCTGTTCCTGCAACGGCGCGGGCTGGACCTGATCGATGCACGCCGCGGGGCCTTTACCGTGGGGGCGATCATGATGATCGGCGTTGCCTTCACTGGCGTGGTGCAGAACCCGTTGATGGCCGTGGCGCTGATAAGCCTGGCGGGCTTTGCGCACCAGACACTATCGGTCACGATGATCACCATGGCTACCGATCTGTTCCCGCGCAACGAGGTGGGCACCGTGGCGGGCATGGCGGGTACCTGCGCCAATCTGGGTATCTTGATCTTCACGTTGGAGCTCGGCCAAAGAGTCGACCAGATCGGCTATACGCCTGTTTTTGTGTTGTTGGCGGTGCTGGATATTGTTGCCGCTATCGTCGCCTGGACCGTGATCCGAAAGCCCGCCGCGCATGCCTGAAATTCGAAATCCCATTCTCAAGGGCTTCAATCCCGATCCCTCGATCCTCAGGGTGGGCGATGACTATTACATCGCCACTTCGACTTTCGAATGGTATCCGGGCGTGCAGATCCATCATTCCCGCGACCTGAAGCATTGGCGGCTGCTGACCAGGCCGCTCAGGCGCGCCAGCCAACTCGACATGCGGGGAGATCCCGACTCCTGCGGCATCTGGGCGCCGTGCCTCGGCCATGATGGCGAGCAGTTCTACCTGGTCTATACCGATGTGAAGCGCTATGGCCGCACTTCCGTGGGCGGAACCGCGGGCGCGTCCCTGCGCGACTTTCACAATTACCTGGTGACTGCGAAGACCATCGATGGCGATTGGTCCGATCCCGTTCATGTGAACAGCAGCGGATTCGATCCGTCGCTGTTTCATGACGATGACGGACGCAAATGGTTCGTCAACATGCTGTGGGACCATCGGCCGGGCAACAACCGCTTTGCCGGCATCGTAGCGCAGGAATATTCGCACAGGGAAAAAAGGCTGATTGGCGAAAGGGTCAACATCTTCAAGGGCACGCCCCTTGGTCTGACCGAAGCGCCACACCTTTATAGGCGCGGCGGCTTCTATTACCTGCTGACCGCGGAAGGCGGCACGGGTTGGGCTCATGCCGTGACTATGGCGCGGTCGCGCAATCTGCTGGGACCTTACGAGCTTCATCCCGACACATACATTCTCAGCGCACGCAATCGCCCGGATGCGCCCTTGCAGCGGGCGGGTCATGCCGACCTGGTGGAGACGCAAAGCGGCGACACCTACATGGTCTATCTCTGCGGCCGGCCGCTCAGGAACCGCGGACGTTGCACGCTGGGCCGTGAGACCGCCATCCAGAAGATGCAGTGGCGCGATGGCTGGCTTTTCACCGAAGGCGAGGCAGGAATGCCGCAACTGGTGACAGCGGGGCCGAAGCTTGCGCCGCACCCTTTTGCACCCGCTGCCGAACGCGACGACTTTGACGCCCCCGATCTTGGCGTCGATTTCCAATGGCTGCGCACGCCCTGCCCCGACGAGATATTCAGCCTGACGGCGCGGCCAGGCCATTTGCGGCTTTACGGCAGGGAGGCCATTGGCAGCCTGTTCACGCAAAGCCTGGTGGCGCGCCGCCAGCAGTCGCACTGTTACAGCGCCGAAACAGTGATGGACTTCGAGCCCGTGCATTTCCAGCAGGCGGCGGGACTGGCCTGTTATTACGGTGGCAACAAGTTCCATTATCTGCATGTCACCCACGATGAAACTCACGGCAAACACATCCGCGTGATGTCCGCGCTTCCCGATGCGCCACTGGGTGATGCCTTCACGGCGCCGATCGCAATTCCGCGGGGTCCGGTGGGCTTGCGGGTGGAAGTCGATGAAGAGAGGCTTTGGTATGCCTATCGACCTACGGGCGGCACATGGCAGCGCCTGACCCAAACCTTCGACGCCTCCATTCTGTCGGATGAGGCACAGATGCCGGGCTCGCCCAATTTCACCGGTGCCTTCGTCGGCATGGCATGCCAGGACATGGCAGGCACCGCAGCGCCTGCCGACTTCGACTGGTTTTCCTATCGCGAGCGCGGCTTTCTGCCCGATCCTTTCGCAATTGCATAATGCGCTGCAAAGGTGCTCAAATGACCGCATGGCTTTGACAGGATAGCCACAATTTCCTAGGCTGATAGCGTTACCAAAGAAGACAGCGAGGAGCTGTCCGGCTGCAGGGTAAGGGGAGTGGAAGTGCTCAGGATCGTTTCCGCACGCGTCATCGTTACCTGCCCCGGGCGCAATTTCGTCACCCTGAAAATCGAGACATCGGATGGCGTTACGGGATTGGGCGACGCCACGCTGAATGGCCGCGAGCTGGCGGTGGCAAGCTATCTCAACGACCATCTGATCCCCTGTCTGATCGGGCGCGACGCCCATGCCATCGAAGACACGTGGCAGTATTTTTATCGTGGCGCCTATTGGCGGCGCGGACCTGTAACCATGGCGGCCATCGCGGCGGTGGACATGGCATTGTGGGACATCAAGGCCAAGGTGGCCGGCCTGCCGCTCTATCAGCTTCTGGGCGGCAAGTGCCGCGACGGCGCGATGGTCTATTGCCATGCCAATGGCAACACTGTCGAGGAGACACTGCAGAAAGCGCAGTCCTATATCGATCAGGGCTTCAAGGCCGTGCGGCTGCAGTCCGGCGTGCCGGGCTTGCCCACCACCTATGGCGTTTCCAAAACGCAAAAGTCCTATGAGCCGGCTGACGCCGATCTGCCTTCGGAACATGTCTGGTCCAGCGAGAAATACCTGCGTTCGGTACCTGAACTGTTCAAGGCGGCGCGCGATATACTAGGCCCGGATGTGCATCTGCTGCACGATGTGCATCATCGTTTGACCCCGATCGAAGCCGCGCGGCTTGGCAAGGATCTGGAGCCCTATCGCCTGTTCTGGCTGGAGGACACGGTAGTGGCCGAGAACCAGTCAAACTTCCGCCTGATCCGTCAGCACACGACCACGCCGCTGGCAGTAGGCGAAGTATTCAACGCGATATGGGACTGCAAGCAGCTGATCGAGGAACAACTGATCGATTATATCCGCGCCACCGTCACCCATGCCGGCGGCATCACGCATCTGCGCCGCATTGCCGCCCTGGCCGAACTTTATAATGTGCGCACGGGCTGCCATGGCCCCACCGACCTCTCGCCGGTCTGCATGGGCGCGGCGCTGCATTTCGACGTTTCCGTTCCCAATTTCGGCATTCAGGAATGGATGCACCACGCACCGGAAACCGACGAGGTTTTCCCGCATGCCTATGTCTATCGCGGCGGCGCGTTGCATCCGGGGGAGCGGCCTGGCCATGGCGTGGAGATCGACGAGAAGCTTGCGGCCAAATATCCCTACAAGCGCGCCTACCTGCCGGTGAACCGGCTGGAAGACGGCAGCATGACCAATTGGTGAGAGCGATGGAGGGCACGATGACCGTCAGCGAGCCCTATGTCTCTCGTGCCGGGCATGTACGCTGGTTCGTTTGCGCGCTTTTGTTTGCCATTGTCGCCCTGAATTACACGGACCGTCAGGTACTGAGCGTGCTGAAGCCCACGCTGCAAAAGGCCTATGGCTGGAGCGAGGTGGGCTATGGCGATGTCGTGTTCTGGTTCCAGGCAGCTTATGGCCTGGGCTATGTCGCCTTCGGCCGGATTGTGGACCGTTTCGGCGCCAAGGTTGGCGGCACCATCGCTGTCACCATCTGGACTATCTCCCACATGGCCCATGCGCTGGTCACCGGCACGGTCGGTTTCACCTGGGTCCGCATCCCCATGGGACTTGGCGAATCCGGGCTCTTTCCCTGCACGCTTGCCGCAACCGCGGAATGGTTTCCCAGGCGCGAACGGACGCTGGCGATCGGCATTTTCAATGCTGGCTCCAATGTCGGCGCGATCCTGGCGCCCTTCATCGTGCCGATCATCACGATCGCCCTTGGCTGGCAGATGGCCTTCATTGTCACCGGCCTGCTCACGGCGGCCTGGCTGGTCGTGTGGCTGATCTGGTACCGCCGACCGCGCGAGATGACCTCTCTGAGCCGGGAAGAACTGACCTATATCGAATCCGATCCGCAAGAGGCGCAGCGTCCCGTGGCGTGGTCGAAGCTGCTGGCCACGCGCCAGACCTGGGCCTATATGCTGGGCCGCTTCATCATCGACCCGGTCTGGTGGACCTTCCTGTTCTGGCTGCCTGATTTTTTTGGCAGGCGTTATGGCGTTGACCTCAAGGATTACGGACCGCCGCTGGTCACTATCTACGTGATGGCTGACATTGGTTCGGTGTTGGGTGGCTGGCGGTCGTCGCGGCTGTTGAACCGTGGCGTTGCGTTGGGGCGCTCCCGCAAGATGGCGATGCTGGCCTGCGCGCTCTTTGCCCTGCCGGTCGCAGGTGCCATGTATGCGTCGAACCTGTGGCTGGCGGTTCTGGTGATCGGAATGGCCTGCGGCGCGCACCAGGGTTTCTCCGCCAATCTTTATGCCCTCCCGTCCGACCTGTTTCCGCGTTGGGCAGCGGGTTCGGTCGTGGGGCTGGGCGGCCTGTCGGGTGCCCTGGGGGGCATGCTGATGAGCAAATATGCAGCCAATGTTCTTGCCACCATCGGCAGCTATACGCCCATCTTTGCCTTTGCTTCGATCGCCTACCTGTTAGCCCTGCTGGTGGTGCACCTGATCGTGCCGCAATACGCACCCGCCACCAACTTCACCGCCGAGAATTGAGCTCCCATGTCCGTGCAACTCGATCCCCATCGCTACTTTCCCGCTGACCCGGCTCAGCGCAAGATTGCCGCGGAGTTGTTCGGCACGATCGAAAAGCTTCCCATCATCAGCCCCCATGGCCATACCGATCCTGCATGGTTCGCCCATGATGAGCCGTTCGAGGATGCGGTGTCGCTGCTTTTATGGCCCGACCATTATCTTTTGCGCCTGCTCTACAGTGCCGGCATCACTTTCGAGAGCATCGGTATTGCTCCGCATAGCGGCAATGGCCCTGTCGTAGAAAAGGACCGGCGTAAGATCTGGAAACGGTTGGCGGAACATTACTACATCTTTCGCGGAACGCCCTGCCGCTCATGGCTGGATCACACATTCCTGGAGGTGTTCGGCCTGGATCGCCCATTCGGCCCCGATACCGCCGACTACTATTACGACATCATCAACGATAAGCTGAAGACGCCGGCCTTCCGGCCCCGCGCGCTGTTCGACCGCTTCGGGATCGAAGTGATCGCGACGACGGAGAATTCTCTTGACCGACTCGAGCAGCATGAAGCCATTGCCGCATCGGGCTGGAACCGCCGCGTCATCAGCACCTTCCGCCCTGACGAAGTGACCGATCCCGACCATGAACAGTTCGCCTCCAGCCTGAAGAAGATCGCCGAGCTCTCAGGCGAGGATACGACAAATTGGAAAGGCTATCTCAGGGCGATCGAGAACCGCCGCGCCTTCTTCCGCGCCCATGGCACGACCGCCACCGATCATGGTCACGCCACCGCCCAGACCGCAAACCTTTCACCGGCCGAGGCGGAAGCCTTGTTCGCAAAAGTGGCTGCGAACAAGGCTGACGCCAAGGAGCGCGAAATTTTCCGCGGGCAGATGCTGACGGAGATGGCCCGCATGTCGGTGGAAGACGGCATGATAATGCAAATCCATCCCGGTTGCTGGCGCAATCATAATGACCTGCTTTATCGTCGCTTCGGCCGCAACATCGGGGGCGACATGCCCATGGCCGGCGCTTTCATGGGCCAGCTCAAGCCGCTGCTCGACCGCTTCGGCAACAATGGCAAATTCACACTGCTGCTTTTCACCCTGGACGAAACCACCTATTCGCGCGAGTTGGCGCCCCTGGCCGGCCATTATCCCTGCCTGAAACTGGGGCCCGCCTGGTGGTTCCACGATTCGCCCGAAGGCATGATGCGCTATCGCCGCCAGACCACCGAAAGCGCCGGCTTCTATAACACGGCCGGCTTCAACGACGATACTCGGGCTTTCCTTTCAATTCCGGCACGGCACGATCTGGCGCGACGCGTCGATTGCGCCTATCTCTCGGAACTGGTCATCCAGGGGCGGCTGCCGATGGAAGAGGCCGTGCACGTGGCCGTCGACCTGACCTACAACCTGCCGAAAAAAGTCTACCGGCTGTGAGGCTGAATGCATCGGCGCTCTCGCGCCTTCCGGCGGCCGTGCGCCGGCCGTCTTTCAATCCGGCGCGGCTTGCTTGCGGCATCGTCCATCTGGGGATTGGCGCCTTCCATCGCGCCCACCAAGCCGTCTTTACCGAAGATGCGATTGCCGCGGAACATGGCGATTGGGGCATCATGGGCGCCTCGCTCCAGCGCTCGGACGTGCCTGATCTTCTGGCACAGCAGAACGGGCTTTATACGGTCGAGACATTGGGACACCAAGCCCGCTATCGGATCATGGGCGTCATTCGCGAAACATTGTTCGCGCCCCGGGACCGCCAAAAACTGACTGCCGCGCTCAGCGCTCCATCAACCCATGCCGTAACGCTGACCTTGTCGGAGAAGGGCTATTGCCTGGACGCCAATGGTACGCTCGATCTTTCACATCCCGACATCGCGGCCGATCTGGCTTTGCCGCACACGCCATGTTCGGCAATTGGTTGGCTGGTGCTGGCATTGACCGAAAGGCGCAACAGTGGCGCCGGACCGGTGACAATACTGTCTTGCGACAATCTCGGATCCAATGGCGAGAAACTCGGCAATGCGGTCAGAGCCTTCGCGGAGCGCGCCCATCCTGGACTGAATGCGTGGATTACAGGCAATACCGCCTTTCCCCTTACCCTGGTGGACTGCATCGTGCCGGCAGCGGACGCTTCGCATCGCGCGCGCGTGGAGCATGCGCTTGGCATGCAAGACCTGGCCAGCGTGCAGCGCGAGGAATTCGCCCAATGGGTGATAGAAGATCGCTTCGCCGGTCCCCTGCCCGCCTGGGGCAAGGCCGGCGCGGAGATCGTGCCGGATATCGCCGGCTATCAGCGCCTCAAGCTGCATGTGCTCAATGCCGCCCATTCGGCACTCGCCTATTTTGGCCTGCCGCGTGGGCACCAGTTTGTGCGCGAGGCCATCGCCGATCCGGAGTTGCAGACATTTCTCGAAGAGATGATAACGCGCGAGATTGCGCCGGCGCTCGCACCGCTGGATGTCACGGCATATTGGCGCAAGGTGAAGAAGCGCTTTGAAAACCCCATGATCGACCACCGCCTGGCGCAGATTGCCGAGGACGGCTCGCTCAAGCTGCCGCAGCGCCTTTTCCCGCTGATCGAGGCTAATCTGAGAACCGGCCGAGCCATTGGACGGATGGCGGAGGTGATCCGCGCGTGGCTGGAGTTGATGGCTGCCACACCGTCGCGCGACCCGGCGAATGCCTGGCTGGCGAACTGGGCCAGGGCCGGCGCCGACAAGGCCAAAGCGCTGGACAATCCGGCCTTGTTTCCGGACATATTCCGCAACGATGCGCGGCTGCGCGCGGCAATCTGCAAATAAAAAAAGGCGGCAGTCTCGAAGACTGCCGCCCAGTCATGCGCGATAACCATCTAGGGGAAAGAACCGCGCGTTTCGGCCTTACCAGGTACCTCTCAGGCCGAACAGGATGATCAGACCTTGATTGTAGTAGCTGTGCGTTGCGTTGGTGAACTGGTCGTAGGTCCTGAGCTTGCCCCGGAACAGGTTCTGGACGTCGAAGGTGACTTCAGGATCTGTCGGAACTTCGCCAATTAGGTTTGAGATCCGGTAGCTGGACGAGAAGTCGGCCTGGCCATAGGGCGCGCTGAACAGATAGGCGCCCTGCGGGCAGCCCGCGGCTTGCGCGTTCGCATTGGGCAGGCACAGGCTCTGGACGTTCGAGGCTGAACCGTAAGTCTTGTCGTTCCACACATAGGACAGACGCGCCGATAAGCCATTATTGTCGTAGTAGCCTGTCAAATTGTAGCTGAACGGAGCCACGCCCTGTGCAAAGGCAGGAGCCGCACCAGAACTCCGCTGGTCAAGGATGGTCAAGTTGGTTGTGAAGCCGAAGCCGTGCAGGCCGAAGTCGTCGAGCAGGAAGTCCAACGGCTGGACATAGTCGAGCTCCATGCCGTTGATCGTCAGCATACCCGGCGCATTGATCTGCTGCGTCACTGTTATGGTGGCGGAACAATTGGCGTCGGAGGTGCAGCCGCGGCCGGCCAGCGCCGTCTGCTGGGTGAAGTTCAGCGTGTTGTAGGTGATGCCGAACTGGGCCAGATAGGAGAATGGCTGGGTGACATTCTGCTGGATGGGATAGCCGGACAGCCCCTTGCGGAAGGCGGTGAAGCCGATATAGCCCGCGCCGCCGGTATAATATTCCGCGCCGATATCGATGTTGTTGGAGTAATAGGGCTTCAACGCGGGATTGCCGACGTTCAACTGTGAAGCGGTAAGGTCCGAGAAATTGACGCCTGAGATCATGAAGTTGGGATTGGCACGGGTCATGGTGCGCGATACGGCGGCACGAACCTGGAAGTCGTCCGTCACCTCATAGACCGCGTTAGCAGACGGCAGGAAGGAGGTGTATTCCTTCTTCTGGGTCGTGAAAGTGAACGTATTCGGATACTGGCCGCCATTCAGCGAAGCCCCGCCAGTCGCGTTGTTGACACCCAGCACACACGGATTGTTCGTGCAGGACGGCCCAATCGTCGAATTGAGCGGGTTAACCACGGTCAAAGGCGAAGTGATGTACTGGTGGCTCTCGACAACGCGCAAGCCCACCGTATAGCGAAGATTGTGGCCGTGAATCGGTTCCTTGCCCACGACTTCGCCATACCAGCCGTAATTCTTTTCCTCGATGATGCCGGAGTTGCCGCCAGATGTCGCCGAGCCCGTGAAAGGATAGCCTTCGGTGGCACCACGATGGACATTGCCCACCGCATTGATGGATGCCTGGTCGAAGGCATAATAGTTGGAGGCCTTGGCAAGCGCCGCATAGTTGGCAGTGATGAAGCCGGTTGGACCGGGAACAAGATATTGGGCCAGCGACGACTGCGGCACCAGGGAGCCGCCAAAGGTCATCGTCGGGAGGCTAGCGCTATAGCTGCCTGGATATTGATAACCGAAATAGCTAACGCCATTCACCGTCGTCATATAGTTGGGTACGGCACCCGGCGACACGGCATTGACGGCCGCAATGTTGGCCTGGCTGGTGCCGCCGGACGCGGGCACGTTCAGACCGATGCATGTCGGCGACGAGTTGCCTGCCGGTAGGAATACATTCGGATTGTCGCCGCAGATCGCATTCTGCCACTGCTGGGAATCGTCGATCGCCGTGATGCTGCGATACTGGTCGTCATAGGCTAAGCCGGTCTTGAGGGCGATGCGGTCGCCGCCCCAGGTGCCATCAATATGTGCGCCGTCAGTGTAAGTGTAGCGCTTTTCGTCCTGCAGGTTCACGCGGCCATTGCTCCACTGGAAGTTGGCCGGATTGTTGGTGTCGATATTGGAGGTGACGATCGGGAAGGCCGAGCCCGCGGGATTGCTGAAGTTGACGGTCACACCGCCGGCCGGCGCCGCGCAACCGGGCACGCCCGTCGCATTGCCGGCGCTGGGGCAGGTCACGAACAGATAAGTCGGAGAGTCGCGGAAGAAGTGGCTGCGGCTGGCATTGACCTGGAAGTCCACATGCGTAAGCTCATTGATCTGCCAGCTTCCGCCGGGATTGATGCTGAAGAAGTCGCCTTTCTCGTGGTAGGGGCGGGCTTCGAGAAACAGCTGGGAATTGGCGAAGGTACCCGACTGCACCACGCCGCCGACACCGCCGAGCACGGCTTCCGAACCCGGATCCAGCACGACATTTTCCGGGATCAGGGCCTGCGAGCCGGCGCCCGCGCGCACGCCCCAGTCGAGATCGCTGCGGTCCATGTCGTTGTAGACGCGGCCACCGATCAGGTCGATATAGAGGTGCAGGTCTTCCGTCGGGCGCCATTCAAGACTGGCCACGCCATTGTAACGATCGCGGCTGCCGCGTTCATACATGGTACGACCCAGACGCGGCAGCAGCATGTTGGAAATCTGCTGGGGCGTCAGGCCGGGATTCAGGGTGGTCAGGGTTGTCGAAGTGATCGCCGCACCCGGCACAAGCCCGCCGGTGGTGACGTTGGCGGGCACGACGGTCGGTATAGTCCAGAAGCTCGATCCCAGCGTGTGGCAGTTGGCGGCCGGGCATTGGGCGGCGCTCAATGCGCTCGGCGTGCCCCAACCGGCATTGCCGTCTTCCCAACCGGTTGTGAAGATCTTGTTGTGAACGCCCGAAAGGCCGATCAGGGCGCCGAAATTGCCCCAGGTATCGCTGGCAATAATCGTGCCGCGCTCGCCCATGGAAGGCGATTGGCTGTAACTGCTGCCTTGCAGATTGTAGCTGATATGGAAGCCCTCATTGTCGTAAGGCCTCAAGCTGCGCATGTTGACGTTGCCGGATGCACCGCCTTCGATCAGGTCCGCGGTCGGCGATTTGCTCACCGAAAGTTGGGTGAACAATTCGGTGGGGAACATGTTCAGGTCGATGGCACGGAAGGTGTCGCCCTGATCGGTCGGTCCGGTCGATGCGACGTCAATCGACGCGCCGTTCAGCGTGACCTTTGTAAAGTCCGAGCCCAGGCCGCGAATCGAAACGCTGACGCCTTCACCGTCAATTTCGCGGTTGATGGTGACGCCGGGAATGCGGTTCAGCGATTCCGCGACATCGGTGTCAGGGAATTTGCCGATGTCTTCGGCAAAGACGGTGTCGGTGAAGTTGGTGGCATTGCGCTTGGCGTCGGTGGCCTTTTCCAACGAGGCCGCATAACCGGTGACCGTCACCTGCTCGACATTGGCGGCTGTCTGTTGGGCGTTCGCCAGGGAGGGCGCAACGACCATCATAGCAGCAAACATGCTGCCACCCATCAGCAAAACCTTGGCGCGCTCAAAACGGATTCCAGCTGTCGGATGCATCGTGTTTCCCTCCCTGATGCCTTGCGGCTCTTTTTTTGAATCCGGCCTGATACCGGTGTGACCCTTATGGTAGCGGTCACATTTGTCCAAGAAATATCTCCGATGCGAAACCTCGTCAATAGTGGTTATGGGACCGCTACCGTTAGCGTTTCACAAATTTTGAGCCGTGGCGAAACTGCCACGCATGTCGTCCGGTTCCGTTGCAGTGCAGAATTGGGCTGAAGCTGATTGCCCCGGAAGCGATGTTGGCCACGGCAAAGACAACAATCTCAAGCAGACGCTCGCCCGTCTTTGATAGTTGCAAAACTTCGCCTGCCGGGCAGCGGATCGGGCTTCAGCCCCATCCCGCATCAATCCAGTATC
>DATKEP010000189.1:0-18352 GCA_035512055.1 Rhizomicrobium sp.
CTGTTCCAGCTGATGCTGGATGTGGCCAGTGGCCGCAAGAAGGTCTGGGCCGACCATTGGGGCCTGCACAACGATTTGACCTTGTTTAATCCAGCACCGGTGACTTAACGGGCGTCCTCAATCACCATGACGCTGCCCTTGGCGGCGATCATGATGGTGGGCGTATTGGTGTTGCCCGATGTAATCGTCGGCATCACCGAGGCGTCGATCACGCGCAATCCTTGAAGCCCATACACGCGCAGGCGTTCGTCCACCACCGCGGTCGCGTCGCTGGCCCGACCCATCTTTGCCGTGCCAACGGGATGAAAGATGGTGGTGCCGATATCGCCGGCCGCCTTGATCAGGTCGGTGTCTCTGTCGGAGGCTTGCGGGCCGGGGCGAAATTCCTCCGGCCGGTAACGAGCCAGCGCGGGCTGGCGCATCAACCGCCGCGTCAGGCGGATGGCATCGGCGGCGATGCGGCGGTCTTCGTCGGTGGAAAGATAATTGGGCCGGATGCTAGGTGGTGCATTCGGGTCGGCGGACGTCGCCCGCACTTCGCCGCGCGAAGTGGGGCGAAGGTTGCACGGGCTGACGGTGATGGCGGGAAAGCGATGCAGCGGCGTGCCGAACCGGTCCAGCGACAAGGGCTGGATGTGGAACTGGATATTGGCGCGCTCCTGACCGGAATCGGATTTTGTGAAGATACCCAGCTGCGACGCCGCCATTGTCATTGGCCCGCGCCGGAACAGCCCATATTGCAGCCCCATCAGCGGCCGGCCCAGCGGCGAATAATAGATTTCGTTGAGCGTCTTCACGCCGGTGACGCGGAACATCACGCGCAGCTGCAGATGATCCTGCAAATTGCGACCCACGCCTTCCATCGCATGCACAACGGGCACACCAAGGTCTTGAAGCCATTCGCCGGGACCAATGCCCGAACGCTGCAACAGCTGGACCGAACCGATGGAGCCGGCACAGAGGATCACTTCGCCATTGGCGCGCGCCTCGACCATCTCGTCGCCGCGCCGAAACCGCACGCCCACGGCACGCTTTCGGTCAAAGAGTACCTTGTCGACCGCGACATCGGTTTCGAGCCTGAGATTGGGCCGGCCCAGCACGGGCTTGAGGAATCCGCGCGCCGCCGACCAGCGCCGCCCGCGCTTCTGGTTCACATGAAAATAGCACGAGCCGGTATTGTCGCCGGTGTTGAAATCGGGCGTCTTGGGGATGCCCATTTCTTCGGCGGCGTCGGCTATGGCGTCAAGAATGTCCCAGCGCACGCGCGGCGCTTCCACGCTCAACTCGCCGTCGCTGCGATGATGCTCACTGTCTCCCAGGAAATGGCGATCGAGATAGCGGAAGATGGGCTGGACGTCGTTCCAACCCCAGCCTGTCAGGCCCAGCTGCCGCCAATGGTCATAATCGCGCGCCTGACCCCGCATGGAAATCATGGCGTTGATGGAGGACGATCCCCCGATCGCCTTGCCGCGGGGATAATTGAGTTTTCGGCCGTTCAGTCCGGGCTCGGCCACAGTCTCGAACATCCAGTCGCTGCGCGGATTGCCGATCAGAAATAGATAGCCGACCGGAATGTGGAACCAGATCCAATCGTCCTGGCCGCCGGCCTCCAGCAGCAGCACGCGTTTTGTCGGATCAGCCGACAGCCGGTTGGCCACGACGCAACCGGCCGAACCCGCGCCCACAACGACATAGTCATAATCGCCGTCGAGCGTCATTGGGGACCAAATCTACCGGGGATAAGGACGATGCAATTTCACCTCGCGGTTCAGCTCCACGCCAAAGCCGGGCTTGTCCAGCGCCGATGCCCTCATGCGGCCGTTCTGGACGACCGGTTCGCCCAGCAATTGCGGCGCGAATTGCGGCAGCACGTGGTCGGCCTTCGGCGCCATCATCAAAAGCTCCGCAAACGGGCTGTTATGGCGGGTGATGACAAAATGATAGGAATAGACCGATGAGCCGTGCGGCACCATCAGCTTGCCATGGGCATCCGCCAGGTTGGCGATCTTGATCAGTTCGGTGACGCCGCCGCACCAGCCGACATCGGGCTGTATGATGTCGCAGCAATCCATCTCCAGCAGCATGCGGAAGCCCCAACGGCTGGCCTCGTGCTCGCCGGTCGTGACCAGCATGCCTGGCGGCACTCTCTTTTTCAGGTCGCGATATCCCCAATAGTCGTCAGGCGACAGCGCTTCCTCGATCCATTTGAGACCGGATTCCTCCCAAGCGCGCGTCGCCAGCCGCGTGGCATAATTCAGGTCCAGCGCCATCCAGCAGTCCAGCATCAGCCAAAAATCCTTGCCGACACGTGCGCGCATAGTGGCAATTTCGGCCAGGGCCTTGTTTAGGCCTTCCTCGCCTTCCGCCGGGCCATGATGAAGTGGCATCTTGCCGCCGATGAAGCCCATTTCCTTCGCCAGATCGGGCCTGGCGCCGGTCGCATAAAAAACGAGCTCGTCGCGCACCGCGCCGCCCAACAGCTGATATACCGGCTCGCCGCGCAGCTTGCCCAGAAGGTCCCACAGCGCCAAGTCGACGCCGGAGATCGCGTTGATGACCAGACCCTTGCGCCCGTAATATTGGGTCGAAAAATACATCTGGTCCCAGATCTTCTCGACCTCTGCCGGGTCGCGGCCCTCCAGGAACCGGGCCAGATGTTTTTCCACGATAAAGCAGGCAGGTTCGCCGCCGGTGGTGACGGCAAAGCCAGTGACACCGTTCTCGGCTTCGATCTCTACCACCAGGGTTCCCAGCACATTGATGCCGAAACTCTGACGCGACTGTCGGTATTCGGGATAGCGCGCCATCGGGGTGGCGATGTGGTCGTCGATCCAATGGCCGCTGCCTTGATCGTGGTAATCGGCACCGCCACCACGCACTACAAACGCGCGCACCTGCTTTATCTTGGGAAATGCCACCGAACAGCCCCTACTAGATGTATATCTGATTGGCCTATTATCCACAGCATTGAACGGGAAGCCATCGTTTCGCGCTGGTACGCAAATCGCGCTCTGCTAATATTGCCTTGTGACGCGCTGATCGAAAGAAAAGCAACTCACAAAGAACGGCGAGGATAGGCGCAAGCTGGTCCCCGCCGTTTTTGTTTTTGGCCTTCAGTGCAGCGTGGCGCCGTCTGTGGGGCGCGGTACCGGCCGCGGGAAGGTCGTCCAGCGCGCATCCAAATGACTGTCGCCCTGTGGCGCGTTCCAGGGCAAGGCTTCCAGCCCGTTCAGGTCATAGACGATGCGACCATCCTTGATGGTCAGCTCGTCCACCAGCTTCTGATTGCCGTCCACCCGGGTATTGACCATGTCGGTGAAGCCGAAATGGCCCTTCTGGATGCTGAGGACCGCGACATCGGCCACCGATCCCACCGACAGATTGCCAAGGTCGTCGCGCTTGATCTGGTGCGCGGGATGGGCGGTCATGTCGGCAACCACCTCCTGCAAACTGAGGCCAATTACCATCAGCTTACTGGCGACATTCAGGATGTTCTTGGTGGCGCCGTTCATGCTGTCCACATGCAGGTCGGTGGAAATGGAATCCGGCTTGAATCCCTGTTTGATCATCGGCACGGCCAGCGACCATTTGAAACTGCCCCCGCCTGTGCCCGTGTCGAAATAGACGCCACGCGCCCGGCCTTCGATGAAACCCTTGCTGGGGCCCATGGTCACCGGGTCCTGCTCATGGCGCAGACCGGAATACATATGGGTATAGACATCGCCCGGACGCAGCTTCTGGGTCAGAAGGTCGTAGATCGGACGTTGCGGCCAGTCCGTGCCGAAATCCACCATCACCGGAATGTTGGCCCTGGTGCCTGCAACCACAGCCTGCTCCACCGGCGTCCATTCCGGGCCGGCATAATGAGCGGTCTTGATCCCCACGATCAGACCCGGATAGCGCGACGCCGTCCTGGCAGTGGTCTGGCCGTCCATGTCGAAGAGGTTGTTCTCGTAATGGCCGCCGCGCATGCCGGCGCCCACGATATTGAGCATGGCCAGCACGCGGGTCTTCGAGCGGTCGATCACCCGATCCTTGAAGTCCTCGAAACTGCGCCAGCCCGAGCTGCCCGCGTCCACGATGGTGGTGACGCCACTGCGAAAGGTGAACCCGTCCGGCAGGATGCTCAGATCGCCCGCATAGGAGCCGCGCTCGCCTGAACCGTTGAAAGCATGGAAATGCATGTCGATCAGGCCGGGCGTGACATACATGCCGCCAACATCGATGGTCTTGATCGCGTCCGAAGGCTTGAGATTGGCCGCGACCTTGGCGATATGGCCGTCCTTGATGGCGACGTCCAGCACCGCATCGATGTGGTTCTTCGCATCGATGACATGACCACCACGCAGTAAGAGGTCATAGGCGGGCAGCGGCTGGGCAATGGCCGGAGCAGCCGTCAGCAGCGCCATAAGGGCGCAAGTCATCCACCTCATGCGCGCGTCGCCGTCCAGCTGGCGGGGCCATATTCGCCCATATCCGCGTTGCCCGACATGCTGCCGGCCTGGACATTGCCGGTGAAGGTCCAGTGGATCGGATTGCCCGGGACCTCCATCACGGTATGCAATTCCACCTGGTCGCCCTGCACGCGTCCGCGCAGCTGGCCATTGTAATGCTCGCCATCATGGCGTCCCGTCACCTGGCCGACCGCGTCCTGGCGGATGGTGAATTTCTGCGCGCCCTGCCCGTGCATGTACGACACCGTGACCGCCCAGTTGCCATCGATCATCAAAGGTGCGCCGCTGGACACTACAGGATCAGGATGCGAGCCCGGATTGCTGAGCGCCGCATGCATGGCTTCGGCGATGATGTGCGCGTCACCGGGATCGAGCATGTAAGGCATGATCGTCACCGAACTGGCCATCTGGTCGGGACGATGGCCGCTGCCCGCATCGATCAGGATGCGCGGAGTGCCGGCATCGAGTTTTGTCACCAGCTCGGGGCCGGTGATGTTGAGCACATTGGCGTCCCATTTCACGCGAAGGCGCGTTGCCTTGTTCGACAGGTCCTCCGGCTCGAGATACTCGAAACTGGTGGAGGCCAAGGGCTTCAGGCGCTTCTCGATGCCCTGCATCCAGGAAAGCCACATGCGCTGCTCGGCCGGATGGTCGCGCTTGTACCATTGGCGGACCGCGGCCAGCAGGCCCATTGTCTCTTCCTTGCTGCATTTCAGCGCCCGGGCATAAGCGTGATGCGGGGCGGCCTGGAAATAGGCGGCCTTGCAGAGATTCTTGTCGCCCAGCAACAGACCGGATGATTGCGGCCCGCGCAGGCATTTGCCGCCGGAATAGCAGACCAGCGTGGCACCACGGGAAAGATGCGGATTGGGATTGAGCGGCTCTTCCGCCGCCGCATCCACTAGGATCGGCACATTCTTTTCCTTGGCGATGGCGATCAGCGTCGGGATGTTGAGCGCATCCCTCTCGGCTTGCGGACCCGACATAACATAGATCATGGCGGTGCGGTCCGAGATCTTGGCGCGCGTCTCGTCGGCGGTTTGCACTTCGACGATCTCGGCACCGACCATACGCACGCCCATGTCATAGGGATTGCGCGAATAGCGGGGGATGATCACCTGATCCTTGGCCTTGATGTAGGGCAGAACCTGGCATTTCTCAACATTGGCGCCGGCAATGCAGGCGATGGTGGCCTGGCAAATGGCGGATTCGGCGCCATTGGTGATGATGCCCCATTCCGCGCCCGTCAGCCGGGCCAGTTCCGCACCCACACCGTTCTCCATTTCGTCCATCTGGACGTAATAATGCGAGGCCTCGAACATGGCCTGCTTGACCTCAGGCAGGGACCGCGAGCCGCTGATGATGGTGTAGGTGCCGCGTCCGTTGATCAGCGGGCGCACACCGATGCGGGTGAAGATATTGTCCTTTGCCGTGCCGGTATGGACGACCGAGTCATGAGCAGCCGGCGCCGTGCCGGCAACTGCAGTGACCGGAACCATGGCGGCGGCGCCTGCCACTACGCCGGAAGATTGCAGAAGTTTACGCCGGGACCATTTGCCGAACATGTTCAGTTTCCTCAGATGTAAGCGATGACATCGATCTCGACCAACGAATTGCCGGGAACGCCGGCGGCGGCGGTGGTCGTGCGAACCGGCGGCGGAGAACCCCAGTCAAAGCTGCGATAGACCGCATTCATGCGGTCATAGTCCTTGAGGTCGGCCAGGAAAACGCTGACTTTGAGGCATTTCTGCAGCGAGGAACCGGCATCCTCCAGGTTCTTCTTGATTTCCTCCAGCACGCCGCGGGTATGCTCCTCGATGGTGCCGGGTTTGTGATAGCCCACGCCCGCAAGAAACAGCATGTTGCCGTACGTAACGGCGCGCGAGAACATGGGCGGCGTGGCGGCTGGCGGGTTCGGCGCTGGATAGGGCGAGCGCTTTTCCATCTTGGGTTGCGCCTCGGCACCGGTAGCTAGCAGGGCCCCCGCCGCAGCCGCGACCACCGTCGCACCATTCAAGAGACCACGCCTTGACTGTTCTTCCATCAACTTCCCCCTTGGCATTTGGGGAAGTTTAGCCTCCAAACCGGCTGGCAGCCAATGGCTTCGCGAACGGGGCAAAAGCCGCCTATCTACCCGCCCGATAGCCGCAACCACGCAGGAAGATATCGGTCGCGTGGGGAATGTAGGTGAGGATTTCCTCCTTGCGCATGGGGTCGCCCATTGCCGTGCGGATGCGAGCTATGTCGGTCAACATGCTGACCAAAAGCGTCGCCGATAGTTCCATATCCCTCAGGTCCGGCAGCAGTCCGGTGGCATGCCATTCAACCAGAGCCTTGCGCATATTGCCGCGGATCTGCGCCAGGGCCGTATTCTAGATCTCAGCGATGACGGGAAAGTGGCACGCTTCCGACAGCGCGATCTGGATCAGGCCCGCTCCCGATTGACTGACATTGGTCACAGCCTCCGTCCCCAAGGCGATCAGAAAGCGGCGCGGATCGCGCCCCGGATCGGGTACTGCCATTCGCAGATATATCCTTTAATATTAATGGCTTATCTTGGAAGCGCGAAACTGAACAGGTTGGTGGAATCCATCGCCGCCACATACTGCCGGCCATCGACCATGTAGGTCATGGGCGAGGCCCGCCAGCTGTCGTTGGCGCGGAAGGTCCACAAGGTCTGCCCCATCTTGGCATCCACCGCAGCGAAATCTCCGCCGGTCGCTCCATGGAACAGCAATCCGCCAGCCGTGGTCAGTACGCCCGTATAGTTGGTCTCCTGCGGCCCGACGAGAAGCTTCTCCCAGGCGACATCGCCAGTCTCGATATTGAGCGCGCGCACCAACCTGTGCCGACATCCGACGGATCCGGATTGGGGCCGAAGATCTTTCCGGTCTTGCGATAGATGCCGCAGTCCTGCGCCGCCATCACATAGAATAGCCCGGTCTGAGGATCGAATGACTGCGAATACCAGTTGGTGGCGCCGCGCACGCCCGGACAGGTCTTGGTGCCGTCCACCGTGGGCATGCTGCCCGCCGCAAGGATCGGTGTGCCGTCCTTCTCAAAGCTCTTCGCCCAGGTCTCTTTCTTCACGAAGGGTTTGGCCAGCAGGAAAGCGCCATTCGTGCGGTCGATCACATAGAAGACGCCGCTTCTCTGCGCCGACAATAACAGCTTGCGCGGCTGACCCTTCCAGTTGGCGTCCATCAGCACCAGCGGCTGGGTCGCGTCCCAGTCATGGGTGTCATAGGGCGTGAACTGGAAATGCCATTTGAACGTGCCGGTCTTGGCTTCCAGCGCGATCACGGAATTGGTGTAGAGATTGCGGCCACCACGTTCGTCCGGATCGGTGTCGGGATAGGGATTGCCCACCGCCCAATAAAGCGTGCCGGTTTCGGCGTCATACGAACCGGTGGACCATGTGGCGCCGCCGCCGGTCGGCAGCGCGCGGCCCTTCCAGCTTTCGGCCAGCTTCTCGCCCGGCTTCGGGATTGTATAGAAGCGCCAGGCCAGCTTGCCGCTGTCGGGATGATAAGCGGCGACGAAACCGCGCATGGGGCTGTCGCCGCCGGCAATGCCGGCTACGATCAAATCGCCAACCACCATCGGCGCCATGGAGCTGTAGAACTTCCCTTGGGCGCCTTTCTCAGGCAGCCACACACTCCACATCGCCGCGCCGGTCAGGCGGTTGAGGCAGACCAGATAGGCGTCATCGGAGATGTAGAAGACGCGGTTGCCCAGCACCGCCACGCCACGATTGGGCCCAACGGGAGCGGGCGCGCTTTTGGAGGTGGAGGCGATGCCGTTGTTGCGGGGTGTGCACCAGATCGGCGCGCCGGTCCTGGCATTCAGCGCGCAGACCCGCGTGCCGCCGGTGACATACATGACGCCATCGATCACCACGGGCGTGCCTTCCAGCCCGGAACCGCCGGGCGCAAAAGCGAATTGCGGCTGCAGGTTCTTCACATTGGCCGTGGTGATCTGATCAAGCCGGGAGAAGCAATTGCCGTCGAACCCGCCATTGTAGCTGGGCCAGTCTCCGCGCTTCGGTTTCATGACCTGATCGATATCGGCTTGGGTCACCGGCGTGCTGGCTGTGGTGAGTGGACCTTCTTCAACGCCCGCCAGGCTTGAGATATAGGCGAGCAGATCGCGGCGCTGATCGGCCGAGGCATGCAGCACCGGCATGGCGGACTGTTTCTGGCGCGTGACCGATGTGTAGTGCGACGCGTCCAGCAGATGCAGCCTTCCCTGCATATCCAGGATCTGCAACTCATGTTCCGTCTGGCCACGCAGGTAACCGCGCAATGTCCCGCCGCCCTTCAGCGTCACATCGGCCATCGCCCATTGAAAGTCGGGACAGAAGGCCCAGAACGGACATACCGCCAAAGTCTTGACGCCCATCTGACTGGCGGGATTGTCCAGCCAGGCATTGATCTCCTTAAGGGTCGAGCGCGCGCCAATGCCCGACAGGTCAGGCCCCAGGCTGGCACCGCGGCCCTTGACCATATGACAGCCGGAGCATCCACCTTCGCCGAAGAAGAACTTTTCGCCCGCGGCCACCTGTTCCGGCTGCGCCTTGCGCAGCGCGGATTCGTTCATGGATTTAAGCCAGCTGGAAATCTCTGTCACCTGTGCCTGCGGCAGGGCTGCAAAGGCGGGCATGCCGCCCGGCATGCCCCGGCGGATAACCGCGGCGGCGCCTTGCGCATCCAACCGGCGCAAATCGGGATTGTCGGCCAGCGCCGGCGCGCGGTCGCCCCCGCCACCGCCCGAGCCATGACAGACCGCACAGGTCTTTTCGAAATCATCCTTGGCGGCGGCGAAATTGTCCTGCGCGCGAACAGGGGAGGCCCCCAGGGCGCCGAGTAGGAGCGCCGAAACTATGAGGAGCTTCTTCATCATACTGACACCGCCACGAATGTCCTTAATTTGCCGGCACCAGCCGGACAATGGAGCCGCCGGTGGCATCGCCATTCATGTTCTGCAGCAGGATATAGATGTAGCCATCGGGCCCGGTCAGAACGTCGCGCACCCGGCCATAGTCGGAGATCACTGTTTCCTGCGAAACGATCTGGCGGCCCTTGATCTCCATCCGGATTAGCTTTTCGCCCACCATTCCGGTGATGAACAGGTTGCCCTTCCAGGCAGGAAATTTATTGCCGGTATAGAAATCGATGCCGCTGGGCCCGATCGAGGGATTGTAGAAAGTAATCGGGTCCGTCATGCCTGGCGCGTGCAGGTGGTTGACGCCCGGCTCCAGTCCCATGCTGGCGACTCCCCAGCCATAATCCTTGCCAGGCTCGATGATGTTGACCTCGTCGCCGCCAGTCGGGCCATGCTCGGTCTCCCACAAGATGCCGGTGGCCGGATCATAGGCCAGGCCTTCGGGGTTGCGGTGGCCATAGCTCCAGATGCTCTTGAGCGCACCGGGCGAATTCGCAAAGGGATTGTCCTTCGGGATCGAGCCATCCAGGTTCATGCGGTGGATCTTGCCCAGCGGCGAGCCCAGGAACTGCGACATCTGCATGTCATGGCGCTCGCCCATCGACCAGAAGAAATGGCCCTTGTTATCGAACAGGAAGCGCGAGCCGTAATGGTCGGCGCTGACCCGATAGGACTCGGGCGGCGGGTTGAACAGGATCTGCTGGTCCACCCATTCATTGTTGGCATTGACCTTGCCCCGTACGATATAGGTCATGGTCGGCGCCGAAACATTGGGCGCGGTGTCTTCGCCCGGCTGCACCTGATATCCCGGCGGCACGGTGGAATAGGACAGATAGATCCAGCCGGTCTTGGCATAGTCCGGCGACAGCGCCACATCCAGCATGCCGCCATCCTGGCGCACGAACACGCTGGGCGTTCCCTTCACCGGATCGGACATCTTGCCGTTCTTGTCCATGAAGCGCAGGCGTCCCGCGCGCTCGGTGAAGATCAGGCGACCGTCGGGCAAAAATGCCATGCCCCATGGCTGGTCCAGACCCTTGACCAGGGTCTCGGCCTTGAACGTCGCCTTCTGCGTATTGAACACCTTGCCACTGATATCAGGTACGGGACCGACATGGCGGTTGACGATGCCGCCCCGGATGCGCAGGTAAGCAGGCATCTGCGCCATCTCGTCGGGAAACAGCAGGGTCTTGAAGCTTGGCATGGCCGTGCCCGGCACACCGTCATTGATCGTCTGGACGATCTGGGCGTCGGTATGGCCGTTCAGGAAATCTTCCGAAAACAGGCTGGGGCCCTTGGCGCCCGGCTGGGCAGTGATGCCATGGCAGCCCGAGCAGGTGGTGGAGAAGATTTCATGCGCGCGCGTCTGCAACAGTGCTGGCACCGGTGCGGCAAGCTTGCGCGCCGGAATCTTGATGTCGGTGGGCGCCAGCGTCTGGCTGGAGAGCTGACTCATCGGTTGCGCGAAAGCGGCGCCAGACAAAACAAGAGCCAGCCCGGCCAGCCAGATGCGGTTCATGATTCTCTCCCAGCGGTTTTTTTGGACTATAGCGGCTTACCAAACGGCGGCAACGGCGCTTTCGAACTGCTCCAGGGTGAAGGCCACATCGGCCTGTGAATGCGCCGCCGACAGCGAGCATTGCTTGGTGGCGATGGGCACGAAGAATACCCCGCGCTGGATCAGGGCGCGGCGCAGTGCCACGTCGCGGTTGAAATCATGGCCCTGAATGATGTCATGCAGATCGGCCGGCGGCTTTTCCATCAGATAGCAGGAAAAGGCCGAACCCTGGCGCGCAATACAGGCGGCGATCCCGCGCCGCGAAAAGATATCCATGATGCCGACCTCGATATCGGCGCCCAGCGCTTCCATTCGGGGATAAAGCGTGTCGCGGTTGGCCAACAGATAGCGCACCGTCTCGATGGCGGCGGCCACCGCCACGGGATGGCCGTTGTAGGTGCCCGCCACGAAGGGACGGCGCGACGGATCGGGATCGATGATGGAGTCCATATACTCCCTCTTGCCGCCCACCACGGCCAGCGGGAAGCCATTGGCAATCGCCTTGCCATAGACCACCAGGTCGGGCTTGACGCCGCTGATCTCGCTATATCCGCCCACGGCATGGCGGAAACCGGTCTTGACCTCGTCGAACACCAGAAGAAAGCCGAACTCGTCGGCGAGATCACGCAGGCCCTCCAGATAGCCCGCTTGCGGCTTCACCACGCCGATGTTCTGCAGCAGAGGCTCGGTGATCAGCGCCGCGACCGGGAAGCGCCGGCAGACATAGCGCACCGACTCCAGGTCGTTGTAGTTCACCGCATGGGTAAAGTGCGTCTGTGTGATGGTCGTGCCGGCGCCCAGCGGTTTCAGCGGATATTCGCCGGGCGACACCCGCGGGCCGATCTCCGCCAAAGTGTTGAACACGTTGCAGGCAAGCTCGTCGTGATTGCCGTTATAGCCGCCCTGCATCACGATGATGTGCGAGCGCCTTGTCACCGCCCGCGCGATGCGAATGGCCAGCGACGTCGCCTCGCTGCCGGTATTGAGCAGCGTGATCCTTTCGGCCGCCGGCACATTTTCGCAGATCAATTGCGCAAGCCGCCCCTCGGCAATCGAGGGACCGGCTCCGAACAGGCTGTCGCCATCGACGAGCGCCGCTGCGGCCGCCTGGTTGATGGGCGCAAAATTGTGCCCGAGGAAATAAGGCGCGAAGCCCGCATGATAGTCGATATAGCGCTTGCCTTCGCTGTCCCACAGATAGGCGCCCTCGCCCTTCACGAAGGTGATGGCGGGATCGATGCTGCGGTTGACCGAGGAAATACCGCCCGGAATGAAGCGGCGATTGTTTTGCAGCACCGTTTCGGCAGTGACCGGTTTATCCATGGGCGGTCTCAAGCTGTTTCAGCGACTCGGTCGTGTCCTCGATCACCTGTTCCATGCAACCGGGCTTGAACAGCGAAATCTTGATCTGGTAGAGCCCCGGCTTGTCGTAGGTCTCCGCCGGTGCCAGATAGCCGATGCTGCCATTGACCAGGTTCAGCACCATTACGGCATGGCCCGAGAAGCGACGGCGGATTTCCTTCTGGAAGAAACTGTAAGGTTCCGCAGGCGCACCCACCAGGAATGCGTCGCCGATCTGGCAGATGGTCATATGCACATGCCGCCCCTTTGCATCGCCCATATCGCGGCGAACAGCCAGCCTGCGTTCCAGCCTCTCCTTCAGCGGACGGTCCGTGCAGTTTTCAATCGCCTTCAACAGCTCGGCCTCGGAGGGCAGATCCACATAAGGAAGTTCGCTGTCCGACACCGTCAATGCCAGCTTCGTGCTGGCCGGTTTGGGCCGCAGGCTCCACCGGCCCAGCCTGGCGCCGGAATCCTCGATGCGGTCGAAGAACAACTCCTGTTCCGGCGGCAGCATGCCGGTCAGGGCCGAAAGCGCTGCGTAACCGAGTTGGCGTCCATTCTGGTCGGCAATGGCCGGATCGCTTTCATAGGAGCGCAGGGGCGTCATGTCGCCTGATGCGCCATGCAAGAACAGGCAGGGCGCGCCGGTATCGCGCTCGACGATTTCGCGCATGGCGCCGTAATAGTCCGGCGAGATCAGCTTGTTGCCGCCGCCCAGCGACACCGGATGGCAGGCATAATTGACCATGGTGGCGATGATCTTGCCGTTCATGTCGGTGACCCGACCCACCAGCACGGTGTCGTCGGTGGGACCGTCGGGATTGATGCCACAGAGGAAGGTCTCGCTGTCCAGCACAAGGTCGCGGTTGCGCGCCAAGTCGCAGCGCCCCTCGCCCCATGTCGCCACGGCCGGTCGCGCATGGGCACGAGCGCCCAGGATCGCCGCTGTGGCGCCTTCAACCAGCTTGTCGCGATAGGCGGGAATCAGGTTTCCCCCCTTGCGCTCCACATTCTGCAGATTGGAAGCGGGACCGGAATGGGTGTGGCCCATATGAATGATCAACTGAGCGTCGGGTACCTTCGACTTGGCGAGAATGGCGCTGCGCATCTGCTGCTCATGCGCCACATCCGTCCACCAGCCCAGGTCCAGGCAGAGAAGATACACCTCCGTCTTCGGATTTCCGCCGCGTAGATAGAGGCAGGTCGCCACCAGCGGGCGATGGATGCCTTCGGCCGCATCATGCAGCGCACTGCCCCAGGACCGGGCATAGATGCCGGCGGGCGGGGTGATGTCGGCGCGCGCCACGCCGATCTCGCCTTTGAACTCGCTGTGGCGGATCACCAGGTCGGAAAGATTTTTCTTGGTCATCGTCCAGGTCCCGTCGGGAAAAAGAGTTGAGAGAATACCACTATGGCGGCCAAGGTCAGCACCAGCGATAGGCCGGCCCATAGAACCACACTCTGGTACCAATGCTCGCCCAGCCCCGCCCGCAGGGTTTCTCCCGAATTCCAGAAAGTGACGGGGTTTTCCTCGGTCCCGGCCGTGGGCTTGGGATGGATCAGGGTGGCGGCTATGCAGGCCAGACCCGAGACCAAAAGGCAGACCGGCGCCTGGTTGCCGAAGGGATAGAACCAGCCGGGCATGACCCACAGATAGCCCGCCAGCTTGAAGGCGATGCCGGTGGCAAATCCTGCGACAATGGCGGCGATGGCGCCGGCCCCATTGGTGCGCTTCCACAACAGGCCGACCCACAGTATGGCGGCAAAAGGAGGTGCCACCAGGGCATTCACCGTCTGCATATATTGATAGATGCCGGCGCTCATCCGGCTGATGGCGATGGCCATGGCGATGCCTGCCAGGATGGCAAGGATCGAAGCCGCTATGCCGAACCGGACTTTCTGTTTTTCCGTGGCCTGCGGATTGATCAGCGGCACATAGATGTCGAAAGTGAGGATCGCGGCCGTCGCATTGACCACCGAGCTGATGGTGGACTGCACGGCACAGATCAGGATCGCCAGCAGCAACCCGCGCAAGCCCGCCGGGAAGAACTCCCGCACCAGCACGACAAAGCCGCCATCGGCGCGGTGATTGGCATCGGCCCAATTACCCAGCATGAATTCGGGATGGCGGGAGAACAGGATCAGTCCCGGCAGCACGATGATCAGCGGCAGGAAGAGCTTGGCGTAGCCCGCCATCACCATGCCCATGCGGGCGTGCCAGATGTCGCGCGCGCCCAGCACACGCTGGACGATGAACTGGTTCATCACGCCATACCACACGCCCACTGCGAGGAACCCCAAGAATGTGCCGGTCCAGGGCGTCAGTGGATGGTCCGGCGGCTGGAACACGGTGAGCCGGTTGTAGGCGCCATATTGGGTGAGATGCGGCGTGCTGGCGGCAAGCGCCTGCTTCCAAATGCCGTGATCGCCGACATTGTCGCGGATCACCTTGACGAAACCGTCGATCACCCCGCCCGAAGGCGTCATCGCCTTCAAGGCCAGGACAGTCAGCAAGGTGACGCCGCCGATCTTCACAATGGCGGTCAACACGCCGGTCCAGGCCACGGTGTTGAGACCGCCATAGACCGCCCACACGCCCGCAAACAGGCCCGTGCCGATAATGCAGGCCAAGAGCGGCCAGCCGAAAAAACCCGACAGCGCCAGCCCGCCGGCATACATCACCGCCGCCATGAAGATGGTGATATTGGCGAAGATGGTGAGCAGCGCGAAGGCCAGCCGTACGCCCGGCCCGAACCGGGCGGACAGATATTGTGGCACGGTGACGACGTGCGCCCGGATGAGGAAAGGCACGAACAGGAAGACGATGACGATTTCGGCGATGGTCGTCTGCCACTGGGCCAGCGCCGTAGGCACGCCCAGGATATAGCTCGCCCCAACCAGGCCTATGAAATGCTCGGTGGAAACATTGGCGGCGATATAGGAACCACCCACCGCGTACCAGGGCAACCTTCGTCCGGCCAGGAAATAGTCGTTGGAAGAGCCGCGCTCGCCATGCCCGGACCAGATGCCCACCGCGCACAGGGCCGCAAGGAAGATGAAGAACTCGATATAATCGAGCGGCAGCATCGCCATTGTGGAATTCACGGCCAATTTCCCCTATGGCCGTGTTGTTGTGCCGGCCCTTTTTAAGGCTAGTCTAAGGGGCAAGCCTCGGCGGCGCCACCAGCCTTCATGCCGCCAAGTCAGGGAGATAGGGATACGATCATGAGACGGCCATTTGTTCTGGCGGGCTTTCTGGCCCTGATGCCCAGTATTCTCGCGGCCCAGGATGCGCCCCCCGCCCCGCCCCGGACCCAGGGTGACTCCCAATCCTTTCCTCAACCCCGGATGGTGGAAGGCCAGCCTTTTGAAACCCGCCCGCCGGAAAAGGCAGACGACAAGCCGCTGTTCCCCGAACAGACCCGCGCGCCCTATCACAAAGTCGCTGCCTACAAGGTCACCACCGTCACCGACAAGCTGCACCTGCCCTGGTCGATCGCCTTCCTGCCCGATGGAAAGATGCTGGTCAGCGAGAAATTTCCCGCCGATTTCCGCATCGTCAGTCCCGACGGAACACTGTCGGAACCGCTAACCGGCATCGACGAACTGGCGCCCCCCAAGAAACTCGGGCTGCTCGATGTCGTGCTGGCGCCGGATTTTCAGAAAAGCCACCTTGTGTATTTTTCTTTTTTCCAGCTTTTGCCCAAGGGCAACAGCAACACCTATCTGGCCCATGGCGTTCTGGATGAAGCCGGCAATGCCCTGCACGAAGTCACTGTGATCTATCGCGGCGTGCCGGAACTGCCGGAAGAGAATTTTTCCATGAAGCAGGGCGGCCGCATTGCTTTCGCCAAGGACGGCTCGCTGTTCATGACTGTCGGCGACCGCGACGGCAACAGGAAGGCCGATTATGACCAGCAGCTGGCCCAGAAGCTGGACAATGACGTGGGCAAGATCATCCATCTCACCCCCGATGGCGCGCCCTCGCCCGACAATCCCTTCCTCGACAAGGCCGGCGTGCGGCCGGAAATCTGGGCCTATGGCATCCGCAGCCCCGAAGGCTTCGCTTTCGCCTCCGACGGCAGCTTGTGGGAAACCGAACATGGCCCGCGCGGGGGCGACGAACTGAACCGCATCCAGAAGGGCAAGAATTACGGTTGGCCGATCATCACCCATGGCGTCGATTATCCTGGCGGCCCGATCGCCGACGGCCTGACCGCAAAGCCGGGCCTGGAGCAACCGGTCTATTACTGGGATCCGGTGATCGCGCCCTCGGGTCTTGCGGTCTATCACGGCAAGCTGTTTGCGAAGTGGAACGGCAATCTCCTGGCGGGGGGCTTGCGCGGCACGGGCGTTTATCGCCTGACGCTGAAGAACAACAAGGTTGTGTCGGAAGAGCCCCTGCTGAGCGATCTGCACACCCGCATAAGGGACGTGCGCGTAGGCCCGGATGGAGCAGTCTACGTCCTGACCGAGCAAAAGGCCCTGCTCAAGCTCACGCCGCCTTAAGCCTGACGCGACACTGGATTGCACGCCGCGCCATAAAGGTTGCGCGCGCCCCGGCAATGGTCTGAAATCGGATCAAAGCCCCCCCACGGGGCATTTGGAGGAACCTCATGAAGATCGGTGTATTCACGCCGTTGCTGTCGGCCCTGTCTCTGGACGACGTGCTGAAAAAACTCAAATCCATGGGAATAGAAATGGTGGAATTCGGCACCGGCAACTATCCCGGCGACGCCCATGTCCATCTGTCGATGCTGGACAAGCCGGACGAACTCAAGACCTTCAAGAGCAAGGTGGCCGATTCCGGCCTGACCATTTCGGCGCTGTCGTCCCACGGCAATCCGCTGCACCCCGACAAGGAGATTTCGCAGAAGCATCGCGAGACCAGCAAAAAGACCATCCTGTTGGCCGAGAAGCTGGGGGTGAGCACGGTGGTCGATTTCTCCGGCTGCCCCGGCGACAGCCATAATTCCAAATCGCCCAACTGGGTCACCTGTCCCTGGCCGCCGGATTTCCTGGATGTCCTGAATTGGCAATGGGACGAGGTCGTGACGCCCTATTGGAAGGAGCATGGCAAGTTCGCCGCCGACCATGGCGTGAAAGTAGCCATCGAGATGCATCCCGGCTTCGTGGTCTACAATCCCGAAACTATGCTGCGCCTGCGCGCTATCACGGGGCCTTCGGTGGGCGCCAATCTCGATCCCAGCCACCTCTTCTGGCAGGGCATCGATCCCATCGGCGCCATCCGCGTGCTGGGCGACGCCATCCATTATGTGCATGCTAAGGATACTCAGCTTTATCCCGCCAACATGCCCATGACCGGCGTGCTGGACACCAAGCCTTACACGAAAGAGCGCGAACGCTCCTGGATCTTCCGCACCGTCGGCTATGGCCATAGCGCGGAATGGTGGAGCGAGTTCATCTCGACCTTGCGCATGTATGGCTATGACTATGTGCTTTCCATCGAGCATGAAGACAGTCTGATGTCGCCCGACGAAGGGCTCACCAAGGCTGCGGCGCTGCTGTCGCAGGTGGTGATCAAGGAAAAACCCGCTGCGGCCTGGTGGGTTTAGATGGACCGCATCCGCACCGCGGTAATCGGCACCGGCTTCATGGGCCGCACGCACCTGGAAGCCCTGCGCCGGGTGGAAAATGTCGATGTGGTGGAAGTGGCCGCCACCTCGCTCGACAAGGCCCGCGCGGCCGCCGACGGCTATAACGTGCTGAACGCCACCGGCGACTGGCGCGATGTGATCGCCGATCCCTCGATCGAGGCGGTGCATATCGCCACGCCGAACGACTCGCATTTTCCCATCGCCAAAGCCGCTTTCGAGGCCGGCAAGCATGTTCTGTGCGAAAAGCCGCTGGCCATGAGCGTGGCAGAGGCGCGAGCGTTGGTGGACCTGCAAGCAGCAAAAAAACTGCGCGGCGCGGTGAACCATAATCTGCGCTATTACCCGATCGTGCAGCAGATGCGCCGCATGCGCGAGGCCGGTGAATTCGGCGAGATTCTGGTGGTCCAGGGCACCTATTCCCAGGACTGGATGCT
>DATKEP010000190.1:0-8202 GCA_035512055.1 Rhizomicrobium sp.
TTGGCGGATTGTTTTGAAAAAGTCGGAGCACGTTTTTTGCGCGCGATTTCTGGTCGAGCTGAGCCCTGCTGATGCAGCAATGATTCAAGGCGCATACCGAAATTGAATCATATTGCGCGGAAAGGGCCCCAAATTCAGGGCCAGGGACTTTTTCAACACAATCGGCGCAAAGACATTGGGCTGACCGAGAGGGAATGGCGGCTCATGACTAACAGCAGGCATTTGCTGGAGCTCCTAGGCTCACGCTATGAGTAAACCGGCACATAGCTTCAGGCTGGTTCCTCGAGGATTGGACACGCGTCCAAACGCCAAGTTGAAACAAACGTATCGATTTGTCGCGGAACGGAACCGAAGCCGGAGTGTTGTTTAGCAGGGCACGCCCGTGTGGATGCATCCCTTATCATACAAGCCACACATCCATCTTTGCGGCATGCGTTCGGCATCTCTTCGCACCCGTGAGAGGCATTGTTATGACCAATACTGGCTTTCTTCGCCCGTCGACGCTGGCGCTTGTCAGCATCTTATTGGCATCTGGCTTGGCAGGTTGTGAGAAGAAAAAACAGGCGCCTTCAGCAGATACCGGGTCCGGCACTAATACTGCCGCCAATGAGGCCTTGCCCATGCCCCTCACGATCGGACCGGCAACCACCCCAGTATCAGCACCCTCCGTCGCGGCCCTGCCGGCAGCACCGCGCCCGAGGATCGCGCGTGTAGCCTCAGCACCTGACAATTATGCCTATGTCGATCGCGCCTATGCGATGAGCAACGCGATTGGGGAGGCGCCGCCCGATTATGGTTTTGACTACCAGGGTATCCATCCTTGGGTCTGGCACAGTGGCAACGGCTCGGTGCGTCTGGTTGAACCGGTCGATGGCGGTAACCGCTATTATTACTTCCAGTCCGGTGCCAGCGAGCCGTACCTAGTTTCCGATCCCAACTATTCTTATGGCTATTCGAGCGGCCAGCTGGTGACAGTCTATGACAGCGAAGGGCGGCTGTTGCCGCCGGACCTTATCGATCGCAGGGCCGATGATGCCGGTCGTTATTTGGCGCGGGCCGTGGCGCTCTATGAAGCGTCAATTCAAAGTGAGCGCCGCAGCGTCAATGCTGCGAACTGGGCAGCGCGACGCGCTGAACTGGATGCCGAGCGCGCCCATTGGGAGGCGCAGCAAAGCCAGCAGGAAGCCTGGCGGGCCTATCACGCTGAACATGATGCGGAAGAGCAGTCCTATTGGCAAAGCGAGCGTGCCCGCCGCGATCAATCGACGCGAGCCTTCAATGACTGGAGCGGTCGTAACTTTAACGGCCCGCCGCCGCCCGCACCCTATTCCGGTCAGGGATACAGCGGCGGCCCACCTTCTCCAGGAGACTTCCGAGACGGTCGCCAGCCGTCCGCGGGTTATGCCGGCCAGGACGCGCGCGGCAATCCGCCGGGACCGGGCTACGACCCGCTAGGCCATCAGCCGCCAGGAACGGGCCCGAACACGCTACCGCCGCAAGCCGCAGGTTTCCCGAGTGGCTCGCAGCGACCAGAAGGCGACGGTCGTACGGGGGGCGGACGTCCGGGTCCGCGACCGCCTGACGCGTCGCTAACAGATCAGGGGTATCCACCGCGGAATCTTGCCGATGCTACGCGTCAAGCGCAGGCCAAGGCTGCAGCCGATGCCGTCGCCAAGCAACAACAGGCGCAGGCCGATGCTGCACGCGCGCAGCAGAAAGCTCAGGCAGATGCTGCCGCAAAGGCGCAAGCGGATGCTGCGCGACAAGCGCAGGCCAAGGCTGCAGCCGATTCTGCCGCCAAGCAACAACAGGCGCAGGCCGATGCTGCACGCGCACAGCAGAAAGCTCAGGCAGATGCTGCCGCAAAGGCGCAAGCGGATGATGCGCGTCAAGCGCAGGCCAAGGCCGCGAATGCGCAGCAGCCTGCACATGCTACCGTCGGTGCGCTGCAGTTGGGACAGGGACGTGACAATCTTGACCATCCGCAACCGGGTCATTCGCAGGATGACAAGAAGGCCAATGACGGCCGTCCTAAAGATCAAAATGACGCGACGCCTAAGCCTTAGGAACTCGGCATGCAGGTGTGTTGATAAGATATTCCTGAAAAAAGATCTACGAATGTCTGCGCCGCCAAAAGCGGTCGCCCGTGAGGGTCGCATCTATCTCGTATTGATCGGCAGAACCGCGGCAGACTTTCCTACTTTCTACGAAGGGCGGTCCACGCCGCTAAGGCCCATGCCGTCCCGAGCACCCAACCTCCAAGAACGTCGGTTGGCCAATGCATTCCAAGATAAACACGGCTAAAGCCGACCGCCATCATTACGAAGATCGCAACGGCGTATGCCAGAGTTTTAGTCCCATCATTTACCTCCAGTGAAGCAATCACCGTCGCAACAGTCAGAAATATTGCGGTCGATTCGGCGGTGTGACCACTCGGGAAACTATCCGTAGAAGTTAGCGGTTGCAGCGGAATTGAGGCAGGTCGCGGACGGTCATAGAGAAATTTCAAAATCTCGATGGAGGTCTGCGAACTTATGGCCGTCGTGGCGATTATGATACCTTCGCGACGCTTCCGATGTAGCAGCAGGCTCAGTACGACCACGATTGTCATCAGCGAAAGGAATGTGAAGCCACCAAGCGCCGTAACGTCACGCATCGATTCTTTGAACCAGACCGGGCCGATTGGCTCTCCGCCATTGCTCGAAGTCCGCAATAGCCCGATTAACTGCCGATCAAGGGCGCCGGTTTCACCCTCGCCAATTTCATTTCCCAAGGCAAGAAAAGCCCACAGCGCGCCAACGATTGAGAACCAGATCAGTAGAACCCGGATTTCCAATCCTTTGGCACGAGTAAGGTAGCGCTTGATTAGCATCCAGATTTTTCTTTTACGGCACCGGCAAATTTGCCTGCTCAGATCATAATGTCTACGGCTCGCCAACAGAACACAGCACGCAATTCCAAAAACTCGAACATGGTCGTATCAAACGGCCAACTACCTGCAATTGTCCACTATGCGCCAGGGAAGCAGTCAGCACGCCGTCAACGCTTAAAGCGCACCAGTGTGGTTGGGTCGGTGGACGCAGAGCTTTAAACTAAGTTCCTGCGCTGCAAGAGGTTGGGAATTTGTATTCAACAATAAGAGTATGCGGAAAGGGTTAGCCCATGTTTCCGCCTCAAACAGCACTATCTAACGGGTAGGTGGGGGCTAACAGGAGCGCCTATACATGAAAAGTCTCAATTTCCTATTTGCACTAGCCATAGTCTCGGTTTCGCCAATCTTGCTCAACGGGGCGATTGCTTACACGGGTGAGAAGCTTGCCAAGACGGCCAAAGTAACAATGCAGCAGGCTACCGAGATCGCCTTGAAGGCGCGTCCCGGTAAGATCACGGACAAGGAACTTGAGCGCGAGGCCGGAGGGTCCGGCTTGCGCTATTCATTCGATGTCAAAAGCAATGGCGTCACATTTGAAGTTGGCGTTGATGCTCAGACCGGTGCTCTGCTCGAAAATGCCAAAGAGGGCGCCCACCCGGACTAGTATACAATTTAGGAACCTTGAGAAGCCCGGCGGCGAAAGTCGCCAGGCCATCTTTCTAGAGGGATGATTCCTGAAACCCCCGTCCGGGTATATAGACTAAAACGTCAGAATGGTCCGGTCACCTTTGGCGCAATAATCCCCTCGTACTATTGACGAGGGCTGTGTCCGCTTTGCAGTCAATGCGCTCATTCGTTTGTGATTCGCCCAATCGCGTGAAGGAATACGCCCGCAGGCACCGATACCTACGCTGGCGCAGGTGACACGGAAGAAGGCGGAGACCGTCACCCGCCGACATCAGGCTTCACTCTCCAACGGCTTTACAATTTCCCAGTGATGGCCGAAAGGATCGCTCAGCCGCCCCATCAGGAAGCCGTGCTGCATGGTGACCGGATGGATGGGGGTGGCTCCTGCTGCAACGGCCTGGTCAAACACCGCGGCTGGATCGTCAACTGAAAGGATCATCCGTACTGTGCCGCCATTGAGAGTCTCAGGGCTGAAATTGCCATGCGCCGGGGACTCATCGGAAAGCCAGAACTCGGCGCCATTTATCGAAAGCTGAGCCACGATGTCGCCTGAATCACTTTCGATGCAGAAGATTTCGCTGGCGCCAAAAGCCCGGTTGTAGAATTCCACGGCCAGCCTGCCGCGCCGCACGGACAGGAAGGGCGCGAGGGATGTGGCGAACATCAGGTCAAACCCCAGGAACTGACACGGTCATCAAAGCTCACACTGTGTGCCATCCGCGGAAGTAATCAAGCCAGGCTGCTTGCCCAGCTCGTGGGCGCGATACTTCCGAGGCAGTTCGGGCTGTGCGGAATTTATTTTCCTACGACAAGAATAGAAAACGAACCGGGCACCATCTGGCGCGGCGCGGGACGGCCTCCGGCCGGCGGCGTGGCGCCCGCCGGCGCATCCACATAGTCAGCCGTGATCAGCAGGATGTGATTGGTCTTGCTGTCCAGCGTCAACGTCTTGGCACCAACCTTTGTCGCGACATTCTGTTCCACCACAAAGCTGGTCGGGCTGTTTTCCTTCACCACAGACAGTGTGCCGTCGCGCGGCGAAGCAAAGGCCTCCATCGTCGCCGGATTGAATACTGCCCCGTCGGGGCGGGCCCCAATCGGCAGGGTAAATAGGATTTTGCCGTCGCTGGCATTCAAAATCACCATCGAGCCGGTCGGCTCGGCGCATGCGGCGAATAGAATGCCGTTCTTGACGTCGAAGGCCAAGCCGGCGGGAGCGCCGCCCTGGGGGCCCAGATCGTAGTGCGCCGTCACTGTCATGGTCTTGGCGTCAACCACCGCGATCTGTCCTTTGTCTTCTAGGTCGACATAGATGTGCCCCTTGCCATCGGTCACCGCCTGCTCCGGCTGCCCGCCCAAATCTATGGTCCCCAGGACCGCGCCGTCCGCCGCATTGATCACCGTGGCATTGGGCGCGGCATGACTGAAGATATAGACGCGGCCATTGAAGGGATCGAACATGATGCCGTCCGGATTGCCTTGCACGTCGATGGTTTTGATCGGAGCCAGAGTCTTGGCATCCCACATCACCACAGGTTTGCTGCTAGCGAAGCCATGACCAGATTTGGGATCGACGGCGACACCTCGCGCGGACGCATTGGCGATGACGCCCGCCGGCTCAAGCGTATCGAGATTGAAAACATTGACCATTGGAGGCGTGCCGCGGCGTGGCGTGTATAAGCGACGGCCGGTAACATCGGCATAGACATAGTCGAATGCGCCATCACCGCCGACTTTTGCAGTTTTGATGACGCTATAGGGTCCAGCGGCGGACGCCGGCTGCGCCATTCCAGCGGACGGCAGCAGCGCGAACGCGAATATTCCCGTCAATAAAATACGCCGCATCGCTATCTCCTTCGGTTGTTTGCCCGTTCGATGGCTCGCCATCGCAGATGGCATCGGGGGCACTTGGGGTATGGTATGATCGGCTATGGGCACTTCTGTCTTGCCCCGACAAGCGATATATCACCCATAACTAGGGTAGCATGCGCCGCGATCCACCGCATCGGCCAAGGTCGACCTTGAGTTTTTGTATAAGTCGGTAGGGGTCGGACAGGATGTGACATATGCCCAGGGGAGCAGTCCCGCCCGACCCGCGTCTGCCATTTCAAAATCAATTGGACGGATGGCATATAGGGAGCGTAGTTCGGCGGCACCGGCACACGGATACGAAGGTTGCTCTGGTCGGAGACGTGAACAAAGGGGTGGCATTGTTGCCCACAGTCACCAGCGCGCCCGCTGCCGGCCGAGGACATACCTGACACTTTAAAGTTCCAGGACTGCGGTATTGAGAATTTGTATTCAAAAGAGCCCCTTTGCGGCCATATGTGAACATGAGTTAGCCGCAAAGAACCCTATGTTGAGAGGTGGAGGCGCAATGCTGAGAACATAGATGAAGAATCTCAAGGTCCTATTGGCGTTAGCCATAGTCTCTCCGGCCTTCACCGACGACGCTTTTGCCTATACCGGCGAGAAGCTATCCAAGACTGCGAAAGTCACATTGGAACAGGCTACTGATATCGCGCTGAACGCCCGGCCTGGGAAGATCACTGACAAAGAGCTAGAGCGCGAAAAGGGCGGCACAGGCCTGCGCTATTCCTTCGATATAATTAACAATGGCATCACCTATGAAGTCGGTACCGCCGCCCAGACTGGAGAAGTCCTGGAAAATGCCCGCGAAGGAGCGCATCCCGATTGAATCAACTACCAAAGCACTGATCAATTCGGCCATGATCTGATGCGCTATAAAACGCTTTGCACCGTTACTATTTCCATTTTCGTGCTGACGGCCTCTGCACACGCGGCGTTGCCCCAACCGCCGTGTACAGTTTCTGCCACACCGGCCTATTCCGCGCCCGATGTTGCTCCCACGATAGCGATATGGCATGGCGGCGACCTTGATCAAAGCAAGTGGCGACCACCAAGCTGCACGGGATGGTCGCCTAATTCGCATTCAAAGCTTGTTGTTGCCGTGGCTGGAAGCTTCCGCTTCAACGGTCCTATTGCGCAACTTTTGGAACGCGTAGGAGCGATTTCGACATTCCGCACTATTCGATATTGGTCGGCCACCGACAAAGCATGGCGACCTCTAGCCAACGATGCTTCCGCCCTCACGGGTCCGGACAGAGCTAACCGTCGGGCCGACTTTGCCGCATCTGACCTGATTAAAAATGCCAACCTGTATTATTGGGAGGACGACAGCCGCTCGGGCGAAATCATTTATCGGTTGAACGTTATTGAAAGCGCACCCGACCGCGCAGTCATTGCCAGTGAGAATATCACGCCAGTACGCAAATTTTTCGTTACGCTGTTCAAACCAGGCACTCTCCAATCCACTATATTTATTCAACGGTTGTCGACCGGCCTTTTTGGCATTTACATTCTAAGCCGAACGGATAAAGGAACTAGCGCGCTTGCAGAAGGGCACGATGCCTCCTACGTCAATCGCGCCGCGGCCCTTTATCGCCAGCTTGCCGGAATCAAGACGGACCAGGATCCACCGGCGGCGAAATAGATTCCGGACTCGACTCAGTCCTTAAAAAATTGCGCGCCTAGCCGGCCAAGAATGGTATCGGGATAGTAGCAATTTGGATTAACTGCAGTAGCTACGTCGTCCGTACAAAGCCCCCCATTTTCCTTCAGGACATATCCCTTGTTCAACATGCAGGCTTCAGTTAACTCACCAACGTCGGCAGCGTCTAGCGAGTGGCCACGTCCTTGCGAAATGGCTGTGCTTTGACATAGAGCAATTGTCTGGCGTTTAGGAGGGACACACGCGATTAAAGCAGTAGTCACTAGTATCGCTGCTATGTTGATCACCGCATTTCTGCTCAACGTGCTACTCACTTGCCAGTCAATCTGGTTGCTGATAAAGACCCAACACATTTCCTGCCGGATCGCGAAACCTTGCGGTAATCTCAGGGGCATCTGCGCCGATCTTCTGCACAATCTCGCCGCCGTTCGCGACGATGGAAGCCAAGATCGCTGCTACGCTGTCCACCATGACATAGATCAAAAAGCCGGTGGTTGAGGCTGGCGCGCGCCCAACTATCCATGCGCCGCTCACTCGGCCGGTCGTATCGTCAAATGTGGTACGCCCGTCACCGCGTTGGCTAATCCGCCACCCAAAAACCCGGCTGTAGAAGTCGGCTGATTTCTCGGCGTCGTTCGCAGGTATTTCAACGTAGCAAATCTTGCCATTAGTCAGTTTGGGAGCCATGAGTATTCCAATTGGGGCTGCGGTCGCGCTCCGACTTATTCTGCATTTGGTTGGTCAGGTAAAGCCGTGAGAATATTATTACTGGATGAGCTTCGCGGCAAATCGGCCTGTTTAGCGGTAACCGCGCTCGCCTTGGCCTACTCCGCTATGTCCGTTGGGTCAAAGCGGCCGCTTGCAGATAGTGTTGGACGGCAAATGCACTTTGCCGATTCAGCCCTCTCGAATTAATGGCCTATAATCATGGATAATGCAGCCACGAGCTGCTGCCTTGCCCTGCCGAGCAACCGGTGCGCGATGAATGGCCCCATATAAGGAATTATGGGAAGCCCTCCGCTGGCAAGATTGCTAAACGAGCCACATTGATCTTATCGAACCTCCTAGGCTTTCGGAGGTTGTTCGGAAAATCGAGTCTCGTGGTGCGATC
>DATKEP010000191.1:0-2851 GCA_035512055.1 Rhizomicrobium sp.
GATCTGGCTAAAGCGCGCAAAATCTATGACCAAGCAGCCGATCCAAAGACGCCGGACAAAATCTATTCCTGGCATGCGCCGGAAGTGGAATGCATCGCCAAGGGCAAAGCCCACAAGAAGTATGAATTTGGCTGCAAGACCAGCATCGCCTCAACCAATGCCGGCAACTTCATTGTCGCTGCCATGGCCCATCACGGCCGGCCCTATGATGGAAGCACGCTGGCGACAGTTCTGGCGCAAATCGAAAAACTTACGGGGACAGTGCCGAAGGAAGTCTATGTTGATCTGGGTTATCGCGGCCATGGGCTCACAAACGATCAGACCCAGGTCATTCTTGCCCGACAGAAACGCAACATCACCTTGACCAAGAAAAGACGCCAGAAGCGTCGCAATGCCATCGAACCGATCATTGGCCATTGCAAGAACGACCGTAAAGTAGGTCCCCGCAACTGGCTCCAGGGTAAACGCGGCGATCACATCAACGCCCTCGCCATGGCCGTCGGCTTCAATCTCAGAAAGATCCTGAGGTGGATCCTTTCGTATCTGTTGTTCAGCCTCTTCTTTGGACAACAAAGCCAGAGCCACCAGTCGGCTCCAGCTTGAAAACAGGGTTTTTTACGGCCGACTAGTTAGTGCCATGCCTGCCGCAATTCGCACCGGGTCAGCTCAGGTAGTGGGATCGCGCCGATTGGGGTGGAGCGAGTAAGAGGCGCGAAGGCCGTGCGAGGCCTGTTTCCGTGAGCCGGGAGCCTGGAAGTGGAATCTGCATCGAAAAGTGACAGCCGCACAATGCTTGCGAGAACTGAAATGGAACCTTCACAGACTGCTTCTGAAATTGCCGCCGATAAACGCCATTGGCTGGAGTCCCTGGATGCGGGCTACAGCCACACGCTAAAGCCACGCCAAATTCGAATGATCGCAATCGGTGGTGCGATCGGCACCGGCCTGTTCCTGGGCGCCGGCGCCCGATTGCAACTCGCCGGACCAGCGCTCGCCTTGGTCTATTTTGTCTGCGGCATCTTCTCATTCCTGATTCTGAGGGCGTTGGGCGAACTCGTAATGTATCGCCCGACCTCCGGCAGCTTCGTGTCCTACGCGCGGGAGTTCCTTGGCGAGAAGGGCTCCTTCGTGGTGGGATGGACGTTTTATCTCAATTGGGCGATGACAGGAATTGTAGATACCACGGCAGTGGCGCTTTACATGCACTATTGGGGAAGGTTCGCCCAGGTACCGCAATGGCTGTTTGCGTTGGGGGCGCTGATCTTTGTCGGCGGCATGAACATGGTGGCCGTGAAATGGTTCGGCGAGATGGAATTCTGGTTCTCGCTGATAAAGGTCGCCGCCCTGCTGACCTTCCTGGCCGTAGGCACCGTCATCCTGGCGACAGGTCACCCGGTGGCGGGTGTGGTGCCTGGGCTTCATTTGATCTCCAGCAATGGCGGCATCTTCCCCCATGGCGTGCTGCCGGCGGTCGTCATCGTCCAGGGCGTGATCTTTGCTTATGCCGGCATTGAGCTGATCGGGACAGCCGCCGGTGAAGCCCAGAATCCGCGCCAAGTGTTGCCTCGGGCGATCAACAGCGTGATGGCGCGCATCGCGCTGTTCTATATCGGCTCGGTGGTGTTGCTGGTGTTGCTGATGCCCTGGACGGCCTACAAGGCTGGGCAGAGCCCCTTCGTAGCCTTTTTCGGCGCGATGGGCGTGCCGGGGATCGGCACCGCCATGAATATCGTGGTCTTGACCGCAGCGCTCTCCAGCCTGAATTCGGGCCTCTATTCCACGGGACGCGTACTGCGCTCGCTGGCGATGGGCGGCTCTGCGCCGGCTTTCGTCTCCCGCATGAACAAGCACAAGGTGCCTTATGGCGGTATCCTGGTGACCCTGGTGATCTATCTGTTTGGCGTTGGGCTTAATTATCTGGTTCCGTCCCAGGTTTTCGAGATCGTGTTGAACATCGCCTCACTGGGCGTCATCAGCACCTGGGCTATCATCGTTGTGTGCCAGATGAAATTGCGTGGGGCGCAGGATCGTGGCGAGATCGCACGGGTGGATTTCCGCATGCCTTGGTCGCGCGCCACCTCTTGGCTGACCCTCGCTTTTCTGTTCGGAGTCCTGGTGCTGATGGCGTTCGACTATCCCACCGGTACATACACAGTGGTGGCGCTACCGGTGGTAATGGTAGCGCTGGGGCTGGGCTGGCTGATCCTCAAAGGTACCAGCCCCTTCGCGCCTACGGCGCCGTCTTATGTGCTTACAAAGCTAGTCGACGATGACGAGACGAGTGATCCGCAAGCCGCTCGACATCTCCGTTCCGTGAAGCCGTGAGTCCCGTGAATTTCGCGAAAATATCCGTCAATTGAACGAAGGCGGCACGGGTATTACTCCGACGCACGCTCAAAAAGATGGCAAGCACTTCAGCGCTCGGATGCAGCGGAAGTGCGCGTCTAGAGACCGCCATATAACCAAGTGGCTCCTGGAACGACGCGGCTAGAGCCGGGGATAATCGACGCGCCATTTCGGCCCCAGCCGTGAGGTTTTCGCGAAGAGGTCTATGACCTAGAAAAAGCGCGGGTGCGACCAAGGTCCAGGCAGGTACGTTGCCGGTTAGCGTCCTATTATTAGTTAAACATGGGCTTATTTGTACTCAGATACTTCCGTAAACAGAGAGCGAACTCCTCGACAATAGGGTTTGCGGTGACTTGCTCCGGAAAAAATAGGGAATAAGTAAAGCATAAATCCACAGAGAGTGGCCTTATGATTACACCGTTTCTTGACCAGTGCTTTGCGGCAAAAGGTTCGAGGATTGACACCCCGACACCTGCCGCAACCATGCTATAGGCCGTCTGAGAAT
>DATKEP010000192.1:0-33896 GCA_035512055.1 Rhizomicrobium sp.
TGTGGCGCTGGTCCGCCAGATCGAGCGGCAATTTCTCGTGACGGCATGGAAATGTGGTGATGCCGATCTCTGGCCGGTTGCGCGTTTTGATCTGCATCTCGACATGTATTGGGCCGGGGTGGGCGTGGCTGCGCCGCAACCGCGCGCCATTCCGCTGCGCGTGCTGTCACGCCTGCTCAAGCCTGTGATCAATCTCTGGCGCAGCCGCAAGGACCTCGCGCACTGGCGCGGCTGGCCGGCGCGCGCGCCGGTTGCTTTTCTGGGCGATGGCGTGTCGCTTGACCGGATAGGCGGTCAGTACCAAGACCGTCATGGCGAAGCCGTGATTGCAGCCCTCGAGCGACGCGGTCTTGAAACCTCGTTGATGCAATGCGGAGAGGCGGTGCGGCTGCCCTGGCGCCGTTCCACCTTCGCCGCCAATGTCGTGGGAGCCTGGGGATGGCTGTTGTCGCCGCTGTTTGCACACAAGCCCGTTCTGCCGGGTCATGCAGAGCTGACAGCGTTCCTGGCGGACCATGACGTCAGCGCGCCCTCGCTTGGCGCCGCGGCGCTTGCCCGGCGCGGGCGCGGACTTCTGGCCAGCGCATTTCTGTTTGAGCAGCTTTTCAAGCTCGTCAAGCCCCGGCTGGCCTTTGTCGTCTCCTATTATGCCAGCCTTGGTCCCTCTTTCCTTCTCGCATGCCGCCGCCGAGGCATTTTCTCCATCGACCTTCAACACGCGCCCCTGGAAGGCGCGCCCATGGCCTACAAGTTCGGCGCCTATCCGGCGAACGGATATTCGACCTTGCCGGACCTGTTCTGGAGCTGGTCTGAACGCGACGCCCGGGCCGTGCGTCACGGCCCGCATCGCAGCCTGTGCGGCGGACCACAGCAATGGTCCTTGTTTTCATCCGATCAGGATGGCACGTGGGATCAGGCATTCGACGGCGGCTATGCACGCGAGATCCTGGTTGCGCTGCAGCCGATTGGGGGACATCGCGCGGACTGGGAGGCGCTGGCCGCCGTCATCGAGTCTGCGCCGCGGGACTGGCGCTGGTGGATTCGCCGCCATCCCGCCTCGCAGGCAAGCCAGGACCGTGAATTTGGCCGGCTTCTGTCGCTCGACGCCCCCAATGTCAAAATCGCGGAGGCATCGCGCCTGCCGATGCCGGTGCTTCTGCGGCGCATGAGCGCGGTCCTGTCCATGGCCTCAGGCACGGCCGTCGAAGCGGCCATGCTGGGTGTTCCGGCCTTTTTTCTCAGCAGCGAAGCTCAGGGTCCGTTCGGCGATCTGATCGACCAGCGGCTCGCATCGGTGATTTCCATGGAGGAAATCATCGATCGCGTCGCACACTTTGCCGAGCGGCCCAAAGCCGTTTCCCAATCATTGCCGGAACTGGACCATGTGCTCGATCATCTGGACGGGTTGGCGCGCGACATTGCGGGAGAGCACGGATTTTCCCGTGACGATGTAAATATCGCTGCCCGGCATTGCGCCAAAAAATCCGGGTCTGTCTAATCGGGCCATGTCACCGGCACGACCCAGCACGTCGCCGCCGCGCGCGCTTGTGATCGGCGCCGGGCCCGCGGCCTTTTCCATGCACCTGCCGGTGCTTGCGCGATTGCGTGACAGGGGCCGGCTGGTTCTTGCCGCAATCTGCGACATAAGCGAAGACCGCGCCGGGCAAGCGCGGCGCAAGTTCGGCTTCCTGCGCGAGACCGGGGATGCCGCCACGTCCCTGACGCATCCGGACATCGATGCCGTCTATATTTTCGCGGGCGCCGCGCTCCATCACCATTATGGCCTTCAGGCGCTGCACGCGGGCAAACATCTTTTTGTGGAAAAGCCGATCGCCCCATCCTTCGCCAGGGCTTGCGAGCTGGCCGATCTGGCGCGGTCCACGGGTCTTGTTGCCGCCGGCGGCCATAACCGACGCTTCTTTCCCGCGCTTGTCGAGGCGCGCGCCAATGCCGGCAAGGCCGGATGGCGATCGGCGGAAGTCCTGTTCCACAAAACCGAAATGGGCAATCCGCCGCCCTTTGGCGCAAGGAGCTGGCTCAGCGCCAATGGCATACATGCCCTCGACGCGCTGATTTTCATGATGGAAGGTCTGCCGGAGGAATTGGCCAGCCACGCCGATGGCACGCATGAATTTTCGGCCCTGATGCGCTGGAGGAATGGCGCCAGCGCCGTCTTTCTTTGCAACAACCGCGCGGGTTCGCGCCAGGAGAGCTATCGCTTTCATGCCCCCGGCCAGAGCTGCCATGTCGAGGAGACCAGACTGGTCATGGAGAAAAACGGCGTGGCAAAGACCAGGACATTCCGTGCCGGCCATGACGGACTGCCGGCCGAACATGAAGCGTTTTTGGCCGCGATCGGCGATGGCGGCGAACCCGATCACGCCATCGCCAGGCTGACGCCAAGCCTGTTTCTGGCGGAACGCATTGAAGAGGGATTTTCCGGGCGGCTGAACTGGCCCGTTCCGCGCACCATGCCAAGGGCCGCGGCGGCCCCGCGCAAGTCCATCCTGATGGTCGAAGGCGAAGACCTGCTGGGTCCTGCCGCCAGGCTTGCCGCGGAATTCCCGCTTGTCTCGATGAATGAAATTTGCCGCTCGCCTCACCCGCGTGACGACATTGTCGCGGCGCTGCTGGGGCGCCGCGCGTCCGCCTTGCCCTCCGATATCCTGGACAGGTTGCCCAATTTGAAGGTGGTGGGATTTGCCGGCCTGTCGCTCACCCATCTTGAACCGCAAGCCTTGCTGGCGCGCGGCTTGGACTTGATGCATGCAAGCCAGGCCTATGCCGAGAGCGTGGCCGAATTCGCGCTGGGACTGGCCATTCTCGGTCGCCGCCGCGCCTTCATGTCTCACGAAATCCTGCGCGCGGGCGGCTGGGGCACCGATCCTGCCGCCGCGAGCCCGTTCCGGCGCGCACGGAGGAGTTTGCGTCCTCGCCTGCGCGCCCTTGGGCTGGAGCCGCTGGCCATGCGCGTCTGGCGCCAGGCCGGGCCGCATCTGGTGCCGAGCTCCGGGGGTCAGGCGCGCGATCTCAGCGGTGCGACCGCGGGCCTGATCGGCTGGGGCGCGAATGCGCGAGCTTTCGCCAGGCGCCTTGGCGCGGCGGGGGTACGCGTCCTGGCGTGGAGCGAGCATGGCGAGATCGGAGGCGAAGCGTCAGCGGGGTCGCTCGCCGAAGTCCTGGCGGCAGACATCGTTTCCCTGCATCGCGGCCTGACGCCGGCGACACGGCATTTCCTCAGGCAAGCCGAGCTGGCCCGCCTCAGGCCAGGCGCGGTCCTCATCAATGTCGCGCGCGGCGCCTTGATCGAGCCCGCCGCGCTGCTGGACCGGCTTCGCCAGGGCGACATCTTCGCTTGTCTGGACACTTTTGAAGAGGAACCGCTGGCGGCAGATCATCCCTTGCGGTACCTGCCCAATGTATTCCTCACCTCTCATATCGGCGGCGGCACGCCGCAGATGAGTGTCGCGGCGGCCGAAGAGATTGTCGCCAAGGTTGCCGGGTATCTGCGCGGCCAGGTTGTGGAAACCATTTCCGCTAGGCGCATTGGCACCATGACCTGAATTCGCCGGGAGATGCGCCAGATCAGAAGTCGAGATGCACGCCAAGCTCGCCGGAAGCCTCGAAGCCATGCGCGGGCCTCGGCCGGTCGTCCTGAAGCCGCGCCGCCAGATCGAATTTCCAGCCCTGCCAGGGCAGCGAGATCCGCGCCTCGCCGAGATTGAGCAGCACCGGCACGGGGCTGAGGATATTATTGCCCGGCGGCGTATGGCTGTTTCCGATCGTGGCGTGATGGAAGCTCAGCTCATAGAACCGTCCATCGGAATCACTCCAGCTCCCCTGCAGGGACAGAAGGGTGGAGTCGTCATCCAGGCTGAGGCCCAGGGTACGGCCGCGATAGCGCATGCCGTCGAGAAACTGATAGTTGGTGTAGGAAAAGCCGTAGATATTGTCGCCAAAACTGAACGGATGCAGGGTGGCGATGCTGTCGCTGAACTCCAGCGTCAGGCGCAGCGGATTTTCTCGAACCGGCAAAAACGCGGTCACACCGAACAGATGGCTGGTGCCCGAATGATTGAACCAGGAATAGTCCTCGTTCATCAGCTGGAGATAGACCTGAAACGGCACGCGCCCCAACGTGTGACGGTACTTCAAGTCCCACGCCGCCTCGTCATTCGTATTATCAAGGCTGTTGGGATTGTTGGCGAAGTGGAAATAGTCCCTGATTGGCGAGCAGGGATGGCCCTGGCCGCAGAATTCCTCGGTCCGGGCAAGGCCGATTTCCAGGTCCGGGGTCGGATTGAAGGTCAGGCGCAGCGCGTTATAGAAAGTATGGCGCTCAATGCGCGGGCCGTCGAGCAAGCCGACAAAAAACTCCAGCTGCCAGGGACCGAGAAGATTGACCACTGGCCAGCTCGACGCACTGGTGTCCAGCCGCTGAATGCCGATCTGCGGCATCGGCCGGGCGCTGTTGGACAAGGACAGGGCCGAGATCCAGCCCGGACCCCACCAATGGTCGAGCCACCCGGCATAGACCAGCGCCTCGTCGCCCAGTTTGGCGGCGACATAGCTGCCATCCAACATCAACTTGGTGTCATGGCCGCTGAAGCTCTGGGTGAACTCTCCCACGGACAGGCGCCCCGCCACGTCGCTGGAATTGTAAGCAACCGAAAGGGCTGTCTCGCCATCGCCGCGGCCGAGGCCATCAAAGCCATAGATGACACTGGGATTGTTGGTAGCGGCCAGCACGGCCGCCGCGGAAAGACCCGGCCTATTTTCGCGCTCGGCCTGGTCGAGCAGGCGCGAAGCCGCGTCTTGGATGGCGTCTGATTGTCCGGCCGTATCGGCATTGCGCAGATCGTGCGCGATCGAGGTCCAGGGTAGGGGCCAGTGTGTCGTCACCCCGTTTATGACGTCAGCGGTGCCAAGCAGTTCGACATCGGTTCGCAGCCGGTTGTCGCCAGTTTCCGCCCAGGGCGATGACCAGGCCGCAGACGCGCTCACAAGAAGAAAGATCAGCTCCCAGCCCAGGCGGCGCAGGAGAGGCCGCGACGGGATTGCCGTCATGGCGGGGGTATATGCGTACGTTCGAACTGATAGAGGATGTGATCGCCGAGCCCGGCCAGGGGCCGTTGCATCAGCCGGTCCAGCGCTTCCAGCATCCCGAGAAAGCGTGGATGCCGGGAAATCCAGGGTTCGGCGGCACTCGGCGGCACGAAGACGCCGATGCCGATCCGCCGCCGGAGACGGAACCAGGGGGCCATCGCATTCTTCACGGCGCGGCCGCGGTGATAGATAACGTTAAAATTCGCGCCCCCGATGCGGGCCGGCCTGGGGCCAGAAGCGAGCCGGCGTAACGCCTGGTGGGGCCGCCCGCGCAAGGTTTCGGTGATCATCTCGCCGGGCGGGTGAGAGCCGAACAACACCAGCATTGCATGGCCGCCGGGCCGGATCAGGGCCGCCAGCCCGCGCGCCACGGGAGTCAGATCCTCCACGCAATTCAGCGGTGCGAAGTTGGAGAGCGCGGCATCGAATGGCCTTGCGCCGCGCCTGATATGGTTCGCCGCGAAACGGGGCAGGTCTTCCGCCGCCGCGACACCGGCCTCTGCGCCATACGGTGCAAGTTTGGCGCCGGCCTCCCGGATCATGGCTGGGGAGGCATCGGTCAGCAGCACCTCGAAACCCTGTTGTGCCATCCACACCGCGTCTTCGCCCGTGCCCCCGCCGAGCTCCAGCACGCGTGCCTTGGCGGGCAAAGCCGTCAGCAATAGGCGGCGAACAGCACGGCGCTGCGCGGCGACGCTCTGCCAGCCGCCGAAGCGCGCATCGAAGTGAGGTGCCACGGCATCGAAGGCGAGTGCGGCCGCGGGCAGGTTGGCCATCTCACGATCCGGTTGCGAGCAGGAATGGATTGGCCGAACGATGCGCGCCTTCCTCGCGCCCGATCCTCGCCCAGCGCCTGTCGTCCCGGCGGCCATTACGGACTTCGTCATGGAGGTGATCGCGAACCAGCCGGTAAAAGCCGGTGCTGTAGGTGCCTTCGAATAGCATGGCGAGATCGTCGGAATCCCGCCAGTTGCGGCGTTCGCCCATGCCCGACTTGACCAATTCGTGGAAGCGCGTGCCTGGCAGGGGATAGGCGACAGAGACGCCGATATCGTGAGGCTTCTCCTCGACGATAAGATCGCGCGTGAGCCCGATATCCTCCCAGCATTCGTTCGGATAGCCCAATTGGATGAACCAGCAGGCGCGAATACCCGCGGCCTTGAGCAGGCGGGTGGCGCTGCGCGCCTCCGCCACGCTCGACCCCTTTTCCATCGCGTCCAGAACCTTCTGCGACCCAGACTCAACGCCCAGCCAGACCTCTTCCGCGCCTGCCTCAGCGAGAGCGGCGACCGCCGCCGGCTTCATCAGGTTGACCCGCGACTGCATCATGAACGGCGTGCGCGCATCCAGCCGTGCGACTTCCCGCGCGAAGTCCTGAAGCCATCCCGTCGTCAGGCCGAAAATGTCATCAGCGAACCAGACATGATCGGGGTTGACGCGATTCTTCAGTAATCGTAATTCCCGCGCCACCATCCTGGCCGAACGTTGTTCATATCCCCGTCCGAAAATCGGTTTGGCGCACCAGTTGCATGCATAGGGACATCCACGTGACGAGACCATGTTCCAGGAGAATCGGCCGTGCCGGTTTGTCCAAGCTTCGCGGTAGACCTCCACGTCGACAAGGTCCCAGGCCGGCAAAGGAAGTCTGTCAAGCCCATGCTGTTTCGCCCGCTTCGCCGTGTGGTGCGTGCGCCGGTCACCGTCGCGCAGCACGATGCCCGCGATGTTGCCGAGCGGCGCGAAAGGAGCACCGGAAACGGCCGCGGCAATCTCGATCAATGCCGCCTCTCCCTCACCTAGGAGCACCGCGTCGGCGCCAGCTTCAAGATAAAGCTGCGGCCGGTCGCTCGAATCCGGGCCGTTGACGAAGACACGGCTGCCGCGCTTGCGCGCGGCGGCAATCATGGCGCAGGCGACTGCGCGCCGGCTCTCAGTGCACATCTTGGTCAGGAAATTGAAATTGTCCTCCATGATCGCGACCGGCGCGCCCGGATGACGCTCCAGCATGGCTTCGAAGTCCTGGTGGCCGTTGGCGAAAGTCGCATCGAACACGGCGACCGCATGGCCCTGTTCCCGCAACATCGCCGCGGCGATCAGGGTCGAGAGGGGAGAATAAGGCGTGCAGCGCGCCTGCTGTTTGGGGTCGTGACGCATGAAGAAGGAATGGGCGAGCAGAATCACGGCGCCGCCTGGGTCTGGCGCCGCGGGTCAACCCGCCGCAACATGTTAAAGCGTATTTCCAGGGGGGCGGGCCCCGCTGAGACGCGCGTGGTCATGGAATGGCCGAGCTATCGTTTCCGCCTCTAAGGACGTAGCGGGCAGGCATTTCATGCCCGGTGCCCACGATATTTTGGGAGAGGGTTGCCCGCATCTAGATATGCGAAGAGTTGAGACCCAGCATGGGGGGAGGCCCGCCGGTGTCAGGGTCGAGCTGTTCAAGCCAAAGCGACATGAGGATCAACGACAGGATCCAAACGTAAAGCGACCACCACCTGACATGTTCTCGCCTATCCTCGGGCCCGCGCCCTGATGAATGCGGAGGCCAGTGCGCCCGACGCATCCATCTCGCCGGCCGGCTTGAAACCAGCCTGCCCCGGTACGACGGCGTTCGCGACCGAACTGCGCGCGGTGGGCCTGACGATTTCCTGCCAGGCCCGCTCGAAGCGCTCGGCGGAACAGGTATCGCGCACGAACGCATGACCGAGGCGAGCCGCACCCGCCCAATCGTGACCCTGAGGTGCGGTCAAAATCCCGGGCCACGCGGCTTGTGGCAATGTGAAGGGATAATCTCCGATCGCCAGTCCTTCCACGGCCGCCTCGTTGCACAGCACCGGGCAGCCCCAGGCCCAGGCTTCCAGCACCTTGGTCTTGATCCCGCCGCGGTCCATCGCGGGCGCCAGTGCGATGCTGCCAGGCTGATAGACCTCGGCAAGGTCTTCCACAAAGCCGTGCCAATGCACGTTTTCGACAGCCACGCCGTTGCGGCTCTGGCGCCCATAGATGTGTAGGTCAAGGGGCGGCCGGAATTTGCGCCAGATGTCGAGCAGGAAATCGATGGCGGCGCGGTTATGGATGAAATTGTCGCTGCCAATGAATACGAATCGCGCGGGGGGTGTATCCTTTGGCGGGTTTACCGCCGCTACCGCCGGTGGAATGGCGTGGACAGTGTCCACCGGCGCGCGCGCGCCAAGCTTGTCGCGGTCGGCGCTGGAGATCAGGATTGTTGCGTCCGAGGCGGCGATAACTTCATCTTCGGCGGCCGGCAGCGTACGAGCCTCGTAGGCTGCAATCGGGCAGGCCAGCAGCTTTTCGGACAGGAAGCGAAGCCAACCGGGGAGATGCCTCCCGACATGGCCGCTTGCGAAGGGTAGGTGGTTGCGGAAGAGATAGCGCGCCCGCCGAGACATTAGGTCGTCAAAATCCGTCACGACGTGCAGTCCCGGCGAGCGACGCCGCAATGTGCGCAGCAGTTGCTGGCAGCGGACCGTGTCCAGATACACCGTATCGCAGGCCATTTCCGCGATACGCGCCGCAATCGCGCGGCATTGTCTCGGTGAGGCGTAAAGCACGCACTGAAGGGGGAGCGGACGTCCACGGCACAGGCTCGCAACCCAGACAAATAGCGCGCCGGCAGCATCTAACAGGCTGCGGCTTTCGACCAGAGCGGGTAAACGCAGCAACTCGGTCTCGTGACGGGCTGTCAGCGCCCGCACAATGTGTGACAGTATCGGCGTGCGGCCGTTACGCTCGGACAGGTCGCGGGTTATAACAACGGCAACGCGCAAGGGCCGCTGATAAGTGGTGTCCATGTCGCAATCCGGTTGAGCAGTGCGTCGCCAAGCGCTCAGCACCCGGATGGCGATGAGCCTCCTGCGTCACGCATCACCTAGACGGCGGACGGGGCCTCGATATTCCCGGAGGCCGCAAACTGTCGGGATGGGACCGCCGGCCGGTTCATTGCAAAGCAGAGGACCAGCGGAATCCAAATGCCGGTCTCCACAAACGTGTCCTGGTTGAGAAAACTGAAACCGAGCGCCGCCAGCGTTCCGAGGCGGAAATAGGTGTGATAATCGTCGCGCGCCCGCCCCGAGAAAATCTGCCGCAGCAGGAAAATCCCGAAGAGTAGGAATCCCACCAGACCGGTTTCCGCCAGGAGCCTGAGGAATAAATTCTTGGCATTGCCTTTTTCGGGGGAATTTGAATCGAGCCAACCTTGGCCTTCCTTGGCACCTTCCGTGAATATGCCGGTGTTGAATGCCCAGTCCGGCGCATATTTGCCGAAATAGCGATAGTCGTTGCCCAGGGAAACGCCGAACAAGGGATGATCGAACCACATGTCACCCGCGGCCTCGGCCGCCGCGATCCGCGCGGCCACCGTCAGCGTGTCGCTGACGTCCGCGGCAAGGCCGTTCTCCACGGTGCCAAAATCCGCCGAGTCGGCGAGATAGGAGACGGGGCCCACCACGTAAGCGGCGCCTGCGCCGGCACCAAGGCCGCTCATCAGGGCCAGGCCGCCGCCGCCCGCGGCCAGCACCGCCACGAAGCCGGTGGCGACCAGCATACGTCCGCGCTTGGCGGCGATCAGCCCGCCCAGAACCAGCATCGCCACCATGCAGACCAGCCCAAAGCGCGAGCCCGAACAAAGAAGCCCGCCGATGGCGATCGCATATCCGCAAAGCAGCCGCAGGGCGTGCCCGCGCCCTGCCGCCACTCCTACAAAATCCTGGCGCGAAATGCTCGAGGCGATCAGGGCGGGCATCAGGAACACGATGATCTGGCTGGCCAACCAGGACGGTTCGAACGTCATTCCCTGGGCGCGACTTTTCAGGCCGTCGTAATGAACGGCGAACAGGTCGGTTACGGCCTGAACCACCCGCAAGGTATCACCCTGCGCCACGATCGCGGCGACCTGGATCGCAGCGAAGGTAACGGATGCAGTCATGCCAATGAAAAGCAAATTATGCGCCTGGCGTATGTCGCGATCGCTGCGGATGTGGAGGCGCGCAGTGACATAGAAGGCTAGGCCCATGGCCCATGTGACCAGGGCCCTGAGAAAACTGTCCATCGGCGTCTGGCCCTTGAACATGTCGGGCGGGGCCAGCGATGCGAGCGCAAGACCACTCACCAGGACGTAGGCGGAAAAGACGCCGAGCAGCGCGAAGCCGTCAGGGGTGAGAGCCGGTTTTTGACGAAGAATCAGGACACGGAACGCCGCGATAAGCAGAAGGAGCGCGGCCGGGAACGCCGCGAGGGGCCGCGCCAGGGTACCGAAACCGAAGGGCAAGAGCGGCGTGGCCGAGATCGGCACCGCAACAAGCAGCGAGACCCACAGTAGGCGCTCGGCGTGGTCCAGGCCTGTGGTGGTCACCGCGCTCATGTCACGACACCGCCAGCGCGGCCTGCGGCCGCACGGTTTCGCCACGCAGGCGCATCACATGAAAAGCGCCCAGTCCCGCGCGAAGTATCCCTGCCAGCAGCGAGGCGAATGCGGCGCCATCCAGGCCAAAGCGGATCGTAAGCCAACTGCCCAGTGTGATGCCCAGCACCGCTGGATAAAGCTGCATGGAAAATACTGCGCTGCCCGCGCGGTAACCGCGCAAGGTGGCGGCCAATATGTAGGACAGGACAAAGCAGATATACACACCCGCCAGCATCTCCAGTGCGGCAATGTGGACGGTAAAGGGGCTTGCGGCCCCGTAGATGAGCCCAAGAATCCGACGGGGATAGAACGCGATGCAAAGAAAGAACGGCGCCACCAGCGCCACGCAACACAGGCAGTAACGCCCCACCATCGTTATCAGGGCTGCAAAGGTGAGGTCGCTTCGCGCGCGGGCGATTTTCGGCACGATGATATTCTCGGCGCCGAGCATTACGGGACTGGCGATGGCCACGACATTGGTGAGGGCCACCAGGCTCGCGGCGGCCTCTGGCGTATGTCTCCAGGCCAGCAGCCACAAGAACCATTGCGTGGTGAAGACCGATAGAAGGCCGGCGCCCAGCACCGGTGAGGCCAGGCGCCAGTGATCGGCGAGTTCCTGTGGGACGCTGAGCCTCATATTCGAATGGCACAGCAGCGGGACAAGAGGCAGGGTGACGGCGGCCGACAAAGTGCCAATGACGAGATAGACATTGGTCACCGTGACGGTCACACCCAGGGCAAGGATTGCTGGCAGCGGACCGAGATAGCGTATGCCGTCGCTCAGCATCGCAAGTCCATAACGGCCCCGCGCGATGAGGCTGCGTCGAAATACTTCCTGGATCTGCCAGGCGAGAAGGGCGAAACAGGTCGCGGCCAGCAGGGAAATATGGCCAATGCTCCAAAGTCCTGCCGCCATTACCGGCACAAGAGGTATCCCGCAGAAAGGTGTAAGGGCGGCTGCTATGCGCAGCGGCTGCAGATGCCCTCCCGTTCCCCCCGCGGTCTGCACCGACAGAGGATAGATGATGAAGGCCTGGTGAAGCGTGTTGAAGAACAGCAGAAACGACATCGCCACGGAATAGATGCCGTATTCGCCGACTGGCAGTATGCGCGCGAGGCTCACATTCAGGGCGAAATTGCCCATGCTCACCATCGCCTGGTCGGCGAGACCGGCGGTCAGGTTCGATCGCAAGATCCACATCGGAAGGAATGCATTTTTCGGTTCAGGGTCCGAAACATCGACCCGCGCGGCGGCGAAGAAAAGCAAATTACTTTTTCTGGTCAGGGGAATAACCAGTCAAGGCCTGACGTCTTCGTTGCGGCATTGTTGAGCGGGCCGCACTTCGTGGGACTGGAAGCACAAGAACCCGTCTGGACGGCCCGATCTGATCCAGACCGGTTGCGGTTGTTCCGGGAACGGATGCGCCACAACTGGAAGCATGCGGCCGCGGTGTTTCTTGCCTGCGTCGGCTGCTCATTAGCGCTTGGCTTCCTGCTCCCGTCTTACTGGCGGGTGGAAGAGACGCTGATGCCGGTGCCCCGTAGCCCGTCGGGCAGTTCCGGCCTTGGCGCACTGGCGGGCCTTGCCGGAGGACTGGGAGGCTTTGGGATGCTCATCGGGCGCCCGGCTTCCAGCCAGGATGAGGCGCTGGCGGTGCTGGCTTCGCGCGAACTATTCGATGCCTACGCCACACGGGAAAATCTGCTGCCGATCCTATTTGCCAGCAAATGGGACAGCGCAGGGCGGCGCTGGCTGGTTTCCGGCGCTTCGGTCCCCACGCTGCGGCTCGGATATCGCTTGTTCAGCCGAAGCATACGCGACATCGATATCGACCGCCGTAGCGGGATCGTCACTTTCAGCATCACCTGGAAGGACCGCGCGCTGGCGATGAAATGGGCACGCGAGCTGGTGGAGCTGGTCAACGCTCAGATGCGCGCGCGGGCCGTGGCCCAAGCAGAACACGACATGCACTATCTCGACGCGGCGATCCGCAAGGCCGGAAGCGACAATGGCAGCAATCAGCTGACCTCTGCATTGTCTTCGGCCTATGAGCGGTCGGTCCAGGATTACATGTTCGCGCAGGGTCAGCCGGAATATGCCTTTCGCATCATCGATCCGCCGACCTGGCCCGACGACCGGGAACGGGTCTGGCCGCAGCGCGCGATATTCGCAGGCCTCGGGCTTGTGATTGGCATAATATTCGCAGTCGGCGCTGTTTACGCCCGCGAGTGGTGGATCCGCCGCGGCGGCGATATGGCGAATACGGCCCGCGTTATTTCGGAAAGGGTGTAACCGGCGATGACGGCAACCATTGTGATCGACCTTGACGGCACGCTGACGGTTCCCGGTAGCGCCGACTGCTACGCCGCACTGAAGCCAAGGCAGGAGGTGGTACTGCAACTGCGCGACTATTCCGCGCGAGGATTTGGCATTGCCGTCATGACATCGCGCAACATGCGGACCTTCGCGAACTCGATTGGCCGCATCAATGCCGAAACCCTGCCTGGAGTGGTCGAATGGCTGAAGCGCCATGACATCCCCTTCGATGAGCTTCATGTCGGAAAGCCCTGGTGCGGCGACCAGGGCTTCTACGTCGATGACCGGGCCATTCGGCCGTCGGAGTTCGTCTCGCTCGACCTATCATCGATTGGGGCGCTGCTGGACGGGGAAAAGCGCAAATGAGCATCGGCCTCATCGCCTCGGCAGCCTACATAAACCAGGAGATGGCTGCGGAATTCGGACCCCTACCGCCGGCTTTTCTTCCGTTGGGCAATGCCAGGCTGTTCTGTATTCAGGCCGACCTCTTGCGCCGGATCGCCGACCGCGTTTTTCTCAGCCTGCCGCAATCCTTCCGCATCCGCGTCCATGACAGCCGTCTTCTGGCCGATCTGGGTGTTACGGTGGTGCGCATTCCCGACGGTCTGACACTGGCCGACTCGTTGATGGTCGCCCTGGCGCAATGTCCCGGCAGCGACGAACAGCTTTATATTCTTCATGGCGATACCTTGTTCCTGGGGCTCAAGTCGTTCCCCTCGGATGGACTTTCAGTCCATGCGGACGAGCATCCCTATCCCTGGGCGCAAATGGATCAGCGTGAACCAGTGCGGCTCTCTCCTGTCGGGGAAGGGACAAAATCGGGCGTGCCGCTAGTTAGCGGCCTGTTTGCTTTTTCCGACGGGGCGGAATTCCTGCGCTGCCTGGGTGAAGCGCGTTCCGGTTTCCTGGCCGCCATCAACCTTTATGCCGCACGTTGTCCGGATTTCGATGGCGTGGAAAATTGCGGCCAATGGCTGGATGTCGGGCATCTCAACACCTATTACGCCTCGCGGCGCACAATCACGACCGAACGCGCCTTCAATAATCTTACGATCACCCACCATGCCGTCTGCAAGACCAGCGCCCAGGCCGAGAAAATGGATGCCGAGGCCTTCTGGTATGAGAACCTGCCGCCGCCCCTGAAAGGCCATGTCCCTGCATTTCTAGGTCGCACCGGCACGGATAACAACCGGGCCGGTTATTATCTGCGATACGAATATCTCTGCCCGCTGAGCGATCTTTTTGTCTTCGGCGCAGTTTCGCCGGACATGTGGCGGCAGATCCTGTCGAGTTGCGCCGATGTGCTTGCCGAGATGCGCGCCCACAAGCCGCGCAAGGCCGCAGACGGCTGGTTCTCCGCGCTTTATCGCGGCAAGACACTGGAACGGTTCCAGCGCTTCGCCCGGGACACAGGTATCGATCCTGATCATGCTTGGACCCTGAACGGTCGCCCGCTGCCCGCCCCAAAGGTGCTGATCGAAGAGATGGCCGACATTGTCGGCCCCCCGGGCGAAGAGGACGCCGGGATCCTGCATGGCGATTTCTGTTTCAGCAACATTCTCTACGATTTCCGGCGCGGAAGTGTGACGTTGATCGATCCGCGCGGCTTCGTCGAACCCGGAAAGCCCGCCATTTTCGGCGACACCCGCTACGACGTCGGCAAGCTGCATCACTCCGTGCTGGGACGTTATGATTTCATCCTGGCGGGTTATTTTGCGCTCAAACGCGTAGCGCCCTATGCCTTCCTGTTCGAGGTCAGTGGTCCGGACTGTCATGATGCCGTCGAACGCGTTTTCCGCGAGCGGATATGCGACGGCGACCCGGCGCGCGAGCGGGTGGCCGGCGCGATCTCCGTGTTGCTGCATCTGTCGATGCTGCCGCTTCATGCCGAGGCGCCGCGGCGTCAACTGGCGCTTCTGGCTAATGGTTATCGTCTCTACCAGCAGTACTTCACTGAGGCCGCATGATTTTCGTCTTTCCCATGGCTGGGGAAAGCCGGCGCTTTGCCCATGCAGGATATGACCTGCCCAAATTCCAGCTGATGATGCACGGCGCGCCGCTGTTCGACCATGCCGTGGCCGGCTTCTCGGCCTATTTCCGCAAGGACCGTTTTCTCTTTGTCACGAGCAATGCCGTCGGCGCGGCATTTGTCGCGGAGCGAGCGATGTCACTCGGCCTGGCGAAGTGGGAGACCGTGAATTTGGGCGGCGGAACATCGGGGCAGGCCGAGACGGTCATGGCCGGGCTTGAGAAGGCCGGCATCGGCGACCAAGAGGCGATCATCATCTTCAACATCGATACGTTCCGGCCACGCTACCGCAAGCCCGGCCATGTGGCCGATCCGTCATGCACCGGCTATCTGGAAGTCTTCCGCGGCGACGGATCAGGCTGGTCATATGTCGCGCGGGACCCCCGGTCTCCGGCTAGGGTCGCTGCGGTGGCGGAGAAGCTGCCCATTTCCGACCTCTGCTGCACCGGGCTCTATCATTTCCGCAAAGCCGGCGATTTTCGCTGGGCGTACTGCCATCCCGCACCGCCGCACAGCGACGCCGAACGCGCCGAGCGCTATGTCGCGCCTCTCTACAATGCCCTGATCGCTCGAGGTGACCGGATTGGCCTGACCGTGATCGGTCCTTCTGAGATGATCTGCTGCGGAACACCCGGGGAATATGAATTGGCCCAGGGATCGGATGAAATCGGCCGCCTGTTACGTCCATGAGAGGCGGTCTCAAGCGCGGCGGAAAGATTGCCATCCTTGTCCCAACCTACAATGGAGGGCTCCTGCTCCAAGAGACGGTGATGTCGGCCGGGTGGGCGGGCCTGCCGCCCGACAGCTACGAAATCTTGGTTTCAGACAATGCCTCTACGGATGACAGCGCACGGGGGCTTCCTGAGCATGACATGCTGGGCGCCCCGATTGTTGTGCGCCGGAATCCGTACAATCTGGGCCGCGTCGAGAACTGGAACTGTGCGCTCTCCATGGCCGAGGAAATGGGTTTTTCCTATGCGCTTTTTCTCATGGTCGGGGACATCCTCATCGGCCGTGCCATCTTGGACCTGCGTGACCGCATGATCGGACAGGATTCTATGCTTGGCTTTGCGCCCTGCACCATCGTCGACCATGCGCTGCGCCCACTGCGGCTGGCGCGCCGCATTTGCTGGCAAGGCGATCCCGGGGGCGGACTGGCGCCGGAGCGATTCCTGGCCCAGTCTCTGGCGCAGGGCGCGATGCTGTTTGGCCCCCTGGGGGCCAATCTTTACCGCATCGATGCCGGACCGCAGCTCCGTTTCGATCCATCCGACGCGACCCATACCGACCACCTCGCCACCGCGCTTTTCGCCCGTGAGGCCGCAAGGCCGATCGTCTATCTCGATCGTCCCATCTCGCTGTGGCGCCGCCGCCCGGGACGGTTCCACAGCTCGATGACGGCGGCCCAGCGTCTGGCCGGCGACCTCAAGGTGATGGAATGCGCCTGCCATGCATCCGGCCTGGCGCCCGACTATGCCAGAATCCGCGCGAGCCTCCTGTTGCGCGCAACCCTCTTCTGTCGTGGAAACCTGCCCCGGGCCTGGCGCATCACCAAGGACATGGCCGGAAGTCACCCAATGTCGTGGGTTTGGCTTGGAAGGCTGATCGTCAGGCTTTTACGAAACGGAACGCCGTGGCTGGTGGAGGCGTGATCCGGTGATGCGCGATGGAAATTTCATGAGCCGAGTGCTGCGGTGTCTCGCCTTGGCCTGGCTTGCCCTGGTGCTTGCCGGCATGCTGGTCGTTGCGCCGTCCGTGTCGCGAGCACAGTCCCTGTCGGACATTCTGGGCGGCAATGGCAACAATGTCTCGAGCGAGCTGTTGCGCAATCTCCAGCAGCGGCTCACGGGGCAGGCGACAGTGCCTTCTCTTCAGCCAAACACGCAGATACAGAATTCTTCAGCCTATTCGCAGCAGCAGGGCCTAACGCCGGCGATGCAGGCTCGGGGCGCCGCCAACAGCGCCATGTCGGCCATCGAGAGGCTGATGAGCGATCGCGCCGGCCAGCCGCTGCGTCAGTTCGGTTACGCATTTTTTGGCCGCGGGGCGTCGGTGGTCGTCCAGCAGAGCGGAGCGCTGCAGGACAATTACATTCTGGGGCAGGGCGATGAGATCGTGCTAACGCTGCGGGGCCAGGAAAATTCCAGCTTCCGCACAAGAGTCGATCGTGATGGTAGGGTTGTCCTGCCGACCTTGCCGCCGGTCGCGGCCGCCGGGCGGCCGTTCGGCGCATTTCGTACCGATGTCGAAGCGGCCGCGCGAAGGGCGATGCCGGGCACCCAGGTCCTGGTGTCGGTTGGTGAGGTGCGGCAGATCTCCGTGCGCGTAGCCGGCGAGGTCAACAATCCCGGCGTCTTTTATGCCACAGGTCTTTCGACGGCCATGGACGTTCTGAGCCTGGCCGGCGGAATCAAGAATACCGGTTCGCTGCGCGATATCCAGATCGTTCGCGGGGCGCGCATCATCCACCTCGATCTCTATTCCCTACTTGGTGGCGGACTGGGCGGTATCGACACCACGCTGACGGAAGGCGACCGGGTCGTCGTGCCGCTCCAGACCAGCGCAGTCGGGGTCGTGGGACAGGTCAAGCGGCCCGCAATCTATGAATTGCCGCCGGGGAGATCGGGCCTGGCGATCGGCGAACTTCTCGCCATGGCGGGCGGGACGCAGGTGCGCGGCAGCTATCGGCTGTCCATCCTGAAAACACGCGACGATGGCAAGCGGGAGATGGTCCAGGCTGGCACGGATGGCAGCACGATCGTGCGTGACGGCGACATACTCTTCGTTTCCAGTAATGCGGACGTATCGCTTGCGAAAGTCGCCCTGATCGGAAGCGGCGCGCTGGACGGTTTCTACCCTCTCAGCGGCGCGCACAGCCTGCGCGATCTTCTGTCATCGCGGGATATGTTTGCGCCGCCGGTGGGAAAGCCGCTGCCCTATCTGTTGATCGGTGCGGTGATCCGGCTCGATCCCACCACCATGCAGCGCACGGTTCTTGCGATCTCCCCCGCCAATGTCCTTGAAGGCAAAACCGATCTTCCGCTGCAGTCCAACGACAGTGTTTACATCCTGAATGTCGCGGAGATGCGTTATATTGCGCACCGCGCAACGGCGGCGCAGCAGGTCGCGTCGCGTCGGCTTGTCGGCGACAATGGAGTATCGGGCTCTCAGGGCCAGGCGCCGAGTACCGAAAGCGCGCTTGCCTCCGCGATCGCCGGCACCGGGCAGCCCGCGCCGGAAACCCGCCCGCCCGAAAATCCGCTAGCCGCCGCAATCTCCAATCCCCAGACCCTTCAGGAGACACCCGCGCCGGCTGTTCCGGTCGCGCCATTGACCGCAGCTCAGGTCCAGATGGCGCTCGCGACCGGCCAGACTCCGGCACTCCCCAATGCAAACTTTGCGTCGCTGCTGCCCAGTCAGGGCCGTGCGATGGATGAAGGTTCGGACGCTGGCATCGTCAAGACCGAGGCAGAGGAACTCAATCCCGGCATCGTGGCGCCACCGGATGCGATGGAGCCGGATGAACAGGACCAGACATCCGGCGCGACACAAGTCGGACAGCCGGCCGAGGCCCGAGCGGCGAAACGTCCGCCGTTTCGCATCTTTGTCGGATTGGACGCCGATGCCAGGCGCCTGCTGATCAGCACGTTGGGCCATTATTACGTTTCGGTTGTGGGAGAGGTGAACGATCCGGGGGATTTCCTGATCATGCCCCAGACCGGCCTCGACAAGGTGGTGGAGGCTGCCGGTGGCCTCACGCCAAAGGTCGATCTTCATGCCTTCGAGATCACCTCCGCCGACATCGACAATGTCTCCGGACTCTCACATACGGCGCGCAGAACCTTCGATCTGATGCCGGACAAGTTCACTCAGGTGTCCCTGAAGCCGTATGACCGCGTGCGATTTAATGCGGTGTTTTCGGATCGCGACAGTGGCGATGTGTCTGTCTATGGCGAGATCCAGTTTCCCGGCGGCTACGAGATCCTTCGCGGCGAGCGTGTCTCCTCGGTCCTCAGGCGCGCCGGCGGATTTACTGGCGCGGCCTATCCGGCGGGTGCGATTTTCCTGCGCCGTTCCGTGGCACTAGAAGAGCAGGGCGTCATGCGGCGCGAGGCCGACGACCTGGAGCGGCAGGTCATCAGCCTGGTCGGCACGGTGACCAACAAGACACGGCCTTCCCAGGCTGAGATCGGCTATGTCACGGACATGATCGCCAAGATGCGGCAAGGCGGCGACCAGAATGGAAGGATTTCCGTCGAAATCGAGCCGCGGCAGATCGCGGCGCATTCCGAACTCGACATTGTGATGGAACCAGGCGATCAACTCTTCATTCCGCGCCGGCCAAGTTCGGTTGTGGTTGCCGGCGAGGTCATGGCGCCGGGCGGCATCGAGTTTCGCGCCGGCCGGTCGGTTGACGACTATTTGAGGCTGGCAGGCGGCACGACCGGCATTGCTGATGAAGATCATATCTTTGTGATCCAGCCAGACGGTGCCGCGCTGCAGGCCCATGGCGAGTCCTGGTTGTCTGAATCACCCAAACTTGCTCCCGGGTCGGTCATCATCGTGCCGCGCCAGCTGCGCCATTTCACCTGGGACACCGTGCTGGAGGATGCGGTACAGGTCACCAGCCAGGTTGCCATCACCGGAGCGTCACTGGCCGTCATCGCGAAATGACAGATGCTTAATGCTTGCCTGACGCTCCAACAAAACGCCGTAAATTTATGCCGTAGTTCGAGGACATCACGCCGCGCCTGTAACTGGAAGAAACCGCGAATAATTGGCGGGTCAAATACGTCTCCTGTTCGGGACAGGGGAATTCGTCACTCCCATCCGCAATTTTCGGGGACCGGTTCGCATGCGGCATCTGTTGGGCGTCAGGCGCAAGATAATGATGCTTGCCGCCGCGCTGATCCTGGCGGCCGGCAGGGCAGAGGCGCTTCCCGCCTTCGCCGTCCAGACAGGACAACACTGCACCGCCTGCCACGTGGGAGGGTTTGGCCCGCAGCTGACGCCGTTTGGCCGGGAATTCAAGATCGAGGGTTATACCCTGCGCAGCGGGACCGAATTCACCGCTCCCGTTTCCGCCATGGCCGTAGTGTCCTATCTGCAGACCGCAAAGGACGTGGCCTTTCCGCCCGCGCCGGGCTTTGGCAACAACAACAATGTCGCCCTGGACAAGCTCAGCGTGTTTCTCGCTGGCGGCGATGGCGGTCATTTTGGGGGAATGGCGCAGGCCACATATTTCGGCGTGGGTGATGCTTTTGCCTGGGACGTGCTCGACCTGCGCGCGGTCGACCGGGCGACGGTCGGCGGCCAGGATGTCCTGTTCGGTCTGTCACTGAACAACAGTCCAGGCGTCCAGGACGCCTGGAACACCCTTCCGGTATGGGGCTTTCCCTATACCAGGACGGCGCTGGCGCCCAGCCCCGGATCGGGCACCATCCTGGCCGGACTCGCGCAAACCGTGCTGGGCGTGAACGCCTACGCCTGGTGGAATTCATCGCTCTATACGGAGTTTGGAATCTATACCACGCCAAGCCGGGGCTTCCTGAGCACTGTGGGCGTTGTTTCAGGGCCGGCCAGCGCCATTCATGGTGCTGCTCCATACATGCGCGCCGCCTATCAAAAGAATTACGACGACCAGAATTTCGAGGTTGGGGTGTTCGGCTTTTTCCCCAGCCTGCAGGGCACTGCCGTCGACACAGGCAGGACCAATGACTATCGCGATCTGGGAATCGATGCCAGCTACCAGTTCACCGGCGATGGCTCGGCCATTTACCAGGTCAACGCGATCTACACCAACGAGAACCAGTCATTAAATGCGTCTTTCCCACTGCACGCATCAAACTTGAGCAATTCCTTCAATGACTTCCGCGTCGATGGATCCTATTACTGGCAGAACATGATCGGCGGCACGGTTCAGTTCTTTGATACCTGGGGCTCCACCGACCGGATGCTGTATGCGGGCAACTCCACCTTCAAGCCAGACAGCACGGGCTTCGTTTTCCAGATAGATGGAACGCCGTTCGGCGCCAATCCCTCAAGCCTGGGGACAAGATTCAATATCCGCGCCGGCCTGCAATATACCATTTACACCAGATTCAACGGTTCGTCCTCGAACTTCAATGGATTTGGACGCAACGCCTCCGACAACAATGCCTTACGTTTGTTTGTCTGGCTGGCCATGTGAACACTCGATGTCCAATGATGGTGGTCCACTATGAAGTCAGCCGGGAATATCCAGGACCCTCTCTCGAAGGTTTCGCGCCGGGCGCTTTTCGGGCGCGTCGTGGTTGCAGGCGCCGGGTCGGCATTGCTGCTGGGCACGGCCTTGCCGGCAGAAGCCAAGATGGCCCAGAAGGACGCGGGCTATCAGCAGATGCCCAAGGGCGACCAGAGCTGTTCGAACTGCAGCCTGTTCATCGCTCCGGACTCCTGTCCGCTAGTCGATGGCCCCATCAATCCCCAGGGCTGGTGCCGGTATCATCAAAACAAGTCGTAAAGACCATCACCTAGTCGGGTGGCACATTGCGCGGCCCAGGCGCTCAACTTCTGGCGGCGGCGATCACCTGGTTTGCGCGGTCCATGCCGTCTATGGCCGCAGCGTGCTCGCAATTATCGTCCTCCAGAGTCGGATATAGCGCTGGTGGGTATTTGCGATCGAGTTCGAGGCAAACGAGATGCGCGGCGACGTGGATGCGCCTGCCGAGCTCGTCCGCATCTGGCTCTTTGGCAAGATTAAGATCGGAAAAGGGAACCTGCATCGACGCCGTTACGACAAAGGCTTCACCAAGGCGTGTATTCGACAATATTACTCGATAGTTCTTGGAGTGCATCGCCGAAACTATGACGGATTCCAGGGACGGGTTCCATTTTGGTGAATTATGTTGGACCGCTATCTGCTGGACCGCTGTCCGCGGAGTTTGTGTTTGCTGGGCAACCGCCGCCCCGTTCGCCAATCCGATGGATGCAAGCAGGATTACTGCAGGCATAAGGCATCTATAATGAAGCGAGCTCTTTCTCATACCAGGCTCCGTTTCTTGAGATGCGCGCAACAACGCATCTTGGTCAAGCTGCCACCGTATGCGGCCATCCAGAATTTTCCTGCACGACCGCATTTTCAGTGATTTTCTCGCTGAGACACGCCTTTACGAGGTCACCGTTGCTGATCAGCCCAACGACGGCTCCGTTATCAATCACCGGCAGATGGCGGGCTCTGCGCTCTGTCATGATCTGTATAGCATCGGCAATGCTATGGGCAGGGCTGACAATGGGTCCACCAAGCATTGTCAATTCGCGCACGTGTAGTTCCAGTGCACATTTGCCGCACTGGTCTAGCGCAACCACGATTTCCCGCTCCGAAATGATTCCCTTTAGTTTCCCCCCGCCTGTCAGAACGACAAGCGCGCCGATTTGAAACCGCCGCATGATTTTAGCGGCATCGCTTATGCTCGCATCTTCTGAGACGCTGATCACTTCAGTTCCTTTGGGCTTGATTATATCTCGGACGCGCATTGTGGTTCCTTTCCAAGAATTTTCCGGTGCCCTTACTGAATGGCGATTGCGAGCATCATCTTCGGATTAATTGAGCAGATATATTATTAGGCGCTCGGTTCATCGAATTTGAAAGTGAGCGTGTCATCTTGGTCGAGTGCGTGATAGCGGATGTTTCCCTCTGGCTAACGACGACATGGGGCTCATCAACCTCCCTGTCTGACACATAAGTCTCTCTGTGGATGTCTGAGTACTAGACTGTGAAGAAGCCCATTTTATTCCTGACTGCTTAAGAATACGGGAGCCCTCCGACGAAGCTGGGACCGTTTTCGGTTTTACGATGGGCTGCCGGCTACCTAAACAGAGACAACCCTTGCTGCTGACGATTTGCCTAGCCAGGAAGGTCCCAAAGTTGCAGCGCAGGGAAGATCCCCCGTCTTGCCATTCCGCAGAGCTCAGCCAATGGCTGCGAGGTAATGGCATGGCTCACAGCCGAGGCGGGCCACGCCATCCTATGATGCGGGGCATCATCGAGCGTTGGCATCGCTCAATAAAAAGCCAGGTATTGCTCGAAAATTACTTGCTGCGCGGCGTACTCGAAGCTCGAATCGTCAACTTGACCAACTACTACGATATCCGGCGTTGCAGTGAACCAATTTGAACCCAAAACACGCCGAGTTTGAGGAAGGCGCGGGGGAAGTTGCATTGAAATAGCTTTTTGATCGGGGAATAAACCGCGCGCCCGAGACGTCATGAACCCCCGCGGATGACCGCATCGAAGATTCGAAACACTAACCCTGCCGCACTTGGATGCGGCCTATACATAGCATCGTTCGCAGCTTTCGCGGCGCTTTTTTGAAGGTCGGCAGCATGGAGTTCGCAGCTGCCTCTGACATCGATCAGGACGCCTTCCAGAAAATTATCGCCTTAGCCCATTCGCAGCGGGAATAAAGGCTGCGGCTCGCAGGTCTCCCTCTCGAATTCAGGAGGCAAGCCCATGATCGAGCCGACTAACCGCCGCAATGCCCTGAAGTGCATGGGTGTCGGAGCCGGAACGTTGTTCACCCTGCAGGGCGGCGTGTTCAGCGCCTTTGATCTTGCCGACGCAAAAGAAGACATGGGGACGCCGCTGTTCCTTCAGATCAGCGACACTCACATCGGTTTCAACAAGGATGCCAACCCGGATGTGGTGGGCACCTTGAACCACACCATTGACATGGTGAACGCCATGCCGAAGCAGCCCAGCCTTGTGCTGCATACCGGCGACGTCACTCATCTTTCCAAGGCCAGCGAGTTCGATACGGCCAACCAGTTGCTCTCGCGCCTGAAAGTCAGCGAGCTCCACGTGGTGCCGGGTGAGCACGACGTCACCGACGGACCCGGCGCGGAGTTCTTCGCCCGCTTTGGCAAGCCGTCCAACAATCGCGGCTATTACAGTTTCGATGCTCACGGCGTGCATTTCGTGGCCCTGGTCAATGTGATGAATTTCAAGCCCAACGGCCTAGGCGGACTGGGCGAAGACCAAATGGCTTGGTTGAAGAAGGATCTCTCCGCCCGTTCTGCCAGCCAGCCTGTAGTGGTCTTCGCCCACATGCCGCTCTGGACCATCTATGAGCCCTGGGGCTGGGGCACGGGCGAGGGTGATGAGCTCGCCGGAATGCTGCACCGATTCGGCTCGGTCACGGTCCTCAACGGTCATATCCATCAGATTGTGCAGAAAGTGGAGGGCAATATCTTGTTCCACACGGCCCGCTCCACGGCCTATCCGCAACCGCAGGCAGGAAATGGCTCAGGTCCGGGTCCGCTGGTGGTGCCAGCTGGCCAGCTGCCCGACATGCTTGGCGTCACGACCGCGGCGGCAAGGAAGCGAAAACTGTCCCTGACCGACATTACCCTGGCCTAATCGCGGAGCGCATTCGATGAAAAGTGGAATATTCGCCCTCGCCCTGTTGAGCTTCTCCCTTTTTGCGCGCCCCACGCTAGCTGCCGATGCCATTATCGTGATGAAAAATTTTCACTTCTCGCCCACGAATGTCTCAGTGCCCGTGGGCGCCACCGTGACCTGGAAAAATATGGATGGCGAGCCGCATACGGTGGCCAGCGCCGACGGTCTCTTTCGTTCGTCCGCGCTCGACGAGAACGACACCTACAAGTTCAAGTTCGACCATGCAGGTGTCTTCAAATACATCTGCTCCATCCATCCGAATATGCGGGCCACGATCACTGTGAAGTGAGGAATCTTGGCCCGCTTCGGCTTGGGCTTACGCATTCGATACAAGGGTTTAACGGTGCCGATGTGAGCGCGATCGAACCAATACCCGCCGCGACATGTACCACCACGATGCAAACCATCTGGGACGCGTCCGGATTGAACAACGCCGCCGCCAGCCTCAGCCAGGCGGCGTGGAGACCGAAATTGAAGCGCCGACTGCTCATCCACGGCGATCCGGTCTACCGGAATAGTGGAGCTGATAATGGCGCTCAGGCAAAGATTTTGCTGAAGCAATTCGATTTTGAATCGCGATCACTGGACGCGGAGATCATTTGAGGAGCGCACCATCGCCCCGCATCGCGAGTTATCGGATCGAAAATTGCACCGACATTGTCCAACCAGTTCCTATTTCGTCCAAATTAACATTCAACCCAGGGGGACTAGCTTATGAAGTATGGTATGACCAAGACACGCGTGCGTCTTGCGAGTGGCGCTGCAATTGTGACGCTGAGCGCAAGCACTGCTATGGCGCAGCAGCAAGGCGTCGAGCAGGTCGTCGTGTCTTCAACCCGCCTTCAGGCGGCGGGCTTCGATGCGCCGACCCCCACGACTGTGATGAGCGCGGCGGATCTGCAAGCCCAGGCCAAGCCGAGCGTATTTGACGCCATCACCCAGCTGCCGCAGCTGCAGGGCTCAACCGGCGTCGGATACAACACCGGTTCCACAACCACCGGTCTGATTGGTCTGTCAGCGCTTGGTCTGCGCGGTTTGTCGCCGCTGCGTACCCTGGTCCTTCTGGACAGCGAGCGCGTGGTGGGCGGCAACTTCAATGGTGTCGTCGACGTCAGCCAGATTCCGCAAATGCTGATCCAGCGGGTTGACGTTGTGACCGGCGGTGCGTCGGCCTCCTGGGGTTCGGACGCCGTTGCCGGTGTGGTCAACTTCGTCACCGACAAGAAGTTCGAAGGCTTCAAGTTGAATGCCCAGGCAGGTCTTTCGACCTATGGCGATGCGGGCAACACGCTGTTCCAGACGGCAGCCGGTTCGAGTTTTGCCGGTGGCCGCGGCCACTTCGAAGTGTCGGGCGAATATGCCTATAACGATGGCCTCCTACCGCGCTATCCGGTTGCCCAGCAGCACAGTGCCCAGGCCGAAAATATCGGCGGCCGTACGCTCGCGCGCCAGTCGAACACGGCGAGCTACGGTACGAGCGCGGCCTCAGTTCCGGCCGGCCAGCCGCAGAGCTTTTATGGCCCTCTAGCCCAGGGCACGCAGACCGCTGCCTATGGCTTGATCACCAGCGGTCCCTTTGCCGGCACCACATTTGATGCCAACGGCAAGGCCGCGAAATTCGACCTGGCTGGCAACTGCTTCTACAACGCTGCCGGCTCGCTGCAGGGCGCGATCGGTTCGACCTGCTTCGGCACGCCGTCCGATCCGGGCGACCAGAACGACACCCATCAGTTCACGCAAGGCTTGTACGATCCGCTGACCCGCGGCGACCTCTATGCTCGCGTGTCCTATGACATTTCGCCGAACGCGGAGGTCTATGCCACGTTGAATTTTGGCGTTAGCCGTACAGAGAACGTACCGGCCCAGGGTAACTCGTCCAAGAACGGTATCACTGTCCGGTGCGATAACGCCTATCTGTTGCAATCAGGCCTGTTTAATAGTGCTGCGGCCTGCGCCACAGCTGTGACAGGGACCGCCAACCCGACGGCTTCCCAGATCTCGGCTGCGACCATGAGCTTTGGTTCGGACTGGGCCAACATCCCGACGGATCAGCTGATATTTCTAACGCGGACCATGCGACGCTTTGTGGTTGGCGGTGATGGCACCTTCGATCTTTTCGGCAAGAGTTGGAGCTGGGATTCTTATTTCCAGCACGGCGAAACCGATACCTCGATTAAGATCTACAACATGCCACTATCCGGCGCGCCTGGAGTCGTGCAGGCGAACGGCAACCTTGCGGCCAACGGCCAATTTTCGCGTTTCAACCTGGCGCAGGACGCAGTCTTCAACACCGCGGGTCAGGTGGTCTGCCGCAATACTGTTGCCCAGGCCTTTGGCTGCGTGCCGTTCAATCCCTTCGGTGGCGGCATCCTGACTCCCGGCCAAATCGCCTATTTTGACGGACAAAACGGCCCTGGTGGCACGACCATCGGTCCGGACGCGATCCAGACCCAGCGCCAGGAAGCCTTCAGCTTCGCGGTCAACGGTTCGCCGATCGATGACTGGGCCGGCCCAGTGTCGGTGGCTCTGGGTTACGAATATCGTGAAGAGCATTACAGTCAGCGCTCCGACCCCTATGCGGGCGGCGTCACTGCTTCGACCCCCGCCACTGTCAATGAGCCTTGCACCGATCCGTTCGTGGATTGCGGCTTGACCAGTCTCGGTTCGCTTGGCGCATGGAACGCGGGTGACTATCACGACGGCAATGGTACCTATCACGTGAACGAAGCGTTCGTGGAATTCGGTATTCCGCTGCTGAATGACAGCTTCTGGGGCAAGGCCGACCTGGACATCGCGGGCCGCCATGCGCGGTACTCGACAGCCGGTGACGCCAACACCTGGAAGGTGGGTCTGACCTGGGATACGCCTATCCCCGGTATCCGCCTGCGCACCCTGCAGTCGCGCGACATTCGTGCGCCCAACCTGTCGGAACTGTTCTCGCCCCCGCAGGGTCTGAACGGCAGCGTCAACAATGACTTCGTAAATGCGATTACACCCAACGCGGGCAATAACCAGCAAGTACGCCAGCTGAACGAAGGTAACCCGCTGCTGAAGCCGGAAAAGGGTCAAACTACGGAGCTGGGCCTTGTGTGGCAGCCTGACTTCATCCCGGGCTTCCAGGCATCGGTCGACTACTATCGCATCATAGTGAAGGGGGCGATCTCGTCACTTAATCTGCAGCAAGTGGAGGACCAATGCTTCGCGGGGTTCACGCAATTCTGCGCGCAGCAAGCCATCACCACGGCAAACGGCGTAAACCAGGGTCCGGGCAATCCGGGTGCTGCCAACACGCCTGGTCAGCTGGCGGCGGTTGCATCTGAGGCATTCAATGCGGCGACGCTGCTGACTGACGGCTTCGACCTTGAGGCGAGCTATCAGTTAGACCTGCAGGATTTCGACATCCCCGGCTCCCTCATCCTCCATTCCTTCATCAACCACACCAGCAAGTTCATCACGGATACCGGCATCCCCGGTACCCAGAGAAACGTGGAACTGGCGGGTGACCTGGGTGGTGGCGGCAACAGCCAGACCTACAACCAGTCCGGCGGCAACGTGCTGACATGGAAGCTGGAGGAGACGCAGAGCTACCAAAATGACATCTGGGGCGTGCATTTGACGGAACGCTGGTATGCCGGCGGTACCTTCTCCGTCAAGAATGCCATCGTCTGCGCGCCTGGCACATGTCCTATGTTCACCACGGCGCAGCTCACCCAGACACCGACATTCAATTTCGATTCGGTGGATTCGATCATGTATTTGGATGTCGGTGGCAACTGGAATATCAGCGATAAGACGCAGATTTATACGCAGATTGACAACATAACCAACATTCGTCCGCCGGATACTGGCAGCACGACCGTCAACAACACCCTGTATGACGTGATTGGACGCATGTTCCGCATTGGCGTCCGGTTCACGAACTAGGTCATCCACTCGCGTTCAGGGGCTGAACTCCTGAACGCCTATAATGGAGATAGGCTCTCATTGTGACGTGCGAAATATCAGAAATGTGCTGCCTCCTAGGAGCCAGGATTTCTGGGATAAAGGCACGCTTGAACGATTTGGGTACCTGAACGCACTTGGGGGGTGCAAGTGTCGCTATTGCCGATCGCTATGAGGAGTAGATTGTCAGGGCAAAAGAAGCGGAAGAACAGGCGAAGAAAGCCGAGGACGACCGCACTAGGTATGGCTGGATAATGGTTGCCGCTGGCTACCGCGATCTTGCGGCGATGGGTGAAGCAGAGCGGCGCGATGGCTCGCGGTCCGACTAATGTCCATGAAAAACTATTCGGCCATGTCGCGGACCCTGCCCCGAGGTACTGCTAAAGTGCATTGGCGATTTCTGACTGCCGTGCGCAAAGCGGCAAGGTTAGGGTTGGTCGTTGGTGTCGAGGTGCTGGGCTGCGACGATTGCGATGCTAGCCTGAATCACAGAGGCGTGGTCTACCCAATCGACTACGTCCCCAAGCTGCCCATTGCTGGATGTGTCCGGTCCCCTTGCTGCGCGTGCTACTACACTGCAGTAATCGAGACGATGCGCTGAGCTACCATCAAAGACTTCATTCAGTAGGGATCGCGCAATCGGGCACGGTAACTGTTTCGCGTGCAGGGGACAAACGAGCAACTGAACGGGTTGTCGGTAGAGCGAATATCTTGCGCTGATCAACACGAAATGGCTCCTTCCGATAACCAGCGCGTATTGGGTTCGATTGTCAGGCATGTCAGTGAGAAAAAGTATTCTCCCGTATTTTGCATCATCCGATTGCGGCGGCGGAAGCAAATTTCAATGTTGGAATAAAAAAGCAACTTGGTGGGTCTTATTGTGGAAGTTCCGGCACGGACTGCCATGGATGACAGCCAAACCCTCGTATACTTTCCCCTTGGCAGGTTCGAAGAGCGGTCGGCGCGCTTCGACGGCGTAAGCCAGGCCTTCCACTGGCTGACAGTTCTGTTGGTGATTGGACAGTTTGCGAGCGCGCTCCTTCACGAACAGTGGCACGGCGCAGCAGCGGAACTGCTTTTAACTTTTCACCGATCGGCCGGTATCGCGACCTGGATTTTAGTGGCGATGCGGCTGTTGTGGCGGCGTTGGTTCGCCTATCTGCCGCCGTTTCCCGCCGCTATGTCGATGGCGCGGCAATGGGCAGCGAAACTCAATGAGTATGGGCTATACATGGTGCTTTTGTTGCAGCCCTTGACCGGGCTGGCCACGATGCTGGTGTTCGGTCGTCCCTTCAACCTGTTCCTGTGGCAAATACCTGCGTTGATAGCGCAGGACAAGCCGCTGGCCCATCTGTTGAAGGAAATGCATGAAACGGGCGCCTGGGTTCTCGCCGCACTGATCGGGCTACATGCTGCGGCCGCGTTGTTTCACGGTCTGGTGCTGCGCGACCGGGTGTTGCAGAGGATGCTTCCAGATATGTGAAAAGCACAGCCCTGCGCCCCGCATTGCGGAACAGCACGGAGTCAAAACCGGAATAACGGAGGATCACATGAAAATCAGAACTATTTTGGAGCGTAAGCAGCCGGGCGTCGTCACTATAAATATGCTCTCGACTTTGAAAGTTGCGGCCGAGCTGATGGCGCGCCGCCGCATTGCGGCACTGGTGGTGACAGAGGATGGCAAGCCGGTGGGGCTCCTCTCCGAGCGCCACATCGTGGAAGTATTCGCGCGCGAGGGCAAGCTCGCCGAGGAAATGCGAATTCGGCAAATACTGGATCGTCAACTCACCGCAATTTCGCCGGACGATTCGATCAAGCGCGCCATGTCGCTGATGACTGATAATCGGCTCCGCCATCTTCCGGTGATGAACGAAAATGAGCTGGTAGGGATCGTGAGCCTGGGCGACCTGGTCAAACAGCGCCTTTTAGAGCTGGAGCTAGAGGCAAATGTCCTTCGGGACATCTACATCGCCGCCCATTAAGCGGAGATACCCATGGCGAGTCCCATCATTGCAGGGTTGGCGGTGGACATATTAAGCGCCATAATCGCGTTGGTGGGCCTCATTAGTCTCAGTGGCAGCACACACCTTCGGACTGTCTATCGGCTTTGGCAGTATCCCCATAACTTTTATCGCATCGTTGGCTTAACCGAATTGATGGTGGCGCTGTTTCTGATCGTGCCCGAAACGCGGATCTGGGGCATCACCGCGAGCGGAATGATTGCCTGCATCACGACCATGACGCTTCTCCATCACCGCAAATATTTTTGGCCGCTTCCAGCCGTGCTGCTGCTGGTAACTCTCGTCCCGGTTTCACTGGCACACTCCTAGGGCTTGAACGGTGTTCGCAGGCTCGCAAACGATGATGATGGCGGTCTGCTTCATCGTAATGTAGTGCAGTCTTTATTCCGTGGTTGAAGCGTTCATCAAGGATCGTCCCACGCAGCTCAATGGCGTCAGCGCGGCTTTTTTTGTCGTCACGAAATCTGAGCCGAATTAGGGAGATTTCATCGTTTCCAGGACAACGAAAATACTCGCCTTGCTGGCGATCTGCGGCTCGGCACTCGGAAGTGCCGCAACTGGGAAAGCCCAAATATGTCCCACAGCTGCCAGCGATATCGATACCGACCGCCCCGACACCACAAATTCCAGTCAGACCATTCCGACGGGGAGCCTCCAGCTCGAGAATGGGGTCAACATTGCCGACTGGTCGGGCGGCACCAGGCTGGACGGCACCAACAGCCGGGTCCGGCTGGGGCTGGCGGACTGTGCCGAAGTGCTGCTGGATGTGCCCAATTATAGCTTCTCGCCCAGAAACGCCGGGGTGCGCGGGTTCACAGGCGTGACGCCTGCCGCGAAGTGGGAGCTTCAAGGTTTGCCCGAAGGCTTGCAGATGTCCGTCGTGGCAGGCGCAACGCTTCCGAGTGGGGCGGCCGGTAATGGTGGCGACAGGACAAAACCTTATTTGCAGATTCCCTGGTCACAAAAGATCGGCGGCGGTTTCAGCGTCCACGGTATGCTGACTGAGATTTGGATGCCGAAGTCGGCCAACAACAGTCTGTTCGAGGAAACCTTGTCTCTGGAGCGCGAACTGGGTGATTCACTGGATGGCTTCATCGAATATGTGGGCGACTACCCGCAGCACCAGGCTGCGAGCCAAGTGTTGAATTTTGGTGCTGCGTGGCGCCTCACACAACTAGAGCAGGTTGACTTTCACGCCGGGTTTGGATTCGACCGGCAGTCCCCCAAATCCTACCTGGGGTTGGGCTATTCCTTCCGAATGGACGGGCTGTTCTGAGTACCTCGCGATAAGCGTTGACCATTTCGTACCTCGATATAAACGCGTTGGATATCTTCGCACGAACCCGCCTGTTGCCGATTTGGCTTTGCCCGCGCCCAAGAACGGTCCCGCGCCCGCTTCTTCCCACGAAGGGGTGGCGATGGCCGACGGACGCGGCGAGGCCGTCTTCGCCGGCGCCTGCCTAGGGCTGGTTTGGTTTGACGACGTACAAGTCAGTGCTCTTGCTGGCGGGGTTCCCGCGATTCTTGGTTGAATGAATCCCTGCTTGGTATGTTCATCAGTCCGCGATCTGTCTCCCTATCGATCGCTGGCGGGAATAAAACCAACGATTGTCTGGTCAAACACCCAAAAGGACAGACCGCATCAAGTGGGAGGACCTAATGGATCCGATTGATAATGAATATGTTAGGCGAGTGGGGTTTGCGCTGTCTTTTTCGAACCACGATCCGGGTGCGAGGCGCTCGAATCCCTTTGCCTGGCTGCCCGTTTTGGCGACAGCTGGCTTCGCTGTAACGGCACTATTGGCGTACCTGCGCTAATCATGATGCGTCTAGTGCCTAACCAGTGTCGGGCGCAACTCATTCCTTTGCCCATTAAGGGGATGCTATCTTTCAATGGGGTCATCGGCCTGCCTGAATTGTCCCTAGACGTGCGTTTGACATCATCGACGTTGCGATATCTCCTCCGCCGCAGCGACGCAATTCTATAGCACATTCAGTGTGTTACTACTGACTTGCTCTCAAATGAACCACAGGCCGCCACTTCTGTTGGATGCTCATAATTCGGGGAATAAATATCGCTCTGTCGAAGTCAAATGAAGGCAACCGCATTAGAAACAGGGCCCAATGGCAGACCGAATGGATGACTGACAGGCGTCGACGGTTTGAGGCGCAGGCGCTCCCCCATCTGGACGCGGCCTACAACCTTGCCAGATGGCTGGCGCGGCCACCCCTGGACGCCGATGATATCGTGCAGGACGCGGTATTACGCGCCTATCAGTCTTTTGATTCTGTTCGTGGAGAAGATGTGAAGCCGTGGCTTCTGATGATAGTTCGAAATTGCTTTCTCACCGCATACAGACAGGCAAAACGCAAAGGGAATGCTCAGCTACCAGACGACAGCGAGATTGCCCTCACCGATCCCGCGCTGATCGCAAGTGAGCCGGACCCAGAGGCCGCAGTCATCCAAATGGATACTCATCGCCAACTTAGTGGCTTGTTGACCGAACTTGCTCCCGAATTTCGTGAGGTCCTGGTCCTTCGGGAGATGGAGGATATGTCTTATCGCGAGATCGCGTTGGTAGTAGGCATTCCCATAGGCACGGTAATGTCCCGGTTAGCTCGAGGGCGAGCTCTTCTGAAAAAGAATTGGCACCTTAACGCACAGGGAGGCCGTCATGTCATGCAATGAAAGCCTCGAAGTGCAGGCATACTTTGACGGCGAGTTAGATGCCAGCGCGACCATGGAAATTGAACGGCATCTGGAGAGTTGTTTGGGCTGCGCTTCGCTGCTCGTAGAGCTGGAAGCCAGTCGCGAGTTGATACGGCGCGAGTCGCCGTATTTTCGGGCAAATTCAGCTTTGCGTACAGACATACTTGAAATGCTCGACCATGAAGAGGGCGCAGTCATACAACGTCGGCGCATATTTCATCCCTCCAGACACTTTCTCTCGGGTGCGGCAAGCGGCGCGGGCGCAATGGCTCTTGCGGCAACCTTGGCGATTTTCTTGTTGGTACCGCAACCTAATCCATTGGTGGACGATGTGATGAACGCGCATTTACGTTCATTGATGTCGGATCATCTGATCGACGTGGCGTCAAGCGACCGGCATACCGTTAAACCCTGGTTTGCGGGGCACACCGATGTTTCGCCGCCTGCGGCCGATTTCTCAAAGGAAGGCTACAAATTAGTCGGCGGCCGCGCGGATTATGTGGACGGTCACCGTGCCGCAGTCGTGGTATACCAGCATGGCGCACACATCATAAATATCTTCGCATGGGCAGCCGGCACTGAGAAATTGCCGACAGAGGAGACTCAAAAAGGCTACCACATAGCCTGTTGGCGTGGCGCCGACTTGGATTATTGCGCAGTTTCCGATACCGGCATGGATGAGCTGTTGGATCTCGTCCGTCTCATGAAACAACAATAGTGGGAAGTCAGGAATAAAACCGAAGACTGGGTGGTCTACCTCTCGAACAACTTGAGAGGCCCAAATGTCTACAGACCCGAAAGACATCGAATCCCGCCGCGGTGCTTTGAAATGTTTGGCTTTTGGGGGCGGTGGGACCCTGTTTGTCCTTTCAGCTGGCATTCTGACGCCCGTGAACTTGGCGCTCGCGGCCTC
>DATKEP010000193.1:0-3135 GCA_035512055.1 Rhizomicrobium sp.
CCTGGGCATGAATCCGTTGTTGCAGGATCCCGGCCTGGCCATGCATCCGCCCATGCTTTACGCGGGATATGTCGGCCTGTCCGCCTCGTTCGCCTACGCCGCGGCGGCCTTGCTGGTGGGTGAAGAAGCCCAAATTCATTCATGGGCGCGCGCGGCCCGGCCTTTCATGCTGGTCGCCTGGATCGCGCTCACCTGCGGCATCGCGCTGGGCAGCTGGTGGGCCTATTACGAACTGGGCTGGGGCGGATTCTGGTTCTGGGATCCGGTCGAGAACGCCTCGCTGATGCCCTGGTTGATCGCCACGGCGCTTCTGCACTCCGCGCTGGCCACCGAAAAGAGCGGCGCGTTCCGCACCTGGAGCCTTCTGCTCGCCATAGCAGGTTTTTCCCTGTCTCTCATCGGCACCTTCCTGGTGCGGTCGGGCGTGCTGTCGTCGGTGCATGCATTCGCCTCCGATCCCACGCGGGGATTTTTCATCATGGTGCTGATCGCGCTCGCCATAGGCGGCGCGCTGGCGCTGTTTGCCTGGCGCGCGCCAACGCTTCAAGGCGGCGCGGCCTTCGATGTCCAAAGCCGGGAGACCATGCTGCTGTTGAACAATGTGTTTCTCGTCGCAGCCTGCGCCTGCGTGTTTGTGGGCACGCTTTATCCGCTGGTGCTGGATGCCATCAACGGAACAAAGATCTCCGTTGGGCCGCCCTATTTCGCGCTGACCTTTGCACCGATTTTCTTCGCGCTGCTGCTGCTGGTGCCGCTCGGACCCCAACTCAACTGGAAACGCGGCGATCTCAAGGCGGCCTGGCGCACGCTCTATCCGGCTTTGGGATTGGCCGGCATTGCAGCGCTCGCCATGGTAGCGATGGTCAGCCCGCGCAGTGTTGCCGCAACCGGCGCATTTGCGGTGGCGGGCTGGCTGATCGGGGCCAGCATTCTGGATATCCGCAAACGGAAAGGCGCACGCGCTTCCGCTTTCGCTGCTGCGCTGGCGCATGCCGGGCTTGGAATTTCGCTGATGGGTGTTGCCGGCACGACTTTATGGCGAAGCGAGGCTTTGACGGTGTTGGCGCCGGGCCAGATCATGACGGTGGGGCCCTATATCTTGCGCTTCGACGGCGTGACGCGCGAACGTGGACCCAATTATATCGCCGATCGCGGCCATATCGCGCTGATGGATGGTGGTCGCGTCGGCACGACGCTATTGCCCGAGCACCGCTTCTATCCGGCGGAGAACCAGGACATGAACGATACCGCTATCCATACAACCGGCTGGCGCGATCTTTACCTGGCACTGGGTGACGACCGGGGCGGCGGACGCTTCACACTGCGCGCTTATGTGTCGCCATTGGCACCGCTGATCTGGCTGGGAGGCCTGGTGATGGCATTGGGCGGAGGATTGAGCCTGTGGGGCCGGCTGCGCGTGAAGGAGCTTGAGCCCAAACCGGCGGCCCCGGCGACGGCACTGGCTGCGGAATGAGAGCGGTCATAGCTCTGTTGCTCATGATGCTTCCGGCGTTGGCCGCGCCTGTAGCCGATGTATTTTCCGATCCGGCAATGGAAGCGCGTGCCCGAAATCTTCAACGGCAACTGCGCTGCCTGGTCTGCCAGGGCGAGAGCATCGACGAGTCCGGCTCGCCTTTCGCTGCCGACGTGCGCCATCTGGTGCGCCAGCAGATTGCCGGACGCAAAAGCGACCAGCAGATCGAGGACTTCCTGGTGGCGCGCTATGGCGACTTCATTTTGATGAAGCCGCCGCTGCAACCGAACACCTGGCTTTTGTGGCTGGCGCCATTTGCCGTTCTCGCGGCTGGCGGAGCCGCGGCCTGGGTTACGGTCAAAAAGGCTGCCAGCCGAGTGGCTTAGAAAATTACAGTATTGTAATCTTCAAGATATATTCTGGCCATGTTAGGCTAGTAAGAGCGGTGACGGTCGGACCTGACAAGCCGTCCCCAAGGAGCCCCCATGCAAGACCAACCCAAGAATTCCCAGGCCGATACCGGCCTTCTGTCCCGCCTACCCAAGCCCACCCTGCGCCAACGCCGCCTGGCCGCCATGGGGACCGCCGCTGCCGTCGTGGTGATCGGCCTGGGCGCCTTTGCCCTGTTGCCGCCGGTGCGCGCCATCCGGACTGCGGGCGAACCCATGATGGTCGCAGCCAATGACACCGATGCAAACCAGCGGGCGCCGCGCATGCTGGAAAACAGCGCGCCCTTCAGCTTTGCCGACCTGGTGGAGCGCGTGAGCCCCGCCGTGGTGACCATCACCAGTGAGACCACCACGACCGAGAACGACCTCGACACCGACAATATCCCCGCGCCCTTCCGCGATCTGTTCAACCAGTTCAACAACGGCCAGAAGCCCCAGCCGCACCGCGCGTTGTCCGCCGGATCGGGCTTCATCATCGACAAGGCGGGCTATGTCGTCACCAACAACCATGTTGTGGATGCCAGCAAGAAGATCACTGTCAAGCTGCCGGACGGCAGGTCTTTCACAGCCAAGCTGCTCGGCACCGATTCCGCCACCGATATCGCCCTGCTTAAGATCAACAGCGAAAAGCCGCTGCCCACGGTCGAGTTCGGCGACGACAAGAAGCTGCGCGTGGGCGATTGGGTGGTGGCGGTCGGCAATCCCTTCGGTCTTTCCAACTCTGTGACCGCGGGTATTGTCTCCTCGCTTGGCCGCAACATCGAGTCCAGCCAGCAATATACCAACTTCATCCAGATCGATGCGCCGATCAACCGCGGCAATTCCGGCGGTCCCACCTTCAACCTCAAGGGCGAGGTGATCGGCATCAACACGGCGATCTACTCGCCCAACGGCGGCAGTGTCGGCATCGGCTTCGCGATCCCGTCGAACCTCGCCAAGCCCGTGATCGACCAGCTCCACGAGCACGGCAAGGTGAGCCGCGGCTGGCTCGGCGTGCAGATCCAGGAGGTGACGCCGGCGATCGCCGCCAGCCTCGGTCTGCCCGGGGACCATGGCGGCGACCACGGTGCGCTGGTGGCGGCGGTGACGCCGAACAGCCCCGGCGCCCATGCCGGGCTGAAGCAGGGCGATGTGATCCTATCGTTCAACGGCGGCGAGGTGAAACAGTTGCGCGACCTGCCGCGGCTCGTCGCCGCCGCCGCTCCCGGCGCG
>DATKEP010000194.1:0-45080 GCA_035512055.1 Rhizomicrobium sp.
GCCGGGACACCGCACGCTACTCAGGGTTCACATACCGGGCGACGACGGCAAGGAGACCGAAAACCTGTTCGAGCGGCTGATGGGCAAGAAGCCGGAACTTCGCTTCCAGTTCATCCAGGAGAATGCGGAGTTTGCCCGAGACGCGGTCGACGTGTGACGCCTCCCCCCGTCAGCCCGCGGGAATTGCGATTTTCCGTATCAGCAAGGTGACGTCGCCGCCCTGTGACGGCACGGCTTCGGGCAGTCTTGCCTGGACGAGTGCCATGCCTTGTAGCGGCAGCCCTCGATGCACGGAGCGCAGGATGATCTCGAACGGCGCCGAAGTCCCCAGATGCAGGGTCATCTGCATCCGGCCGCAATCGGGCGTGGTGCAGTTGATGGCGTCCACGCGGCCTTCCGCCCGGGCCTGGATGCCACCGATGTCGACCGACTTCAGCAGCGCCATTCTTGGCAACAGCAAGTTTATGCCGTCACCGGGTGCATCAAGATCGAGTGACACGTCAGGGCCATGTCGCGTCACATGAACGGTTGGCGCGGGAAAGCGCGCTGCACCTGCCGGCGCGACATAACCTGTCGCGGGCAGGTGTTGCACCTTATCCGAAAAACGTGCCGCGGCGCGCAAACGATCCGGCAGGCGCTGAACGGGATCGGCCATCCACCAGGCTTTCCCGTCCCGTTCCACATAGCGCAGATTGAGGCGCTCGGGTGCCGTGCTGCTATAGGCCGGCATCAATCCCGCCACCACGGCCAGCGACAGCGCCGCCACCAAAGACACCGCGAAAGAAAACCCCAGACCACGTGCGCTGCGCATCGAAGGTAGCACTGTGATCAAGCCCAAAGCCGCGCTGGCTGTGAACATTTCATGCAGGCCAAGTCCCATCAGCGACTCGCCGATCGCCGCGAACCCGATCCAGATCACGAGGTTGGCCAAGGCGGCAATGAATAAGGCCGGCCCGCGCCCGGCACGCACCGTCGCCAGCAGCATTGGCGCGGCCACGAGCGAAGGAAACAGGAAGTAAGGCGTCGCACCCGGCAGCCAGATGGCGCAGGCAATGGCCAGCGCGGCCAGCCATAGCCAGCTGGCGATTGCGCCCGAATACCGCGCGGTGACAAGCGCAACTGCCCAGATCCCGAAAGCAAGCGACAGGCGCAGCCACGCGGGCGTCGCATAGGATGGATTGTCATGGCCGGAAATCCATGCTGCCAGACCATGCAGCACAAAGCCCATGCCCACGGCGCCCGCCAGAAGCAGCAGCGGCATCAAAGCCGCCAGCAACGGGTTTCCAAGTCCGCGCCCCTCGCGCATCTTGAGCAGGCCTGCAATGGCAATCATCACAAAGGCCAGAACAGAAAGCGGCAATGCCCATGGGAGCGGCAGGCGCGGCAGCCACCGCCCCAGAATATCGAGATAGATGAGCCCGCCGCTCCTCAGCTGACTTGGCGCAGCCCGGCGCAGGCCATCGGCCATCGCCAGCATATTGTCGCCCTGCTCCTGCAGGCTGCGCGGATCGAGATTCTCCCGCCGGTCGAGCGGCGTGTGATAGGCCGCGACATCGCCGACAAAGGCGAAATTGACACCCGGCAGTCCGGCGGCCAAAGCCGGCGTCAGGTCGGTGTCGTTGGGCATGTATTTGTAAATGACGCTGGAAACCGAGGACGTCGCGTAGTGCGAAACGCCTTTCGCATAGAGATCGATCAGCCCAGCATCGCCGGGGCTGGTCTGGAACAGAAAGCTCGGGCCGCTGTCGCCGCGCACGTCCACATTCACGATCGCGGCGATCTTGTCCTTGATTTCGCGGATATAGGCGGAGGCGCCAAGCAATCCCAGTTCCTCGCCGTCACTGAACAAGGCAATGACGGGGCGACCCGTTTGTGGCGGGCGCGCCTTCAGGGCGCGGATGGATTCCAGCAACACGGCAACACCGGAACCGTCATCGCCGCCGCCCGGCCCGGCAGCAACGCTGTCGCTGTGCGCCATCAGCAGCACCGGCTTGCCGGTGCCGGAAAGCACATCGGCAATGATGTTGGTGACGGTTGCGCAGCTAACCTCGTGCCAACGCGCCTCGCTCACACAGCTCATGCCAGTCTGTTCGCGCGCGGCCACGCCCAGCCTTGTCAGTTCTTTCAGGATACGGCCGCGCACCCCGGTCGCCTCGCTGCTGCCGGTGGGATGGGGCCTCTCAGGTCCAAGGACCCGGCTTAACGCCGCATCGGCCCGAGCCTGTGAGAAGACGCCCGCCGGAGCATCCAGCCCTAGCGGGCGTGGCATGGACTGGCCATAGACCGACAGCAGCCAGACCCCCGCTATGAGCGCCGCCAAACCCCAAATCCGTACCATCCCGACCGCCCTGGTTCCCTAATCCGCAGTCATAGCTTGATTTTTTTGCGAATACCCCTATATTGCACTGCGAAAAGAGTCGGCCGCCATTCGGGCCGCCGGCCATGGGCGCCACATGTCGCGCCCCTTGTTCAGGAGCGTGCTACGACCAGTGTGACGACCTCCGGCGCGCAAGCCGGATTAGGCGAAGTTATTGAATTACCTCAAGAACCTTCGACAATAGATATCCCCGCCAGCCAGCCTGGCGGTTTTGATGGCTTGGGGCTGTCTCCCGAGATTCTCAGGGCCGTAGTCGACAGCGGCTACACGATACCCACGCCTATCCAGGCGCGGGCCATTCCTGAGGTGCTTCGGCGCCGCGATGTAATCGGCATCGCCCAGACCGGTACCGGCAAGACGGCAAGCTTCACCTTGCCCATGATCGAGATGCTGTCACGCGGCCGGTCCAAGGCGCGCATGCCACGCGCCCTTGTGCTCGAGCCCACGCGCGAGCTAGCCGATCAGGTCTCGGAAAGTTTCGACCGCTACAGCAAATATTCCAAGCTCAGCCATGCGCTCTTGATCGGTGGCGTCTCGATGGACGACCAGGTCAAGAAGCTCGATCGCGGCGTGGATGTTTTGATCGCCACGCCGGGCCGGCTGATGGACCATTTCGAGCGCGGCCGCATACTGCTTTCCCAGGTCAACATCCTGGTGATCGACGAAGCGGACCGCATGCTGGACATGGGCTTCATCCCCGACGTCGAGAAGATCTGCAAGCTCCTGCCTTTCACCCGCCAGACCCTGTTCTATTCCGCCACCATGCCGCCGGAGATCCAGCGGCTGACCGACCAGTTCCTGCACAATCCAGTGCGCATCGAAGTTACCCGTCCCGCCACCACCGCCAGCAACATCACCCACGAGGTGGTCGAGGTGCCCGCCAACGACTGGGCCAAGCGCGAGGCGCTGCGCCGCCTGATCCGGGAAATCGAACCCACGCTCAACAACGCCATCGTCTTCTGCAACCGCAAGCGCGACGTGGACGTGGTGGCCAAGAGCCTTGCCAAGCACGGTTTCGACGCTGCCCCCATTCATGGCGATCTCGACCAATCCGTGCGCATGAAGACGCTGGATAAATTCCGCTCCGGCGAACTCAAGATTTTGGTTGCGTCTGATGTGGCGGCCCGCGGCCTGGACGTGCCTACTGTCAGCCATGTGTTCAATTTCGACGTGCCGATCCATGCCGACGATTATGTTCACCGCGTCGGGCGCACCGGGCGTGCGGGGCGAAGCGGTCATGCCTTCATGCTGGCCAGTCCGCGTGACGCGAAATATGTGGAGTTTATCGAAAAATTGACCCACATGCCCCTCGCCCGCCGCTCGATGATGGATATCGAGGTGCGCGAGGAACAGCGCCGGCCGAGCCGCGGGGACCGCGGCAGCCGTGGCCGCGATTGGGGCGGGAAGACCAAGGACCGTCACCGCGACCGCCGTCCACCCGGCGGCAAGTATCACGACCAGACTGCCAGCATGGAGCCGGCAGCGGGGAGTCTCGATGCTCCCCGGGTCGAAGCGCCAAAGCCTGAACGGGCCGTGACACAAGAGCCTCGCCAAGAGCATAAGCATCGCCCCCGTGCCGAAAACCGCCACGGCCATCGCGACCGGCAGCGGCCTGCGGCGGCAGTGGACAAAAGCGAATTGCCTGCCTTTCTGTTCCGCCCCGTCCCCGTCAAGAAGCCTGAGCCCCAAGCCGAATAGACGTTGCGGAGACCGCGCAAAAGGCGGGTTTTTATACAACCGTGGCGCGAATACAACCGGCCACTTAACGCTTTTTACATAGCGGCAGCGCAAGACTGGTGCCCATAACGGGGACAGTGAAAGTGTTCAATCGGGACCGTGAACAGGCCCTTGCCAAGACCGCGCTCGCCTTGATGAGCGGGGCCGGCATTGCGCCCACGCCGAACAATTTCGAACTTTTCTACGCCTATGCCTCGGGCGAGAATCCCGCGATCACCCAGATGATGGGATTGATCATCGACTCCAAGCGACCCTTTACGCCCGAACTTCTTGCCGATCTGCGCCTGCGCTGCCTGTCGGGCGCGCGTGCTGCCCTGGCGATGGAATCGCTGGGCGGCAATATGGACACGCTGATCGACGACATACTGGGCAAGCTGGAAAGCTCGGCCCGCGATACTGCCAGCTACAAGAATGCGCTGTCGGCCGCGACGGGCGAGTTGGGCGGGAGCGAACGCAGCCCCGCGGATTTGCGCAAGCTGGTGGATGGCCTTGTTGCCGCCACGCGCGCCATGGAGATGCGCGCCAAGAGCCTGGAAAGCGAACTGCAGGTTTCCTCGCAACAGGTCAATGAACTCAGGACCAAGCTTGCCGACGTGCGCAAGGAAAGCATGACCGACCCCCTGACCGGCATTTCCAACCGCAAGGCATTCGAGGAGGCCGTTGCGGCTGCAATCGCTGGCGTGGCGCGGGACCGCGAAGAGGTGACGCTGTTGATGTGCGACATCGACCATTTCAAGCTATTCAATGATACCTGGGGACACCAGACGGGCGACCAGGTGCTGCGCCTGGTGGCGTCCTGCCTTGCGGAAAACACCAAGGGCCGTGACACCGCGGCACGCTATGGCGGCGAGGAATTCGTGGTCCTGTTGCGCGGCACGGGCCTGGAGGCCGCGACCCGCCTGGCCGACCAGATCCGCGCAAAGGTCGAGACCAAAAAGCTGGTCAAGAAGTCTACCGGCGACGTTTTGGGCGCCATCACCATTTCCATCGGCGTCGCCCAGTTCGCCCCGGGCGAGACCGGCGATGCTGTCGTCCGGCGCGCCGATAACTGCCTCTATGGCGCCAAGCACAATGGCCGCAATCTGGTGATCAACCAGAACGATGCGCGCATGGCCGGCCTCGAAACCAGCGCCGCCTGATATTTTCTCCTTTTCGGGATATCCTTCCGGCAGTTCCGGCTGGGAGTCTCTATGCGTCATACATTCGAGCGCGCTTTTCTTGACACATGTGGCGGTATCGCCGTCGTCACCCTGAACCATGACGCCACCATCAATGCCCTTTCGACTGCAATGGTCGAAAGCCTGAATGCGGCGCTGGACATGGTTGAACGAGGCGGCTTTCGCGCGCTGGTGCTGACCGGTGCCGGCCGTGGTTTCTGTTCCGGGGCCGACATGAACGAGCTTGCCGCCCGCCGCAAGGAGGGCGCCGGCAACGTGCTGGAAAAGGTGTTCCACCCCCTGCTCCGCCGGCTGCGCGACCTTCCCATGCCCATTGTCACGGCCGTGAACGGGCCTGCCGTGGGATTCGGAATGAGCCTTGCGCTGATGGGCGACCTTATCGTGGCCTCGCGGACCGCAAGTTTTCTTCTGTCCTTTACGCGCATCGGCCTGGTGCCGGACGGTGGCGTGACTTTCCTTTTACCCCGCCTCGTCGGACTGGCGCGGGCGCGCGAGATGGCGCTTCTGGCCGACCGGCTGACGGCCGATCGGGCTTTGGATTGGGGACTCGTCACTTGCGTGGTGGATCACAGCCAATTGATGGATGAGGCATCGGGCCTGGCACGGAGACTGGCCGACGGACCGTCTGCACTGGCGCTAACCCGGCAATTGTTCTGGGACGCTGGCGCGTTCGAAGCACAGCTGGCGCGCGAGGCAGGGGCGCAGCAACAGGCTGGAGCGACCGACGATTTCACGGAAGGCCTGGCGGCGTTTCAGGATAGGCGCGTGCCGAGGTTCAGCGGGAAATAACTCAGCTCTCTGCCGGCGTGATCGAAACTGACTCGCCGCAGCCGCAAGCACTTGTCTGGTTCGGATTGTTGAACACAAAGCGCGCGCCGAGCTTTTCGCGCACGAAATCGAGCTCCGTGCCGATCAAAAACAGGATGGCCTTGGGATCGATGAAGACCTTGACGCCCTTGTCTTCCATCACTTCCTCGAAGGGCTTGGCTTCGGAGGCGTAATCCATGGTGTAGCTCATCCCGGCGCAGCCGCCATTGCTCACACCCACCCGGACACCCAGAAACTTGCCGGGCGCTTCGGCCATGATTTCCTGGATGCGTGTGGCCGCGGCGTCGGTCAGCTTGACCGGCTTCGGGCGTTCTCTACGGATCTTGGCTGGTCTTTCCATCAGAACATATTCAGTTCGAGTTTGGCCTCTTCGCTCATCCGTTCCGGCGTCCAGGGCGGGTCGAAGGTCATGTTCACCGTAACCTCCCCGATGCCTTCCACCTTTTCCAGCGCCGCCTTGACATTGCCGGGCATCTCGCCGGCCACCGGGCAGTTGGGCGCGGTCAGCGTCATGTCCACCGCCACGTTCTTGTGGTCGGAGACATCCACCTTGTAGATAAGCCCAAGCTCGTAGATATCAACCGGGATTTCCGGGTCGTAGACGGTCTTGAGCGCGGTAACCAGCTTGGAGGTGAAATCGTCGAGCTCCTGCTGGCTCAGCGCGGTGGTTTGGGAAGCGGCTTCGCTCATGCCGCGCCCTCCTCCACTGCATTTTTGAATGTGTGCCAGGCCAAAGTTGCGCATTTCACCCGCATAGGAAACGCGCTGATTCCGCTCATCACATCGAGCGTCTCGCGGTCATCCTCCGATAGTCCGTGAACGTGCTCGCCTTTCACGAGATTCAGGAAACCCTCCATCAGCTTTTCCGCATCGGCCCGCGTGCGGCCCTTGAGCATGTCGGCCATCATCGAGGCCGAGGCCTGGCTGATGGCGCAGCCTTTGCCTTCAAACCGAATATCGGCAACGCGTCCGTTCTCGCCCAGCTTCAGATAGACGGTGACGCGGTCGCCGCAGAGCGGATTATAGCCCTCGGCCTTGTGGCTTGCGCCTTCCAGTGCGCCGTAATGGCGGGGGTGGCGCGAATGGTCGAGGATGACCTCCTGATACAATTCCCTGAGCGCGTTATCCATGGCCGAATATCCCGCGGGCCTTGGCGAGGCCCGCAATCAGCGCGTCCACATCGGCGCGCCGGTTGTAGAGTGCGAAGCTGGCCCGGGTGGTGGACGCCACGCCAAACCGCTCCATCAGGGGTTGGGCACAGTGGTGTCCGGCGCGGACCGCCACGCCTTCCCTGTCCAATATGGTGGCGAGGTCGTGGGCGTGCATCCCGTCAGCCTCGAATGACAGGATTGCGCCTTTGCCGGGGGCGTCGCCGATCACCTTCAGCCAGTTGAACTGGCGCACCTGATCGCGGGCGTAAACGAGCAGGCTATGCTCATGGGCGGCAACCGCGTTGCGGTCAAAGCCCGTCATGTAATCCAGCGCCGCCGCCAATCCGATGCTTTCGATGATCGGCGGCGTGCCCGCCTCGAAACGGGCGGGCGGGTCGGCATAGCTGATGCGTTCGCGCGACACCTCGCGGATCATCTCGCCGCCGCCATTGAAGGGCCGCATGCCCTTGAGATGCGCGCGCTTGGCGTAGAGCGCGCCGATGCCGGTGGGACCGTAAAGCTTGTGGCCGGTGATGGCATAGAAATCGATGTCCAGCGCCTGCACGTCCACGATCTCATGCACCGCGCCCTGGCAGCCGTCTGCCAGCACGGGCACGCCCTTGGCATGGGCGCGGGCAACGATGTCCTTCAAGGGCGTCACCGTGCCCAGCACATTGGACATATGGGTCACGGCAACCAGCTTGGTCTTGTTCGTGATGGCGGCGTTTAGTGCCTCGATGTCGAGCGAACCATCATTTCGCACATCGACCCAGCGCAGCACGGCGCCCTGGCGTTCGCGCAGGAAATGCCAGGGCACAATGTTGGAATGATGCTCCATCACCGTCAGCACGATCTCGTCACCGGCCTCGATCTTCGGCGCGAGCCAGGAATAGGAGACCAGGTTGATCGCCTCGGTGCCGCCCTTGGTGAAGACGATCTCGTCTTCCGAGCCGGCATTGAGGAATTTTTGCACCGTGCGCCGCGCCGCCTCATAGCGGTCGGTGGCGGCTGCAGACAGGAAATGCACGCCGCGATGGACATTGGCATATTGGCTGGTGGCGAAGTCCTGCATCGCATCCAGCACAGGTCTTGGCTTCTGGGCGCTGGCGCCAGAGTCGAGATAGACCAGCGGCTTGCCATAGACCCGGCGTGACAGGATCTCGAAATCGGCGCGCGCCCGTTCCACATCAAAGGCGGCTCTTTCGATAACCGAAGAAGAGGGGATCTGGCCCAAGGTCATGACACTGCCCTCAGTGCCGTCAAAACCTCGCTGTGCACGCGTTCCCGCTGATCGGCGCTCTTGATTGCCGCCACGGCGTCTTCCAGGAAGGCATGCAGCAACAGGCCACGGGCTTCAGATTCCGGAATGCCGCGGGCCCGCAGATAGAACAGCGAATCCGCATCCAAGTCGCCAACCGCCGCGCCGTGTGCGCATTTCACGTCGTCAGCGAAGATTTCCAATTCCGGCTTGAGATCGGCTTCGGCACTCTCACCCAGCAACAGGGCCTTGGCGGTCTGGATCGAGTCGCTGCCATTGGCGCCCTTGGCCACCGTCACCTTGCCCTGATAGACGGCGCGTGCCTGCCCGCCCGCGACATGCTTGAACAACTGGCTGCTGTTGGTATCGCCATGGCGGTGGATGACACGGGTGGTGACGTCGCTATGGAGCTTGCCATCCAACACGCAAACGCCGGACAAGTGGGCGGAGGCGCCTGCGCCTTCCAGCGCGATCTCCAGTTCCATGCGCGAGAGTTTGGAACCGAAGCTCGCGAAATGCGCTCGGTAGCAGCCGCGATCCTTGATCCGGACATTGACCTCTTCCACCAGGACTGCATCAGCGGCATCCGGAGAGATGCGCACATGTTCCAGGCTGGCGCCGACGCCAATTGTGATCTCGAAGCCGACATTGCGGAAATCGGCAGGACCCGCGCCCTCCAGCAGGGTCAATGACGCGCCTTCTTCCAGTACCAGCAAGGCGCGGACATGGCCGGGACCGGTGAAATCCAGCTTCAGGACATCGGCGACCGCCATGCTCTTGGGCACGCGGAAGGCGACGCCGCCCGCCGAAAGCGCCAACGAGGCAGCGCTCATCACATTGCGCGCCGAAGCCAGATGCGCCGTAACCCAGCCGGGTGGATTGTCCCTGGACAGGTCGAACATCTCCACGCCCGCCGGCAGATTGCCCACCAGCCACTCGGCCGTCACCGCGCCCAGGCCGGCTTCGCCCAGCACCGATTTGAGGTCGGAATATTTCCATTCCTCGATCCGGCGATGGGGAATGCCCCGCGCATGCACCAGGGCCGCGGCTTCTGCCTTGCGATCGAGGTTGAGCGCCAGCGTCATGCCGCCTGCCCCACGATCTGTTCGTAGCCCTTCGCTTCCAGCTCCAGAGCCAGTTCCTTGCCGCCTTCCGCCACGATGCGGCCCTTGGCCAGCACATGGATGCGGTCGGGCACGATATAATCGAGCAGGCGCTGATAGTGGGTGATCACGAGCATGGCGCGGGCAGGATCGCGCAAGCTGTTGACCCCTTCCGCCACCAGGCGCAGCGCATCGATATCGAGGCCGGAATCGGTTTCGTCCAGAATGGCCAGGCTGGGCTCGAACAGTGCCATTTGCAAGATTTCCAGACGTTTCTTCTCGCCACCGGAAAAGCCCACATTCAACGCACGCTTCAGCATTTCTTCCGACACATTGAGGGTTTTTGCCTTGGCCCGCACCAGCTTGAGCACCGCGACCGCGTCCAGGTCGCTTTCGGCCCTCGCGCGCCGCTGGGCGTTCAGCGCGGTCTTGAGGAAGGTCATGGTGGTGACGCCGGGAATTTCCACCGGATACTGCATGGCCAGGAACAGGCCCTTGGCCGCGCGTTCTTCCGGAGCCAATGAAGCCAGGTCTTCGCCCTTGTAACGGATGCTGCCCTCGGTGATGTCGTAACCGGCGCGGCCTGCAAGCACATAAGACAGCGTGGACTTGCCCGAGCCATTGGGACCCATGATGGCATGCACTTCGCCAGGCGCGATCGACAGGCTGAGCCCTTTCAGGATCTCCCTGCCGTCCACCGCAACATGAAGGTTCTTGACCTCAAGCATGACTAACCCACCGAACCTTCCAGAGAAATGCCGACCAGTTTCTGCGCTTCGACCGCGAATTCCATCGGCAGCTGCTGCAGCACTTCCCTGCAGAAGCCGTTGACGATCAGCGACACCGCCTCGTCCTGCGGGATGCCGCGGGCCAGGCAATAGAACAGCTGGTCCTCGGCGATCTTCGAAGTTGTCGCCTCGTGCTCGATGCGCGCAGTCCTGTTGCGGCTTTCAATATAGGGAACCGTGTGGGCACCGCACTCATGCCCGATCAGCAAGGAATCGCACTGGGTATAGTTGCGGGCGTTCTTCGCCTTGCCATAGACCGAAACCAGCCCTCGATAGGTGTTCTGCGCCTTGCCCGCCGAAATGCCCTTGGAAATGATGCGCGAACGGGTGTTGGCGCCCAGATGGATCATCTTTGTGCCGGTGTCAGCCTGCTGGAAATGATTGGCGATGGCGATGGAATAGAACTCGCCCACACTGTCGTCGCCGCGCAGGATGCAGCTGGGATATTTCCAGGTTATGGCCGACCCGGTCTCGACCTGTGTCCAGCTGATCTTGGATTTTTTGCCCCGGCAGTCGCCGCGCTTGGTGACGAAATTGTAGATGCCGCCCAAGCCATTCTCGTCGCCAGGATACCAGTTCTGCACCGTGGAATATTTGATCTCGGCATTGTCCAGCGCCACCAGCTCGACCACCGCGGCATGAAGCTGGTTCTCGTCGCGCTTGGGCGCCGTGCAGCCTTCCAGATAACTCACATAACTGTCTTCGTCGGCAATGATGAGCGTGCGCTCGAACTGCCCGGTTTCGCTGGCATTGATGCGGAAATAGGTGGAAAGCTCCATCGGGCAGCGAACGCCATTTGGCACATAGACGAATGTGCCGTCGGAAAAGACCGCGGCATTGAGCGTGGCGAAGAAATTGTCGGTGACGGGCACCACGCTGCCCAGATATTTGCGCACAAGGTCAGGATAATCGCGAATGGCTTCCGAGATCGGGCAGAAAATCACGCCCGCCTCGTTGAGCTTTTCCTTGAAGGTCGTGGCGACGGAAACGCTGTCAAACACCGCATCCACCGCCACGCCGGCAAGCGCCATCTGCTCATGCAGCGGAATGCCCAATTTCTTGTAGGTCTCCAGCAGCTTGGGATCGACCTCGTCCAGCGACTGCTTCTTGGGCGTGTTCTTTGGCGCGGCATAGTAATAGGCGTTCTGATAGTCGATCTGGGGATAATGGACCCGCGCCCATTTGGGTTCTGTCATCGCCTGCCAGCGCTTGAATGCGCCAAGCCGCCACTCCAGCATCCACTCCGGCTCGCCTTTCTTGGCCGAAATGAAGCGGACCGTGTCTTCGGTCAGGCCCTTAGGCGCGCGCTCCATCTCGATGTCGGTGACGAAGCCGTACTTGTACTTCTCGCCAATGGCGGCGACATGGTCGCGGGTTTCGGCGGCAATGCTGCTCATGCCGCTCGCTCCTTGGTCTGGCGTTTTGGGCGGCGGATGCGCTCGCGTAGCTTGGCGAGCGATGCAACGGCCGCATTCACATCGTCCATGGTGGAGGACCAACCGAAGCTGGCGCGCAAGGCGCAGGCGGCAATGCCCTCTTCCACGCCCATCGCGGTCAGCACATGGCTGACCGCAACCTTCCCGCTGGAGCAGGTGGAACCGGAACTCACCATCACGCCATCCAAATCCAGCCCGATTAGCGCGGTTTCCGCCGTCAGCCCCGGAATGGCGAAGCAGGATGTGCTGCAAAGCCGCGCCTGTTTCACGCCAAAGATAACGGTCTCAGGAGCGGTCTGTTTCAGTGCCGCCTCGAAGTGATCGCGCAGATGGGCGATGCGGGCACGCTCGCCCTCGCCATCGGCCAGGGCATGCGCGGCGGCGCCAAAGCCGGCGGCACCGGAAAGATTTTCCGTGCCGGCGCGCAGGCCTTTCTGCTGGCCGCCACCCACCAATTCGGGCTGAAGCGGCGCACCCTCGCGCACCACGAGTGCACCCGATCCTTGCGGGCCGCCGATCTTGTGCGCCGACACCACCATGTAATCGCAGAGCGAGAAATCCAGCCTGATCTTGCCGGCCGCGGGAACCGCATCCACCAGTAGCAGCGCGTCGGTTTCCCGGACCAGCCGGGAAACCTGGGCGATGGGCTGCACCACGCCGGTTTCATTGTTGGCCGCCATCACTGCCACCAGCGCGCGCCCCTTGCCTTCGCGCAAGGCGGCACGCAGGCCTTCCAGGTCGATCACGCCGTCAGCCGTCACGTTCAGACGCGATACGCGCAGCCATGGGAATCGCTCGGCCAGCCGCTCGGCGGTGGACAAGACCGACGAGTGCTCGATTGCACTCACAAATATGCGCGTGATGCGCACTTCTTCTTCGGCCAGCGATCCTTCCACCGCGCCGAACAGCGCCAGGTAATTGGCTTCGGTGGCGCCACTGGTGAAAATGACTTCGCCCGGACTGGCGCCGGCCATTGCAGCGACCTTTTCACGGGCATCTTCCATGACGGCGCGCGCGGCGCGGCCGCGAGCGTGAATGGAGGAGGGATTACCTCCTATCGCCAGCGCATGGGTGATGGCCGAAAGGGATTCCGGGCGCAAGGGCGAGGTGGCGTTATGATCCAGGTAATGCATGACTTTGTTTGCCTTAAGCGGCCGCCGTTTCGCCGCTCAGCATCGCATTCACGTCGTTGCAGGGCTTGGAACGTCCAAGCACCCGCCGCTCCACCACATCGGCCAGCGAAACCGACGACAGGAAGATGTGGATCTGCTGGCCAAGTTCCTCCCACAAGTCATGGGTGACGCAGCGCGCACCGGTCTTGGTGCAGCCCTTGGTGCTGCCGGTCTTGCAGCGGGTGGCGGCGATGGGCTCATCCACCGCCAGGATGATGTCGGCAATGCGCAACTCGCCGGAGGGACGTGACAGGCGGTAGCCGCCACCAGGCCCCCGCACGCTGGTCACCAATCCACCACGCCTGAGCTTGGCGAAAAGCTGCTCCAGATAGGACAGTGAAATGTCCTGCCGGGCGGCGATGTCGGCCAGAGCCACAGGCCGAGGTTCGCCCGGAATCTGTAGATTGGTGGCATTGCCGGCCAGGTCGGCCATCGCCATAACCGCATAACGTCCCTTGGTGCTCAGGCGCATGTCAGGTTCCCTTCGATAAAGAGGCGTTTTTCCTTGCTTTTTGACCCCCATCCCGGTGTAGAGAGGGCGCCAAGCCGGGAAATCACGTCCGAGTGCCGGGGGTATAAAGTTCCTGAGTAGATTAGTCAAGTATTAGCGTTATGTTGGTGGGTGATCCTGCAAGATACTGAAATGTCAGAGATTTTGAATGGCCCTTGGCATTCAAAAATCCGACTTTTTCGCTTGCAGATGCGCCTTGGGGAAAACTGGAAGTCCATGCCTGATATTATCTTGCCCGGATCGGCCGGCCGTATCGAGGCGCGTTATCAGCGCCAGAAGGCCCCGGGGGCGCCGATGGCGCTGGTGCTGCACCCGCACCCCCAGTTCGGGGGCACCATGAACAACCCGCTGGTCTACGACCTTTTTCACATGTTTCACGGCCTGGGATGCACCACGGTCCGCTTCAATTTCCGCGGCGTGGGACGCAGCCAGGGCAGCTTCGACAATGGGGCGGGCGAACTGTCCGACGCTGCCGCCGTGCTCGACTGGATGAACACGCTTTATCCCAATCCCTCGCATGTCTGGGTCTGCGGCATCAGCTTTGGCGCCTGGATCGGCATGCAGCTTCTGATGCGCCGGCCGGAAATCACCGGCTTTGTCTCCATCGCTCCGCCGGCCAGCATGTATGACTTCGCCTTCCTGGCGCCCTGCCCGGCAAGCGGCCTGATCGTGCACGGCACCAAGGACAATGTGGTGCCCGAACCCGATGTGCAGAAGCTGGTGGACCGCCTGACGGCGCAGAAGGGCATCAAGATCACCTACAACAAGATCGATGGCGCCAACCACTTCTTCGACAAGCACGAGACCGATGTGGTGGAGACGGTGAAGGAATACGTTTCCCACATGATGTCGAAGCCGCGCGAAGGCAGATAGTCGCGCCTAGGCTTTCCAGAACTTCCCGCCAGTCATCGGCTGTTGGACGCCGGTGGTCGTGGGAAGCGATAGCGGCAAGCCCTTCTTCGACCGCATGGCGAGATAGGCAAATCCCTGCGCTTCCAGCGCATCGCCATCCCAGCCCACCTCTTCCGCAGAAATCACCGGCGCATTGACCCGCGCCTTCAGCATTCCCATCAGCGTCTTGTTGTGACGGCCGCCGCCGCTGACGATCCAGCTTTCTGCGGCGTCGGGAAAATGCTCGCGGGCGCGCGCCAGCGAGGCGGCCGTGAAGGCGGAAAGGGTCGCCGCGCCATCGGCCGGTGACAGCCTTTCCACCGCTTCCATGCCGAAATCCATACGGTCCAGCGACTTGGGCGGCACGCGTTCAAAGAAAGGATTGGCCAGCATCTTGTCCAGCGCTGTACCGTCCACTTTTCCGGTCGCCGCAAAAGCGCCATCTTCGTCCACGGGCTTGCCGCTGTGGCGCTGCATCCAGTCATCGATCGGCGCATTGCCAGGACCGGTATCGAAGGCAAGCACAAAATCATTCTTTATATATGTGACCTGGGCAACGCCGCCGATGTTCACGACCACCAGCGGCTCCGACCGCCCAGACCGGCGCGCCAGCACCGCATGGTATAGCGGCATCAAGGGCGCGCCTTGCCCGCCCGCCTTGACGTCGGCGCTGCGGAAATCATTGACCACGTCGATGCCGGTCAGCCGCGCCAACAGTGCGCCGTCGCCGATCTGCCAGGTCCAGTGCCGCTCGGGCCGGTGCAGGATGGTCTGGCCGTGAAACCCCAGCAGCGCCACCTGGTCCGCGCCCAGCCCTGCCTTTTCCAACAACGCCTTCACGGCCTGGGCGTGGGCCTCGGTCAAGACCCGCTCGGCCTCGCGGATGGATTGCGGCACCGGCGATCCTTGCGCCACCGCGCGGGCCTCATCCAGGCTGCTGCGCAACAGGGCGCGTGTGTGCGGCGTGTAGGCCACCGTCAGTCCAGGGCCCGGCCGCACCACCTCTTCGCCGTCGGTCTCGAGCAGGGCGGCGTCCACGCCATCCAGCGAGGTGCCGCTCATCAGCCCGATCACTTTCTGGACGGCGGTCATTGTGCTATTGCCCGCATGCTTCTTGCCCAGAGTCTATACCATGCCTGCCGCGCCCAGATTCCAGTCCGAATTCCTGCGCACATTCGCGGCGCGCGGCGCTTATTACGACTGCTCGGCGCCAGCCGAGCTGGACGCGCTGTTCGCTAAGGAGCGGGTGACGGCCTATATCGGCTTCGATTGCACCGCCAAATCCATGCACATAGGCAATCTTGTGCAATTGATGACGCTGCGCCGGCTGCAGCAGGCTGGCCACCGCCCCATCCTTCTGATGGGTGGCGGCACGACAAAGGCGGGCGATCCCAGCGGAAAGGACGAAACACGGCTGATTCTGTCGCCCCAGCAGATCGAAGAGAACAAGCAGAGTATGTTGAGCGGTGTGCGCCACCTGTTGAAGTTCGGCGACGGCCCGTCCGATGCGATCATGGTCGACAATGCGGATTGGCTGGATAGGCTGGAATATATCGCCTTCCTGCGCGAAGTTGGCCGCCATTTCTCGGTCAACCGCATGCTGACCATGGACAGTGTGAAGCTCAGACTGGACCGCGATCAGCCCATGTCCTTTTTGGAATTCAACTACTCCATCATGCAGGCCTATGACTTTGTCGAACTCAACAAGCGCTATGGCTGCCGCCTCCAGTCCTCGGGCTCGGATCAGTGGGGCAACGTGGTCTCGGGTCTGGAGCTTGGCCGCCGCATGGGCGTGGCCCAACTGTTCGGCCTGACCACGCCGCTGATCACCACCGCGTCCGGCGCCAAGATGGGCAAGACCCAGACCGGTGCCGTTTGGCTCAACAAGGACATGCTCAGCGTCTACGATTACTGGCAATTCTGGCGCAACACCGAGGATGGCGATGTCGGCCGCTTCCTGCGTCTCTTCACCGACCTGCCCGAAGGCGAGATCGGGCGGCTGGAGAAATTGCAGGGCGCGGAACTGAACGAGGCCAAGAAGGTACTGGCGACCGAAGCCACCGCCATCCTGCATGGGCGCGACGCTGCGGATAAAGCCGCAGACACCGCGCGGCGCGCCTTCGAGGAAGGTGCGTCTGCCGAGGGTTTGCCGACGATCCGCGCGAAATTGCCGGAAGGGATCCTCAATCTGGCCGTGGCGGCGGGGCTGGCAACATCCAATTCCGAAGCGCGGAAATTGATCGCCAACAATGGCCTGAAGTTGAATGACGCGGCCGTTTCCGATGCGCGGCTAACCGTGGATTTATCTGCCCTCAACAGTGAGGGCGTGGTGAAACTCTCGGCTGGTAAGAAAAAACACGTTCTTGTGAAGCCAATCTAATTCGCAGTCGGCTTGGGCGCCGTGGCCTGGGCCTGCGCCGGGCCGGGATTTGGGCGCGGCGTGGGATTGTTGGTCGGTGCGTCGTTCTTGGTGGGAATGTGGCCCTCGAAGATCCGACGCAGGATACCCGGCGTCAGCATCGAAAGCGGATTGGTGCTGATATTGGGCTGCTCCATGTTGCCGGTTGCGGAATAGGTCACGCCAAATATCCCTTCGCCCTGCTTGGACGCCAGAATGTCGCCGAGCAGCGGAATGTTGCTCAGGATCGAATTCAACTCATAGGCTGGGATCAGCGAGCCTTTCAGCGCCAGCGTGCCATGGGGCCGGTCGATATAACCGTCGGCGCTTGCGCCAATTGCGCGGCCCACGGCGCGCGCGCCGTTCACGCTCAGCACATTGTTCTTGGAGGTGAAGGGAAAATTCCATTCCTCCAGACTGATGCCATCACCACCCATCAGGTCGCCGATGCCGGTCAGCGAGCCCGCCGCAAACATGCGGCTGAGCAAGGGTTGGTTCAGAAGCTGGAAGTTCTTGATCGTCATCACACCGGTGAAATCCGGCGCGGTGCTATTGGAATTCACCGGGTCGGTTGCCTGGCCCGGCAGGTTCACGGTCGCGGACAATTGCCCACCGCGCATGCTTTCAAAGGCAAAGATGCCACGCGCCAGAAGTCCCGCATCGCCGCTCGTCAGTGCGACTTTTCGACCTGCAGCGCTGGTCTCGAGATTTGCGGCAATGGCCGCGCTCTTCGTGCCAAGCACAATGTTGCCGCTGAGATTGAGGACCGAAGGCCGGTTGCCGACCAGCCCCAGATCCAGATTGAAAGGGGCGATTGCCACGCCGCTGCGCATCGCAAGGCGGTCGAGCTTGGCATCGATATGGAGCCGCCCTTCCGGTGTGTCGTCCGCCTGGGCCGCGGCTTGTGTGCCGCCAGGCTGTTCGTTGGAGCCGGTGCGGCCGATCTTGGAGCCGTCCAGCGAATGGCCGCGCAACAGATAGTCGTCGCCATTCGGCCCGCGCGAGAGCTGGAACGAGAGGTCATTCAGTGCTCCCATCTTGAGCGAAGGCAGGTTCAACACGGTCAGGTCGCCATTCTTGCCAAAGTCGGCGGTGCCATTGAGATTGAGCACCGGTCCGGATATGTGGATTGTCTCGTCCTGTAGTGCATTGGCAGGCCCGAAGTTGACGCCGATACGCCCGGATGCAGCCTGTCCCGGTGATTTCTCCAGATTGACGATGGGTACCGAAAGCGTCGCCGGCGTGAAGTCCACATTGACATCGGCATGTAGCAGATTGCCGCGATGGCCGGTCATATCCGCGGTGATGGGGACTGTGCCGCGGAAAAAGCGCAACAGATTTATGTTGAGCGCGGCGCGGCCGGCCTCGGTCATATTACCCTTGACCTGGAGACGCGTGGTAACGGGATCGGCAGTCTTGAAATCCTCAGTCCAGTCCACGTTCAACCGTGAATCGGCCAGGTTGAGCGCGCCCGTCTGGTGCAGGTGATTGTTGTCGATCTCGAAAATGACGGCGCCATCGGTCAGGCGCGTCTTTCCGCCCAGGGTGACGGCGAATTGATTGACCTGCGCCTTGACCGAAATGCCCACCGCATCAACCGGCAGATCGGCCAGCATTGGCACCTGGAACGCGAGATCGGCGCTCGCGGTGCCGCCGGTCTGCCTGGGATCGATGCCGAAGCGGGTGGCATAGCCCAGGGGCTTCATGTCGATCAGGGTCATGATGTCGGGCATTGCGCCATCTACTTGCACGCCGAACTGGCCGACCGTACCCCTGAGATGAAGGTTGGGAATGAGCGCCGTGCCCCGGCTGACCATCAGCGGACCGATCCGTCCGCCGGTGAAGTTCGCCCTGAACGTGTCACCCGTCAGAATGGCATCGCCCATGACCTGGGTGGCATGGGTGAGACCCCGCACATAGTTGCCCTCGAGATTTCTCATGGCGAACGTCAGCTTCAGCGATTCCTCGGGCAATATGTCCTGGTCCAGCATGCCGGGCGGGAAATTCACCTCGGCGTCCAGCGGCCCGATGTCACCGGCGAAAATGTTGGCGTCGATCCAGTTGCGCGCGCCGCTGGCCGCATTGGTCGGCCAATAAAGCAGAAGCTGCCGCACCGGCATGGCGGGAATATGCGCTTTTGCCACCAGTCCGGGCGCGCCATTGTCGTTCAGGGTCAAAGTGCCAGCGGCATCCAGCGCAAAGCCGGACGCGGTGACGTCGAACTTGGTGATGGCGAATTGGCGCGGGCCTGTAAGATAGTCGCCCTGGAGTGTCGCCGTCTGGTAACCGGTGGGCTTGGGCAATATGCCCGGCATGTCCACGGCGATGTTCTTGGCTGATAGATCGGCGTGCACATGCTCAAGCTTGCCATCGGCGCCATAGAAGAACTGGCCGCCGCCCTTTAGCGCCGCATGCACTTCGCGCGCATTGAGGTCGGCGGTAGTCAGCGCCAGGTGTCCGCTTTCCCCGTCATACCGGCCGACCAGCCTGAGGCTCGAAACATGTACCGCCTTGTCTGCCATCGCCGCCCAGGGAATTTCGCCATGAGCCGTGATGTCGAAGGCGGCATAGCCCAGCCTTGCCCCGGCATCGACACGGAAATCGGCGGAGGCGCTGATCATGACCGGCATATTCCTGATGCCGTCAAAGAAATGCGAATTGGTGGAGAGCGCGCGAAGATCAAGGCTCGTGACGGACACACTGGCGCCGATCGGTCCCTTTTCCGGCGGCAAGGTCAGCTTGGCGGTGACATGGCTCTTCCTGCCCGAGATCATCACATCGGCATCGAAGCTTGTGCCGATGGTCTTGCCCTGCGAGCGCAGCACAAGCTGGGCATGCGGCGCAGTGACATAAAGACCGGTGATCTCGTCAAAAAGGCCCAGATTGGCATCGCGCACCGCGAAAGTGTCCAGCGATGAGGAGGCGTTGCCGCGCGCGTTGATCACGTCGCTCAGACGACTGATGAGCTCGTTGTCGCCTTCGTCCTTTTCATTGCCCAGGCGCACGCGGCCATTCTTCATGTGCACCAGCGTGAACTTGACGCCCACCAGCGTGATGCGCTTGACCACGACCTGGCCGCTCAGGAAAGGCGCCGCCGCCAGATCGATTGCGGCCTTTGGCGCGCTTGCCACCACCTTGCCGTGACTGTCGTAGAGCCGCGCGCCCAGCACAACCAGGTTCACCCGGCCCTGGTCCCTGCTCCATTCGATGGCGGCCTGGTCATAGTCCAGCGCAATGCCTGGCAGGGCGTCATGGATCGCGCCCGCCAGCGTCCCCCGGAGCGGGCCCAGCGACACCGGCCCCCACAACAGCCGAAGTCCTGCCCCCACCACAAAAAACACGATGGCCGCCACCAGGGCGCTCATCACAAGGACGGCGTGGCTGACGTGATGAGCCTTGATAAAGCGGGCGAAAGGCAATCTCACGGAGGTCTTCTCTTGCCGGTCAGCTGCACTATTACGCCGGTTTTCGTCTAAAAAGGGCAAATTTCTCAGCCCCTTGGAATAAGATGCTGCATTGCGCCGGCCCCGCCCTATGGGGTTAAATCCGCCCGCTAAAAGGGGATAGGAACCGTATGGCGTTGGCAGCGGGGGACAAGGCGCCCACCTTCAAGATCAAAACGGACGATGGCGGAACGATTTCCGCTAGTGCCCTCAAGGGTTCGCCCTATGTCGTGTACTTTTATCCCAAGGACGACACTTCCGGCTGCACCAAGGAGGCCATCGGCTTTTCGGAGAGCCTGAAAGCTTTTGCCAGGCTGGGAATTCCTGTTATCGGTATTTCCAAGGACAGTCTGGAATCCCACGCAAAGTTCCGCAAAAAGCACAAGCTCAAGGTCACTCTGGGTTCCGATCCCGAAACGGAAATGGCGAAGGCCTGGGGGGTCTGGGGCGAGAAATCGCTTTACGGGCGCAAATACATGGGTATGGAACGCGCCACCTTTCTGGTCGACGCCAAGGGGGTAATCGCCCAGGCCTGGCGCAAGGTCAAAGTGCCCGGCCATGTCGAAGCCGTTCTGGAGGCGGCGAAGTCCCTATGAAGCGCCGCCTTCGCCGCGCCATGACCCCGCGATTGGCCTCGCCGTCGTTTTTCTGGCACAAAAGCCGGACCGGCTGCGGCCAGGCCAAAAAATCAGATAGTGGCGGGATGGGCTCAAGCGAAGGACACCAGCAAGATCCTCAAGCCAAGGCGCCCATCCTGGAACGCGCCTGGACATGGCTGCATGCCACTTTCCCCGAGCGCCAGATCTATATCCGGAGCGACGGACGGGTGCAGTTCTTCACTTTCGGTCCGTCGTTGCAGGCGACCCTTGCCGGTCTCACTCTGATCTTCCTGGGCTGGGTGGCATTCGCCACCGTCAATGTGGTTTTCAAGGACCGCATCATTGCCGCCAAGGACCATCGCTACCAGCAGATGCAGGCGGCTTATGAAAACCGCGTCGCCGACCTGCAGATGTCCTATGACGAACTGAATGGCGCGCTGGTTTCGGCGCAGGACCGTTTCAAGTCCACCGCCGACGCCCTCCAGGCCAAACAGAATGCGATCGCCGGATTCCTCAACCGCGCCAACCAGGTGGAAGCCCAAGCGGGCGGGCATGGCCCGGTCACTGTCGCAGCCTTGCCCGCAGAACAGCCGGCACCGGCCATGCCGCCGTCCTCGTCAATGTCTGCGCCCATTTCCAGTGCCATGGACGTGGAAGCGCCCGCCGATTTCGCCTTGGACCAAACAGGCTCTTCCGCCCTGACGATCATGCCCGGGCCGGCCCAGCCCCAGCCGCGCACAGCGCGTCCGGTCAAAGCCAGCGCGCTTGATTCTGCCATGCAGCATTTTGCAGCGCTGTACAGATCCGTGACCGAAAGCATGCACCTCACCACGCATCCGGCAAGCGACACGGCTGCTGCCTATGCCCAGCACCCCGGCTTGCGTGCATTGACCGAGCAGACCGACCGCGTCGCCCGGATCGGCCGCTCCGAAACGCTTCTGATGGCCAAAACAGAAGGCACGTTGGAACAGGGCGTAGGCGACTTGCGCAATGTGTTGCGCAAGACGGGCATCAATCCCGATGGCTTCGCCAGGAAGATCGCCGCCAACGAGGGCATGGGCGGTCCGGAAATCCCGCTCGACCAGGTCAGGATCGAAGGCATTTCCGATCCAAACTTCACGCAAGCCTATCTGGGCGCTGCCGCGGTGCTGGACCAGCTCAATGGCCTGTCGGCAGCGATGGATCATGTGCCGCTGTCCGCACCGGTTTCGAGTGCCAGCTTCGACAAGTCCAGCGGCTTCGGCGCCCGGGTCGATCCCTTCACCGGGCGCTATGCCTTCCATCCCGGTGTCGATTTCGCGGGCCCCTGGGGCAGTGTGGTACATGCCACCGCGGCGGGCGTGGTTGTGTTCGCGGGCAACCGGGGCGGTTATGGCAACATGGTGGAAGTCGACCATGGCTTCGGAATCCATACGCGCTACGGGCATCTTTCCGTAATCAGCGTGCGCGTGGGGATGCAGATTCCAAGGGGCACCGCGCTGGGCCGCGTCGGCTCCACGGGCCGCAGTACCGGGCCGCATGTCCATTATGAAGTCTGGTACGATGACACTGTGAAAAACCCCAACAATTTCATCGAGGCTGGCCGCCATGTTCTCTAGCAAAAGCAAAGATGCGAGCCCAACGCCACAGCCGGTTCCCGTGGTCCAGCAGGCGCAGCCCAAACGCACGCGTGCGCTCTCCGCTCCCTCCATCATCAGTGCCGATATGGTGATCAACGGCACCATCAACTCGACCGGCGACATTCAGGTTGACGGGCGAGTGGAAGGCGATGTCCGCAGCGTCGGCCTGGTGATCGGCGACAATGCCGAGATCAGCGGCGAGGTTCTGGCCGAAGATGTGACGGTGCGCGGCAAGGTGTTTGGCCGCATCCGCGCTCGCAAGGTTCTTCTGGCTGCCACCTGCCATGTCGAAGGCGACATCCTGCATGAAGCCTTTGCCGTAGAGTCGGGCGCGTTTTTCGAAGGCAATTGCCGCCACAGCGACAACCCATTGGAAGACGGCCAGACACAGAGCCAGGCCCAGAACAAGCAGGCGGCCTATCAGAATGGAGCCCAGCCCGCTCCGCAGGCCGCAGAGCCCGTGTCGCCCCAGCCGATGTTCGCCTCCTTCGGTCAGGCGTCAACATAAGCGTCGCCTCAAAGCCGCCCGATGGCTCGGTCCTGCTGCTGATTGACTTGCAGCAGGCGGTCAACCATCCCGATTGGGGCGTGCGCAACAATCCCGAGGCCGAACATAATGTCGCGCGCCTGTTGGCCCATTGGCGCGCCAAACGCTGGCCGCTGATTCATGTGCGTCACGACTCGACCGAGGCGAATTCCCATTACCGGCCGGGGCAGGCCCTTCACGCCTTCAGGCCGCAAGCCTTGCCATTGGCGGGCGGAAGACGCCTGCTTCACCTTTGGGCGAACGGGCTGGGACGGAAAATTCGGAACGCCGAAGAGGTTCACGCCATGTCGCTGGCCAATCTCGACGGTGAATATTGCACCGTCACCAGAACGGACAACCTGCTCTGATTATTCGAGGTCTTCCACTTTTTCACGCGGTTTGCCTCCGACCTCCTGTGCGAGAGCCGCGGCCATGAAGGAATCAAGGTCGCCGTCCAGCACGTCCTGAGGCAAGCGGCTTTCCACGCCGGTGCGCAGGTCCTTCACCAGCTGATAGGGCTGAAGCACATAGGAGCGGATCTGGTGGCCCCAGCCGATGTCGGATTTTTCCCCGATAAAGGCCCCGGTTTCCGCCTTCTTCCTCTCCAGCTCGATCTCATAGAGCCGCGACTTGAGCATGTCCCAGCAGATGGCGCGGTTCTGGTGCTGGCTGCGCTCGGACTGGCTGGCGACGGCAATACCCGTTGGCAGATGTGTGATGCGCACCGCGCTTTCCGTCTTGTTGACATGCTGGCCGCCGGCACCAGAAGCGCGATAAACGTCGATGCGCACATCCTTTTCCGGGATGTCGATTTCGATCGACTGGTCAATCACCGGATAGACGGTGACGGAGGAAAAAGAGGTATGCCGGCGGGCGTTGGAATCGAAGGGCGAGATTCGCACCAGCCGATGCACGCCCGCTTCCGTCTTGAGCCAGCCATAGGCATTGGGCCCCTTGACCAGAAGCGTGGTGGATTTGATTCCTACCGCCTCGCCTTCGCTTTCCTCGATCAGCTGCAGCTTGTAGTCGTGACGCTCCGCCCAGCGCATGTACATGCGCAGCAGCATGGAGGCCCAGTCCTGGCTTTCGGTGCCGCCGGCGCCGGCATGGATTTCCAGATAGGAGTCATTTCCATCGGCTTCGCCCGAAAGCATGGATTCCAGCCGCATCTGCTCGGCGCGACTGTTAAGCGCCAGCAAGGTATTTTCGGCGTCCGTCACCATGGCCGTGTCGTTCTCGGCCTCCGCCAGCGCGATCAGCTCTTTGGCGTCGTGAAGTTCATTGGTGAGCCGGGTGACGGCGGCCAGCGATGTGTCCAGCTTCTGGCGCTCGCGCATCAGCTTCTGCGCGGCCTGCGGGTCGTTCCAGATGGCAGGGTCTTCGGCCTTGGCGTTCAGTTCGTCCAGGCGGCGGGTGGCGCGATCCCAGTCAAAGATGCCTCCTCAGCAGGGCAATGGCCTGCTCAATGTCGTCGGCGGCGCGGGAAAGTTCTGGACGCATGGGCCGCGTGCTTAAGCGATGCCGCCCGCAAAATCAATAAAGGCCTCCGGTACCCTCGCCCACCGAAGCCGGCGGGGTTGTGGACTGGCTCACACTGGCCGTTCCGGCTGCGGGTGTCGCCCCGACATCGTCAACGCCTGGAGCCGGCGCATTGGCTTCGCCTGGCGCGGTGCCGGCCTTGAAGGCTTCCATGATGGCGCCAGGCGTGCCGGGCAGAACGGGATTGCCAGACTTCCAGTCGATCGGCACTTCCTCGATTCCCGGCGCGACCCGGAACGGGGTCGGCGGCGCATCGGCCAGCGCGTCTTTCATGAAATCGCGGAAAATCGGGGCAGCGACCGTGGCGCCCTGTTCCTTGGGACCCAGCGTGCGGGGATTGTCGAAGCCGACATACACGCCGGCTGCCAGGTCCGGCGAGAAGCCGATGAACCAGACCGACTGGGCATCCTGCGAGGTGCCGGTCTTGCCTGCGAGCGGCTTGTTGATCTGCGCGCCCACCGAATAGGCGGCAGTGCCGCGCTGGACCACCCCCTCGAGCATGGAGACAATCTGATAAGCCGTCCGCGGATCGATGATCTGCTCGCGCGTGTCGGGCAGAAGCGGCTCTTCCTGGCCGTGCCAGTCGGCATCGTTGCATCCGTCGCACTTGCGGCCGTCATGGCGCCAGATGGTCTGGCCGTTGCGGTCCTGGATGCGGTCGACCAGCGAAGCGCTGATCTTCTTGCCGCCATTCACGAACTCCGAATAGCCGGTCACCATGCGCATCAGCGTGGTTTCGTAAGAGCCCAGCGAATTGGCCAGAAGCGGCGGCAGCTTGTCATAGACGCCGAAGGCAAGAGGCAGCTTGACCACATTGTTCATGCCGATGGTGTAGGCCAAACGAACGGTCATTACATTGCGCGACAGTTCGATGCCGCGCCTGAGCGTAGTGTCGCCCAGAAATTCGCCCTTCTCGAAATTCTCCGGCCGCCAAATGCCCTGACCCGGACCCATGTCCATCTCGAACGGCGCGTCCAGAACCTTGCTCACCGGCGTGTAGCCCATGTCCAGCGCGGTGGCATAGACGAAGGGCTTGAAGGAAGAACCCGGCTGGCGTTCGGCCTGCATGGCGCGGTCAAATTGCGATGAGGCGTAAGAGAATCCACCCGACATGGCCAGCACGCGGCCGGTATGTGGATCCATCACGACAATGGCGCCATTGACCTCGGGCACTTGGCGCAAGCCGAACTCGCCCGTTTTGGCCGGAGCCGGCAAGGGCTCGACAAAGAAGGCGTCACCTGGCTTGACCACGTCCTGCGGGCCGGCAGGCGTAGGGCCCCATACCGCGCCGGGCAGTTGATGGCGCGCCCACTTGTAGCCGTCATAAGTCATCACCGCGGTCGATCCGTCGAGGAAGCCGATGCGGACATTCTTGCCGTCATATTCCAGCGCCGCGGCGATTCGCCATGTCTCGATGCCCGACTGGTGGTTGGGATCGGAGGCGAGCTTTGCCAGTCCCTCTTTCCAGTTGGCCAGTTCGATATGCATCTTGGCGCCCCGCCAGCCATGACGGCGGTCATACCGCACCAGGCCGGAGCGCAGCGCACCCACGGCATAATTCTGGAGGCGGGTGTCCAGCGAGGCGCGCACTTGCAAGCCGCCGTCATATAGCGCCTTCTCGCCATACTGCTTGTAGAGCAGCCGGCGCACCTCCTCGACATAATAGTCCACGTCGGCCGCCTGGCTCCCCAGCGCGCGGGTCTGGGTGATCAGCGGCTCCTCCTTGGCGACTTTGGCCTGCTCGTCGGTGATGTAGCCGTTCTCGGCCATCTCCCCGATCACCCAGTTGCGGCGGTCGACGGCGGCCTCGTGATGGAAACGCGGATCGTAATGGCTGGGCGACTTAGGCAGTGAGGCGAGGAAGGCGACTTCCGAGATGTCGAGCTCGTCCAGCGACTTGCCGAAATAGTTCAATGCCGCCGCCGCCACACCATAGCTGTTCTGCCCGAGATTGATCTCGTTCAGATAGAGCTCCAGCACCTTTTCCTTCGGATAGGTGGCATCGATGCGGATCGCCAGGATCGCCTCGCGCACCTTGCGGGCCATCTTGAGGTCGGAATTGAGCAGGAAGCCGCGCGCGACCTGCTGGGTGATAGTGGACGCGCCTTGCGGCCGGCGGCCTTCCAGGACCAGACCCACATCCTTGATCGCGGCGCGCAGGATGCCGGACGGATCAATGCCGGGATGGCTGTAGAAGTTGCGGTCCTCGGCGCTGGTGAAAGCCTGTTTCACCAACTTGGGGATGAAGGTGGCAGGCACGAAGATGCGCCGCTCATGCGCATATTCGCCCAGGACCGTGCCATTGCCGGCATAGACGCGGGTGGTGATGGGCGGCGCATAATTCTGCAGCGTCTGCACGCTCGGCAGATCACGCATCAGGGCGACGACCCAGAAGGCGCAAAAGCCAATGACCACCACGACCAGGGCGGCGGCGGCCAGCCCAAGCCATTTAAGAAGACGGGAAACGAAATTCGGCATCGGAACAGGTGATATATACGGCTCGGCGCCCGCGCTTGAAAGGGTCTAGCGGGAAGCCTGGGTTGGAGAAGATGGCACAAATTGGGCATCCACGGCATTGGCGATGGCGTCCGCCACCCGGCTCCGCCATGAATCGGTGTTCATCTGGCCCGCGTCGCTGGGATTGGACAGGTATCCAAGCTCGATCAGGACGGCGGGAACATCCGGTGCCACCAGGACCGCCAGGCTGGCCGAACGGTGGGGGCTTCTGGCCAACAGGTTGGTGACCTGCCCAAGTTCCTTGAGCGCATGGGTGGCGAATTCCGACGATTTGTTACGGGTGTCGCGCTGGGCAAGGTTGATCAGGATCGGCGCCACTGGATTGTTCTCGCCTGAAAGATCCACGCCGGCGATCACGTCGGACTGATTCTCACGCCTGGCCAGTGCTGTCGCCTCGCGGTCGGAACGGCCGTCATTCAACGTGTAGATGGAAGTCCCGGTGGTGCCGGAATCGGGATTGGAGTCGGCATGCAGCGCAATGAACAGGTCGGCACGGTCGGCGCGGGCGATGGCGACACGCTGGCGCAAGGGAATGAAGGAGTCATTGTCTCGTGTCATGTACACGACGTAACCGCGCCGCTTGAGTTCGTGCTGAAGCTTCTGGGCCTGCGCCAGGGCGAGGTCCTTCTCCATCAGCCCATTGACACCGATCGTGCCGGAATCAAGGCCGCCATGGCCGGGATCCAGCACAATGATCTTCTTGCCGACGCTGTTGGCCGTGGGCGATTGGCCGGCTGCGATCAGCGCGGCCAGCTTTTCCGCGTCGCTTTCACGTTTCTTCAGGTCGGCCGGCCAGCCCGCCTGGGCATCGAATTTGGGGCGGGTGGTGGGGAACAAGTCGATCACCACGCGGTAGCCGAAACCGGCGGACGGCGGCAGCACCAGGGGATCGGCCACCGACACAGGCGAATTGAGATCGATTACCATGCGGGAATTGCCGCCGCGGAACAGTCCATAGCGATAGGATTTCACCGGTCCGTAACCGGAAGGACGGGGCGGTGCGCCCAGCCGCCAGGACACTTCCGGCATGTCGATCACCACGCGATCCGGATTGGCCAGCGCAAAGGCGCGCAGATTAAGCGGATCGGACAATTCGATCACCAGGCGGGTGCGGTCTTCATGCTCGCCGATGCGCGCGCTCATAACGATGGGTAGCGGACCTTGCTGCCTGGAACCGATGCTGAGTCCTTCTACCTTTTCGGGCAGCGGTCGTGGCGGGGCAACGGGCAGGCTCCTGCCAGGCTCGTCCTGGTCATGCATAAGCTTGCCGATGGCGTCATCCGCACCCAAGGCCTGAAGTCCCGCCAGGCTGACGGCGGCAGCAAGCGAGAGGATTGCAAGGACGCGCACCATCAATGAAACCGAAAGCCTCCGAATCGGATGCGCAAGATTATCATGGGTGTTTGTTTCAACCGTCCGCTTTTGCTAGGGTGCAAGCGGCGCAGGGGCGGCGGATGTTTCTGGAAATAAAAGGCTTTCTGAAGGCGGAGGAAGTGACGCGGCTGCAGGAACTCGCGGCCAAGGTCCGTTATGTGGACGGCCGGATTTCCAATCCCCACAACCAGGCCAAGAACAATCTGCAGGCCAGCGAAACCGATCCCCATTACGCCGAGTCCTCGCGCATTGTGGCGGACGCCTTCGCGCGGTGCGAACCGTTCCGTGATTTTGCCTTCCCCCGTCATGTCGCGCCGCCATTGCTCGCCCGCTATGAAGTCGGGATGACCTATGGCGCCCATGCCGACGTCTCGCACATGCGGTTCGGCAATGAAGTGCACCGCTCCGACCTGTCGGCGACCGTGTGGCTCAATCCACCGGCCAGCTATGACGGCGGCGAACTGGTGGTGCACCTGGGCACCAAGCCGTTGGTGATCAAGGGCGAGCCGGGCAGCGTGATCGTCTATCCCTCTACGCAGTTGCATGAGGTGACCCCGGTACGCCGGGGCCAGCGGCTGGTTTCTATCACTTTCATCGAAAGCATGATCGCGGATGAATTCCAGCGCACCCAGCTTTATGAACTTTCGGAAGTGGCCGCCCTGGAAGGCCTTAAAATGGCCTGGGAAAACCGCGTCCGGCTCGAGGCCGTGCGCAACAACCTCCTGCGGTTGTGGTCGCGCTCTTAGATAACTTATTGATTAATAAAGGTAATTACTGACAAGCTGGCGACGGGGCCGCGGACCTGGCCATTAATCGCTTGTTGAAACCCCGCTGGCACCCTACAAAAACTGTCCCGGCAGGCGTTCGCGATTCCCGCGGGCCACCGTGCCGCCCCTGATTGCGCCACACGTTCCGCGACAAACGCGGACAGAGGGGCGTTTCCGGGTTCACTCCCAAAGGCCGTACACGTGGCCGCCCGAGTATCATGATTGTCCGAATTGCGCTGCCTTCCGACGCTGTCCCGGTCCCCGTGACCGTTTCGACGGATGGGTTTGCGCCTGTTCTTTCCACTCACAATGCGCGCCGCCTCCTTTCGTCCGCGACTGCTTGCGGCCCAATGCGCGCGCGCGCCGGAGATTTCCATGACCAAACGCATGCTCATCGACGCCAACCACCCGGAAGAGACCCGCGTGGTAATTCTCGACGGTTCCAAGGTCGAGGAATTTGATTTCGAGGCCGCGTCGCGGCGGCCGCTCAAGGGAAACATTTATCTGGCGAAAGTGACGCGCGTGGAGCCGTCGCTGCAGGCCGCCTTTGTCGAATATGGCGGCAACCGCCAAGGCTTCCTGGCCTTCGCCGAAATTCATCCCGACTATTACCAGATCCCGATGGCCGACCGGCAGGCGCTGCTTGCCGAGCAGGAAGCCGAAGCCCGCCGCCGCCAGGAAGACGAGATCGAGAGTTTCGAGATTACTGGCGCCCGGACCGATGACAGCGAAGCCGAGGCGGAAGAGGAAGCCGAGGAAGAAGCCGATACCGGCGACGAAGTCGTGGAGATGGCGCCGCTGGTGCCGCTGGACGCTGCCCCTGAGAGCGAAGAGCCCGAAAGCGAAGAGGAAGGCGCCAGCACCTCCGACAATGCCCCCGAAAGCAGTGAAGACGAGCATGAGGACGTGTTCGTCAATCACGACGGCATGGCCGTCGAACAGGAACGTGACGAGGAACTGCCGGCGACAAAGCCAGACGCCGCCACCGAGGCGCTGCCCGATTATCAAGGAGATGCGCAGGTCGTAGCCGCCGAAGCGGCGGAAGAGAATGAGGGCGAGATCCAGCCGGTCAGTGTTGAAGGTGAATTGGCGCAGGACATGGCGGCCGCTATGCCGCAAGAGATTGAAGGCGGCGCCCTTATGGCACCTATCGAAGGCGAAGGCCCCCAGCCTGACGCCCAGGCGCTGCAGGCCCAGCGTCCGCCACAGAAATGGGTGCGCCGCAAGCACTACAAGATCCAAGAAGTGATCAAGCGCCGCCAGATCATCCTGGTGCAGGTGGTCAAGGAAGAACGCGGCAACAAGGGCGCCGCCCTCACGACCTATCTGTCGCTCGCGGGCCGTTATTGCGTCCTGATGCCAAATACCCCGCGCGGTGGCGGCATCTCACGAAAGATCACCAATGCCGCCGACCGTAAGCGACTCAAGGCTGCCGCCCAGGGGTTGGAGTTGCCCGACGGCATGGGCCTGATCATCCGCACGGCGGGCGAAAACCGCACGCGGCTGGAGATACGGCGCGATTATGACTATCTGCTGCGGCTGTGGGACACGATCCGGGAAAAGACACTGTCCTCCAACGCCCCGGCCTGCGTCCATGAGGAAGGCGACCTGATCAAGCGGGTGATCCGCGACCTCTACACCAAGGATGTGCAGGACATTGTTGTGGAGGGCGAACAAGGCTACCGCAACGCCAAGGACTTCATGCGCATGCTGATGCCCAGCCATGCCAAGTATGTCCACCAATACAAAGACACGGTACCTTTGTTCCAGCGCATGCACATCGAGTCCCAGCTGGATTCCATGTTCTCGCCGACCGTCACGCTGAAATCGGGCGGTTACGTCGTCATCAACCAGACGGAAGCGCTGGTCTCAATCGACGTGAACTCCGGACGCGCGACGCGCGAGCATTCGATCGAGGAAACTGCGCGCAAGACCAATCTGGAAGCGGCCAGCGAGATTGCACGCCAGTTGCGCCTGCGCGACCTGGCAGGCCTGATCGTGATCGATTTCATCGACATGGAAGAAGGCAGGAACGACCGCGAGGTCGAAAAGCGCCTGCGCGACGCAGTCAAGAACGACCGGGCGCGGGTGCAGATCGGCAAGATCTCGCAATTCGGACTTCTGGAAATGTCGCGCCAGCGGCTGCGCGCCGGCGTGATTGCGGGCTCGACCGTCACCTGCCCGCACTGTGCCGGCACCGGCTTGGTACGCTCCACCGAAAGCACCGCGCTGCGCGTGCTGCGTGGGCTGGAGGACGAGGGCGAGAAGAACCGCGCTGCCGCCGTGACGGTGAAGATCGCCAATGAAGTGGCGCTTTATATCCTCAACCAGAAACGCTCCGAACTCTCACGGATCGAGAATGAGCATGGCATGTCGATCGCCTTCGAACCCAGGGAAGGCATGGCGGCCGGCAGTTTCGAGATCGAGCGCACCAAGACCCGCGATCCGGGTGATCGCCCCAGGCCTTCCGCGGTAAGCATCGAGGCGGGCTTTGTGCCTTCCGATGAGCCGGAACCCGAATATGAGGAAGAGACAGAGGACGAAGAAGAGACCGAAGCCGCAACGCCGGAAGGTGACGCTGGCGAGACCGAAGAAGCCGCGGAAGCCGAAAGCTTCGAGCGCCCCGAAGGCTCACCGCGGGAGGGCCGCCGCCGCCGGCGCCGCCGCGGCGGACGCGGCCGTGGCCGCGACCGGGATCGCGAACATGGCGAGCGCCATGATGGCCAGCAGGCTCCGGCCGAAGCCGCGGCAGCAGCGCCCGCGCCGGCCGCTGAAGGCAATGACGCCGCCGTGCCGGTTCAAGACAACAGCCAGCAGAATGTGCCGCAGAATGTCCAGCAAAACGGCCAGCAGGGCGGCCAGGGATTTGGCGAAAACGGCGAAGGTCATCGCCGCAGGCGCCGCCGCCGCCGCGGTCGCCGCGGCGGACGCGACCACGGCGTCAGTCCGGAACCGGAAGGCATAGAACATCACCAAACCGGTTTTGCGAACGAAGCGGACCGTTTTGGCGCCGTGCCCGATGAGATCGACACGACACCGACCGACGACAAGCACGCGCCTGGCGCGCCTTCCGCGCCGGTCTGGTCGCTGCAGGACGATATTCCCGACACCACGCCCAAGGAAGATGAAGAGGCCAAAGGTGAAGACCAGCCAAAGAAAAAAGGCTGGTGGCAGCGTACGTTCAGTGGTGGCGAGTGAGCTGAACCCTCACGCCAACACGTAAGTCATCGCACCGTCACCTCTGCCGTCACGCCTGCGCCATGGGCGCCCGGATCGGTGAGCGCAACACAGACCTCCGGACTGCAGGAAATCATGTTCACCGTGTCGTATGGCGCCCTACCAGTGCCGCGCAGATCGCCGCGCTTGCCAAGTTCGCGGCCACCGGCGGCTTCCAGCGCCGCGTAAACCGCCGCCGCCGTGCCGTCGGGACCACCGGCACCAGCACCTGCCAGCGCGACAGTTCCATTGGTGGTGGCGATCGCGGGAGCTAGGAAGGCGCTCGCCAACCCCGCCTGGCTGGAGGGTGTTGCGCCCAGCACGACACCAGTATCGCCGGCCGTACGTCCCGATCCGAAAGGCCCGTTCAACGTGACGGCACAGGATGCGGCGGCGCCGTTGCTGTCGACCGCGGCAAAGCCGGTTGAGCCCAGATCGCCGGGCACCGTTCTCACACCAAAGGCCGCCAGCGAATCCCGAACCGCGGCTTGCGTGGCAGAGGCCGGATTGCGCGTGGCGCGCAGGTCCCGTGAAAGATTGGCCAGGATGCTGGCGCTGAACGCGCCCGCGCCCGTGCGCGCGCCCGGCAAATAGATGGTGAAACCGCCCATATTGTGCACTCCGGCGGAAGCCTGAAGCGGCGCCGTCGCGGCCAGCTCCGCCACACTGATGCCGCCGCCTTGCGCGGCAGAATAGGCCGCGATGCTGGCCGCCACCTCGCCTTTGTAGAATCCGTCGGAATTGTTGAGACGAATCTGGCCCAAGGTGACACCAAGCGCCACATTCCTGACCTCTGCGCCCGCCACTCGCGGACGACCGCCTTCATCCAGAAATTCCGCCGCCAGCACCGCATCCAGCCGCAACAGATTCTGCGCGGGCGCAAGCCGCGATGCCAGTGCCTCGGAGATTGGAAAACCGGTGGAAGCAAATGCCTCGCCAGGCGCCACAATCCTCTGCCAGGGCAGCGCGCCGTAAAGCCTGTGCATGGTGGCAAAGCCCGCGACCGCGCCGGGCAAGGCATAGTAACCACCGGCCTTGGGCGCCTTGGTGAGGAAATCGAATTCCGTCACCTGGCCACTCGCGTCTCGGAATATGCAGATGCCGCCACCGCCCAGTCCTGCTGCAACCGGATAAGTCGCCGTCAGGGTGAAGAACATGGTCGCAACCGCATCGACCACGGTCCCTTGGTCGGCCAAAGCCGCGGCGCCGGCACGAGCTGCCAGGGGCTCGTCTGCCACGGCAATGCCGGTGCGCTTGGGCTCGCTCACCGTGTTGGCGGTGTAGGACTGGGGTTCGTCAGCAAGTCCCAGGGTTGCGGCGGTGTGATCGCCCAGGCTTGTGATGGTCTGGCAACCGCCCAACAAGAAGGCGGGCGTGACGAAGAGGGCAATAAGACGTCGGGACATGAACGAGGCGTAATCCTTGGGGGCCATGGGATAGGAACCTGTTATGCCCCAGCCCGGGCCGCTTCGCCACAGTGCTAAAGTTTGACCAAAGCCACGCCTGCCCATAGGTTCGGCGGCTGGTATCGTGGTTTCGACGTCCGCAAATCATCAATATCAAGCTTGTGGCGGATGTCGAAACCAAAACGACACCAGGAATCAATAAGTTGTTAGTGTCCCTCGATTTTCGAAATTCGCCCAGTACCTGATATAGAGACATTGCGAATTTTGAAAATCAGGACACTAAGGGGTTTTGGGCGGGGCAACGGGAGTAGCAGGCTTGTCGCTGAAAACGCCGAGTTCCGCCGCGCGCAAGCTGCTCTTTGCCGCGGGTTTCGTTACCGCCTTCCTGACCTATGCCCTGCCCGCCTGGGCCCAGGGCGATATGGGCCTTCTGCGCGATACTGAAACCGAGGAAATGCTGCGAAGCTACGAGACGCCGTTGGCCCGGGCCGCCGGCCTCAATCCTGTTCCGAAGGTCTGGCTGCTCGGCGATCCCGATATCAACGCTTTTGCCACTTACGGCGACGGCGGCGAGAATATCTTCATCTTTTCCGGCATCCTACTCTGGCTGCACTCGCCCAACGAACTGATCGGCGTGATGGCGCACGAAACAGGCCACATCTCGGCTGGTCACCTGTCGCGCGGCAATGTCGGCATGCAGAAGGCAATGATCCCCATGCTGCTGTCCATGGTGATCGGCGTGGGCGCAATGATTGCGGGCGCGGGCGAGGCCGGCATGGCAATCATGGGGATCGGCCAGGCTTATGCCATGGGCCAGTTTGCCGCCTTCACCCGGGTGCAAGAATCCACCGCCGACCAGATCGCCGCCAAACTGTTGCTTGCCACGCATCAATCGCCGATGGGCATGTATCACACCTTCCAGCGCTTCGCGGATGACGAGGCGATGAGCGCCTACAAGGTGGACAAGTTCGCAGTGGACCATCCGAGCGGCCAAGACCGCGTTTTCGACCTGAACGACATGGTGGATGCCTCGCCCTATCGCGAAGTGCAGGATTCACCTGAAAGCCTGCACACATTCCAGATGGTGCAGGCCAAGCTTGCAGGCTTTGTACTGCCGGTGAAGCAGGGGCTGGTCCGCTTTCCGGATTCCGATACATCCGAACCGTCGCGCTATGCCCATGCCATGATTTATCTGCGCCAGCCCAACCTGCAGAAGGCATTGGCCGCGATCAACGGCCTGATCACGGAAGAGCCCAATAATCCCTACTTCTATGAAGCGCGCGGCCAGATCTATTTGAGCATGGCCAAACCGCTGCAAGCCATTCCCGACTATCAGAAGTCGGTCAGCTTGCGCCCCCAGGCGCCGCAGCTGAGACTCGCACTGGCGACCGCCCAGCTTGCCACCGAAGACGCGAACATGGCGCAGCCCGCTTTGGCCAATCTCAAGGCGGCAATTCTGGTGGAGGATGATGATATCTTCACCTGGTACGAAACGGCGCAGGCCTACAGCCTGCTCAAGAATGAGCCCATGGCCAATCTTTCGACTGCCGAAGCCTGGTACAATGCGGGCGACATGAGGAAAGCCATGATCTTTGCCACCCGCGCGCGCGGCAAGCTTGCACAGGGCTCGCCCGACTGGCAGCGCGCCGGCGACATCATCGGTGCAGCGGCGCCCTTGGCCGCGCAGCAGCGGGGCGGATGAGAATGCGGCCCGTTACGATCGTACTGGCAAGCGCAATTTGCGGCGCCATGATCGCGGTCGCCGTCATCCTGTCGATGGCCCAGGCCGGCCTGATGCCGATCAACGACCGGCAGATGCAGACCTATCTGATGACGCACCCCGAGCTTGTGCCGGCAATGATGGGACGCGCGCAGCAGCTGGACGACCAGAAGCAGGCCGCGGCCCAGGACGCCGCCATGAAAAAGGTCGGGAAAGCCGCTTTCTTCGATCCGGCGGTCGCGTTCGTGACCGGACCAGCCGACGCCAAGGCCTCGCTGGTGGAATTCTATGACTATGATTGTCCCTTCTGCCGTGCCTCCCTGCCCGCGGTAAAAAAGTTCTATGACGCCCATAAGGACGACACCCGCTTTTCCTTCATCGAATTTCCCATCGCCGATCTTCATGGCCAAAGCGCGCTTCTCGCGGCGCGCGCTTCGCTAGCGGCCCGGCGCCAGCCCGCGCATTACATGGACTTCCACTTCACGCTTCTTGGCGAGGAAGGTCAGGTCACGGAGGACATGATTTATGCCGATGCCGCCAAATCCGGCATGGATGTGGGCAAGCTCAAGACCGACATGACCGATCCGGCAATTGCAAAGACGCTGACCTCATCGATCGCGCTGGCGCACAAGGTGGGGGTTGATGGCACGCCGACCTTTGTGCTGAACGGCAAATTCCACCCTGGCGCGGTGGACGGCGACACGCTGGCCAGCGAGATGAAAAGCTGACAACCAGCAGCCTGTCATTCCCGCAAAAGCGGCAATCCAACTTCAACTTGGGCTGTGCGTCCAACAACAAGTTGGATTCCCGCGGCCGCGGCAATGACAAACAAGGAAAAAACTAAGACCAACCGTCGCTAGATCAGCCCCGTCAGCGGACTGGATGGGTCCGCATACGCCTTCTTCGGCATGCGACCTGCAAGCCATGCCAGGCGTCCGGCTTCCACCGCCAGTTTCATCGCCCTCGCCATCTGCACCGGGTCCTTGGCATGGGCGATGCCGGTGTTGGAAATCACGGCGTCACAGCCCAGTTCCATCGCCACTGCTGCGTCAGACGCCGTGCCGATGCCGGCATCCACGATAACCGGTACCTTGCTGTCCTCGATGATCATGCGGATGTTCACGGTGGACTGGATGCCCATGCCCGAACCGATGGGCGAAGCCAGGGGCATGATCGCCACTGCGCCGGCATCTTCCAGGCGCTTGGCCATCAGCGGATCGTCATTGCAATAGACCATCACCTGGAAACCGTCCCTGCTCAGCATCTCGGTGGCGCGCAGGGTCTCGATCATGTCGGGATAGAGCAGCTTCTTCTCGCCCAGCACTTCCAGCTTGACCAACGACCAGCCGCCTGCCTCGCGCGCCAGCCGCAAGGTGCGCACAGCATCCTCGCCGGTGAAGCAGCCGGCGGTGTTGGGCAGATATGTTACCTTCTTAGGGTCGATGAAATCCACCAGCCTGGGCTGGGCCGGATCGGTGAGATTCACCCGGCGCACCGCCACCGTCACGATCTCCGCGCCCGACGATTCAAGCGCGGCGGCATTGTCGGCATAGGACTTGTACTTGCCGGTGCCGATGATCAGGCGTGACTTGAAGGTTCGTCCCGCGATAACGAAGGGTCGGTCTACCCGGGGCATCTCGACCGGCGCATTGCCGCCGCCGATGAATTGCACGATCTCCAACTGGTCGCCATGGCCGACCGCCACCTGATCGTAGGTCGAGCGCGGCACGATCTCCAGATTGCGCTCCACCGCGATCTTGGCAGGGTCTAGTCCGAGGCTCTCCAGCAGGCCACGAACGCTCAAGGGGCCATCCAGCCGCCGCGTTTCGCCATTCAGGGTGATTTCAACTGCCATGACCTAGCCACACCTTAAGCATTTCCGTATCTGCCTGGATACGATTATAAGGCGTGAATCGCCCGCGCCCCACGGAAAGTCTATGGCCAAAAAGACAAAAGAATCCAAGAAGTTACCGATATACATCCTCAACGGCCCCAATCTCAACCTGCTGGGAGAGCGCGAGCCGGAAGTTTATGGCTACACCACACTCGCCCAAATCGGGAAGATGTGCGAGGCGCAAGCCGCCCAATATGGTCTTGCGACCGTGTTCCGCCAGTCCAATCGCGAAGGCGATATCGTTGACTATCTCCAGGAGGCACGCACCTGCGCCAGCGCGGTCATTATCAATCCCGCCGGCTACGGCCATACCTCGGTTGCCATCCTCGACAGCATCCTGGCGCTCAAGATTCCGGTGATCGAAGTGCATCTTTCCAACATTCACCGGCGCGATCCTTTCCGCAGTCACTCCTATGTCTCAAAGGGCGCCACCGGCATCATCATGGGTTTCGGCGCGCAGGGATATCTGCGCGCGGTGGATGCCATTGCCGAAATTCTCAAGGGGAAGAAATGAATTCCAAAAAACCCGGCATAGATGCCGACGCCGTGCGCGAGCTGGCCAAGCTTCTGAAGGAGACCGGCCTTACCGAGATCGAGATCGAGCACCAGGGCGCCCGCATTCGTGTCAGCCGGGGCGGTGTAGCGGCTAGCGTTGCTGCGGCGCCGGCCGTGGCCGCAGCACCAGCCACTCCCGCGCCGACTGCTTCGGCGCCTGCATCGTCGGGGCCGCCTGCAGGCGCAGTGCCCTCTCCCATGGTCGGTACCGTCTTTGTCGCGCCTGAGCCGGGCAAGCCGGCCTTCATTAGCGTCGGCAAGACGGTGAAGGAAGGTGACACGCTGTTCATCGTGGAAGCGATGAAGACCATGAACGCCATCACCGCGCCCAAGGCAGGCACGGTGATGGAGATCAACGTCGCCGACGCAACGCCCGTGGAATTCGGCCAGACCCTCTGCGTAATCGCCTGATGGACCGGCCGTGAAAGTCCTCTGCTAGATGTTCGAAAAGGTCCTCATCGCCAATCGCGGCGAAATCGCGCTTCGCATCATCCGCGCCTGCAAGGAGATGGGCATCTCCACTGTGGCGATCCATTCGACCGCCGACAGCGAGGCGATGCATGTCAAGCTGGCCGACGAAAGCGTCTGCGTCGGTCCGCCCGCGGCGGCGCAGTCCTATCTCAATATTCCCTCCATCATCGCCGCCTGCGAAATCACCGGCGCGGAAGCCATTCATCCCGGCTATGGCTTTTTGTCCGAGAATGCCAAATTCGCCGATATCATCGAGGAACATGGCCTGACCTTCATCGGACCCAGGGCGGAACATATCCGCATGATGGGCGACAAGATCACCGCCAAGCAGACGGTGAAGGAGCTGGGCATACCGACGGTGCCGGGCTCGGACGGCGAAGTCAGCGACAAGGATGCAGCCGGTATGGCCGAAGAGATCGGTTATCCGGTGCTGATCAAGGCCACTGCGGGCGGCGGCGGCCGCGGCATGAAGGTCGCGAAGAATGCGGGCGAGCTTTCCTTCGCTCTCTCCACCGCACGTGCCGAAGCCAAGGCAGCCTTCGGCAATGACACCGTCTATATGGAGAAATATCTCCAGAAGCCGCGCCATATCGAAATCCAGATCCTGGCCGATGCCCATGGCCATGTTGTGCATCTGGGTGAGCGCGACTGCTCGCTGCAACGACGTCATCAGAAAGTTTGGGAGGAAGCGGGCTCGCCCGCCCTCAACGCCCAGGAACGTGACGAGATCGGCGGCATCGTCACCAAAGCGCTCACCAAGCTGGGTTATCTCGGCGCGGGCACGATCGAATTTCTTTATGAAGATGGCTGCTTCTATTTTATCGAAATGAATACCAGGCTGCAGGTGGAACACCCCGTCAGCGAAGCGATTACCGGCATCGATATCGTGCGCGAGCAGATCCGCATCGCCTCCGGCGCCCCGCTGGCATTCTCTCAAAAAGACGTCGTCTTCGAAGGTCACGCCATCGAGTGCCGGATCAATGCGGAAAATCCCTTCACCTTCCGCCCCTCGCCTGGAACGATCACGCAGTTTCACACGCCCGGCGGTTTGGGTGTGCGCTTCGATTCCGCGATCTATTCCGGCTACCGCATCCCGCCATTCTATGACAGCCTGGCCGGCAAGCTGGTGGTGCACGCCAAAAACAGAAACGAGTGCCTGCTGCGCCTGCGCCGCGCGCTTGACGAACTGGTCGTTGATGGCATCGAAACCACCATCCCTCTGTTCCAGAAACTGGTGCGCGAGCCCGACATCATCGATGGCGATTACTCGATTCATTGGCTGGAGAAGTACCTGGCCGGTCTGGGTTATTAACGCGCTACGCGCGGTCCGCAGCCTGAAAAATTACCGGGTAAATCCGGGTCATTGACCGGCCCTTTGGCGCTTCAGATGCCCAGGCGACGGGCCCCTAGGTAAGCCCCAGTTTCTCGGCTAGTCTCGCCCGATAAGAACAAGATCGGGAGGACTTTGAGTATGGGTTTCCTGACCAAATTCGCGCCGCAACTGTTGGGGCTTCTACGTGTAGTTGTAGGGCTGATTTTCCTGGAACATGGACTGGTGAAACTCGTGGGGTTTCCTGCCCCAATGGGCGGCCATCTCCCACCCCTGATCATGGCGGCTGGAATCATTGAGCTTTTAGGGGGCGCACTGATTACCTTGGGCCTGTTCAGCCGGATCGCCGCTTTCATCACGTCCGGCGAAATGGCTTTTGCCTATTTCATTGCTCACCTGCCCAAGAGCATCTATCCGACCCAGAATGGCGGCGACGCGGCCATCCTGTTCTGTTTCATCTTCCTGTATTTGGCGGCGGCCGGTCCCGGCGCGTTCGCGGTTAACCAGAAATAGATGTTAAGGTAATCCAGACGGCGAGCCTGTTTTAGCATCGGGGGGCACCCTTCGCGTATGGGTGAACGACTCCTCACGAATGGCAGTTCAGAAGACGGGGATAGCACTTGCACGGCACACCGAGGCTGACACCCGAAATCCTGTTGCGAGCCTATGCCGAGGGCCTGTTTCCAATGGCAGAGCGGCGCGGCGATCCAACGCTCTACTGGGTATCGCCGGAAAAGCGCGGGATCATTCCCCTTAATTTCTTCCACGTTCCCCATCGCCTCGCCCGCACGGTGCGCTCCGGGTGCTTCACGGTCACCGCCGACACCGCTTTTCCGGATGTGATGCGGGCCTGTGCCGCGCCGTCGCCGGGGCGCGAGGAGACATGGATCAACAGCGAGATCCTGCGCCTCTATACCGCGCTGCATGCGGGCGGCCATGCCCATTCGATCGAGTGCTGGCAGGCGGGCGAGCTGGTCGGTGGGCTTTATGGCGTGAGACTGGGCGCGGCGTTTTTTGGCGAAAGCATGTTCAGCCGCTCGCGCGACGCCAGCAAGGTTGCATTGGTGCACTTGGTGGATGGTCTCAGGCGCGGCGGCTTTGCATTGCTGGATACCCAGTTCATCACGCCGCATCTGGCGCGCTTCGGCGCCATCGAGATTTCACGCGAGCAATATCTGGCGAAGCTGGCCGATGCGCTGAACCGGGAAGCCATTTGGCCCTTCTTTTGAGAAAAATCCGGCGCCGCAGGCTCCTATAAATTTCCCCAAGGCGAAAAAAAGCGGCACGGCCTGGGATATGGTCCGGCCATCCCGAAGAGGCACCCCCCAATGCGTCTGACCCTCCTTTCCGCCGCGCTCCTCCTGGGCTCCTTTGCCGCATCTTTTGCGCAGGCGCCTGCCTATCATGTCACCAAGACTGTGCCGCTGGGCGCGCCCGACCGGTGGGACTATCTGGTCTATGACGGACCCTCGCATCGCCTCTATGTCGCGCATGGTGACCGGCTGAGCGTGCTGGATGGCAAGAGCGGCAGCGTGCTTGGCACGGTGCAGGGCATGCCCGGCGGTAGCCATGGGATCGGCATCGTGGCTGCGGCGGGCAAGGGCTATACCGATGACGGCGAGGCCGGCCAAGCCGTCGCCTTCGATCTCAAGACGCTCAAGACGGGCGCGCACATCAAAGCGCAGGACGATGCGGACGGCATTGCCTTCGACCCTGCAAGCGGCCACATCTTCGTGGTGGATGGCGATTCCAAAATGCTCACAGTGATCGATCCCAAGACCGACACCGCGATCGCCACCGTCAATGCCGGCGGCGGCCTGGAATATGCGGTTTCCGGCAACAACGGAAAACTCTATGTCAACGGCGCCGAGAACAAGGAAATCGTGCGCGTCGATACCGCAACCAACCAGGTGGACGCACACTGGCCGATCCCCGGCTGTACAAGCCCGCATGGCCTGGCCATCGACACCGCCTCACACCGGCTGTTCGTCACCTGCGTCAATGCGGTGATGACCGTGGTCAATGCCGACAGCGGCGCGGTCATGGCGACCTTGCCCATCGGCAATGGCAGCGACGGCGCAGCTTTCGATCCCAAGCGCAAGCTCGCATTCAGTTCCAACTATGACGGCACCCTGTCGGTGGTCCGCGAAACCAATCGTGAAAAATTTGAATCCGCAGGGAGTATTCCGACCGCCATCACCGGCAAGAACATGACCATCGATCCAGACACCGGCCGGCTGTTCGTGGCCGTGGCCGACATCGATCCCAAGGCGCCGGTGCCGCTCGGCCGCAATGGTCGGCCCGGACGCGCCAAGCCGCTACCCGGCAGTCTCAAGATCCTGTTCCTGGACCCAGCTTCCTAAAGTGTGAACATAGCCGCGAGGAATTTTGCGGTCTGAGCAGGAGCGGGGAGCGATGTGGGCGAAAAGCCCATGATCGATCTTGCGACGAACTCAGGACGCAAAAGGACCGCGCCTATTGGCCCGCGCCTTCGGGAAGGGCTTGTATGCCTTCCTTGTCCGAGGAATCCGGCGCCGCAACCTTGACCGCGGCGGTCGAAGTGTTAGATGCCACAGCCTGGGCGGGCGCATTGTTGCAACTGATCACCCACACATCATAGAGCGGATGCTCCACCCCGTTCAGGCCCGGGGTTGAACCATACATCCAGCCGGAGAAGACGCGTCGCGCCTGCTGGTCGGGCCGATGATCCTCGATCTGCACAAAAGCGGCTGTTTCCGGTGTCTCGCTTGCAGGGGTCGAATAACAATAGCGCGCAGTGATGGTGAGCGTGGCAAAATGCACCGGCTTGCCGACCGGCGCGGTGATGTTGGTGGGGCGACCGGTGATCTTCTCCAGCCCACGAAGCAAAAGCTGCGTGCCTCCTTGCGGGGGTGCGAGCGGCGTTGCGGGGGTGCTGTCCTGAGCCAGTGCGGGGTTGGCGGGCGCGACTGCGGCAGGCGCTGCCGGCTGAACCATGGCGGGTCCAGCAACTGGAGCCGGCGGACTGGGAATGGCCGGTTTCAGTGCGGGCGCGGCTGGCGTCACCTTGGCGGGCGTCTGGCCCTGGGCAAGGGCCGCGGCAACAAAGCCCAGCGACAACAGCGCCAGCGCCGATTGCCTCAGACACCGCTTCACGGTCCGGCCCCCGGATCGGGCACCTTCACTGGAGCTTGCGGCACCGGGCCCTTCGGCTTGGGCGGCTGGTTGGAGGTGTTCTCCCCGCCGGCGAAACGCCCGACCAGATTCATTACATCGATCGAACCCTGGGCGTTATCAAAATAAGAACCCGACGCCATCATCTTGTCGTCGCCGCCGGGCGTAACGGAAAGATACTGCCCGCCCAGAAAGCCAGCTTGCGTCACCAGGATCGAGGAATCGGTGGGCAGCTTGATATCGTCGCGGATGCTCATATGGACGGTGACCAGATAGGATCTTGGATCCAGGGTGAGGTCTCTCACCGTGCCAATCTTGATACCCGCCAACCGCACGTCCGTGCCGATTGCCAGCCCATCCGCCTTGGCCAGGCGGGCATTGATCTCATAGCCCGACAGGCTGCCCGAGCCGGTGCGGAAATAGGCGAAGGCCAGAAAGGCCGCCGCGACGGCCACCACTGCGGCGCCGATCAGGGTTTCGGCGACATTGTTCTGCTGCATGACACGCGTGCTCATGAAAACCGTGCTCGTGATTAATCAGGCTTCCAGGCCTGATAGTCGCCGGTCGCGGGCGGACGCAAGCCCCCTTTGGCCAGGCTGCCGCTGGGCCGGTAGGCGCCTTCAGTGCCGGTCAGATTCGGCTGGTGCGGTTTCTCGAAGGCGCGGACCTTGAACGGTGCCTTGGTCGGCGGCTCGGCATAGGTATGGTGCAGCCAGCCATGCCAATCCGGCGGCACGCGGCTGGCCTCGACGGTGCCGTTGTAAACGACCCACCGGCGAGAGCCGTCCTTGTTCTGGTAGTAGCGGTTGCCGAACTCGTCGGCGCCCACCGGCGTTCCCGACAGCCAAGTGGTCAAAAGCGTCCCCCAGGTCGCGGAATTCCACCAGGAAAATGTCATCTTCAAAAAGGACATGGAAAAGGTCCAAAAGGACTCGCGCGGCGGACTATAAGGGGGCCGGTCCTTTTTCGCCAATGCCGCAAAGCGACACGAGTTGCCCGGACCCCGGGCCAACGGACTTGTCCACAAACTGTCCAAAGCCGCTTTGGGGACTGTGATGAAACGCCAACGAAAAATATTTTGGCGCCTTAATACTTGGCCCGCTTGACTCGCGGCTTTTAAGCAGGATTCCAGCCCACTAGATGTAGTGGATTAAGCCTTCGGTAACCACTATCTGCTTGCGCGCGCCCTCCCCTCGCGTCCATAATTAGGGCTAGTCGCTGCCCGCGACCACCAAATCTGGCGGACCGAACGAACCCCGCTGCGGAGGCCAAAAGGTCCTCGCAGAAGGGGAACTGTCCCCGAAATGGCGGCCGATTCCAGCGGCGGGGCCAGTCATTTTTGGGGACATCGTCATGCGCATTCGCCGCCACTTCACGGTCGAGGGTCACTCGCCTTACGAGGGCATCGCTTTCAAGACCGCCTCAAGCGAAATCCGCAATCCGGATGGATCCATCGTTTTCGCCCAGGACGACGTCGAGGTGCCTGAAGGCTGGAGCCAGGTCGCCAGCGACGTGCTGGCGCAGAAGTATTTCCGCAAGGCAGGTGTCCCCAAGACCCTGAAGGCCGTGACTGAGGAAGGCGTGCCGGAAATTCTGTGGCGCAAGCAGGGGATCGGCAAGGAGACAAGCGGCGAGAAATCGGCCAAGCAAGTGTTCGACCGGCTGGCCGGAACCTGGACCTATTGGGGCTGGAAGGGCGGCTATTTCGACTCCGAGGCCGATGCCCAGGCCTTTTATGACGAGCTGTGCCACATGCTGGCGGCGCAGAAGTGCGCGCCCAACTCGCCGCAATGGTTCAACACTGGCCTGCATTGGGCTTATGGCATCGATGGCCCTGGCCAGGGCCATTATTACGTGGACCACACCAGCGGACGGCTGACCAAGTCCGGTTCGGCTTACGAGCATCCGCAGCCCCATGCCTGCTTCATCCAAAGCGTCAAGGACGATCTGGTCAATGAAGGCGGCATCATGGATTTGTGGATCCGCGAAGCGCGCCTCTTCAAATACGGCTCGGGCACCGGCACGAACTTTTCGCCATTGCGCGGCGCCGACGAGAAACTGTCGGGCGGTGGCCACTCCTCGGGCTTGATGAGCTTCCTGAAGATTGGCGACCGTGCCGCCGG
>DATKEP010000195.1:0-31266 GCA_035512055.1 Rhizomicrobium sp.
CAAATACCCTTGGACCTTGCAGCAACGTCCAGCCCGGGCCGGCGCGCGTGCAGTCCTCATGATTGCCGCGCACCAAGACGATGGGCGCGGCCGCCAGCAATGGCGCGGCAGGGGTATAGAAATCCGCCTGCCAGGTGGTCCAGTTATCGCCCCAAGGTGAACCGGCACAGCCCCGGTTGCCCGCAGGACAAGCGCTTTCGCGATAGAGATAGTCGCCCAGATGGATAACCAGATCAGGCTTGAGGCTGGCCGCAGCGGCGGCAACTTCGGGAAACGGCCATTTGGCCGGATCGTTGCAGGCCTGAAGCACCGAACCTTTCAGGCGGCAGCCGGTATCGCCCAGCACCAGGATGCGTTGGGGTTGGGTGACCGGCACAGGCAGAACCGCGCCGCTGATTTCCGCGGTCCTCGTTCCCGCTGAAATCGGCGCACTGCAGACCATCGGGAAATCAGCGGTCGCAGAAGCGCGAACCGACATCGGACTGTCGCCCTTGTCGGTATGAAGCACCGGACAAGAGCCGGCGCCGGTCACGACACGGGCTTCATAGCCGCCGGATACGGCCTGCACCCAGGCGGAATCGGCGGCATGCGCGGCAGAAGGCAATAACAGGAGAAAGGCGAGGGCGGGTTTTTTCATGGCCGCGGAGCCTATGCGGGCAGGCGCCCTAGAACAATCGCTTGAGTGTGACTGTCCATGTCCTGCCAATGCCCGGAAGCGCGCTGAGATTGGCGTAGGTATCGGCGCCCGGCGTGAAGGTGCGCGTGTCAGCCAGATTGTTCACATTCAGGTCGGCTTCCCACACGTCCCATTGGGCGAAGGCGCTGGCATCGAGCACCGTATATGAAGGAAAGATGATGGGGTTGGGCACGGTCTGCTCGGTCTTGCCCACATAGGTGCCGCCGAAGCTCCCGCCCCACAGGCCCCAGGAAAGCTTGTCGCTGGTCCAGGTAAGATGCGGGCTGATGACGGCGTGCGGCAAGAGCGTGTCTTCGTAATTGCCGCCCCTTCCCGGCAGCGTCGAAAAATCGAAGACCACATAAGCCCCGCCAAATCCGTTTTGCGGCGAGATTCCGTAGGTGCGCGCCGGGACATAGGCAAAGCTGCGATCCGGTCCCTTGACGGTGGTGTGCTGCAGTCCGCCCGCGAAGGTCAGGCTGAGATTGGCACTCACCACATAACGAAGCTCAAGCTCCGCACCGCGCGCCACCGTGCCCATCACGTTGTTGATGCCCTGGGCGCCCTGACTGAGTTGGGTCCGGTTCTGGACGTACCAATCAAAGCTGCCCAGAAGATGATCGTCGAGGGCACTGAACTTCACCCCGGCTTCGTCGAGGTACGAATTGGACAGCCAGTCACGGCCTGCCAGCAGGCTGGTCAAGACCTGGCTGGCCTGGCCAAGCTCGATTGCCGCCGACTTGGCGTTGGTGATGTAGGGAACCAGCCCGAACGGGGTCTTGTAGGACAGGCTGGCGGAGTAGGTGAAACGTCCAGCGTCGCCGCGTCCACTGCCCGGCTCGAAAGCCAGCACGCCAACATCCACGGAGCGCACATTGTAATCGTCATAACGGCCGCCCAATGTGAGATCGAGGCTATCGTCATAGGTGATGTCGCTGGTGAGGAAAGCGCCGGCGTCGGCCGTGTTGCTGAGGACATTGTTTTCCCAGCCCATGCCGAAAGTGCCCGGCGGATGGGCGTTGAAGGGAGAATCCAGGACGTCGTTGGGCATCGCGCCGACGCTGATGTCGCGGCGGTCGAGCGCAATGACACCGCTGTTAAAGCTTTCCCGGCCGATGGCATGGACATAGCGCCAGGAAAGTCCGGCAACGGTCTCGGTCTTGAATGGACCGAAATCGCGTTTCAAGTCATAGCGTGCCCTGACTTCACCGATCTGGGTGCGGTAGGAGCCGGGAAAACCGTAGGACACGAAACGATCATTCTGCAGCACATCGCCGAACAGCTGCAGCCTCAGCGCCTGGCCATCACCCAGGTCGTCGGCCGCTTCCAGAAAGGCGGTGTGGGTGATGGTGTTGGAGAAATCCACGCCCTTGGCGATGTAAACGGTACGGGGGCTGAGAATGGTCGTGCCGACGCCGGCAGCGAGCTTGTGCGCGCCATCCTGGCAGCCGGCACAGGCCAGCGGCTGGAAGTTGGGATCGAAGAAATAGGGATTGCCGCCCAGATCATTGAAGGTGAGATACTTGCCGTTGGACGCCTGGAGCGATGTGTTGCGGCCGGTGATGTAGGTGCCGTTGTCGATCAGGGCTTGGGTGAGCCGGTTCCAGCCCGGTGTCTGCACATCGCCGTTGGAGTGGTAATACATATAGTCGGCGGAGAAAGCCCAGCTGGCCTGGGCCAACGTGCCTGTCAGCTCCAGCAGCTGATGACTGGGATGGATGCCCCGATAGAAGCTGAAACTGTCGTCGACCTCGCCATAGGCATGCACTCCGCCGGATGCATCGCCCAACGCGACAGGTGCATTGAACTGAAGCGTGGCGCGGCGCTTGGAATAGCTGCCATAGGTGATAGTTGCTTCACCGCTCAACGTATCGCTGGCGCCAACCGTCTTGGGCAGAAAGTTCACCAGCCCGCCCACCTTTCCGGCGCCATAAATGGGCGATGGCGGACCGCGCAGGATCTCGATACCCGCCGCATCGGACAGTGGCGTGGTGTAGGTGCCGCGGTTTTCCGCCCGCTTGAATCCCTGGAAGTAGTTTTCCGCCAACGTCCCGCGCAGGGAAACCGCGCCCTGCACGCCGTAGTAGCTGGCGGTGTAGGCCGACGGCGTGATGGCGGTAAGGTCGTTCACGCCGGTAATGCCATAGCGGGCGATGGTGGTGTCGCTGACCAAAGTGACCGCACGGGGGGTCTCCAGCAGCGGCTTATCAAGACCTAAGGCGGCACTGTTGTCGCCCGTCTGAAGCAGATGGACGACATCGCCTGTCACGGTGATGGATTCAGCCTGCTGGGCTTGCGCCACCCCAGCACCGATCAAAGCCACCCAACTGATGGCCGCCAAAAAATACAGACCCCGCATCGGACCCTGGATAGGTACAAACTTGCCAAGTCGTGTAACATTTTACGCGGCAGGCGCGAAGGGGGTGGGCCGACATTTCCTTAATAATCAAGCCATTGATTTTTCTTCATTTTGTCCAAACCGCAGCCAGCTCCGTACTGCTGGCAAGGGTGGCGCCGCCCAATTCCAGCGCCCTGAGTGCGTGGCGATGGAGCTCCTCCTCATAGGCGGCGCAAGCGTCGCTGGCCAGGACCACACGGAAGTCGAACTCAAAAGCGGCCCAGGCCGAAGCCTGGATGCAGCACTCGGTGGTCACCCCCGCCAGCACCACCGTATCGATACCCTGGTCACGCAACAGTTCTGCTAATCCCGTCCTGGCGAACGCGCTGAAGCGGGACTTGGAGACGATCACATCCTGCGCTTGCGGCTGAGGTCCGACAAACTCCGCGCCGCGTGTGCCCTCGACGCAGAATTGCCCGCTTGGTGCGCTCAGCAGCCGGACAAAAAAAAGCGGCACGCCGGCCTTGCGCGCCGCATCGGCGAGCATCGCCGCTTTCGCCAACGCGGCCTGCGGCGCAGCCATGTCGTTGCCCTGACGCGCCATCGCGCCATCGGGCGCGGCAAAATCCACCTGCATGTCGATCAGGAGCAATGCGGTGCGTTGCGGCGCGCTCATGCGAAGGCCCTGCGCAGATGGGGCAGGATTTCACGCCCCGTCACAGCCAAGCCGCTGGCATAGTCGTCATAGATGAACATCAGGCCATCAATCTCGCAATCTCGCAGGAATTGCTCGATTTGGACGCCACAGCTTTGGGGCGTCCCCACAACAGTCTGGGTCATGAAAGCGCCTTGTGTGCGCGCGGTCATGGCATTTCCTGCAACGCCATAGCTTTCAAGCATGCCCAGCACCGCACCCTCGTCCAGGCCATCGCGATATTTTTGCGCCCGGGCTTGCGCCTCGCCTTCGCTGTCAGCCGTGATCACTGTCATCATGCAATAGGTGCGGATTGGCTTGCCCAGTTCGGCCGCAAGTTGCTTGGCACGTAGCGAGGCTTCGCGCGTCTCAGCCGCGTCACGGCCGCCGATGAAACAGCCATCGGCTTCGCGCACCGAAAAATCGAACCCCCGTTTGGACATGCCGGCGCATATCAGGAAAGGCGGCCGGACAGGCTTGGGGTCGCTGACACAATCCTTGAACGTGAAGTACTTCCCCTCAAAGCTGACACGGGGTTCGCGCCACAACAGCTTGACGATCCTTGTCCATTCTTCGGTCAGGTCATAGCGCGCGTCGTGATCGAGATTCTCGTCCCATGCACCCATCTGCTCGAACTCGCCGCGATAGGCGCCGGCCACGATGTTGAGTCCGGCGCGGCCGCCGGAAATCCGGTCGAGGGTGGCGATCATCTTTGCCGCCACCGCCGGATTGTGCAGGATGGCGTGCAGCGTCGCCCATACTTTGATCCGTTTGGTGATGGCTGCGATTCCCGCGAGCATGGTGACCGCTTCCAGCGATGTGCCCCAATGGGAGGTCACGCCGCCAAAGCCCCGCCACTTGCCCATCGCCATCACGAAGTCGAAACCCTCCTGTTCAGCGATCAAGGCGGCATCGCGATTCTGTTCCCAACCGCCATCGAGCGGCGGGGTGGAACGCGAGACGATCCAGCCACCGTTCGCTATCGGAAGGAAGACGCCAAATTCCTTCATCCCGGTCTCTTGTGCGGAGCGCGCATCGTCACGACTGCCAGAATCACCAGGGCCACCAACAAGGCCAGCACGACGAAAAAGGGCGTGAATGTGCCGGTTTGGTCCCGTGTCAATCCCGCCAGGGTTGGCGCCGCCGCGCCGATGGTCGAAATGAGATTGACCGTCGAAAACAGTTCCAGATAAGCCCGGCGCCCGAAATAGTCGAGCAACAGGATGGTGGCGGAAAACAGTGTCAGGCCGTAGCCAATGCCGATGCCGGCGGCATAGACCAGCATCATGGGCAGGTCACGCGCCATGGCCAGCGCAATGAGCCCCACCACCAGGCTCGCCAGTGAGATGACGAGCATCATCCGGGCACTGACAAAGCGGGTCATGATGCCGCCGATAAAGCGCGCGCCGGAATTGAGAAGCGCCTCCACGCTCATCATGCTGCCCGCGATTACCGCGGCGACACCATGCTGGGTCAGATGCGCCACCGAAACCGAGCTTGCCGTGATGCCGCAGAACTGGAACGCGGCATAGGCCGCGGCGATGATCCAGAACTGGGACGTCTGAAGCGCCTCCCGCATCGTCCATGCTTCGGTGGAAATGTCGGGATCGCCACCCGTCCCTCCGACATCTGTTCCGGCATCCACCGCGAAGGCCGAAATCACGCCTGTGACAGCCACCAGCGCACCCATGACCAGCCAATAGCTGCGCCAGCTGCTCGCCGCAGTGGCAACACCCGAATAAAGCAGGGGGCCGGCCACGCCGCCCAGCCCTCCGATTGTGAAGAAAAGTCCGATGGCGAAAGAGGGGCGCTGAAACAGCCGCGAGACCAGATAAGTTCCCGGTACCGAATCCAGCAGCGTGAAACCCAGGCCGGCCAGCGACGCACCCAGGAAATAAAGCAGCAGGCCATGGGTCAGCGCCAGGCAAAGGAAAGCCAGCGCCATCACCAGCGAGCCCATCAAGAGACAGGTGCGCACGCCGAAGCGGCGAACCAGGGTGGCCGGCACGGCGCTGGTGATGCCACAGAGAAAGCCCAACAGGCTGAAGCCGAAGCCCGCGCCGGTCCAGCTCCATCCAAGCTCGCCAACCATGGCCGGCAGCGCCAGACCCAGCGAGCCGAACGTCGCCGCCGTGATGATGAAATAGAGCGCGCTCATCAGGCCCAAGGTCGCCCAGGCGCGCGCACCACGCTCGACCATCGCCGTTACCGATTTTCCAGCGTGCGTTTCATTTCGGCGGGAAAATCGCCCAGGACTTCAAGCATCCCGGCACGCGCCCTCTCGACATTGCGGCTGGCGATGGCGTCGGCCAGGGCGCGATGCTCGTGGAGGGCGGCCATGCCGTCATCGTCGGAAGGCCCGCGCATGGCATAGAGCCAGTAGCGCGCCGTCTGATGATGCAGGGTGACGACCATCTTGGCCAGGGTGCGGTTGTGGCTTGCCGCCGCCACCGCGACATGGAATGCCTCATCCATCGCCGCAAGTCCTGCCTGATCATTGGCGCGCACCGCCTCTTCCCCATTGTCGAGTGTGGCGCGGATACCGGCAATTTCATCATTGCTGGCGTTCTGGGCGGCAAGGCCGGCGCAATGAACCTCGATCAGACAACGGGCCTCGAAGGCTTCACGCGCACCGACAAGGTCCAATGGCGCCACCGAGGTGCCCACCCGGGCGCGACGCACGACCAGGCCTTCCAGTGCCAGCCGGGTCAGCGCCTCGCGGATCCCGGCCAGACCGCCGCCATAGCGTTTTGCCAAGCCGTTCTCGTCCAGCTGTTCATTGGGCGCCAGCGCCCCGATGATGATGTCAACCAGGATGCGCTGATAGAGGCGCGACTTCAGAAGCCGCGGCGACCATTCATCCAGCTGGGTCCCGGGATCTCTGTCGCGGAGCGCTGCCATTGTCCTGCCCTTCCGGTGGGACAATGGGTACGGGGACCGCGGTTGGCAAGGGCGCCCCGGCGCATTGGGGCTCGTCCGGCAACTAGACGAAATTGATTTCAAAGACATAGCCGGCATTGGGGCTTCCCGTGCCCTCGAAGCCGGGCGGACCCACACCCGCATCACAGGAGATCAGCTTGCCGTTGTGCATCGCCAGCCCATGGGGATCGGCCGTGCCCTCAAGGAACTCCGCGGTCTCCAGCAGCTCCCCGGTCCGGGCGTCATACTTGACCAGGCCCGAGGTCGTGGTGTGGTGCAGCTTGCCATTGTCCATCACATAGCGGTCGATATCGGAGGACCCGGTCACCATCCAGATGGCGCCGCCCGGATGGCTGTCATCCCAGGCAATGCCGTGCCAGCGCCCGGTGGTGATAGGGATCATGAATTCCGGCGTCCAGCTCACGGGATCGACGCGGAGAATGCCGCGCAGGCGGTTGGCCACGATCCAGAGCTTGCCTTCATGCCACATCAGTCCGTGGCAGCCGCCACCATTGTCGCTCGGCCCCAGCGGTATCTGGCGATGGCTGACGAGTTTGGAATCCATATCCACTTCATAGATGCCTTCCGGTCCGCCATTGGCGCCCATCCAGACATGGCCGTTGCCATAGGCGAGGCCCGACGTATTGCTGGATGGCGTGGATACCGTCTTGAGCAGCTTGCCGTTCCAGTCGAACAGCCAGGCGTCTTCGGCAATTTGGCCGCCATTCTTGCCATAGCCTTGCGCCTTCTGTTCGGCGACCCACACGCCTTGCGGCGCCAGCGCCACGCCATTGGGATAGCCGTGCGGCACCTTGAAAAGATTGCGCGTACTCAGCTTGCGATGAGGCACCTCTTTTTTCTTGTCCGGTGGGGTGGCCCCCAGGTCCTTGCCCTTGGGATAATCCTGGGCGATTACCGAAGACAGGCCCGCACCTGCGGTCAAGCCCAGACCGGCTAGAAATTCGCGCTTCCTCATTCTCTTTTCCCTTTTTAAGAACAAAGGGCGCCCACTTTGGTGAGCGCCCTTTCTGTCATTCAACCGGCCATCAGTTGCCCGGCAAAGCGAATGCCACCAGCTGGTCGGACAGCCGCGGCGTCAGGATGCCGTTGCCGCCGACCACAAACAGGACATATTCCTTGCCCTTGTAGGTGTACACCGCAGGTTGCGCCACGGCTGGCGCATCCACGATCTGCTTCCACAACACATTGCCGGACTTCAGATCGAGGGCACGTACGCGGCTGTCCATCGAGGCACCGATGAAGATAAGACCTGATTTCGTGATCACCGGCGCGCCGATGGTCACCGAGCCCCAGCTTTCGGGCATATAGAAGCCCCACTTCTGCACCTGGCCGAAGGGCTTTCGCCACAAGAGCTTGCCGGTGTTCAGGTCATAGGAGGACATCTGGCCGTAAGGCGGCGCCCAGCAGGGCATGCCCCACATGTTGAGGAAGTTCTCCAGCTTGAAGCCATAGGCCGAGCCCTGCTGCGCGGAGTAGCCGTCCTTCCCACGCAAGGCGTCGCCATAAGTCTTGTTGGCTTCGTCACGCGGGATCAGGGTGTAGATCTGCGGCACCTGGTCGGCATTGACCACATAAGTACCGCTGGTCGGATCGACCGCGCCACCGCCCCATTCCACGCCACCCACAGTCGCGGGCCAGGATATCGAGCCGCGCAAGGATGGCGGCGTATACCGTCCTTCGTCACGGATGCGCGCCTTCCAGCGGCTGCACTGACCGAAGCTGACGACATCGGCCAGGGTCGAGACCGGCGGCATCTGCTCGGCCACCAGCGGTTCCGGATAGGGCACGAAGGGCTGGGTCTTGGTCGCAACCTCGCCCGGCACGTCGGACGCCGGATAGGCCTTTTCCACGATCGGATAGACAGGCTCGCCGGTGTTGCGGTTCAAGACCACCATCAGGCCCATCTTGTTGGCCTGCACCAGCGCCGGAATGGTCTGGCCGTCCTTGTGAAGGTCAACCAGCGTCGGAGCGGAGTTGATATCCAGGTCCCAGATGTCGTGATGGATGAGTTGGCGGCTCCATTTCACCTCGCCGGTCTCGGCATTCACAGCGACTGTGGCCGTCACCAGCGGCATCTCCTTTAGCCGGTCGCCGCCGTAATAGTTCGGGCTGGGCGATGACACCGGCAGGAAGGCCAGGCCCGTTTCCGGGTCGACCGAAATACCGGCCCACACATTTGCCGTGCCGGTCTGGTCCTGTTCGTCGGCCGGAATGGGGTCGAAGGTCCATTTCAGCTTTCCGGTTTGCGCATCGACGCCATAGACGGTGCCCGGATTCTCGGTCTTGTAGACCCAGTCCAGACCCGCCCAGCCCAGGATCAGCGTGTCTTTATAGACCGCCGGCGGCTGGATCAGGCCCACCTTCCATTTGTGATTGATCGTGTTCCAGGCATCGACATTGAGGACACCATTGGTGCCAAAACCGGAGCAGAGCTTGCCGGTGTCGGCATCGACGCCATGCAACTCGCCGTCCACCGTTCCGATATAGACCATCTTCTGGCAAGGCTGGCCGGCGACCGGATTGGACGCCGCCCAATAGGCCACGCCGCGGTTCTTGAAGCCCTGATTGTCGGCCTTGCCGCTGCCTTTGGCGGAATAGACCCACTTCACCTTGCCGGTGTCGGGCTCCACCGCATAGATGCGGTACATGGGGGTTCCGACATAGACGGTGTTGTTGACGAATAGCGGCGTGGCGCCCCAGGTCGTCTCATGCTCGCCGCTCCCCACATCGCCGGTGTGAAGCTCCCAGGCTTTTTTGAGCGTCTTCACATTGTCGGGCGTGATCTGGGTCGCAGTCGAATATTTTTGCGCCTGCTGGTTGCCGCCGAAAGCGTCCCAGGTCTGCGCCGCGTCGGTGTCAGGCCCCTGGGCCGTGGCGCGATGGGTTGGTAGCAGAAACGCGGCAGCCGCAGCGGCGGCAATGCCCAAGGTCGTGAGCGTGAGGTTTTTAATCTTCGACATCGTCAATCTCCACGCTGCGGTCGGCGGCGTCGCCGATCACGTTCAAAAGCCAGCCGATCAGCGCCAGCGCCTCGGCGGCCATGACGACAGGGCTTTCCAGGAAATAGCCGGCGACGGACGATCCGATGATGTCCAGCAGGATGGACACAACCAGAAAGCCCTGCACGAAGCCGGAGCGGTTGGGCACGCCCGCCACCACCAGCGCGGCCAGCAGCATCAGCAGCGCCGAAACGGCAACCAGCACCGCCCCACCGGTGCCGATCAGGCCGGTTTCCGGTGTGTAATAGTCATAAGTGCAGATCGCCATCGCAACCAGCGAGGCCAATATGATCAGCCATGCGCCGCGCGTTGAATGTTTTTGTGTCAACGTCCCCTCCCCACCATTCGGACTTTAATTTTGTTTGATCCTAACGGGCTTTTGGCCAGACGCAAAACCGGTCCATTTCGCAGCAGCAGCAATTCTCAATTCGGTTGTGTGGCATCGCGCTTTTGCCAGCGATAAATGCGTTGGCTATTGCGCCAGAAATATTTCTCGGCCTGGACGCGGGGCCGCCCGGCGAAATAATCCCGCATCAATGCCAGGGCCGCAGGAATGGTGGCAGTGCCAACGCTGTTGGGCCAGTCGCCGCCGAACATCACGCGGTCTTCGCCGAACGCCGCCATCAGCTGGTCCAGCCGGGCGCGTGGCGCGGTGACCGTGACGCCCTTGTCATCCTTGTGGATCACCTGAGACAGCTTGAGAAAGAAATTGGGATGGCCTGCCAGTTCGGCGATCAGGGAATCGTAAAGCACTTGTGTCTCGGCCGTGGGATCGAGCGATGGCATGTGATCCATCACCACCCGCAAATCGGGAACAGCCTCCATCGCCAGCAGCGCGCCGCGCAACAGGTCGAAGGACGGATTGGCCATGTCCAGCGTCTGGCCGGACTGGGCCAGCAGCTTCAGGCCCTCGGCCATGCCGGGCTTGAGCACCTGCTTGCCGCCTTCCATCTGCCAGACGCGCGCATAGCGAATGCCGCGCCATAGCGGGTCCTTGGAAAATCGGCTGAGATATTCCGGAAACTCCGGCTTGGAGGGATCAAGATTGCCCACCACGCCGACAAAAACCGGATCGGAATTGGCGCGCTCCAGAATCCACAGATTGTCTTCGATCCACGGGCTCGCTTCCACCACGACCGCGCCGACGATGCCGGTGCCCGCAATCTGCTTGTGATAATTCTCCGGCAATGCCAGCTGCGGCGGCTGGCCCTTGGGCCCGACATAGGGCGCGCCTTGCGGCCGCGTCGGGTCGAACAGATGAACATGGGTGTCGATAACCGGAATGGTGTCGGCGCCGAAGACGGGCGCGGAAGCCAGCGCTCCCACGCCCGCCAGAAATGCCCGGCGATCCATCAGTGCAGATCGACCTTGGTCACCCGCCAGTTGCCGGCTTCCGCCACATAGAGCGCGCTGGGGTTGCGGCAGTCGATGGCATTGACGCTTCCGAAATCTTTGGGACCCTTGCCGGCCTGGCCGAACTTGCCCACCACCGTTCCGTTCAGCTCCAGCTTGTAGATCTCGCCCCCGTTATCAAGATCGTTCTGGGCGTTGGAGTTGGAGCTGAAGAGATACTGGTGCGCGCCGGGCGAGATGCAGATCGCTTCCGGATCGCCGCCGCTGGTGATCGAACTCTTGAAGTTGCCGTTGTTATCGAAAACCTCGATGCGGTGATTGCCACGGTCGGCGACATAGACGTTGCCGACTGCATCCACGGCGATCCCATGCGCGGTATTGAACTGGCTGTCGCCGGTGCCGCGCGAGCCCCAGCTTTTCACGAACACGCCGTCGGGGGTGAATTTGGCGATGCGGGCATTGCCGATGCCATCAGCAACAAAGATGTTGCCGCTTGAATCCCAAGCTACGTCGGCGGGCGACTGGAACAGGTCGCTTGGCGAGCCCGAACCCGGCGGTGTGCCGCGGCCATGGTCGGGCGTGGACGGCACGTCCACCGATTCCGGCTTACGGCCCAGCAGCATGGCGACATTGCCTTGTGGATTGAGCTTGATCACCATGTCGCTATAGCGGTCAACCACCCATATATTGTCATGCGTGTCCACGCGTACCTGCTGGGCGGCGAGGAAGCCGTAGATCTGCTTGCCGATCTGGCGGATGAACTTCCCGTCCGGGCCGAATTCATAGAGGCTCGATCCACCATGCGCGAAGGCACGGCTGGCGCCTATCACGACGATGGGATCGGTGTTGCGGGTATAGACGAAGACATGACCCTTGGAATCAGTGGCCACGCCCGCCGCCATGCCGAAAAACGTGTCATGTGGAAGCGTGAGCGGCCATGAGTTCGAGTAACCGATGTCCTGCGCCATTGCGGGGACGGCCAGAACGGCGGCGGCGGCCAGGAGAAGGGTTGCGAGACGTGTCATGTTACTTGCTCCCCTTCAAGACGAATTTCTGCATGCGCCAGGATTCAATTTCGCCCACGATGATCTGGTTGGGATTGCGACAGTCCATCATGTGGACTACCTGGAAACCCGGCGCCAGCTTGCCGGCATGTCCGAACTTGCCGACCACGGTACCGTCCAGTTCCATCTTGTAGATCTGTCCGGTCTTCGCCCAGCTTCCTGGCCCATTGCCATTGGGATTGGAGTTGGAGACGAACAGATACTGGTGCGCACCTTCGGAGATACAGTCCGACCAGGCGGTGCCGTACTGCGTGTAAGCCGTCTTCCACTTGAGGTTATTGTCCAGCACCACATAGCGGTTGTTGGTGCGGTCGGCGACATAGACATTGCCCTGATGGTCTACCTGCAGGCCATGAGGCAGGTTATATTCATTATCACCCTTGCCCGGCGCAGCACTTCCCGATTCCGCCAGGAATTTGCCTTGGGGCGAATATTTCACCACCCGGTTGTTGCAGTAGCCATCGCTGACGAAAATATTGTCTTGCTGATCCCAAGCGACATCGGTGGGACGGCACAGCGTGTATTTCTCGTCCGGCGGATTGGGTCCGTGCGGCGTGGCGTAGGGACCTTCGGCCTGGCTGGGACGATGGCCGACGATCATCAGCACTTTGCTGCCGTCGGGACTGAACTTGGTGATGACATTGGTGCCCTCATCCACCGTCCAGATATTGTCGTGACGGTCGACGCGCACCGAATGGGCGAAGGCGAAGCCGTAAAAGCCCTTGCCGATTTCTTTCATGAATTTGCCGTCGGGGCCGAATTCCCAAAGCCTGGTCTGGGGCCCGCGGAAGAAGGCGAAGACATTGCCCTTGGAATTGGTGGCCACGCCCTGCATCTCGCCCATGGCGTCGCCGGCCGGCATCTGGAAGAAATTCGGTACCGCCTCATACGGCAAGTCCGGCGCACTGGCATAGGCCGTGGCCGCCGATTGCGCAAAAGCCGAGACCGGCGTGAGCAACAAGGAAACAGCGGCTGCAGCCGCCAGACATGGCTTCACGAGAGACCTCCCCAGTAAACCCGCGCTTCTCAAGGCGTCATGGGTTGCGGGGGAAGTGTATACGGCAATACGGCAAGGGCAAGACCGCGACGTTGACTACGCTGCGGTGCAACCAACAATCTGTCCGCTATTTTCTGAGCATCGGCCGTCCCTCATGGGCGACCAACAGGTCATGCATGTCGTCGGCATGCTCTTCCTCGACCTTGAGGATGCCTTCGATCATCACCCGCGTGCCTGGATCGTCATTGCCGAAATAGCGGATCAGTTCGCGGTAGTGATCGACCGCGATGCGCTCAGCGATCAGGTTTTCGCGGATCAGTTCGACCAGGTTGCCGCCTTGCGAATATTGCGAGGCCGAGCGGGTGGTCAGGCTTTCGGGATTGAAGTTGGGCTCGCCGCCAAGCTGGTTGATGCGCTCGGCGACAGATTGCGCGTGCTCCCACTCATCCTTGGCATGCTCGGCGAATTCCCCCTTCACGCCTTCGCTCGAAATTCCATGGGCGGCGATGGCATGCTGGGTGTAGCGCAAGACACAGACGAGTTCGGTTGCCAGCACAGACTGCAGTATCTCGATGGTCTTTTTGACGTCGCCGCCATAATTGGTCCCGACCGCGCCCTTCTCGAGATGCTGCCGCGCGCGATGGCGCAGTGTCTTGATATCGGACAGGAATGGTCTTTTGTTGGCCATGAAGGTCTCCTTCAACCCGCCGCGTTAACGGCTGGAGGGAGTAAGCGTTCCGGCTCCCGTTCTAGATCGAGATGGGGGTCTCGGACACCATGCAGCCGCCATCCACCGAAATCTCGGTCGGCAGCAGGTCATCCTCGACCGGCACCGTCTGCATGCTGTCCAGGCAGAGCGACGGCGTCGTGCTCGAAGAAATGCCCATATCCAAGTTCATGTCTTCGGCATTGGCCATGTGCGGTGCAGACAGCATCACACACACCGCCCACGCAGCCGATAACCGGTAAAATGCGCGTTTCATCACAGCAGCCCGCCCTCACCAGAGCCTTGTGGCGTCCGCCCCCGGACGCTGACCCGAAGACTCTTTGCTGAGTGCGACTATGGCAGATTTTTTGCGGCGCAACATGTTCTTTCGCGGGTTCCCAAGCGCGGCAAACTGACCTGCACGACGACAAGTTCCCGATCTGGTAGGAAACCTCCGCCCTTGTGACGGGACGATTGCCATGAAAATCCTGTTTCTTTCCGCTGGCTTCCTGCTGGCTAATATCGCCGTCGCCGCGGCCCAGCCAGATACAAGCGCTTTCACCACCCGGCTGGACGATCCCCGCGCCATTCCTCTCACGGGCACGGCGGGCGATGGCAAAGCCGATGACAGCGCCGCGATCCAGGCCGCGATCGACAAGGCGGCCGGCGACCGCGGCGAAGGCATCGTCTTCATCCCCCAGGGCCGCTACCGCCTGACCCGCACGATCTATGTTTGGCCGTCCGTGCGCGTGATCGGCTGGGGCGCGAAGCGCCCGGTGTTTGTGCTAGGCGACAATACGCCCGGCTTCTCAAGTGGCATTGCCGACATGGTGTTCTTTGCCGGAGCGCGGCCCGAACCTTCACGGGCGGGACGGCCCGTGTTCCGCGTGCCCTTCGCAGTGCCCGGTACCGTGCCGCCCAATCCCGACATGCCCGACGCCAATCCCGGCACTTTCTATTCGGCGCTGAGCAATATCGATTTCGATATCGGCAAGGGCAATGCAGGCGCGGTCGCCATCCGCTTCCACGGAGCCCAGCACGATTATCTGAGCCATATTGATTTCCACATTGGCTCCGGCCTGGCGGGCCTGCATCAGGTCGCCAACGAAGCGGAGGACCTGCGCTTTTTCGGCGGCCGCTATGGGGTCCTCGCGGAAAAGCCTTCACCCGCCTGGCAATTCACTTTGCTGGATGGAAGGTTCGAGGGCCAACGTGAAGCCGCGATCCGAGAACATGAGGCCTCGCTGACATTGGTCAATGCCTCGTTCCGCAATGTGCCGGTCGCCATCGACATCGACCCGGATTATTCGGACTGGCTGTGGGTCAAGAACTGCCGCTTCGAGAATGTGAGCAAGGCGGCCATTATCGTCGGCAATGAGAACAGCGTCTATACCCAGATCGGCGTCGAGAATGCGCTGGCCTCGGCCACGCCAGTTTTTGCCCGTTTCCGCGACAGCGGCAAAACGCTGGGATCGAAGGGCAACTATGAAGTCAAAGCCTTCAACCATGGCCTGATCCTGAAGACGCCTGGCGCATTGGGCGAGATCGGCACGCGCTGGGAGTCAGCGCCGCTGTCTGCCGTGCCCGCAAGCCCGCCCCCGGCCATCCGGCCGCTGCCACCGACAAGCCAATGGGTGAACATCAGGACCTTGGGCGTGACGGGCGACGGCAATACGGATGACACCGCCGCCATTCAGCATGCCATCGACACGACGCGGGTGATCTATGTTCCCAGCGGACGCTACATCGTGCATGACACAATCCACCTGAAGCCCGACACGGTGCTGATCGGGCTTCACCCCTCCATCACCCAGTTCGACCTTCCCGACAACATGCCAGGCTTTGCCGGAGTGGGCGCGGCCAAGGCACTGCTGGAGACGCCAAAGGGTGGCGACAATATCGTGAGCGGCATCGGGCTTTTCACCGGCGGCATCAATCCGCGCGCGGTGGCGGCGCTGTGGCAGTCGGGCGCCGATTCGCTGATGGATGACGTGCGGTTCCTGGGCGGGCATGGCACCAACCTGCCCGACGGCACGCGCTACAATCCCTACGACAACACCCATTCCGCCGATCCCGATCCACGCAAGCGCTGGGACGGGCAGTATCCCTCGCTTTGGGTGACCAATGGCGGCGGCGGCACTTTCACCAATCTCTGGTCGGTGGATACTTATGCCAGCTTTGGCGTGCTGGTGTCGGACACGCGAACGCCCGGCCATGTCTATGAGCTTTCCAATGAGCATCATTCCCGCGTCGAGATCGCGCTGGACCGGGCAGAGAACTGGGACTTCTATGCGCCGCAGACCGAAGAGGAAGCCGGTGAGAGCCAGGAAGCGATTTCGCTGCAGATCCGGGATTGCCGCCACATCACCATCGCCAACTGGCATGCCTATCGCGTGACCCGCACCTTGCGCCCGATCGACACGGCTGCGCGCATCTTCAACTCCGGCGACATCCATTTCCGCAACGTGCATGTGAATGCCGAAAGCGGATTGGGCATCTGCGACGCCAATGGCTGCGGCACGTATTTGCGTGCCAGCAAATTCCCCGCGGAGAATTCCATCCGCGATATCACCCATCACATCGATACGCGCGAACGCGAATTTGCGCTGCTGGATTATCCGCCAGCACCACAGGCCCCGCCCACGGCCGGCATGGGCAACAAGATCGAGAAACTGGAAGACGGTTTCTATTCCATTTCCGGCGGCGCCGTGGATGCGCATGGCAAACTCTACTTCGTGGACAAGCACCAGCAGCGCATCTATGGCTGGTCGCGGGAACAAGGCCTTTCCATCGAGCGCGACAGCCCTGTCGATCCGGTCAATCTCACCATCGACAAGGCGGGCGACATACTGGTGCTGTCGTCACTTGGCCCGGAGGGCACCGTCTATAGCTTCAAACCGGGCTCTCCCGAGAAGGAAATGACACTGATACCGCCCACGCCCTCCGCGTCGCATCCGGGCGCGACGGCGGTGCTGCCGGGCAATTATTGGAACAATGGCGAGTTCAAGGATCAGATCGATCTCAAAACCTATCGCTACACTACGCTGCCGGAAATGTTTGCCCGCGACATGGCCGCGCCCAAAAGGAACGAGTATGTCTCGCCCGACGGCAGCCTGTTCCTGCCGGATGCGCGCGCCTTCCAGCAGGGGCCGCCGGACGGCACCGGCTGGCGCTTCAGCGACAATCTGGACTGTTATGGCTTCGTCACCGCCAAGCCGGGCAGCCGCGTGTATGTCAGCAACGAATCCGAAGGCCGCACCTATAGCGGACTGGTTGGCGGCAATGGAACGGTCACCGATCTCAAAGTCTTTGCCAATCGCGGCGGTGAAAGCGTGGCGGTGGCCGAAAATGGAAATGTCTACCTGGCCAACGGCCAGGTTCTCGTCTATGCGCCTGACGGCAGGGAGATCGGCCAAATCGATGTGCCGGAACGGCCGCTGCAGCTTCTGTTCGGCGGCGCTGATGGGCGCACGCTGTTCGTCCTCACCCATCACGCGCTGTACGCCGTCAGAACCTAGACTTTGCCGTGGAGGTAATCGAAGCTCTGCTTCACCATTTCGAGCGGCGACGGATCATAGGGCTCCTCGATTTCCAGGAAGGCGCGTTCGACCTTGGACTTGTGGGCGGCCGCCAGTACAGCCTTCCAGTCGATGATGCCCTTGCCGATGATGGCGCTGATCATCTTCATATTGTTGTTGGGGATGCCCTGGTTCTTCAGATCCTTGATGTGAAGTGAAAAATAGCGGTTGGGATACTTGGTCAGATACGTGACCGGATCGGCGCCACCCGCCACCACCCAGCCGATGTCCATCTCCATCTGCACCAGCGCCGGATCGGTTTCCCTGAGCAGCAGGTCGTAAGGAACCACGTCGCCCACCTTGCGGAATTCCACATTGTGGTTGTGATAAGCGAAGGAAAGTCCTGCCGCCTTGCACAGCTGACCAACCTTGTTGAAGGTGTCGGCATTCTTCTTCCAGTCGTCCACCGTGGGCCCCGTCATGAAGGCGGTTCGGTCTGCGGGATAAAGCGGGAAGGAACAGGTGATGTTGGTGATCCCCACCGCCCTGGCCTGGTCGATGGTGGCCTGCGGCGTGTCGCGCAGATCGTTGCCGCCGGCATGGATGCTTTTCCAGCTGATGCCCATGCTGTCATAGAGCTTCTTCTGGTCCTGGGCTGGCTTGCCGCTGTTGGTCAGGTTGGCCTGGACATGGCGAATGCCGATGTCGCGGACTTTCTTGATGGTGCCGTCATAATCCTTCGCCAGGTCCTGGCGCACCGTGTAAAGCTGCAGCCCCAACGGCACCGTGCGCTGCGCAAGAGCCGGGCCGGCAACACTCATTGCTGCGGCACCCAGAAGAAAATTGCGGCGGTTTGTCATGATCACTCCCTGTCGATTCCGCTTGGGCGGGTGGTTTTGGATGAATTCAATCTGCGTTTCGTTCGACGTCTAGATGCGCGGCATTGTCGCCACGCTAGTGCAGTGCAGCAAACTCATCGCTCCCCGTTCTGGGGAAGTGTCTTAGGCCATTTTTCGCGTCCTTGCACGGCCTGAAAGCGCGCCCTAGGCTTTCGAAAGTCGGCAATGAAATAAGTGGGGCACTGGATGTCATTTCGCAATCTTCTGCTGGGCGCCGTGTTTGCCTGCGCAACACCGGCGCTTGCAGCGCCGACCAGCTCCTTCACCGGCGCCACCGCCAATCTGGCGCCCAGCGACCCTGCCGGCCAGTGGACGCGGCAGGCACGAGACTATGCCAACACCCGGTTCAGCCCGCTGACCCAGATCAACCAGAAGAATGTGGGGCGCCTGCGGATTGCCTGGAGCTTCAGCGATGGCCAGATGTATGGCCATGAAGGCGCGCCGCTGGTGGTGGGCGATACCATGTATGTGGTCACGCCTTATCCCAACATCGCCTATGCGCTGGACCTGTCCAAAGCCGGCGCGCCGATCAAATGGGTCTATCAACCCAACCCCGATCCGCGCGCCATCGGCGAAGCCTGTTGCGACAAGGTTTTGCGCGGTTGGGCTTATGCCGACGGCAAGCTGATCTACAACCTCCTCGATGATCATACCGTGGCGGTCGATGCCGACACGGGCAAGGAAGTCTGGCGGGTGCTGCTGGATGATGTGAGCAAGGGCCCGACCATGACCCAGGCCGCCTTTGTGGTCGGCAACAAGGTCTTTGTCGGCTCCAGCGGCGGCGAGTTGGGCACCAATGGCTGGTTCCAGGCGCTGGATGTGAAAGACGGACACACGATCTGGAAAGCCTTCACCAATGGCCCGGACGAAGGCGCACTGATCGGTTCGGACTTCAAGCCCTACTATCCCTGGATGAAGGGCAAGGACCTGGGCGTATCGAGCTGGCCCGGGGAAATGTGGAAACAGGGCGCATCGGCGCCATGGGGCTGGGTGTCATACGATCCCGACCTCAATGAAATCTATTACGGTACCTCCAACCCGGGGCCCCGCGTGCCTTCACAGCGGCCAGGCCTCAATCTCTGGAGTTCGTCTGTATTCGCGCGCGATGCCGACAGCGGACAGGCCAAGTGGGCCTATCAGTTCACGCCGCACGACGAATGGGACTATGACGGCGTCAACGAGAATGTGCTGATCGACATTCCGTGGAGAGGCGGACACCGCAAGGTGATGGTGCATTTCAACCGCAACGGCTTTGCCTACACCATCGACCGCGCTACGGGCGAAGTGCTGGTGGCCAAGCCTTTCGGCCTTCAGAACTGGGCCAAGGAGATCGATCTCAAGACCGGCATGCCGGTGGTCAACGACGCCGCCCATCCGATCGTGGAAAAGAAGGTGGAGAATATCTGCCCGCCGGATATCGGGGTGAAAAACTGGAATCCCTCGGCATTTTCGCCGCGCACGGGTCTGCTCTACGCGGGCGTGTTCAACAGCTGCATGGACCTGACCAACCACATCGTCCAGTACATCCCCGGCGCAACCTATGACGGGATGGAGATGGCGCGTCATCCAGGTCCTGGCGGCAATTGGGGCGAGTTCATCGCCTGGGACCCCGTCCAGGGCAAACGCGTGTGGAGCGTAAAGGAAAATCTTTATGTGTGGAGCGGCGCGGTGGTCACCGGCTCGGACCTTGTGTTCTACGGCACGATGGATGGCTGGTTCCGCGCGGTTGACGCGCGCAGCGGCAAGGTTTTGTGGTCGCAGAAGCTGGGTTCCGGCATAACGGCGGCGCCAATGACCTTCCTGGGCCCCGACAAGAGGCAATATGTGGCGGTCTATGCCGGTGTCGGTGGCGGCGCGGGTGTACTGCGGCGCGAGAAAGGCTTCATGCCGGGTGGCAACACGCTCTATGTCTTTTCGGTGGATGGCAACGGCATCGGCACCGGCAGCAACCAGCTTGTTTCCCAGGCAGGCGCGGCAGCGCCGGTCTCGGTGCCTCCGGCAGCGGCTCATAATTGATGAGAAAGTTGGTCATTGGGTTTTTGTTGGCGGCTTCGCCCGCCCTGGCACAAGTTGCGCCGGACACGCCCAATCCGCTGGCCGGCAACGCCGACGCGACGGAGGCGGGACATGTGCTGTTCGGAAAAATGAACTGTGCCGGATGTCATGCCTACGACCTGACCGGGGGCATGGGGCCGGACCTGACGGATGCAAGCTGGCTCTATGGCGGCAAGCCCGGCGAGATTTTCCACACCATCGCGGAAGGCACGCCGCGCGGCATGCCGGCCTGGAAGGACAAGCTGGCGCCTGACCAGATCTGGCAGCTGGTCAGCTATATCCAGAGTAAAAAAGCCAACTGACGGAGGCACAAATGCGCAAGACCGGATTGGCGCTGGCTCTCTTGTGCGGGCTGGCTGTGAGCGCGCATGCCACGCCCGTTTCTACCGCCGAAGGACCGGTCGAGGGCGTAACCAAGGATGGCGTAACGCGCTTCCTGGGTATTCCCTATGCCAAGCCGCCCGTCGGACCTCTGCGCTGGATGCCGCCCCAGCCGGTGGCCAAATGGAGCGCCGCGCGCCAGGCCACCAAGTTCGGTCCCACCTGCGCGCAAGTCACGACGCTTGGGCCCTTCGCCGGACCGCCCAACAGCAACGAAGACTGTCTTTACTTGAACGTGTTCACGGCCGGAACAAACGGCAAGCAGCCGGTGCTGGTCTGGATTCACGGTGGTGGCTATTTCGACGGCGCCTCCAACGATTACGACGCCGCCAAGCTGGTGACACGCGGCCATCTGGTGGTCATCACGATCAACTATCGCCTGAACCTGTTCGGCTTCATGGCGCACCCGGCCATCGACGCGGAAGGCCACGCCTTTGGCAATTACGGCATCATGGACATGCAGACGGCGCTTCGCTGGGTGCAGCGGAACATCGCGGCATTCGGCGGTGATCCGGCCAACGTCACCGTCGGCGGCCAGTCGGCGGGCGCGGGCGCTTCCACGGCCATCGTCGTTTCACCGGGATCGAAAGGGTTGATCAGCCGCGCCATCTTTCAGAGCGGCGGCTATACGCCTTTCGCCACCAGGGCCACCGCCGAGGATCGGGGCAGCAAATTCGCTGCCGCAGCCGGGTGCACTGGTGGTGACATCGCCAAATGCCTGCGCGCGCTTCCCGCCGCCAAGATCGAGGCGCTGGCCGGTACCGCCAGTGCCACCAGCCCGCTTGTCGGCGGACCGATGCTGGATGGCACTGTCATTCCGCACCAGCTGATCGATGCTTTCCGGTCGGGTCAATTCAACCAGGTGCCGATCCTGTTCGGCACGACAGCCGACGAAGGCAACTTCACCAATGGCATCGCCCAATATTTCAAGCCGGGCCATGCCGCCCTGACCGAAGCCGATTACCGCGCCTATCTGGAAAAAACCTATGGCGGCAATGCCGGGCCGGGCGGTGGTCCGCCCGCCTATCCCAAGGGCACGGTGGACGCCGTGCTAGCGCATTATCCAGTGACGAAAGCCGGCGCACAGATGACCTGGGATGCTGCACACAGTGACGCGCAGGCCTGCCGCGGGCTCTATACCGTGCCAGCGATCGCAGCGCATTCATCGGTCTATATGTATCTGTTCAACGACCGCAGCGCGCAGACCTATTTCCCCAAGATGCCCGGTTATCAGCCGCTGGCCTATCATACCAGCGATATCCCATATGTTTTCACTGGTTATCATGGCGGGCCGGAAGGTGTGCCCATCACGCTCACGCCGGCGCAAGCGAAATTGTCCGATCGTCTGGTGGACGCCTGGGCGAGTTTCGCGCGAACGGGCAATCCTAATGCGACGGGCGACAAGCCCTGGCCGCACTGGAAACCGGGCGATGCCACACCTGCCTACTTCCTGCAGGATGACGGCTGGAAAAACGTGCAGACCAACGCTCAGTTCGCCGCCGCGCATCAATGCGGTTTCTGGAATACCATCCTTCTCTACAAATAGGATTTCGCCATGCGATTGCTGATTTCCGCTGCCCTTCTTGCCGCCTTGACGGCCCCGGCCGATGCCGCCGAGATCCATGTGCTGGCGCCTGGGTTTGTCTTCAATGCCGCGCTCAAGGACCTGGCCGCGGATTTCACCAAGAAAACCGGCATCAATGTCGTGGTCAACGAAGGTGGCATGAATGTGATCGTGGACCAGATCAAGACAGCGACGCCTGCGGCCGACGTGATCGCGCTGCCCGCCGATCTGATGAACACGCTCTACCTTGATGGCGGCATCGTGCCTGGCAGCTATACGCCATTGGGACGTGACGAACTGGGACTGGCGGTGAAGAAAGGTGCGCCCCATCCCGACATTTCGACCGTGGACAAACTGGCGGTGGTGCTGAAATCGGCGGGAGCCGTGGAAGTGAACGATCCAAAGGCCGGAACCATGCAGGGTGTGATCATCGACGGCATCCTCAAACGGCCGGAATTTTCCGGCGTGCATGTGGTTGCGGTCTCGAAGGGCGAAGGCGCAGGCGCGCTGGCCCGCGGCGAAGGCGACATGGCGATCCAGCTGGTGCCGGAAATCCTCAACAAGCCGCCGATCGATCTGGTCGCGCCCTTACCGGTGGAGTTGGGCGGTCATATGGACGCGATATTGGCAGTGTCGAGGCGTACAGCCGATCAGAAGGACGCCATGGCCTTCATCAAATTCCTCACGACCCAGGAGGCGCGTTCCGCCTGGTTGGCGAAGGGACTTAAACCCTTCTGACTACTTCGGTGTCTCCGCGATTCCGCCGGCCTTCCACACGGCCTGCGCTTCCGGTCGCGTGACATAGCGCAGAAAGGCTTGCGCATCGGTTGGATTGGCCGAGACCTTCAGCACCGCCGCCGCCATGTCCACATGAAGGCCCAGATCGTCGGGAAAAGGCCCCACAATTTCCGCGCCCTTGGCCATCAGTTCCTCCGTGATGGCGCCACCGCCGAACTGCGCGTCGCCGCGCACGATGGCATCGCCGATCATGCCCTTGATGGCACGCGGCTCGACGCCCGCAAATTCCGGGCGTTTCAGCATGTCTTCCACCATGCCGCCGGTCAGGCTTCCTACCTTGGGATCGGCATAAGCCAGCACGCCCGCCTGCTTGACGGCGGCAATGAATTTTTCATGGGAGGAAATGTCGGGGTGCGGGCCGCCGGCCTTGACCACCATGCCGAACAATACGCGGCCCAACGGCCGCTGACTTCCAGCGACCAGCTTGGGCGCGAAACCCGTGAAGTCCGACGTCGGCGCCACCACCACATCGGCCGGAATCGTATCATTGTCGACTGCTGTCCGAATGCGGCCGACATTGAAGCCGGCGAAGATCACCTTGTTGCCGGTTTCCGCCGTCCAGGCTTGCGCCAGTTTCGTCAGCGGTCCATTGACGATCCCCGGCGAATAGACCGCGATGTCGGCGGCCTGCGCCGCCGATGACAGTGTCAGGAACAGGACGGCGAGGTACAGCCGCATGGCGTTTCCTATTTTGACATTCAGTCAAGCGTGAATTGCCTGTCTTGGCAATGCATCATAAAACAGGCCGAAAACAAGGAGCCCTCCATGGCAGACGATATGGAAACCACGCGGCGCGAGGCGATGGTCCTGGGTGCCGGCGGGCTTCTGGCCTTAACGCCGTTCGAGGCCGCGCCTGCCTTCGCCATGACCGGCGACATGGCTGGCCTGCCCTGGGCGAACAACGCCATGCGCTGGGCGCAAGTCGCTTTCACCGAAGACGATCCACCTGCCTATGATCCCAACTTCTGGTTTGATCTTTTCAAGAAGACACATGTCGAGGCGGTTTGCCTGTCGGCCGGCGGCTGCATTTGCTTCTATCCCTCGAAGATCGCGCTGCAGAAGCGGGCTAAATATCTGGGCGACCACGACATGTTCGGCGAGATGGTCAAGGGCGCCCGCGCCTTGAAGATGAGCGTGATCGCCCGCGTCGATCCGCATGCCATGAGCGAGGAAGCCTTCGCCGCCCATCCAGAATGGGCGGCCTGCACGATGGACGGCAAGCCGCGCCGCCATTGGGCCGCTGCCGACATGTATGTCACCTGCCAGAATGGCGGCTTCATGTTCGACTTCATGCCGGCGGTCCTGAAGGAGATCACCGACAATTATCAGCCGGAAGGTTTTTTCGGCAATCGCTGGGCCGGCAGCGGCATGTGCTATTGCAACACCTGCCGCAGCAAATTCCGCGCCGCCACGGGCATGGAATTGCCCACAACCAACGATCCCCAGAACCCCCAACGCAAGGCCTATATCCAGTGGAATGCCGACATGCGCTGGAAACAGTTCAAGCTGTGGGACGATACGGTGAAGGCATCGAAGAAGGACGGCTTCTTCAGCCCCAATGGCGGGATGAACGATCCCAACAATGTGACCATCCCCATCGTGGCCGTCGATCGTCAGGGCCGCAGCGGGCCTACGCCGGTGTGGGCGATGGGCAAATATGCCAAGCAGGTGCGCGCCTATATGCAGAACCTACCCGTGTGCGGCCTGTTCAATGTCGGCATCGAGGATGAAAACCGCTGGAAGGATTCCGTCCAGCGCGGCCCGGAGCTTGAAGCCTGGGCCCATTCCGGCATCGCCCAAGGCTTCCGGCCCTGGTACTGCAAATTCAATGCCCGCATCTTCGATCCGCGCTGGGTCGCCCCGGTCATGAAGATCTTCCAGTGGCACTATGCCCACGACAAATACATGCGCAATACCGCCAACCTTGCGCGGGTGGCCATGATCAACTCCACCCAGTCGGGCATCTTCACCGCCGGGGGAACCGCCTTCACTGCGGGCGATGGCGTGCGCGCGGCCGAGCGCGTCACCGATGCCCAGAACGGCTATTACCAGGCGCTGGTGGAAGCGCGCATTTCCTTCGAAATGGCCGACGACCGCCAGCTCGAGCCGCAGCATATCGGCCGCTATCGCGTTCTGGTGATGCCCGACATCGCCGCGCTGTCGGACAAGCAGTGCCAGCAGGTTCGCGATTTTGTGATGGCGGGTGGGCGCATTGTGGCGACCGGCGAGACCTCGCTCTATGACGAATTGGGGAAAATGCGCGCCAATTTCGGCCTGGCCGACCTGTTCGGCTGCGATTATTTGAAGACGGCCGACGGCGTGAAGAACAGCTATCTGACCCCGCGCCACCCGCATCCCTTGACGCGCGGGCTGGAAGACGCGCCGCGCATCATCGCCGCCACCCAACAGATCACGGTCAAGCCGCATGACGATACGAAGCCGCCGCTGACGCTGGTGCCCAGCTATCCCGATCTGCCGATGGAGCGGGTTTATACCATGACAGCGCAGACCAACATCCCGATGGCCTTCTGCCGCCAGGTGGGCAAGGGCCGCGTCGTCTATTTCCCCATGGACCTGGATCGCACCTTCTGGGAGGTGCTGGCGCCCGATCATCTGGTGCTACTGAAGAATGCGGTGGACTGGGCGGCGGAAGAATCCCATCCCATGACGGTGACGGGACCGGGCGTGGTGGACATTTCCTATTGGCGGCAGAAGAACTCGCTGGCCGCGCACATCGTCAACATGAACAATCCCATGATGATGAAGGGGCCCTATCGCGAGCTGCTGCCGGCCGGTCCCTATACCGTGTCGCTGGAGATTCCGGAGGGCGCGAAGGTGGGTGGGGTGAAGCTGCTGGAAAGCGGGGCGGTGCCCAAGACTTCACGCGATGGCTCGCGATTGGTGGTGGAGGTGCCGAAGATCCGGCTTCACGATGTGGTGGCAGTAGACCTCCTTTAACGCGGCAGCGGCGCGTCCGCGCGGACCAGCTTTTCATGAACCAATTCCCGCCACAGGGCGGCGGGAATTTTGTGCCGATAGAGCACGATCGCCTGCTGAACGCGCTCCGGCGAATCCAGGCCGGGGATCACGCTGGCGACCAGCTGGTGCGCTAGGGGGAATTGCAACGCCGCCGCCGGAAGCGGCACGTTATGGCGGTCGCACACCGCCTCGATCCTGCGCACTTTTGCGATGACATCCGCGGGTGCGGGCTCATAGTTATAATAGAGTGTCGCATCGCTTTTGGTGCCCACAGCCAGGATGCCAGAATTGTAGGGCCCGCCCACGACAATGACGGTGCCCGCCGCCTCGCAGGCCGGGAACAGGTCATCCAGAGGCTTTTGTTCCAGCAGCGTGTAGCGACCCGCCAGCAGGATCACATCCAGCCGGGCATGGCTCATCACCTCCAGACAGGCGGGCACTTCATTCACGCCCATGCCGAAGCCGGAAATCACACGAGACGCGCGCAATTCCTCCAGCGCCTTCAACCCGCCCCCTTTGGTCAATTCTGCCATGCGCGCTGCATTCTGGTCGCCATGGGTCAGCCGCCCGATGTCGTGGATAAACAGAATGTCGATCTTCGACAGTCCCAGCCGCTGCAAGCTGTCCTCGTAAGAACGCATCACCGCGTCATAGGAATAGTCAAAGACCGGCTCGAACGGCATCGGCGTGGCATAGCCATGGCGCAGGATGGTTTGGTCCACCGGCCCTGGCACGGGTTTCAGCAGCCGCCCGACCTTGGTCGAAAGCACCACGGATCTGCGGCCGCGAAGAGCATCGCCGACGCGCCGTTCCGACAGGCCAAAACCATAGAAAGGCGCGGTGTCGTAGTAACCGAATCCGGCAGCTTGTGCCGCGACAAGCGTGGCGCGCGCCACGTCGTCCGCCAAAGGCCGGAATACATTGCCGGCCGGCGCGGTGCCAAAGCCCAATTCTGTGACTTCAAGTCCGGTTCGGCCAAGCTTGCGCAGCGGAAAACTCATGTTTCGGCATGCCCCATCTTCGGCGCCCACAGCCCGAAACTCAGCACCACCAGATAGCAGAAGGCCGGAAAGAACAGGCTCCAATGCAGCGCCCCGGTCATGTCGGAGAACCAGGCCATCAACGGCGGAACGACCGCAGCGCCGGAAATCGCCATCACAATGAAGGATGAGGCGAACTCGGTCTCATGGCCAAGCTTCTCAAGCCCCAGCGCGAAGATGGTGGGGAACATTATCGACATGAAGAAGGACGTCGCCACCATGGCATAGATGCTGGGATAGCTGCCCAATGTCGCGGCCAGGCAGCACAAGACGATGTTGCAGCCGCAATAGATCACCAGTTGCCGCGCCGGATCGACATGGCGCTGCAGCCAGGCCCCGAAAAATCGCCCGACGCAGAAGGCGACCATGGTGGCGAAGAGATAGACGGTGGCACCCGTGCGTTCGGGCACATTGGCCGCCTCGCGGGCAAAGTCCACCAGCAGGCTCCAAGTTCCGACCTGCGCGCCGACATAGAAGAACTGCGCCACCACGGCATAGCGCACGCGAGGGTGCCGCAACACACGAAAGGGCGAACCCGCGCCTTCCGGCGTCACCGAGGAATGCAGCGCCGGATAGCGGGTGAGCGCGATGGCGGAGGCGATGATTACCATCAGGACGCCCAGCACAAGATAGGGCGGACCCACGGTCGCAGCTTCGCTGGCACGCCATGTATCCACGGCCTGTGGCGGCATCGCGGCAAGCTGGGCCGGCGTGTACTCGACGCCGGTGAAAATGACATAGCCACCCACCAGCGGCCCCAGCACCGTGGCCACGCCATTGAAAGCCTGCGCGAAATTCAGCCGTGGCGACGCCGTGCGTGGATCGCCCAGAATGGCAATATACGGGTTCGCGCTGGTTTCCAAGAATGCGGCGCCAAAGGCGATGATGTAAAGCGCGGTCAGGAAAATACCATAGACGCGCATATGCGCCGCCGGCACGAACAGGAAGGCACCGATGGCGTACATGGCAAGGCCAATCACCATGGTCTTCTTGTAGCCGACGCGGCGGATGATCACGGCCGCCGGCAGGGGCGCGCAGAAATAGCCGATATAGAAAGCGAACTGCGTGAAGCTGGCACGCGTGCGCGTCAGGTCCAGCGCACCCTGGAAATGATGCAGCAACAGGTCGTTGAATTGTGACGCCAGACCCCAGGAGAAAAACAGTGTCGAGGTCAGCGCAAAGGCCACCACATAGCGTTTTTCGACAATCGGCAGCTTTGACATCCCCACCCCTTTTTTGTGACCCCCTATGCCCTGCGCATCGCAAGCGATGCTAGGGGCACCTCCCCCTCTGGCGCGCTTTGCGCGCGAGGGGGCGGTGAGCCTGCGTTTTCCAGCAGTTAAGCGGAAAAAAGGGGATGACGCTACATGGTCGCGCCGATCTGCCAGGGCACGAACTCGGCATCGCCATAGCCCAGCTTTTCGGACTTGGAGCGCTCGCCCGAGGCGATCATCAGAATGCGCGCGAAAATCTCCTTGCCCTTGTCCGCGATGGAAACGCCGTCCAAAACATCGCCGCAATTGATATCCATGTCGTCGATCATGCGTTCATAGATGGGCGTGTTGGTGGCAAGCTTGATGGAGGGCGTGGGCTTGCAGCCATAGGCCGAGCCGCGACCGGTAGTGAAGCAGAGGATGTTGGCGCCGCCCGCCACCTGCCCTGTCGCCGACACCGGATCGTAGCCCGGCGTATCCATAAAGACGAAACCTTTGGCGTTGACCGGCTCGGCATATTCCACCACCGCTTTCAGACGCGTGGTGCCGCCCTTGGCGGTTGCACCCAGCGATTTCTCCAGGATGGTGGTGAGCCCGCCCGCCTTGTTCCCGGGTGAGGGATTGTTGTTCATGCTGCCGGAATTGCGGCTGGTGTAATCCTCCCACCACCGAATGCGCTCGATCAGCTTCTTGCCGACTTCCGGCGCGGCGCGGCGGGTGAGCAGATGCTCGGCGCCATAAATCTCCGGCGTTTCCGACAGGATGGCGGTGCCGCCATGGGCAACCAGCAGGTCCACCGCCGCGCCCAGTGACGGATTGGCGGTAATGCCGGAATAGCCGTCGCTGCCGCCGCATTGCAATGCCAGCATCAATTCCGATGCGGACGCTGTTTCGCGTTTCACCGCATTGGCGGCAGGCAGAAGATCCCGCACCGCGGCGATGCCGGCCTCGATCGCCTTTTGCGTGCCGCCGGAATCCTGGATGGTGAGCGAACGGAACGTGTCGCTTTCAGCAATGTTGTAGGCCTGCTTCCAGCGCGCGATCTGGAAAGTCTCGCACCCCAGGCCCACCATCAGCACGGCACCCATATTGGGATTGGCGGCATAGCCCCATTGGGTGCGCTTCAGGACCTCGTATCCTTCGCCCTTGCTGTCCATGCCGCAGCCATGCCCATGCACGAGCGGAATCACGCCATCCACTTCCGGATAATCATCCAGAAGCCCGCGCTTCTCCACCTCGCGCGCGATCAGCCGCGCCACTGTTGCCGAACAATTCACCGAAGTCAGGATTCCCAGATAGTTGCGGGTGCCAAACTTGCCATTGGCGCGGCGGAAGCCCTGGAAAGTCGCGCCGGTCAGCGGCGCGGGATCGCGCGCATCCATTTCAAACTGATAGTCGCGGTCCACGGCATGGAAACCGATATTGTGCTCGTGCACCCAGTCACCGGGCGCAATGTCCTGCGTGGCGAAGCCGATGATCTGCCCGAATTTCAGCGCCGGCTCGTCCTTCTTGATGGCACGCACGGCCGCCTTGTGACCGGGCGGAATGCGCCGGGTGATTTTCACATCGTCGACAATGTCGCCGGGGGAAAGGCCATTCACCGCGACCACAACATTGTCGGTGGGATGCAGCCTGAGGAAGGACGCCATGATTGCTCCTGACAGCGAAGGAGGCTCTTATAGTCCAAGCCTTCAGGAGAGAATATCAAAATGAGCCGCCGCCTCTGCTTTGCCCTGGACCTGGTCGATGAGCCTGCGAAAATCGCGGAATATGAGGAGTTCCACCGCCCCGGCAGGGTGTGGCCCGAGATCGTGGACGATATCGGTGCCCAAGGGATCGAGGGCATGGAAATCTGGCGCACCGGCGACCGCATGGTGATGATCGCCACCGTCGCCGACGACTATCCCAGAGCGCGCGATATCCCCGCCAAATTTGACGAATGGGAAGGGCTGATGTGGACGTTCCAGAAGGCCCTGCCCCATGCCGCGCCGGGACAGAAATGGGTGCCGATGAAACAGATTTTCGACCTGGCCCAGCAAAAGGGCGTCACAGCATCTTGAATTCGGGGTCCAGCCGCTCTTTCACCGCATCTTCGTTCAACCCGATGCCGATGCCCGGCGCATCGGGAACGGGCAGGAAGCCTTCGGCATCCAGCTTCACGGGATCGCACAATTCCGTGAAGGATTTTTCCTGATACTGGGTGAATTCCTGCACCAGCAGATTGGGGATCACGCCGCAGACATGGGTGATGGCCAGCGTGCCGAGTGGCGAGCACACGCCGTGCGGCGCCACGGGAATATTATACGTCTCCGCCATATTGGCGATCTTCATGCCTTCAAACAGCCCGCCAGTCTTGGTGAAATCCGGCTGGATGATGGAGAGCGCCTCCTTCTCCAGATATGGCCGGTAGCCATAGCGGGTATAGATATTCTCCCCGGCCGCGATCGGCACCCGCGTATTGTTGCGGATGCGCAGCATGGACTCGACATTGTCGCTGGGCACCGGCTCTTCGACCCAGAGCGGGCGCCAGGGCTCGATCTGATTGCAGATCTGGATGCCGGTTTCAGTGTCGTAATGGGCATGGCACTCAAGCGCGATCTCCGCGTCCTTGCCCAGCGCCTTGCGGAAGCCGGCGAAGAAATTGACCACGTCGTCCACCTGGTCGTTGGTCATGTGCAGGTCGTAAGGACGTGTCGGCTCATAACCCTTTTTGATCGACCAGCTGTCGTCGGAATAATCCAACCCGACCTTGATCACTTTGGTCTTGGTTTCGTCGAAAATCCGGCGCGCGATATCGGGATTGGCGGCATGCAGGTAGACGGGCACGCGGTCGCGCATCTTGCCGCCCATCAGATGGTGGATGGGAAGACCGAAAGCCTTGCCGGCGAGGTCCCACAGCGCCATCTCCACGCCGCTGACGGCGGTGAGATAAGGACCGCCCTGGCCATGCATGAACATCGCCGACGGCCCGCCGCCCAGATCGATTTTGTGATAGCCCCAGAAATCCGCCAGAATCCCCTGAATGTCGAGCGGATCGCGGCCCTTCAGCAT
>DATKEP010000196.1:0-7043 GCA_035512055.1 Rhizomicrobium sp.
TTTGTGGTGATGGGCTTTCATCATATTTTGGAAGGCATCGATCATCTACTCTTCCTGTTTTGCCTGATCATTCCTTTCCGCCGCATTCGTCCGTTGATTGCCATTGTCACGGCCTTCACCGCGGCGCATTCCATTACGCTGATCAGCGCTGCCTATCACTACGGTCCGGATGCCGTGTGGTTTCCGCCGCTGATCGAGACCTTGATCGCGGCGTCGATCTTTTACATGGCATTGGAAAACATCGTGGTGACCAGCCCGAAGCGTCGCTGGATCATCACTTTCTGCTTTGGTCTGGTACATGGCTTCGCCTTTTCCTTCGGACTCCAGAACACGCTCCAGTTTGCCGGATCGCACCTCCTGCTCTCCCTGCTGTCCTTCAATATCGGCATCGAATTGGGTCAACTGCTGGTGCTTGCGCTTTGCGTGCCGCTTCTCAACCTTGTTTTGGGCCGCGTGGTGGCCGAGCGCATGGGCGTGATTATCCTGTCCGCGATCATCGGCCATCAGGCCTGGCACTGGATGATCGATCGCCTGGGAGTGCTGCGGCAATTTCCCTGGCCTGCCTTTACCCTTGCCGATGCGGTGAGCGGGCTGCGCTGGGCGTTCGCCGTGGTCGCTCTCGCGGCTCTGCTCTGGCTGGTAACGCTTGTGGCGCGCCGCTGGGTGCCCGGTGAGTTGCCAAGGCGTGAAGCCTAGATCTTCGGATTGGTATCTCCGGCGCCTTGGAAGAAGATGCCGCGGTCAAGCCTGGCGATGCCGTCCCAGCCGCCTAGCGCGAGCGCGCGGTCGATCTCGCGCCGGAACAATTCGAGCGTCCAGAGGACGCCCTCTTCGCCCGCGCAGGCGACGCCCCACAAGTGCGGCCGGCCGATCAGCACCGCGCGCGCTCCGAACGCCAACGCCTTCACCACGTCGATGCCGCGCCGGAAACCGCCGTCAACCAGGACCGGCATCGCGTCGCCAACTGCCTCGACAATTGCCGGCAGTGCGCGGATGGTCGCAACCGCACCGTCCAGTTGGCGCCCGCCATGGTTGGAGACGATGACCGCATCGGCGCCGCGCGCGCGCGCCTCGAGCGCCTCGTCGGCGCGCAGCAGGCCCTTGATCAGAAGCGGGCCGCGCCATTGTTTGCGTAACCAATCGACATCGCTCCAACCAATGTCGGGATCCAGTTGCTCGATCATCAGCGGACCGAATGCGCCTATCGAGGCGCGCGCGCCATAGTTGACGAAAGTCGGGTTTGGCGTCCGCGCCATCCGCATCAGCCAACCCGGACGGCTTGCGAAATCGAGCATGTTGCGCGCGCTCCAGCGCAGCGGAAAGCTCATGCCGTTGCGAGCATCGCGGTCGCGCCCCGCGAGCACCTGGTTGTCGACGGTCAGCACGAGGCCCTGATAGCCGGCCGCCGCCGCGCGCGCGGCAAAATCGGCGGTGATGCCGCGGTCCTTATAGAGAAAGACCTGCATCCACTTGGGCCCTTGCGCCGCCGTGCCGATCTCCTCGATGGTGGAGGTCGAGGCGTGGCTGGTCGTATAGATCGTCCCGAACCTGGCCGCCGCGCGCGCCGCCGCGAGTTCGGCATGCGGCCATAGCAGGCCCGCCAGGCCCGTCGGACCGATGATGACCGGGGCGGTCAGCTTGGTACCAAACAATTCGCAAGTCTGATCGCGGTTCGGCGCACCAGCAAGCAGACTGGGCGCGAGCTCGATCTCAGCCAGCGCGCGCTCGTTGTTTCGCATTGTGATTTCGTCGCCGGCAGCCCCGTCGACCATGTCGAATACCATGCGCGGAAGGATGCGCCGTGCCATCTCCCGCAACGCGGCGATGCTGTAGCCCTGCCGTTGAAGATCGGCCGAATTCATTGGGCACGCAATCGATAGGCTTTTATCGCATTGTCGCGGAAGAGTTTGCGCCTTTCCACCGGAGAAAAGTACGCGGTCGCCCAGTCCAGACATTCCAACCATCGCACATAGGCGCCGGCAAGCTCGGAAACCGGCCAATCGCCGCCATACATGACCCGGTCCGGGCCGAAGCATTCGATTACGTGGTCGATATAGGGTCGCAGTTGCTCGCGCGTCCAGGCCCGGTGATCTGCTTCGGTCGTGAGGCCGGAAAGCTTGCACACCACATTGGGCAGCGCCGCCATTTGCCTGATTTGCGCGCGCCATGGATCGGTCAGACCTGCCTTGATGTCCGGCTTGGCGATGTGATCGAGAATGAATGCGACATCGGGAGAGCGGCGTACCATCTCGAGCGTATTGGGCAATTGATGATGAAAAATGCAGATGTCGAAGCTGAGATCGTATTTCGGCAGCAGCCTGACCGCCTCCAGAAATCCCGGCTTCAGCACGAATTCGGGATCTACCTGATTTTGGATCAGGCGGCGCACGCCGCGTGTTGTCGTCAGCTTGGCGATCCTTGCCATTTCCGATTCGATCACCGCGCCTCGCTCCAGCGGCAGGCAAACGACTGCTCCCTGCACGCGCCTGTCGCTTTTGGCGAGAGCGTCCACCCATTCTGCCTCGTCGAGATATTGCGGCATATCGACGTCGACCTCGGCAAATACGAATCCCTCGATTTCATAGGGCTTGGCGCTGGCGGCGAGATCGTCGGGCGTCCAGTCGCGTTTGAGCGAGGGCACACCGTTCGCCCATGCATAACCGAAGCGCTTCCGGTCCAGGAGGTGAATGTGCGAATCAATGATGGGAAAATCGATCATGCCTTTGCCCCTGGCCCGACGAATATTCCATGCGAGAGCGATATGGAGACTATGGCATGCGTGCGGCCTGATCTACGCTGTTGCCATGCCGCTTCGCCGATAAAAAACCTTTGTCGAGGCGGTTTGGGAGGCAGTTGGCGAGAACTGACCCGCGCGCCCGTCTATGCTAGGCTTGCCCGAAAATGGGGGCGACCATGAAACTGGGCAAGAGATTGGGCGCGGCGTTGGCCGCCATATATCTGTTGGCGCTCCCGGTCGCCGCCCAGACGCCGGCCGATGCGCCCAAGCCGCCTTTCGCGTTGAAGGAAATCGGCCCCGGGGTCTATGCCGCGATCAGCGGGGAGTCGAATGCCGGTTTCATCATCGGAGACGATGCTGTGCTCGTGGTCGACAGTTTCTTCGAGCCCGACACGGCCAGGGCCCTGTTAAGCGAAATTCGCAAGATCACACCAAAGCCGATCCGCTATGTGGTGAACACGCACTACCACGCCGATCACGTCTCGGGTGACCAGGTGTTCAAGGATGCCGGCGCGATCATTGTCACGCATCGCAATGTCCGCGCCTGGATGCGTGCGGAGAACCTGAACATGTTTGGCCAGGTGCCCGACCCGGCATTCAAGGCGATGATGGCGCAGCGGATTGCGCAATTGCCTCTGCCGGATCTGGTCACCGAAAGCCCGATCACGATCTGGCTGGGCGCCCGCCGCGTCGATATCCGGCCGGCCGACGGTCATACGGGCGGCGATCTTGTCATCGGTGTGCCCGACGCCAAGGTGCTGTTCTGCGGCGACCTGCTCTGGCGCATGCCGCCCAATATCGTCGATGGCACGACGAACAAGTGGATCGCCACGGTCAGGGGCTTCGAACAGCTGCCGGACTCGGTGTCCATGGTTTTCGTGCCGGGGCATGGCGATGTCGCGAAGGTGAAGGATGTCGCCATATTCCGCGGCTATCTCGCGGACCTTCAGTCTCTGACGGCGGCTGGGCTTAAGATGGGACTGAATGGTGATGCATTGGCGGCGGATGTGATTCCCAAGCTCAAGGTGTCGCACTCCGATTATCCAACCCCCATGCCCGTCCTCACGCGTGAGGTGAAGTTGATGGAACAGGAACTGAACGGGACCAAGCGGATACCACAACCGGCGCCCTGATTGGTCCTTTGGCGTCGTTAGTATGGAGAGAGGATGACATGGCTTCGCGTAGAAGGACGGATTGGCATCGCCGCGCTGTTCTGGGCGGCTTGGCCATCGCACCTTTCGCTGCGCCGGCGCAGGCCGCGCTGGACCATGTGAGTTTCGCGGTGCCCGATGGCGCCTGCGACTGCCACCATCACATCTATGACAGCCGCTGGGCTTACGCCCCGACGGCGGTGCTTAAGCCCCCGCCCGCCACCGCGGCCGATTATCGCCGCTACCAGGCGCGCATCGGTACCGGCCGCAGCGTCGCGGTGACGCCTTCGACCTATGCCTTCAACAATGAATGCACCGCCGACTTTCTCAGGCAGCAGGGCGCGCGCGCCGTCGGCGTGGCAGTGGTACCGGCCGATGTCGATGCCAATACCCTGAAGAAGCTCCACGCAGCCGGCTTTCGGGGCGTGCGGGTGCAGAGCGGCGCCGGCAACCTTTTGGGCCCCGACGCGTTGATGCCCCTGGCCAAACGGATCGCGCCGCTGGGATGGCACATGCAGCTCAATCTCACCGCACCGCTCTATGCCGAGCATCAGGATCTGATCCTCAAGCTGCCGGTGACGGTGGTGGTGGACCACATGGCGGGGATTCCGGGGCAGGACGGCGTGAAGTCACCCGCCTATGCCGCGCTGCGCCGCTTCATCGACGCCGGAAAAACCTGGGTGAAACTCTCCGGCCCGGATTCCGGCTCCAAGAGCGGGCCGCCGGGTTATGCCGATCGCATCGCCATCGCCGACGCCCTTGCAGGCGCCGCGCCGGAGCGCTGCGTCTGGGGCTCCAACTGGCCATTCCCCAGTTCCAAGCCGAACAGCAGGCCGGACCCGGTGCTGATGCTGGAGCTTGTGAAGATCTGGGCGCCGGACGAGAAGCTGCGCCACCGCATCCTGGTGGAGAATCCGGAGCGGCTTTACGGCTTTGATCCCGCGCACCGGCCCGCGCCACCCAAGGTTTGACGATGAAGGTGAGGAACACCCATGGCTGATATCGAGCGATCCTGGCTCACAAATTCTTCCCGGCGAACCGCGTTGGTCCGCGTCGCGGGGCTAATGTCGGCCTCGCCCATTGCCGCTGCTTGGGCGCAGACGGACCCGAGACCCCTCAGCGCGGTTCGCCGCGCCGTGAGCCTGGCCGAGATGCAGACGGCCTTCGATTTCGAGCCCGTGTTCTTCGGCAATGTGCCGGTGCGGACGTATGATTATACGGCGCACGGCGATGGCTCGGAATTCACCCTTCGGCGCAATCGCCAGGCGTTCGATTGGGTCGCCATCCTGCCGGCACGCAGCCCCATCCCCGTATCGCAAGTCGACCTTTCGTCCGGGTTGCTCGGCGTGAACATGAAATTCCCGATCATCGTCGGACCGTCGACCGGTCAAGGGGCGTTGCATCCGGATGGAGAGATCGGGATGTTCAAGGGGGCGACCGCGGCCTCGAACACGCTGATGATAATTGCCTCCGGCAGCAGCATACCGGTGGCCAAGGTCGCGGTTGCCGCGCCCGGCGGCACCTTGTGGGAGCAGTTTTATCCCATAGAGGATCTGACCGTCACCCAGCGGGCGATCGACAACTACCAGAATCTCGGCCTGACCAACATCATGGTAACCGTCGATCAGCAAGCGTCCTACTACGAACGTGACGAGCTGGACCGTCATTTCGGGGGGCGCGTTGGTGGCGCGGGCGGCGGCTTTGGCGCGGGTGACGGAGGTGGAGCTGCAGCGCCCACCGGTGCGGCACGGTACCGGGTCACCGGAAGGCGCTTGTGGTACTCGTGGCAATACATCGACGCCCTGAGGAAGATGGTCAAAGGCAAGATGCTGATCAAAGGCATTCTGGATCCCGAAGACGCCAAGCTGGCGATCGAGCATGGCGCGGATGCGATCACCGTGTCAAATCACGGTGGGCGCTCGATGGACTATGGTCCGTCGACGCTGGAGGTCCTGCCGGAGATCGTGGCTGCCGTGAATGACCGGATTCCCGTCCTGTTCGATAGCGGCATCCGCCGGGGCGCCGACATCTTCAAGGCGCTGGCGCTGGGGGCCAGCGGCGTCCAGATCGGACGGGCTGCGCGGTGGGGGCTTGCGGCATTCGGCACCGCCGGTGCACAGCGCGTGATCGAGATTCTGCAGCAGGAGCTCGTCCAGGTGGCCGCAGCCGCCGGATGCGCCAAGCTGTCGGATATCGACAAGACCACGATCAAGGCCCATTTCGTGTAGCATGGACGCTCGTAGCCGTCTGGTTGCGGGGACAATCAGGTTGCGCGCAGGCCGTCGGCAACGGCAAGTCGCGCGGCATGGATGGCCGGCAAGACGCCACCCAGAAGTCCGATCAAAAGCGCCCAGCCGAGGCCCAGTGCGATCATCGCGGGCGACACGATGAGGTGAAAGACATTATTGTACCAGATGTCCTGCGCGCCGTTGAACAGACCATAGGCGACGCCGGCCCCAATCGCCGCGCCCGCCAGCGCCAGCAGGATGCCTTCGACCGCCACTGCCAGCGCCACGGGAACGGAGCCGAAGCCCAGCGCCCGCATCGTTGCGATCTCGCGCCGCCGCGCCGTCACCCCTGAATAAAGAATGTTGACCGCCGCCAGGAGCGCCCCCAGGCCCAGAAGCGCGCTGACGCCATAGACCAGCGCATCGTTCACATCGGAGAATTGCGCCGAGCGGCGGTTATAGTAATCCGATTGCCGCTCGACGGTTACGGACAGGGCTGGATTGGTGGTGAGTGCCCGCTTCAGCGCTGCCAGCCCGTCAGGCCCCGCCAGCCGCACGGCCACCGAATTGTAGGCGCGCTTGCGCAACACGGGCATCACAGTGTCGCTATTGGCGACCAGCTCGGCCTGCACCACGTCGTCATTGGTCTTGAACACGCCCACTATCGGCCAGAGCCCGTCGGGCATGGTGATCTTGTCGTCCAGGCCCACGCCCAGGAACTGGCCCGGCGCTTCCGCGCCCACGACCATCTCATGCTTGCCAGGCCGGTACATGCGCCCGGCGACGATGCGGAATTCCGGTCTGAGTGCCAGCGCCTCGCGCCCGAAGCTGCGCAGCAGGATGAAGCCGCGAGCGCCTGTGTCCCGCCGCCTTACGCTCAGGCCGGTGAGAATCTCGCTGTCGGCGATGGCACGGCCCTTGGCATCA